>NZ_CP150275.1:0-32500 GCF_037977205.1 Bacillus sp. FSL K6-0993
ATGGAAAATATATTAGACCTGTGGAACCAAGCCCTTGCTCAAATCGAAAAAAAGTTGAGCAAACCGAGTTTTGAGACTTGGATGAAGTCAACCAAAGCCCACTCACTGCAAGGCGATACATTAACGATCACGGCTCCCAATGAATTTGCCAGAGACTGGCTGGAGTCCAGATACTTGCATCTGATTGCAGATACTATATATGAATTAACCGGGGAAGAATTGAGCATTAAGTTTGTCATTCCTCAAAATCAAGATGTTGAGGACTTTATGCCGAAACCGCAAGTCAAAAAAGCGGTCAAAGAAGATACATCTGATTTTCCTCAAAATATGCTCAATCCAAAATATACTTTTGATACTTTTGTCATCGGATCTGGAAACCGATTTGCACACGCTGCTTCCCTCGCAGTTGCGGAAGCACCCGCGAAAGCTTACAACCCTTTATTTATCTATGGGGGTGTCGGCTTAGGGAAAACACACTTAATGCATGCGATCGGCCATTATGTAATAGATCATAATCCTTCTGCCAAAGTGGTTTATCTGTCTTCTGAGAAATTTACAAACGAATTCATCAACTCTATCCGAGATAATAAAGCCGTCGACTTCCGCAATCGCTATCGAAATGTTGATGTGCTTTTGATAGATGATATTCAATTTTTAGCGGGGAAAGAACAAACCCAGGAAGAATTTTTCCATACATTTAACACATTGCACGAAGAAAGCAAACAAATCGTCATTTCAAGTGACCGACCGCCAAAGGAAATTCCGACACTTGAGGACAGATTGCGCTCACGTTTTGAATGGGGCCTTATTACAGATATCACACCGCCTGATCTAGAAACGAGAATTGCAATTTTAAGAAAAAAAGCCAAAGCAGAAGGCCTCGATATTCCGAACGAGGTTATGCTTTACATCGCGAATCAAATCGACAGCAATATTCGGGAACTCGAAGGAGCATTAATCAGAGTTGTCGCTTATTCATCTTTAATTAATAAAGATATTAATGCTGATCTGGCCGCTGAGGCGTTGAAAGATATTATTCCTTCCTCAAAACCGAAAGTCATTACGATAAAAGAAATTCAGAGGGTAGTAGGCCAGCAATTTAATATTAAACTCGAGGATTTCAAAGCAAAAAAACGGACAAAGTCAGTAGCTTTTCCGCGTCAAATCGCCATGTACTTATCAAGGGAAATGACTGATTCCTCTCTTCCTAAAATCGGTGAAGAGTTTGGAGGACGTGATCATACGACCGTTATTCATGCGCATGAAAAAATTTCAAAACTGCTGGCAGATGATGAACAGCTTCAGCAGCATGTAAAAGAAATTAAAGAACAGCTTAAATAGCAGGACCGGGGATCAATCGGGGAAAGTGTGAATAACTTTTCGGAAGTCATACACAGTCTGTCCACATGTGGATAGGCTGTGTTTCCTGTCTTTTTCACAACTTATCCACAAATCCACAGGACCTACTATTACTTCTACTATTTTTTTATAAATATATATATTAATACATTATCCGTTAGGAGGATAAAAATGAAATTCACGATTCAAAAAGATCGTCTTGTTGAAAGTGTCCAGGATGTATTAAAAGCAGTTTCATCCAGAACCACGATTCCCATTCTGACTGGTATTAAAATTGTCGCATCAGATGATGGAGTATCCTTTACAGGGAGTGACTCAGATATTTCTATTGAATCCTTCATTCCAAAAGAAGAAGGAGATAAAGAAATCGTCACTATTGAACAGCCCGGAAGCATCGTTTTACAGGCTCGCTTTTTTAGTGAAATTGTAAAAAAATTGCCGATGGCAACTGTAGAAATCGAAGTCCAAAATCAGTATTTGACGATTATCCGTTCTGGTAAAGCTGAATTTAATCTAAACGGACTGGATGCTGATGAGTATCCGCACTTGCCGCAGATTGAAGAGCATCATGCGATTCAGATCCCAACTGATTTGTTAAAAAATCTAATCAGACAAACAGTATTTGCAGTGTCCACCTCAGAAACACGCCCTATCTTGACAGGTGTAAACTGGAAAGTGGAGCAAAGTGAATTATTATGCACTGCGACGGATAGCCACCGTCTTGCATTAAGAAAAGCGAAACTTGATATTCCAGAAGACAGATCTTATAACGTCGTGATTCCGGGAAAAAGTTTAACTGAACTCAGCAAGATTTTAGATGACAACCAGGAACTTGTAGATATCGTCATCACAGAAACCCAAGTTCTGTTTAAAGCGAAAAACGTCTTATTCTTCTCACGGCTTCTGGACGGGAATTATCCAGACACAACCAGCCTGATTCCGCAAGACAGCAAAACAGAAATCATTGTGAACACAAAAGAATTCCTTCAGGCCATTGATCGTGCATCTCTTTTAGCCAGAGAGGGACGCAACAACGTTGTAAAACTGTCTGCAAAACCGGCTGAATCCATTGAAATTTCTTCCAACTCGCCGGAAATCGGTAAAGTTGTGGAAGCAATTGCTGCGGATCAAATTGAAGGTGAGGAATTAAATATCTCTTTTAGTCCAAAATATATGCTGGATGCACTAAAGGTGCTTGAAGGAGCAGAAATACGCGTAAGCTTTACAGGTGCAATGAGACCTTTCTTAATTCGCACGCCGAATGATGAAACGATTGTACAGCTTATCCTCCCTGTCAGAACCTATTAATCCGATACACTGCTGCCGACTCGTCGGCAGCTTTTCTATTCGGTATCTGCTCCGACAAGTTTTCCCTTTCCCTAATTCGTTTTTTTTTAGTACAATTAGATATTAGTGATATTTGAAAGAGGTCGATATAATGGCAAATCCGATTTCAATTGATACAGAGATGATTACACTCGGACAATTCTTAAAATTAGCCGATGTGATTCAGTCTGGCGGTATGGCGAAGTGGTTTTTAAGCGAGCATGAAGTGCTTGTGAACGATGAGCCGGACAACCGCCGGGGCAGAAAGCTGTATGTTGGAGATGTGGTAGAGATTGAAGGATTTGGTTCATTTCAAGTCGTCAATTAAAGCGGGTGACACTGATTGTATATCCAGAACTTAGAACTGACATCTTACCGCAACTACGACCATGCTGAACTTCAATTTGAAAATAAAGTAAATGTGATCATCGGAGAAAACGCTCAGGGGAAGACAAACCTCATGGAGGCGATCTATGTCTTGTCCATGGCGAAATCGCACCGGACATCAAATGACAAAGAACTTATACGGTGGGACAAAGACTATGCTAAAATAGAGGGAAGAGTGATGAAGCAAAACGGGGCGATCCCGATGCAGCTCGTCATCTCCAAAAAGGGTAAAAAGGGCAAGGTCAATCATATTGAACAGCAAAAGCTCAGCCGGTATGTCGGGGCCCTCAACACCATTATGTTCGCGCCGGAAGATTTAAATCTTGTAAAGGGAAGCCCTCAAGTGAGAAGGCGGTTTCTTGACATGGAAATCGGACAGGTTTCTCCCGTCTACCTTCATGATCTTTCTCTTTACCAGAAAATCCTTTCCCAGCGGAATCATTTTTTGAAACAGCTGCAAACAAGAAAACAATCTGACCGGACGATGCTCGATGTTCTGACCGATCAGCTTGTAGAAGTTGCAGCAAAAGTCGTCGTAAAACGCCTGCAGTTTACAGCACAGCTCGAGAAATGGGCGCAGCCCATCCATGCAGGCATCTCAAGAGGGCTTGAAGAACTGACCCTGAAATACCATACAGCTCTTGATGTATCAGATCCCCTAGATTTGTCGAAAATAGGAGATAGCTATCAAGAAGCGTTTTCTAAATTAAGAGAAAAAGAAATTGAGCGTGGTGTGACGCTGTCAGGGCCTCATCGCGATGATGTTCTTTTCTATGTGAACGGACGCGATGTGCAGACGTATGGTTCTCAAGGACAGCAGCGAACGACGGCGTTGTCCCTTAAGCTGGCGGAGATTGACCTGATCCATGAAGAAATCGGAGAATATCCCATTTTACTATTGGATGATGTACTGAGTGAACTGGATGATTATCGCCAGTCACACTTGCTTCATACGATCCAAGGCCGTGTACAAACGTTTGTCACAACGACAAGCGTTGATGGCATTGATCACGAAACCTTACGTCAAGCAGGAATGTTCCGTGTGCAAAATGGTGCGTTAGTGAAGTGAAGAAATGAGGTGAGCAATTGTATATTCATTTAGGTGATGACTTTGTGGTTTCAACACGAGATATTGTCGGCATTTTTGACTTTAAAGCCAACATGTCGCCTATTGTTGAAGAATTTCTGAAAAAACAGAAACACAAGGTGGTGCCTTCCGTAAACGGCACGCCCAAATCTATCGTAGTCACGGTTCAGAATATATATTACTCTCCCTTATCTTCCAGCACATTAAAAAAACGTGCGCAATTTATGTTTGAAATAGATTCTTAGAAATTTTTTATCACGAATATATCGTTTAGAAAAGTGTAGGTGAATGACGTGGCTATGGAACAGCAGCAAAACAGTTATGATGAAAATCAGATACAGGTACTAGAAGGATTGGAAGCTGTTCGTAAAAGACCGGGGATGTATATCGGTTCGACAAACAGCAAAGGCCTTCACCACCTGGTATGGGAAATTGTCGACAATAGTATTGACGAAGCCCTCGCCGGTTATTGCACGGATATCAATATCCAAATCGAAAAAGACAACAGTATCACGGTTGTAGATAATGGCCGCGGTATTCCAGTCGGTATTCATGAAAAAATGGGCCGTCCTGCGGTAGAAGTCATTATGACGGTGCTTCATGCCGGAGGAAAATTTGACGGAAGCGGCTATAAAGTATCCGGAGGATTACACGGTGTAGGTGCGTCGGTCGTAAATGCACTATCAACAGAGCTTGATGTGACGGTTCACCGTGACGGTAAAATTCACCGCCAAACCTATAAACGCGGAGTTCCGGTTACAGACCTTGAAATCATTGGCGAAACGGATCATACAGGAACGACGACACATTTTGTCCCGGACCCTGAAATTTTCTCAGAAACAACCGAGTATGATTACGATCTGCTTGCCAACCGCGTGCGTGAATTGGCCTTTTTAACAAAGGGCGTAAACATCACGATTGAAGATAAACGTGAAGGACAAGAGCGCAAAAATGAATACCATTACGAAGGCGGAATTAAAAGTTATGTAGAGTATTTAAACCGCTCTAAAGAGGTTGTCCATGAAGAGCCGATTTACATTGAAGGCGAAAAGGACGGCATTACGGTTGAAGTGGCTTTACAATACAATGACAGCTACACAAGCAACATTTACTCGTTTACAAACAACATTAACACGTACGAAGGCGGTACCCATGAAGCTGGCTTCAAAACGGGCCTGACTCGTGTTATCAACGATTACGCCAGAAAAAAAGGGCTTATTAAAGAAAATGATCCAAACCTAAGCGGAGATGACGTAAGGGAAGGGCTGACAGCGATTATTTCAATCAAACACCCTGATCCGCAGTTTGAGGGCCAAACGAAAACAAAGCTGGGCAACTCAGAAGCACGGACGATCACCGATACGTTATTTTCTACGGCGATGGAAACATTTATGCTGGAAAATCCAGATGCGGCCAAAAAAATTGTCGATAAAGGCTTAATGGCGGCAAGAGCAAGAATGGCTGCGAAAAAAGCGCGTGAACTAACACGCCGTAAGAGTGCTTTGGAAATTTCAAACTTGCCCGGTAAGTTAGCGGACTGCTCTTCAAAAGATCCGAGCATTTCCGAGTTATATATCGTAGAGGGTGACTCTGCCGGAGGATCTGCTAAACAAGGACGCGACAGACATTTCCAAGCTATTTTGCCGCTTAGAGGTAAAATCCTAAACGTTGAAAAGGCCAGACTGGATAAAATCCTTTCTAACAACGAAGTTCGCTCTATGATCACAGCGCTCGGCACAGGTATTGGGGAAGACTTCAACCTTGAGAAAGCCCGTTACCACAAAGTTGTCATTATGACAGATGCCGATGTTGACGGCGCGCACATCAGAACACTGCTGTTAACGTTCTTTTACAGATATATGCGCCAAATTATCGAAAATGGCTACGTGTACATTGCGCAGCCGCCGCTCTACAAGGTTCAACAGGGGAAACGCGTTGAATATGCGTACAATGACAAGGAGCTTGAAGAGCTGTTAAAAACTCTTCCTCAAACGCCTAAGCCTGGACTGCAGCGTTACAAAGGTCTTGGTGAAATGAATGCCACCCAGCTATGGGAGACAACCATGGATCCTAGCTCCAGAACACTTCTTCAGGTAACTCTTGAAGATGCAATGGATGCGGACGAGACTTTTGAAATGCTTATGGGCGACAAGGTAGAACCGCGCCGAAACTTCATAGAAGCGAATGCGAGATACGTTAAAAATCTTGACATCTAATCATAAAAAGCCTTATTTCCAATAAGAAATAAGGCTTTTTTCTAAACAAGATCAGATGTGGCAATGCTTGCAATACCTTTATATTCTAGCAATTTAATGTGTATAATCATAAGTTTATTGATATAATGGAGAATAGTGAAATCGTATTGAAGGTCATAATGGACAATCTACTCCCACATATTTCATGTGATACTTCAGGGAGGTTTTTTAATGAGTGAACAAAACACACCACAAGTTCGTGAAATAAATATCAGTCAGGAAATGCGTACGTCCTTCTTGGATTATGCAATGAGCGTTATCGTGTCCCGTGCTCTTCCGGATGTTCGAGACGGTTTAAAACCGGTTCATAGACGGATTTTGTATGCAATGAATGATTTAGGCATGACAAGTGACAAGCCTTATAAAAAATCCGCGCGTATCGTTGGAGAAGTTATCGGGAAATACCACCCGCACGGTGATTCAGCGGTATATGAATCCATGGTCAGAATGGCTCAGGATTTCAACTACCGTTATATGCTCGTTGACGGTCACGGAAACTTCGGTTCTGTTGACGGCGACTCAGCGGCGGCCATGCGTTATACAGAAGCAAGAATGTCTAAAATCTCAATGGAGATTCTTCGCGACATCACAAAAGACACAATCGATTACCAGGATAACTATGACGGGTCAGAAAGAGAACCTGTCGTTATGCCTTCAAGGTTCCCGAATCTGCTCGTGAACGGTGCTGCCGGCATTGCGGTAGGTATGGCAACAAACATTCCTCCGCACCAGCTGGGAGAAATCATTGACGGTGTACTTGCTGTCAGTGAGAATCCGGACATTACAATTCCAGAGCTTATGGAAGTCATTCCAGGACCTGATTTCCCGACTGCGGGTCAAATCTTGGGACGCAGCGGTATCCGGAAAGCATACGAATCAGGCCGAGGCTCTATCACGATCCGGGCAAAAGCTGAGATCGAACAAACATCTTCGGGTAAAGAAAGAATTATCGTTACAGAGTTACCTTACCAAGTAAATAAGGCGAAATTAATTGAGAAAATTGCTGATCTCGTAAGGGACAAAAAGATAGAGGGTATCACAGATCTGCGTGATGAGTCAGATCGTACAGGTATGAGAATTGTCATTGAAATCAGACGCGATGCCAATGCGAATGTCATCTTAAACAATCTGTACAAACAAACTGCTCTACAAACATCTTTTGGCATCAACCTGCTTGCACTTGTTGATGGACAGCCGAAAGTTTTAACTCTTAAGCAATGCCTGGAGCATTACCTTGACCATCAAAAAGTTGTCATTAGACGCCGTACTGCTTATGAATTGCGTAAAGCAGAAGCGAGAGCTCATATCTTGGAAGGATTGAGAGTTGCACTGGATCATCTCGATGCAGTTATCTCCCTTATCCGTAATTCTCAAACGGCTGAAATTGCGAGAACAGGTTTAATTGAACAATTCTCACTGACAGAGAAGCAAGCACAAGCGATCCTTGACATGAGGCTCCAGCGTTTAACGGGACTGGAACGTGAAAAGATCGAAGAAGAATACCAATCTCTTGTTAAATTAATTGCAGAGCTAAAAGACATCTTGGCAAATGAATATAAAGTGCTTGAGATCATTCGTGAAGAACTCACGGAAATCAAAGAGCGTTTTAACGATGAAAGACGTACTGAGATCGTCACTTCTGGACTGGAGACAATTGAAGATGAAGATCTCATCGAGAGAGAAAATATCGTAGTCACTCTGACGCACAACGGATACGTCAAACGTCTTCCTGCATCAACTTACCGCAGTCAAAAACGAGGCGGTAAAGGTGTACAAGGTATGGGAACAAACGAAGATGATTTCGTTGAGCATTTGATCTCTACGTCAACTCATGACACGATTCTCTTCTTCTCGAACAAGGGGAAAGTGTATCGTGCAAAAGGGTATGAAATCCCTGAATACGGCAGAACGGCAAAAGGAATCCCGATTATTAACCTGCTGGAGGTAGAAAAGGGTGAGTGGATCAACGCGATTATTCCAGTCACGGAATTCAATGCGGAGCTTTACCTTTTCTTCACTACAAAGCATGGGGTTTCAAAACGAACATCGCTATCTCAATTCGCTAATATCCGAAACAATGGTCTAATTGCTCTGAGTCTTCGTGAAGATGATGAACTGATGGGTGTACGTCTGACTGACGGCACAAAACAAATCATCATTGGAACGAAAAACGGTTTACTGATCCGTTTCCCTGAAACAGATGTCCGGGAGATGGGAAGAACTGCGGCGGGCGTAAAAGGCATCACCCTGACGGATGACGACGTTGTTGTCGGCATGGAGATCTTAGAGGAAGAATCACACGTCCTTATCGTAACTGAAAAAGGGTACGGAAAACGAACTCCGGCTGAAGAGTACAGAACCCAAAGCCGGGGCGGAAAAGGACTCAAAACAGCGAAAATCACCGAGAACAACGGCCAACTAGTAGCAGTGAAAGCTACTAAAGGTGAAGAGGATCTAATGATTATTACAGCTAGCGGCGTACTCATCAGAATGGACATCAATGATATCTCCATCACCGGACGTGTCACTCAAGGTGTGCGTCTCATTAGAATGGCAGAAGAAGAGCATGTTGCTACAGTAGCTTTAGTAGAGAAAAACGAAGAAGATGAGAATGAAGAAGAACAAGAAGAAGTGTGAGAAAAAGCGCAGCTGAAATAGCTGCGCTTTTTTGTGTCATAACCCTTTACAGTCATAAAAATTATGGTATAATCATTTCTGTTGTCTTTTTAAAGACACAAGCATGACCATTATGACTAGTAAAAACTTTTTTAAAAAAGTATTGACCTAGTTAACTAAAAATGTTACTATTAAGTAGTCGCTTCGAGAGAAGCACACAAAGTTCTTTGAAAACTAAACAAGACAAAACGTACCTGTTAATTCATTTTTTATAAATCGCACAGCGATGTGCGTAGTCAGTCAAACTACTTTATCGGAGAGTTTGATCCTGGCTCAGGACGAACGCTGGCGGCGTGCCTAATACATGCAAGTCGAGCGGACAGATGGGAGCTTGCTCCCTGATGTTAGCGGCGGACGGGTGAGTAACACGTGGGTAACCTGCCTGTAAGACTGGGATAACTCCGGGAAACCGGGGCTAATACCGGATGGTTGTTTGAACCGCATGGTTCAAACATAAAAGGTGGCTTCGGCTACCACTTACAGATGGACCCGCGGCGCATTAGCTAGTTGGTGAGGTAATGGCTCACCAAGGCAACGATGCGTAGCCGACCTGAGAGGGTGATCGGCCACACTGGGACTGAGACACGGCCCAGACTCCTACGGGAGGCAGCAGTAGGGAATCTTCCGCAATGGACGAAAGTCTGACGGAGCAACGCCGCGTGAGTGATGAAGGTTTTCGGATCGTAAAGCTCTGTTGTTAGGGAAGAACAAGTACCGTTCGAATAGGGCGGTACCTTGACGGTACCTAACCAGAAAGCCACGGCTAACTACGTGCCAGCAGCCGCGGTAATACGTAGGTGGCAAGCGTTGTCCGGAATTATTGGGCGTAAAGGGCTCGCAGGCGGTTTCTTAAGTCTGATGTGAAAGCCCCCGGCTCAACCGGGGAGGGTCATTGGAAACTGGGGAACTTGAGTGCAGAAGAGGAGAGTGGAATTCCACGTGTAGCGGTGAAATGCGTAGAGATGTGGAGGAACACCAGTGGCGAAGGCGACTCTCTGGTCTGTAACTGACGCTGAGGAGCGAAAGCGTGGGGAGCGAACAGGATTAGATACCCTGGTAGTCCACGCCGTAAACGATGAGTGCTAAGTGTTAGGGGGTTTCCGCCCCTTAGTGCTGCAGCTAACGCATTAAGCACTCCGCCTGGGGAGTACGGTCGCAAGACTGAAACTCAAAGGAATTGACGGGGGCCCGCACAAGCGGTGGAGCATGTGGTTTAATTCGAAGCAACGCGAAGAACCTTACCAGGTCTTGACATCCTCTGACAATCCTAGAGATAGGACGTCCCCTTCGGGGGCAGAGTGACAGGTGGTGCATGGTTGTCGTCAGCTCGTGTCGTGAGATGTTGGGTTAAGTCCCGCAACGAGCGCAACCCTTGATCTTAGTTGCCAGCATTCAGTTGGGCACTCTAAGGTGACTGCCGGTGACAAACCGGAGGAAGGTGGGGATGACGTCAAATCATCATGCCCCTTATGACCTGGGCTACACACGTGCTACAATGGACAGAACAAAGGGCAGCGAAACCGCGAGGTTAAGCCAATCCCACAAATCTGTTCTCAGTTCGGATCGCAGTCTGCAACTCGACTGCGTGAAGCTGGAATCGCTAGTAATCGCGGATCAGCATGCCGCGGTGAATACGTTCCCGGGCCTTGTACACACCGCCCGTCACACCACGAGAGTTTGTAACACCCGAAGTCGGTGAGGTAACCTTTTAGGAGCCAGCCGCCGAAGGTGGGACAGATGATTGGGGTGAAGTCGTAACAAGGTAGCCGTATCGGAAGGTGCGGCTGGATCACCTCCTTTCTAAGGATATTATACGGAATATAAGACCTTGGGTCTTATAAACAGAACGTTCCCTGTCTTGTTTAGTTTTGAAGGAACTTTGTTCCTTAAATAAGTTAAGATGGGCCTGTAGCTCAGCTGGTTAGAGCGCACGCCTGATAAGCGTGAGGTCGGTGGTTCGAGTCCACTCAGGCCCACCATCTTATATAACGGGGCCTTAGCTCAGCTGGGAGAGCGCCTGCTTTGCACGCAGGAGGTCAGCGGTTCGATCCCGCTAGGCTCCACCAACGTGTTCTTTGAAAACTAGATAACAGTAGACATCACATTCAATTAGTAATACAAGATATCACATAGTGATTCTTTTTAACGGTTAAGTTAGAAAGGGCGCACGGTGGATGCCTTGGCACTAGGAGCCGATGAAGGACGGGACGAACACCGATATGCTTCGGGGAGCTGTAAGCAAGCTTTGATCCGGAGATTTCCGAATGGGGAAACCCACCACTCGTAATGGAGTGGTATCCATATCTGAATTCATAGGATATGAGAAGGCAGACCCGGGGAACTGAAACATCTAAGTACCCGGAGGAAGAGAAAGCAAATGCGATTCCCTGAGTAGCGGCGAGCGAAACGGGATCAGCCCAAACCAAGAGGCTTGCCTCTTGGGGTTGTAGGACACTCTGTACGGAGTTACAAAAGAACGAGGTAGATGAAGAGGTCTGGAAAGGCCCGCCATAGGAGGTAACAGCCCTGTAGTCAAAACTTCGTTCTCTCCTGAGTGGATCCTGAGTACGGCGGAACACGTGAAATTCCGTCGGAATCCGGGAGGACCATCTCCCAAGGCTAAATACTCCCTAGTGACCGATAGTGAACCAGTACCGTGAGGGAAAGGTGAAAAGCACCCCGGAAGGGGAGTGAAAGAGATCCTGAAACCGTGTGCCTACAAGTAGTCAGAGCCCGTTAACGGGTGATGGCGTGCCTTTTGTAGAATGAACCGGCGAGTTACGATCCCGTGCAAGGTTAAGCAGAAGATGCGGAGCCGCAGCGAAAGCGAGTCTGAATAGGGCGCATGAGTACGTGGTCGTAGACCCGAAACCAGGTGATCTACCCATGTCCAGGGTGAAGTTCAGGTAACACTGAATGGAGGCCCGAACCCACGCACGTTGAAAAGTGCGGGGATGAGGTGTGGGTAGGGGTGAAATGCCAATCGAACCTGGAGATAGCTGGTTCTCTCCGAAATAGCTTTAGGGCTAGCCTCAAGGTAAGAGTCTTGGAGGTAGAGCACTGATTGGACTAGGGGCCCCTACCGGGTTACCGAATTCAGTCAAACTCCGAATGCCAATGACTTATCCTTGGGAGTCAGACTGCGAGTGATAAGATCCGTAGTCGAAAGGGAAACAGCCCAGACCGCCAGCTAAGGTCCCAAAGTATACGTTAAGTGGAAAAGGATGTGGAGTTGCTTAGACAACCAGGATGTTGGCTTAGAAGCAGCCACCATTTAAAGAGTGCGTAATAGCTCACTGGTCGAGTGACTCTGCGCCGAAAATGTACCGGGGCTAAACGTATCACCGAAGCTGCGGACTGTTCTTCGAACAGTGGTAGGAGAGCGTTCTAAGGGCTGTGAAGCCAGACCGGAAGGACTGGTGGAGCGCTTAGAAGTGAGAATGCCGGTATGAGTAGCGAAAGAGGGGTGAGAATCCCCTCCACCGAATGCCTAAGGTTTCCTGAGGAAGGCTCGTCCGCTCAGGGTTAGTCGGGACCTAAGCCGAGGCCGAAAGGCGTAGGCGATGGACAACAGGTTGATATTCCTGTACCACCTCCTCACCATTTGAGCAATGGGGGGACGCAGGAGGATAGGGTAAGCGCGGTATTGGATATCCGCGTCCAAGCAGTTAGGCTGGGAAATAGGCAAATCCGTTTCCCATAAGGCTGAGCTGTGATGGCGAGCGAAATATAGTAGCGAAGTTCCTGATTCCACACTGCCAAGAAAAGCCTCTAGCGAGGTGAGAGGTGCCCGTACCGCAAACCGACACAGGTAGGCGAGGAGAGAATCCTAAGGTGATCGAGAGAACTCTCGTTAAGGAACTCGGCAAAATGACCCCGTAACTTCGGGAGAAGGGGTGCTCTGTTAGGGTGCAAGCCCGAGAGAGCCGCAGTGAATAGGCCCAGGCGACTGTTTAGCAAAAACACAGGTCTCTGCGAAGCCGTAAGGCGAAGTATAGGGGCTGACGCCTGCCCGGTGCTGGAAGGTTAAGAGGAGCGCTTAGCGTAAGCGAAGGTGCGAATTGAAGCCCCAGTAAACGGCGGCCGTAACTATAACGGTCCTAAGGTAGCGAAATTCCTTGTCGGGTAAGTTCCGACCCGCACGAAAGGCGCAACGATCTGGGCACTGTCTCAACGAGAGACTCGGTGAAATTATAGTACCTGTGAAGATGCAGGTTACCCGCGACAGGACGGAAAGACCCCGTGGAGCTTTACTGCAGCCTGATATTGAATGTTGGTACAGCTTGTACAGGATAGGTAGGAGCCTTGGAAACCGGAGCGCCAGCTTCGGTGGAGGCATCGGTGGGATACTACCCTGGCTGTATTGACCTTCTAACCCGCCGCCCTTATCGGGCGGGGAGACAGTGTCAGGTGGGCAGTTTGACTGGGGCGGTCGCCTCCTAAAAGGTAACGGAGGCGCCCAAAGGTTCCCTCAGAATGGTTGGAAATCATTCGCAGAGTGTAAAGGCACAAGGGAGCTTGACTGCGAGACCTACAAGTCGAGCAGGGACGAAAGTCGGGCTTAGTGATCCGGTGGTTCCGCATGGAAGGGCCATCGCTCAACGGATAAAAGCTACCCCGGGGATAACAGGCTTATCTCCCCCAAGAGTCCACATCGACGGGGAGGTTTGGCACCTCGATGTCGGCTCATCGCATCCTGGGGCTGTAGTCGGTCCCAAGGGTTGGGCTGTTCGCCCATTAAAGCGGTACGCGAGCTGGGTTCAGAACGTCGTGAGACAGTTCGGTCCCTATCCGTCGCGGGCGCAGGAAATTTGAGAGGAGCTGTCCTTAGTACGAGAGGACCGGGATGGACGCACCGCTGGTGTACCAGTTGTTCTGCCAAGGGCATCGCTGGGTAGCTATGTGCGGACGGGATAAGTGCTGAAAGCATCTAAGCATGAAGCCCCCCTCAAGATGAGATTTCCCATTCCGCAAGGAAGTAAGATCCCTGAAAGATGATCAGGTTGATAGGTCTGAGGTGGAAGTGTGGCGACACATGGAGCTGACAGATACTAATCGATCGAGGACTTAACCACATTTTGAATGATGTCACACCTGTTATCTAGTTTTGAGAGAACACTCTCAATTTGTTTGGTGGCGATAGCGAAGAGGTCACACCCGTTCCCATACCGAACACGGAAGTTAAGCTCTTCAGCGCCGATGGTAGTCGGGGGTTTCCCCCTGTGAGAGTAGGACGCCGCCAAGCAAGCTTAAACCCAGCTCATTGAGCTGGGTTTTTTGTTTGTTAAAAATGAAGAAGAAACTGTGAAGCGTATTTAGGGAATTTCTTTTCTGATACTAATAAAAACTGCTGGATTAACACGTAGTCGTCACTTATATGCTGTGTCAATAACTCATACCACCATTCTGTTTCATACCTTGCAATCATCCCAACGTTGTACAAAATCAAATAATGAATTGTCATTTCGGGAAGCCGCAGAAATTGCTCCCTTTGAGAAGGGATATAATATTGGTTCTTTTCCATGTCAAACAATAAGCTGGTCGATGTCCATGGCTCCTTGTCTTGTGGTGAAATTTCGAACAGCAGCCCGTGTTCATTTTTTTTTGTAAAAGACCATTGATAATGATGGGACATGTATTCAGCAAACCTTGAATCAGACATTTTGTAATTGATTACTACTTCCTCCGGTACAAAAATTTCGTTCTTATCCTTCTCAACTTTTGTCATAAATCGTTCTTTCTGCTGAAAGTAGAAAATATCGCTAAGTTCTGGAATGGCCATTAATAATTTTTTCATGGTATACCGTTCATCTACTATATCCGATTGTCCGAATAAATGTTTCATAAAATGTACGCATAGGCCATTCCGTTGTATTTTCACTTCATCATCGCTAAAACAATAGTTTTGTTTCTTTCGTTTTCTTGTTGTTACACCATGTGCCAGTACTGATGTATGGCTTGGATAATGAGGATCACGTGTAATTAAGCATGCTTTGATAAGCTGTGCCATTCCATAAAATAAAAGAATCGGTTTGATTTCTAAGGGAGAATATGCGGCTTGTTTATAAAACGATTCGGCATGCTTTAAGAAATAAATAAACCGTTCACTGTTTTTAAAAGAGTTTTTTTTCGCATCGTCAATACCGTTTAAGGTATAAACCTTTTCTAGAAATTTCTGGGTTGATTCGACGGAGTAAAATAGCGCTAAGTCTTTCCACTCATGATATGCCATGTATATTTCTTAATCCTTTCCGTTATCTAAATATTTCAACTCTTTCCCGCTTCCTTGACATGCTCTTGGCTAGTTGATAATCTACATATAATATTTTGCCGAAAAGAGGGGGATTTACTAATGTGGGAAAGTAAATTTTCAAAAGAAGGCTTAACGTTCGACGATGTGCTGCTTGTGCCAGCAAAGTCTGAGGTACTTCCGCGTGATGTGGATTTATCTGTAGAACTTACAAAAACGTTAAAGCTAAATATTCCTGTCATCAGCGCAGGTATGGACACAGTAACAGAATCAGCAATGGCAATTGCAATGGCAAGACAGGGCGGCTTGGGCATCATTCACAAAAATATGTCCATTGAACAGCAGGCTGAACAAGTTGATAAAGTAAAGCGTTCTGAGCGCGGCGTTATCACAAATCCCTTCTTTTTAACTCCTGATCACCAAGTATTTGATGCGGAGCATTTGATGGGGAAATACAGAATTTCCGGTGTTCCGATTGTAAATAACGAAGAAGACCAGAAGCTTGTTGGAATTATTACAAACCGTGACCTTCGTTTTATTTCTGACTACTCAATGAAAATCAGCGATGTCATGACGAAAGAAGAGCTAGTTACTGCATCTGTAGGAACTACTCTGGATGAAGCTGAAAAGATTTTGCAGAAACATAAAATTGAAAAGCTTCCTCTCGTAGATGACCAGAATAAATTAAAAGGTCTTATCACAATTAAAGACATTGAAAAAGTCATTGAGTTTCCGAACTCATCTAAAGACATTCACGGCCGCCTGATCGTTGGCGCGGCAGTTGGTGTAACTGGCGATACAATGACTCGCGTCAAAAAGCTTGTTGAAGCCAACGTTGATGTGATTGTTATCGATACAGCTCACGGACACTCTCAAGGCGTTTTAAACACAGTCACAAAAATCCGTGAAACGTATCCAGAATTAAACATTATTGCTGGGAACGTAGCAACAGCTGAAGCGACAAGAGCGCTTATCGAAGCTGGAGCAGACGTTGTCAAAGTTGGAATAGGACCTGGTTCAATTTGTACTACACGTGTTGTAGCCGGCGTCGGTGTTCCGCAAATTACAGCAATTTATGATTGTGCGACTGAAGCAAGAAAATACGGCAAAACAATCATAGCCGACGGTGGGATTAAATTCTCTGGCGATATCACTAAAGCATTGGCAGCCGGCGGACATGCTGTTATGCTCGGAAGCTTGCTTGCAGGCACATCAGAAAGCCCTGGTGAAACTGAAATCTACCAAGGCAGAAGATTTAAGGTATACCGCGGCATGGGATCAGTTGCTGCAATGGAAAAAGGAAGTAAAGACCGTTACTTCCAAGAAGAAAACAAAAAATTTGTTCCAGAAGGAATTGAAGGGCGCACACCTTACAAAGGACCAGTTGAAGAAACCGTTTATCAGCTAGTCGGAGGCCTTCGTTCTGGTATGGGGTATTGCGGGTCCAAAGATCTGCGTGCGCTAAGAGAAGAAGCTCAGTTCATTCGCATGACTGGCGCAGGACTTCGCGAAAGCCATCCGCATGACGTACAGATTACAAAAGAATCACCTAACTATACAATTTCATAATAAATTGTTACAAATTAAAAACATTTGACAGGGTCTCTGACTCTGTCTATTTTTTTTATACTGATTATGATAAAATTTATACTGTTGTGCATTGAAAATGTCCTTAACGGCTTAATTATAGATGAAGAAAATGAAATACGGAGGTCGTACGATTGAACATCAAGAAATGTAAACAGCTACTGATGTCATTGGTTGTGTTAACTCTAGCTGTCACGTGTCTGGCTCCAATGTCAAAAGCAAAAGCAGCCAGCGATCCAATTGATATCAATGCATCTGCTGCTATTATGATCGAAGCTTCTTCAGGTAAAATTCTTTACAGTAAAAATGCAGATAAGAGACTGCCAATTGCGAGTATGACAAAAATGATGACAGAGTATCTGTTATTGGAAGCAATTGATCAAGGTAAAGTGAAATGGGACCAAACCTATACGCCTGATGACTATGTGTATGAAATTTCCCAAGATAACAGCTTATCAAACGTTCCTCTTCGGAAAGACGGGAAATACACAGTAAAAGAATTATATCAAGCTACAGCAATTTATTCTGCAAATGCTGCTGCTATTGCGATTGCAGAAATCGTTGCCGGTTCTGAAACTAAGTTTGTTGAAAAAATGAATGCAAAAGCAAAAGAACTAGGCTTAACAGATTACAAATTTGTTAACGCAACAGGTCTTGAAAACAAAGATCTTCACGGCCATCAGCCTGAGGGGACAAGCGTAAATGAAGAAAGTGAAGTTTCTGCAAAGGATATGGCAATTCTTGCGGATCACTTGATTACTGACTACCCTGAGATACTGGAGACTTCCAGTATCGCCAAAACGAAATTCCGAGAAGGTACCGATGATGAAATGGACATGCCGAACTGGAATTTTATGCTGAAGGGGCTTGTCAGCGAGTATAAAAAAGCGACTGTAGACGGACTGAAAACAGGTTCTACTGACTCTGCGGGTTCATGCTTTACAGGAACAGCTGAACGCAACGGTATGCGTGTCATCACTGTTGTTTTAAACGCAAAGGGCAACCTTCATACAGGCCGTTTCGATGAAACGAAAAAAATGTTTGATTATGCTTTCGACAATTTCTCCATGAAAGAAATTTATGCTGAAGGCGATCAAGTAAAAGGCCATAAAACAATTTCAGTTGATAAGGGTAAAGAGAAAGAAGTAGGCATTGTGACAAACAAGGCGTTCTCTCTTCCTGTCAAAAATGGTGAAGAAAAGAATTACAAAGCGAAGGTCACACTGAATAAAGACAACTTAACTGCTCCTGTGAAAAAAGGAACCAAGGTTGGGAAGCTGACTGCGGAATACACAGGTGATGAAAAGGATTACGGATTCCTTAACAGCGATCTGGCTGGCGTAGACCTTGTTACAAAAGAAAATGTAGAAAAAGCAAACTGGTTTGTTTTGACAATGCGCAGTATCGGCGGATTTTTTGCCGGAATTTGGGGAAGCATTGTTGATACGGTAACCGGCTGGTTTTAATCAATTGAAAGAGCTCTGATGGATGTTAGGGCTCTTTCGCGTAATATACTGAAAAAACTCAATTTTTAATAAAAAATGATTTTCAAAGCGCTAAAAACCGAATAAAATAGTATATATCCATATGAATTATTGGATTTCTAGGATACAATAAGGATTAGAAATCATATAACTATACCTTGATTAGGGGGACCAAGAAATGGCTCAAACAGGTACTGAACGTGTAAAACGCGGAATGGCAGAAATGCAAAAAGGCGGCGTCATCATGGACGTCATCAATGCGGAACAAGCGAAAATCGCTGAAGAAGCTGGAGCTGTCGCTGTAATGGCGCTAGAACGTGTGCCAGCAGATATTCGCGCGGCTGGAGGAGTTGCCCGTATGGCTGACCCTACAATCGTGGAAGAAGTAATGAATGCAGTATCTATCCCGGTAATGGCAAAAGCGCGTATCGGACATATTGTTGAAGCGCGTGTGCTTGAAGCTATGGGTGTTGACTATATTGATGAAAGTGAAGTTCTGACGCCGGCTGACGAAGAATTTCATTTAAATAAAAATGAATACACAGTTCCTTTTGTCTGTGGCTGCCGTGATCTTGGTGAAGCAACACGCCGTATTGCGGAAGGTGCTTCTATGCTTCGCACAAAAGGTGAGCCTGGAACAGGTAATATTGTTGAGGCTGTTCGCCATATGCGCAAAGTTAACGCTCAAGTGCGCAAAGTAGTTGCGATGAGTGAGGATGAACTAATGACAGAAGCGAAAAATCTAGGTGCTCCTTACGAGCTTCTTCTTCAAATTAAAAAAGACGGCAAGCTTCCTGTCGTTAACTTTGCCGCTGGCGGCGTAGCAACTCCAGCTGATGCTGCTCTCATGATGCAGCTCGGTGCTGACGGAGTATTTGTTGGTTCTGGTATTTTCAAATCAGACAACCCTGCTAAATTTGCGAAAGCAATTGTGGAAGCAACAACTCACTTTACTGATTACAAATTGATCGCTGAGCTGTCAAAAGAGCTTGGTACTGCAATGAAAGGGATTGAAATCTCAAACTTACTTCCAGAACAGCGTATGCAAGAACGCGGCTGGTAAGAACATAGGAGCGCTGCTGACATGTTAACAATAGGTGTACTAGGACTTCAAGGAGCAGTTAGAGAGCACATCCATGCGATTGAAGCATGCGGCGCGGCTGGTCTTGTCGTAAAACGTCCGGAGCAGCTGAACGAAGTTGACGGGTTGATTTTGCCGGGCGGTGAGAGCACGACGATGCGCCGTTTGATCGATACGTATCAATTCATGGAGCCGCTTCGTGAATTCGCTGCTCAGGGCAAACCGATGTTTGGAACATGTGCCGGATTAATTATATTAGCAAAAGAAATTGCCGGTTCAGATAATCCTCATTTAGGTCTTCTGAATGTGGTTGTAGAACGTAATTCATTTGGCCGGCAGGTTGACAGCTTTGAAGCTGATTTAACAATTAAAGGCTTGGACGAGCCTTTTACAGGGGTATTCATCCGTGCTCCGCATATTTTAGAAGCTGGTGAAAATGTTGAAGTTCTATCGGAGCATAATGGTCGTATTGTAGCCGCGAAACAGGGGCAATTCCTTGGCTGCTCATTCCATCCGGAGCTGACAGAAGATCACCGAGTGACACAGCTGTTTGTTGAAATGGTTGAGGAATACAAGCAGAAGGCACTTGTATAAAACAGTTGAAAGCTGTGGAAACTTATAGTACATTATAAGCACAAATAAAGATCGAAAAGCGTTGATAGGAACTAGTAGGGAGCCTCTCTTTCTAAGAGAGCCGATGGTTGGTGCGAATCGGTGAAAGATGCTGTCTGAATCCATCCTTGAGCGAAATGCTGAAACAAGTAGGCATTTACGGGATAACCGTTATGTTTGAAAGTGGAAAACGAGTCTTTGATTTGTTTTCAATCAGGGTGGCAACGCGAGAGCTCTCGTCCCTTTATGGGGATGAGGGCTCTTTTTATTTTCGACAAATCAATAAAAAAAGGAGTGTTTCGCATGCTTGATACGAAAATGCTGAGAGCAAATTTTCAAGAAATTAAAGCAAAGCTTGTACACAAAGGCGAAGACTTAACTGATTTTGATAAGTTTGAGGCGCTGGATGATAGACGAAGAGAGCTTATCGGCAAGGTTGAAGAGTTAAAAGGAAAACGAAATGAAGTTTCTCAGCAGGTTGCTGTGCTGAAGCGTGAGAAAAAAGACGCGGATCACATTATTAAAGAAATGCGTGAAGTCGGCGAGGAAATTAAAAAGCTTGATGAAGAATTACGGACAGTGGAAGCTGAGCTTGATACAATCCTTCTCTCAATCCCAAATATTCCGCATGAGTCTGTACCTGTCGGTGAAACAGAAGACGACAACGTAGAAGTGCGTAAATGGGGTGAAAAGCCTTCATTTGCTTATGAGCCGAAGCCGCACTGGGATATTGCGGATGAGCTGGGTATTCTGGATTTTGAACGTGCCGCCAAAGTAACAGGAAGCCGTTTCGTGTTCTATAAAGGCTTAGGTGCTCGTCTGGAGCGTGCGCTTTATAACTTTATGCTTGATCTGCATGTTGATGAGTATAACTACACTGAAGTGATCCCGCCATATATGGTAAACCGCGCAAGCATGACGGGAACGGGGCAGCTTCCTAAATTTGAAGAGGATGCATTTAAAATCAGGGAAGAAGATTATTTCTTAATTCCAACGGCGGAAGTGCCGATTACAAACATGCATCGCGATGAAATCCTTTCAGGTGACAGCCTGCCGATCAACTATGCGGCATTCAGTGCTTGCTTCCGTTCTGAAGCTGGTTCAGCAGGACGTGACACACGCGGATTAATTCGTCAGCACCAATTTAATAAAGTTGAGCTTGTAAAGTTTGTGAAGCCTGAAGATTCTTATGAAGAATTAGAGAAGCTTACAAACCAAGCAGAACGGGTTCTTCAGCTGCTTGAGCTTCCATACCGTGTCATGAGCATGTGTACGGGTGACTTAGGCTTTACGGCTGCGAAAAAATACGATATCGAAGTTTGGATACCGAGCCAAGACACATATCGAGAAATTTCTTCTTGCAGCAACTTTGAAGCGTTCCAGGCGAGACGTGCGAATATTCGTTTCAGACGTGAAGCGAAAGGCAAGCCTGAGCACGTACACACACTGAACGGTTCAGGACTGGCGGTTGGAAGAACAGTTGCCGCTATATTAGAAAATTATCAGCAGGAAGACGGAAGCGTTGTGATTCCGAAAGTGCTTCGTCCTTATATGGGGAATAGAGAAGTAATGAAACCGTAAATTATGGAAAGGCGGCCTGACAAGGTGCGCCTTTTTGCTTATGTAAACACGGCATTTTCATAAAAACAAAAAAAGTTTTTAAAAATGCTTGACCACACGAGAACATACGTGATATAGTAAGTCTTGTCGATACGGAGGAATACCCAAGTCCGGCTGAAGGGATCGGTCTTGAAAACCGACAGGGGTGTCAAAGCCCGCGGGGGTTCGAATCCCTCTTCCTCCGCCATATTGATTTTAATTCTAATGAAACACAAGCATATATTGGAGATTGTTTTGTCCGTTGCATTCGGTGCGGCGGATTTTTTATTTTAAAGAAAAAGTGAATCTCGACTGAGATTCACTTTTTTTGATTATCATGAATAACTGAAGCAATTTGATCTACAATATTTTCAATCGAGTTTTCATCGTTCAGCAGATCATAATCTTCAATGCGAAGTTTTAAAACAGGGCAGGCATTAAAACCGCTTATCCAGTTCTCGTAGCGTGTATGCATTTCTTCCCAATAAGACCTGCTTGTCTGAAGCTCCATCTCACGGCCGCGTTGTTCAATCCGGTTTAAAATGTTCTCCAGATCTCCTTCTAAATAGATCAACACATCTGGGTGTGGGAAATACGGTGTCATTACCATTGCTTCGAAAAGGCTTGTGTAAGTCTTATAATCAACCTTTGACATTGTCCCTTTGTCAGCATGCATTTTTGCGAAAATTCCTGTATCTTCATAAATCGAACGATCCTGTACAAAACCTCCGCCGGCTTCAAAAATTGTTTTCTGTTCTTTGAAGCGTTCAGCTAAGAAATAAATTTGAAGGTGAAAGCTCCAACGTTCAAAATCATGATAGAACTTTTCCAAGTATGGATTATGATCGACTTCCTCCAAAGATGTTTTAAATCCAAGCCGTTTAGCTAAAGTTTTTGTTAAAGTCGATTTTCCGACACCTACTGTTCCTGCTACTGTAATAATTGAATTCTTAGGGATATGATGTTCCTTCATACGATAAGCTCCTTTACATGGGCGGCAATGCGTTCAAAGTCGCTCTTATTCAAAACGAAATCCTTTGAATCACCATCTACGGTTAACACTGTAAGTTCAGGGTCTGCTTCCTGCAGCTGCTTGATGGCGACTTCATAATCTGAAATCAGCTGCTCCAAATAGCTAGTTTCAATTTTTTTCTCAAAGGGGCGCCCGCGTTTTTCAATGCGGTGTAGCAATGTAGGCAGACTGGCCTTTATGTAAATGATGAAATTCGGCTTTGGCAGATCATCCGTTAGCAGGTGATATATCTTTTTGTATTTTTCCAGCTGATGTGGAGACAAGGTGCGTTCCGCAAAAATCACATTTTTATAAATATGATAATCAGCTATTACAGGCTGTCCCTTTTTTAAAAAGTGATCACTGGTGTCTTCAAGCTGTTTGTATCTGTGACAAAGAAAAAACATCTCGAGCTGGAAGCTCCATTCCTCTATATTGTCATAAAACTTATCAAGGTACGGGTTATCCTCTACAATCTCATTGATCATAGGGAATCCGAATTCTTGTGAGAGCATCGTTGCGAGAGTTGTTTTTCCTGCCCCGATAGGACCTTCTATTGCAATAAAAGGGGCTGTATTCATCGGAATCCTCCTTATATCTGAAAAACGTGCGTCAGTTACCGACCTTCATATTGTATCACAACCCTTGGGTGCCCCCATGAAAAAAAGACGTTTCCAAATTATCGAAACGTCTTTTTGACAACATTAAATTGATCAGACAGCAGCAGCCAGTTTTGCGGAAAGGAAAGACCCAGCTTCCAATAGCTGATGCCTCTTAAATTCAGCTCTTTAATCAGATTGAATTTTGCTTGAATCGAGCGGGCATCCTCGAACCATACCTCGTGTCTTCTGTTTTCTGCATCAGTATAGCGGAAGAAAGGGGCCTGAGCGGTTTGGTCATACTGAATTTCTGCATTGTTTTGATCGGCAATGACAATGGCTTGTTGAGGGCTTATTGCTCTTGCCGGAGTTCCGCCAGCTGTGTATGGCAGTGTCCAGTCATACCCATATAAATTCTGGCCCATGACAATTTTATTCGCAGGCATTTCAGTCAAAGCATATTCTATGACATCCCGAACAGGCCCGATTGGAGAAACAGCTTGAGCCGGCCCGCCGCTATAGCCCCATTCATATGTCATGAGAACAACAAAGTCGACGATTTGGCCATGGGCTCTGTAATCATGGGCTTCGTACCATCTGCCCTGCTGTGTTGCGCTTGTTTTTGGGGCAAGCGCCGTAGAAATTTCTAAGCCTTCTCGATGGAAAAGATCCCTTGCTTCGCGGAGAAATTGGTTATAGGCTTCTCTATCCTCAGGCCGCAAATATTCAAAGTCAAAATGAATATCATAGAAACCATATCTTTTTGCATTCTCGACTATTTCATTTAAAAGTCTTCTTTTTACAGTATCGTCGTTCAAAAGGATCCGGCCGAGTTCATCGCTGAATGCCTGGTTTTCTAGGTTCGTTATAATCATCATCAATGCCGTGTTTTGATTCTCTGTAATGCTCCTTAAATTCGTTAAAGGCGGTGCGACTAAGGTTCCGTTACGCTGTGCCTGGAAGCTGAATGCGCCAAGGTACGTTAAGTAGGGTGACGCTTCTCTGGCCGCCTGCTGGAGATTTTCGCTGACTTGATTTCCTCGGGGCTCCAAATAAGCATTTGATTCGATGTCTCGTTTAGGAGCTGGTGGGATGTATAAACGGAAACCAATCTGAAGCACGGTATTTAACTGGATGCGGTTAACCCTTGCGAGCTCGGCTGCTGTTGTATTGAACTGCCGGGCGATGGATGTCAGGGTATCACCTCGCTTCACATCATAGAACTGGCCAGCTATTGGAATGACAATGGTTTGTCCGACAACAAGGCTGTCGGGATTCGGTATTTCATTCGTTTCAGTGATCTCATTTGCGGTTGTTCTGTATTGTGAAGCGATAGCAGAAAGAGTGTCGCCTTGTTTTACAACATAAATTTGAATGAAAAACGCCTCCTTTCATATCGCTATCAATGTATGAAAGAAAAGCGCTGATCATGTTTACTTTTCTGTAATTTGTTCTTCCGTCGTAATTTCTGCGAAAAGAACATTCTCCATCATGGTTAAGGCGAATTCGTTATCTTCGTCACTGTTTGACGCGATACAGTCCTTAGGAATCGTGATGCTGTATTCCCTCATATAAGCGTCATTAGCAGTAAACAGCACACATATATTGCCGGCTATACCTGTTAAGATAATATGTCTCACCTGCAACTCAGTAAGAAGGGTGTGAAGTGCAGTTTCGTAGAAAGCGGAATGTTTTGGTTTGATTAAAAAATAATCAGCATCTTCCGGAGCTATCTTTGTGATGATATCCTTGCTTCTTTCATTTGTGCATTCTTGCTGAATGTTTTTAATGTCAGCTTGCCAAAGTCCATAATGATCATTGATGTAAATAATCGGCCATTCATTTTGTCTCGCGTGCTCCTTTAATGATAAAATATGAGGAACGATTTTTTCTGTTTTTTTAGCGAGGGTTTCTCCCATATCGAATTCAAAATTATTGATCATGTCTACAATGAGAAGGGCTGTATCTGCTTTGGACAATCGACAGTCTCCTTTCCGTTTCAGTTATAGTTAATATGTAGCCTTTTTAGGCAATGAAAAAACTTTGAAAAGAGAGCTTATCCTTATGACACAAGATGAACTTTATATGAAAGAAGCAATTAAAGAAGCGAAAAAGGCTGAAGAGAAAGGTGAAGTGCCGATAGGTGCGGTGCTTGTCGTTAATGATGAAATTATAGCGCGTGCACATAATTTAAGAGAGACTGAACAGCGATCTATTGCCCATGCAGAAATGCTTGTAATTGATGAAGCGTGTAAGGCACTGGGAACATGGCGGCTGGAGGGTGCGACTCTTTATGTGACGCTTGAGCCTTGTCCAATGTGTGCTGGTGCAGTCGTACTTTCTCGAGTGGAAAAAGTGGTTTTTGGCGCATTTGATCCGAAAGGCGGCTGTTCAGGCACGCTAATGAACCTTCTTCAGGAGGATCGCTTTAATCATCAGGCTGAAGTGGTGAGCGGTGTGCTTGAGGAAGAATGCGGCGGAATGCTCAGTGCGTTTTTCAGAGAACTAAGAAAAAAGAAGAAAGCCGCCAGGAAAAACTTGTCTGAATAGTACGGTTGCAATTTTTAGGGGAAACAGATATACTTAAGTGTGCATCGTAATAGATGCAACATAAAATTTGATATTTATTTTGCCGTGCTAAGCGGGGAGGTAGCGGTGCCCTGTACCTGCAATCCGCTCTAGCAGGGCCGAATCCCTTCTCGAGGTTCGTTTACTTTAAGGCCTGCCTTAAGTAAGTGGTGTTGACGTTTGGGTCCTGCGCAATGGGAATTCATGAACCATGTCAGGTCCGGAAGGAAGCAGCATTAAGTGAAACCTCTCATGTGCCGCAGGGTTGCCTGGGCCGAGCTAACTGCTTAAGTAACGCTTAGGGTAGCGAATCGACAGAAGGTGCACGGTAAATCAATCATCAAATTTTCAGACTCACCTAACATTAGGTGAGTTTTTTGTTATGTAAAAAGAGCTTTTGGAATCGAAACAAGGTTCATGTATAATGGGAATGATGAATAACGGAGGAGGGCAAACCCGTGAGTTACCAAGCTTTATATCGAGTATTCAGGCCTCAGCGCTTTGAAGATGTGGTCGGACAAGAACACATTACAAAAACGCTGCAAAATGCCCTTTTGCAAAAAAAGTTTTCTCACGCCTATCTGTTTTCCGGGCCAAGAGGAACCGGAAAAACCAGTGCAGCCAAAATATTTGCTAAGGCTGTCAACTGTGAACATGCTCCTGTTGATGAGCCATGCAACGAATGTGCGGCCTGTAAAGGGATAACAAACGGGTCAATATCCGATGTCATAGAAATTGACGCCGCTTCTAATAACGGTGTTGATGAGATTCGTGACATTCGCGATAAAGTGAAGTTTGCCCCATCGGCCGTCACATATAAGGTATATATCATAGATGAGGTGCATATGCTTTCTATCGGCGCTTTTAATGCATTACTAAAAACATTAGAAGAGCCGCCTGAGCATTGTATTTTCATATTAGCAACAACTGAACCGCACAAAATTCCTTTAACCATTATCTCTAGATGTCAGCGTTTTGACTTTAAACGAATTACCTCCCAAGCGATTGTAGGCCGCATGAATAAAATTGTTGATGCTGAACAGCTGCAAGTGGAGGAAGGATCGCTGGATATCATCGCGAGTGCTGCAGACGGAGGGATGAGGGATGCCCTGAGCCTTCTTGATCAGGCCATATCATTCAGCGGCGATATCCTGAAAGTCGAAGATGCGCTTTTAATTACGGGTGCTGTTTCTCAATTATATATCGGGAAGCTTGCACAATCCCTGCATGATAAAAACGTTTCTGACGCACTGGAAACATTAAATGAATTGCTTCAGCAAGGAAAAGATCCAGCTAAGCTGATAGAAGATATGATTTTCTATTTCAGGGACATGCTGCTGTACAAGACAGCCCCTGGCTTAGAGGGAGTGCTTGAGAAAGTAAAAGTCGATGAAACGTTCCGGGAACTAAGTGAACAAATTCCGGCTCAGGCCCTATATGAAATGATTGATATTCTGAACAAGAGCCATCAGGAAATGAAATGGACAAATCATCCGCGTATCTTTTTCGAAGTGGCCGTTGTGAAGATTTGCCAAACCTCACATCAATCTGCTGCTGATCTCCCGGAAGTGGATATGCTGATGAAAAAAATCCAGCAGCTCGAACAGGAAGTAGAGCGGCTCAAAACAACGGGCATAAAAGCAGCTGCGGAAAGCCCGAAAAAAGAAGCGCCGCGTGTGCCAAAGGGCGGGAAATCCAATTACAAAGCGCCAGTAGGCAGAATTCATGAGATTTTGAAGGAAGCCACAAGACCGGATCTTGATCTGCTCAGAAACAGTTGGGGCAAGCTTCTTGCTCATCTCAAACAGCAAAACAAAGTATCACATGCCGCTTTGCTGAATGACAGTGAACCTGTGGCTGCCGGATCGGCGGCATTTGTTCTGAAATTCAAATATGAAATTCATTGTAAAATGGTCGCTGAGGATAACAACGGAGTCCGGACTAATCTTGAGCAGATTTTAGAATCGATGCTCGGAAAAAGAATGGATTTGATTGGCGTTCCAGAAGCACAATGGGGTAAAATAAGAGAAGAATTTTTAGAAGATCATCAGCAGGAAAATGAAGGATCAAATGAACCGGCTGAAGAAGACCCGCTTATTGCCGAAGCGAAAAAGCTTGTTGGAGCGGATCTAATTGAAATAAAAGACTAACAAAATGAAAGAGAGTGAATGCTATGCGTGGCGGAATGGGTAATATGCAAAAAATGATGAAACAAATGCAAAAAATGCAAAAGGACATGGCGAAGGCTCAAGAAGAGCTTGCAGAAAAGGTTGTTGAAGGAACTGCAGGCGGCGGTATGGTAACAGTAAAAGCAAACGGCCAAAAAGAAATCCTGGATGTTATCATCAAAGAAGAAGTCGTTGATCCTGAAGATATTGATATGCTTCAAGATTTAGTGCTTGCTGCAACGAATGAAGCTTTGAAAAAAGTTGACGAAATCACAAACGAAACAATGGGTCAATTTACAAAGGGAATGAACATGCCAGGTTTATTCTAGGGGGATAAAAGAACATGCAATATCCTGAACCAATATCAAAGCTGATTGACAGCTTTATGAAATTGCCAGGGATCGGACCGAAAACAGCGGTTCGTCTGGCTTTTTTTGTTCTAGGTATGAAAGAAGATGTAGTATTAGATTTTGCGAAAGCATTAGTAAATGCGAAACGCAACCTGACATATTGTTCAGTTTGCGGGCATATTACAGATCAGGACCCTTGCTATATATGTGAAGATACGCGCAGGGATAAGTCTGTTATCTGTGTTGTGCAAGACCCTAAGGATGTTATCGCTATGGAGAAAATGAAGGAATACAACGGACAGTATCACGTTCTTCACGGCGCTATTTCTCCAATGGACGGCATCGGACCGGAGGATATTAAAATACCAGAATTGTTAAAACGATTACAGGATGATCAAGTGACAGAAGTGATTCTCGCGACAAACCCTAATATAGAAGGGGAAGCAACGGCGATGTATATATCTAGGCTCCTCAAGCCGTCTGGTATTAAGCTCTCCCGTATTGCCCACGGACTGCCCGTCGGCGGTGACTTGGAATATGCTGACGAGGTCACTCTTTCTAAAGCACTTGAAGGAAGACGTGAATTGTAAGGAGGAAAAAGCGATCCATGGGTTTTCTTCGCAAGAAAACATTAAGAAGAGAGTTTGATGAAAAACTAACCGAGCAGCTTTTTAAGCAAAAGGAAGAGTGGAACAGGCAAAAAAAGCTGGTTGAAAAAAGCTTAGAACCGTCTGCTGAAGTGTTATACGAACTGAAAGTAGCTGAAGCGAAGTATTTTTTTTACTTAAGGGAAGCGAAGCAGCGAAATTTAAAAATCAGCCGGTGGAAGTAAGTGGTCTAAACTCCTGGATCTTCTCATAAGCTTGTACTAGAACAAGCGAAGGAGATGAGAAGATTCATGGAGCCTATTTTTATTATTGGGATTATTTTAGGACTGGTTATTCTTCTTTTTTTATCAGGTTCAGCTGCAAAGCCTTTAAAGTGGATGGGCATCACAGCTGTTAAATTTGTGGCAGGTGCTTTGCTGCTGGTTTGTGTAAATATGTTTGGCGGCAGTCTTGGCATTCATGTGCCGATTAATCTGGTTACAACAGCTATCAGCGGAATTTTAGGGGTACCCGGAATAGCTGCGTTAGTCGTTATTAAGCAATTTATCATTTAATTGATATTATGTATTGACTTAGACAATTGAAGGTGTTATTCTAATATACGTCGCTGATGACGAACAGCTTTTTCGAAAAGAAAATGTTAAAAAGTTGTTGACAGTAGCGGCGGTAAATGTTATGATAATAAAGTCGCTTAAACGAGCGGTAAACAAAGTTCTTTGAAAACTAAACAAGACAAAACGTACCTGTTAATTCATTTTTATAAATCGCACAGCGATGTGCGTAGTCAGTCAAACTACTTTATCGGAGAGTTTGATCCTGGCTCAGGACGAACGCTGGCGGCGTGCCTAATACATGCAAGTCGAGCGGACAGATGGGAGCTTGCTCCCTGATGTTAGCGGCGGACGGGTGAGTAACACGTGGGTAACCTGCCTGTAAGACTGGGATAACTCCGGGAAACCGGGGCTAATACCGGATGGTTGTTTGAACCGCATGGTTCAAACATAAAAGGTGGCTTCGGCTACCACTTACAGATGGACCCGCGGCGCATTAGCTAGTTGGTGAGGTAATGGCTCACCAAGGCAACGATGCGTAGCCGACCTGAGAGGGTGATCGGCCACACTGGGACTGAGACACGGCCCAGACTCCTACGGGAGGCAGCAGTAGGGAATCTTCCGCAATGGACGAAAGTCTGACGGAGCAACGCCGCGTGAGTGATGAAGGTTTTCGGATCGTAAAGCTCTGTTGTTAGGGAAGAACAAGTACCGTTCGAATAGGGCGGTACCTTGACGGTACCTAACCAGAAAGCCACGGCTAACTACGTGCCAGCAGCCGCGGTAATACGTAGGTGGCAAGCGTTGTCCGGAATTATTGGGCGTAAAGGGCTCGCAGGCGGTTTCTTAAGTCTGATGTGAAAGCCCCCGGCTCAACCGGGGAGGGTCATTGGAAACTGGGGAACTTGAGTGCAGAAGAGGAGAGTGGAATTCCACGTGTAGCGGTGAAATGCGTAGAGATGTGGAGGAACACCAGTGGCGAAGGCGACTCTCTGGTCTGTAACTGACGCTGAGGAGCGAAAGCGTGGGGAGCGAACAGGATTAGATACCCTGGTAGTCCACGCCGTAAACGATGAGTGCTAAGTGTTAGGGGGTTTCCGCCCCTTAGTGCTGCAGCTAACGCATTAAGCACTCCGCCTGGGGAGTACGGTCGCAAGACTGAAACTCAAAGGAATTGACGGGGGCCCGCACAAGCGGTGGAGCATGTGGTTTAATTCGAAGCAACGCGAAGAACCTTACCAGGTCTTGACATCCTCTGACAATCCTAGAGATAGGACGTCCCCTTCGGGGGCAGAGTGACAGGTGGTGCATGGTTGTCGTCAGCTCGTGTCGTGAGATGTTGGGTTAAGTCCCGCAACGAGCGCAACCCTTGATCTTAGTTGCCAGCATTCAGTTGGGCACTCTAAGGTGACTGCCGGTGACAAACCGGAGGAAGGTGGGGATGACGTCAAATCATCATGCCCCTTATGACCTGGGCTACACACGTGCTACAATGGACAGAACAAAGGGCAGCGAAACCGCGAGGTTAAGCCAATCCCACAAATCTGTTCTCAGTTCGGATCGCAGTCTGCAACTCGACTGCGTGAAGCTGGAATCGCTAGTAATCGCGGATCAGCATGCCGCGGTGAATACGTTCCCGGGCCTTGTACACACCGCCCGTCACACCACGAGAGTTTGTAACACCCGAAGTCGGTGAGGTAACCTTTTAGGAGCCAGCCGCCGAAGGTGGGACAGATGATTGGGGTGAAGTCGTAACAAGGTAGCCGTATCGGAAGGTGCGGCTGGATCACCTCCTTTCTAAGGATATTATACGGAATATAAGACCTTGGGTCTTATAAACAGAACGTTCCCTGTCTTGTTTAGTTTTGAAGGAACTTTGTTCCTTAAATAAGTTAAGATGGGCCTGTAGCTCAGCTGGTTAGAGCGCACGCCTGATAAGCGTGAGGTCGGTGGTTCGAGTCCACTCAGGCCCACCATCTTATATAACGGGGCCTTAGCTCAGCTGGGAGAGCGCCTGCTTTGCACGCAGGAGGTCAGCGGTTCGATCCCGCTAGGCTCCACCAACGTGTTCTTTGAAAACTAGATAACAGTAGACATCACATTCAATTAGTAATACAAGATATCACATAGTGATTCTTTTTAACGGTTAAGTTAGAAAGGGCGCACGGTGGATGCCTTGGCACTAGGAGCCGATGAAGGACGGGACGAACACCGATATGCTTCGGGGAGCTGTAAGCAAGCTTTGATCCGGAGATTTCCGAATGGGGAAACCCACCACTCGTAATGGAGTGGTATCCATATCTGAATTCATAGGATATGAGAAGGCAGACCCGGGGAACTGAAACATCTAAGTACCCGGAGGAAGAGAAAGCAAATGCGATTCCCTGAGTAGCGGCGAGCGAAACGGGATCAGCCCAAACCAAGAGGCTTGCCTCTTGGGGTTGTAGGACACTCTGTACGGAGTTACAAAAGAACGAGGTAGATGAAGAGGTCTGGAAAGGCCCGCCATAGGAGGTAACAGCCCTGTAGTCAAAACTTCGTTCTCTCCTGAGTGGATCCTGAGTACGGCGGAACACGTGAAATTCCGTCGGAATCCGGGAGGACCATCTCCCAAGGCTAAATACTCCCTAGTGACCGATAGTGAACCAGTACCGTGAGGGAAAGGTGAAAAGCACCCCGGAAGGGGAGTGAAAGAGATCCTGAAACCGTGTGCCTACAAGTAGTCAGAGCCCGTTAACGGGTGATGGCGTGCCTTTTGTAGAATGAACCGGCGAGTTACGATCCCGTGCAAGGTTAAGCAGAAGATGCGGAGCCGCAGCGAAAGCGAGTCTGAATAGGGCGCATGAGTACGTGGTCGTAGACCCGAAACCAGGTGATCTACCCATGTCCAGGGTGAAGTTCAGGTAACACTGAATGGAGGCCCGAACCCACGCACGTTGAA
>NZ_CP150275.1:35000-162500 GCF_037977205.1 Bacillus sp. FSL K6-0993
TAATCATACATGTGTGATTTGTGATCAAGAGAAGAATAGAGGCATTCATCTTTATAAGAAATTCATATGCTTAGATTGTGAGAGAAAAGTAATTTCTACATCAACTTCTGATCCTGACTATGCGTTTTACGTAAAAAAACTAAAGAGCATTCATACACCGCCATTATATTCATAGACCTGAAAAGGTCTTTTTTTATACTCTTAATAATAAAAAGAAGATGAAACTTGTTTAAGGATTGAACGTAGTAGATAATAATATTAAAACAGAGTATAGACACAGGAGTCGATTATCTCATGCAGAGATTTTTTCACTTTTTGATGTGGAGTTTAACTAGCAGTGCGACTTTTGTTTTCATAGGAATATTGAGCTTTTTCGGTTTAAACCAGTCGCTTTTTTTATCTTTTGTTTATGGGCTTGCTTCTGGAGCAGCCGTATATATAGCTGGCATCTGGAATGCAAGACGGTTATTTCTTAAAAAGCATGAATTGACAGGAAGAGAGTATGCTTACATTAAGAAAAACTTAGAGGAAGCAAGGCAGAAAATGATCCGTCTTAGGAAAGCCTTGTTTCAGGCTAAAAGCATTCAAATGTTTAAGCAAAATGCAGAAATGCTAAGGATTGTGAGAAGGATTTATCTCCTCACCAAAAAAGAGCCAAAGCGGTTTTATCAGGCAGAACGTTTTTTTTATCAAACTCTCGATTCGATTGTTGAATTGACAGAGAAGTATGCTTTTCTATCATCTCACCCAAAAAAAAGCAAAGAACTGTCGATGTCGTTAAGTGAGACACGCATAACTCTTACTGAATTGACCAAGCGTTTAGAGGAAGATTTAACTCAAGTAATGGGTGATGAAATTGACGATTTGCAGTTTGAATTAGATGCAGCAAAACATTCATTAAAGAAATAAGGGAAGAGGGTAAGAGCGATGAACCGAGACCAAAGCGACCTTCATATAGATGAATTATTGGCAGATCCTTTTGGTGGTAACATAGAGATACCAGGTTCGGAGGCTGTAAAAGCAGAGAAAGAGCAAGTACGGCTTGTTGATGTTCTTCCTGAGGAAAACAAGGAAAAAGCAATTCAGCTTGCTGGACAGATTGACCATAAAAATATGCAAAGCATTGTCTTATACGGTTCACAAGCTCAATCTAAACTGCTGAACTTTTCTCATGATATGATTAATCATGTTCAAAAGAAGGATGTCGGGGAGATTGGCGAAATACTTGGAGAGCTGATGAAAAAGCTGGAGCAAGTAAATCCTGATGATCTCCAATCTAAGAAAAAGGGTTTTTTGGCACGCATGTTTGGAAGAGTATCAAGTTCTCTTCAAGAGGTGCTGTCTAAATACCAAAAGACCAGCGTGCAGATAGACAGAATCAGCTTGAAGCTGGAGCACTCTAAAAATGCTTTAATCAGTGACAATAAGCTATTAGAGCAGTTATATGAAAAAAATAAAGAGTATTTCGCAGCGCTGAATGTTTATATTGCTGCAGGAGAACTGAAGCTGGAGGAATTAAAAACAAAAACAATTCCTAAACTGAAGCAACAGGCTGAATCGAGTGATCATAACCAAATGGCCGTTCAAGAAGTAAATGATTTGATTCAATTTGCTGATCGGTTAGATAAAAGGGTGCACGATTTGCTGCTGAGCAGGCAAATTACAATCCAAAGTGCGCCGCAAATCAGGCTGATTCAAAATACAAACCAAGCGTTAGCTGAAAAGATCCAGTCATCCATTGTGACAGCGATTCCGCTATGGAAAAATCAAGTTGCCATTGCACTGACGCTTTTAAGGCAGCGCAATGCAGTGGAAGCACAACAGAAAGTATCTGATACAACCAATGAGCTTTTGCTGAAAAATGCGGAGCTTTTAAAAACCAATACAATTGAAACTGCACGGGCAAATGAAAGAGGTCTTGTTGATATAGATACCCTGAAGAAGGTGCAGGAAAGCTTAATAAGCACGCTTGAAGAAACACTGACTATACAAGAAGAAGGACGAATCAAACGCCGTCAGGCAGAAGAAGAGCTTATGATGATGGAAGGCGACCTGAAACAAAAGCTGCTTACAATAAAGGAAAGATAGTTACCAGTAAGTCTGGCTTTAAGTTCTCTCAGAGGCACGATATAATAAGGTGTAAGAAGACACATTCAAAGGATTGTTTTCATGAACACACCTTTATATAAAGCATTAATTCAACATGCGAGAAGAAATTCTCATTCATTTCATGTTCCGGGACATCACAATGGAGATGTCTTTTTTGATGACGCTAAGTCAATATTCGATCCGCTTCTCACCATTGATGTAACTGAACTGGCAGGACTGGATGATCTCCATCATCCTTCTGGGGTGATTAAGGAAGCTCAGGAGCTTGCCAGTCAATTATATGGATCGGCGGAAAGTTTTTTTCTGGTAAATGGTACGACTGTCGGAAACTTAGCGATGATTTTATCTGTTTGTGAACCTGGTGATACAATTCTGGTTCAAAGAAACTGTCATAAATCTGTATTCCATGCTGTTGATTTGGCCGGTGCTGATCCGGTTTATCTTGCACCTGACGTTGATTCAGCGATGCATGTGCCTACGCATGTTCCGCTTGGAACAATTAAAGAGGCCCTGGCAGCATATCCAGATGCGAAAGGCTTGGTACTGACCAATCCGACATATTACGGACATAGTGCTGATTTGACTGAGATCATTACTGAAGCCCATCATTACGGGATACCTGTTTTGGTCGATGAAGCGCATGGCGCACATTTTATTTTAGGTGAGCCTTTTCCGGTCTCAGCTTTAAAAATGGGGGCAGATATTGTTGTTCAGTCGGCCCACAAAACGTTGCCTGCCATGACGATGGGTTCTTATTTGCATCTCAACAGCAGCTGCAGGATTAACAGGGATCGGGTGGCAGAGTATTTAAACCGATTACAAAGCAGCAGCCCGTCTTATCCGATTATGGCTTCGTTAGATATTGCCCGCGCTTATGTACAGCATATTATAGAAGAACAAAAGCTTTCTGACATTCTGCAGCGGATACAAATACTTAAACAAACGTTTGATTCACTTACAAATGCAGAAGCTGTTAACCCTGCTAATCCACTGATCATCACGGATCCACTAAAGCTCACAATTCGTTCAAAACGCGGGCATTCTGGCTATACGCTGCAAAGCATATTAGAGCGTGCCAACATATTCACTGAGCTTGCTGATGAAAATCAAGTACTGCTCGTTCTCCCATTGGGAGGAAAACGGAGAATAAATGCTGAAACCATTAGAAGCATTGATGAAGAGATTGAGAAAACGCCTCCGGATCAGACGTTTGTTTCTGCAGAATGGGGAGTGCAGCCTGTTACTGTCTTGCCTTATCCAAAAAAGGTCTTACATTCGTTTAAGAAAGAATATGTGGACTTTGAGGAAGCAGCTGGCCGGCTGAATGCAGAAGATATCATCCCTTATCCTCCGGGTATCCCGATGATTATGGCGGGAGAAAGAATAACAAAAGAAAGTGTGCAAAAGCTCAGCCGCTTGATCAGCATGAAAACGCATGTTCAAGGGAATATGAAAATCAAAGAGAAACAACTACTTGTTTATATAGAAGAGGAGAAATCATGAGCGGTTTATTTATTACATTCGAAGGTCCTGAAGGTGCGGGAAAAACGACTGTTCTGCAGGAGATCAAAAACATACTGACAGCAGAAGGCCTTCAGGTTATGGCAACTCGAGAGCCAGGCGGAATAGATATTGCAGAACAAATTCGAGAGGTTATTCTGAATGAGAACAATACATTAATGGACTCAAAAACAGAAGCTCTCTTATATGCGGCTGCAAGACGCCAGCATTTAGTTGAAAAAGTAAAACCTGCTTTAGAACAGGGGTTTATCGTTCTTTGCGACAGATTCATAGACAGTTCTCTTGCTTATCAAGGATATGCAAGAGGACTTGGAATTGATGAGGTTCTGTCCATTAATGAATTTGCCATTGGAGATATGATGCCCCATGTAACGGTTTATTTTTCAATTGATCCGGAAGAAGGACTGAAGCGTATTTACGCAAATGGCTCACGGGAGAAAAACAGGCTCGATTTAGAAAAACTGGACTTTCATACAAAAGTACAAGAAGGTTATCAAGAGCTGATGAAGCGATTTCCGGAAAGATTTCATTCAGTTGATGCCGGGCAATCCAAAGACCTCGTCGTTCAGGATGTTCTAAAGGTGATCGATGAAGCGTTAAAAAAAATTCAATTGTGACCTGTTTCCCAATAGTTGATATAATAATGTAAACGAGATCACGTTGTTTCCAATCTAAAGGAGGCCTTCACAGATGAAATTGATAGTGGCAGTTGTACAAGATCAGGACAGCAACAGACTTTTGAAAACCTTAACGGATCACAACTTCAGAGTCACAAAGCTTGCGACGACAGGAGGATTTCTTAAATCAGGCAATACAACGTTTATGATCGGTGTCGAGGATATACGCGTCAATAAAGCGTTGAGTCTCATTAAAGAAAACGGGCAGAAACGTGATCAAATGATTGCCCCTGTATCTCCAATGGGCGGAAATGCTGATTCTTATGTCCCTTATCCAGTCGAAGTTGAAGTTGGCGGAGCGACAGTATTTGTCCTTCCAGTCGATGAATTTCATCAATTTTAAGGATTTGAAACTGTGAAAATTAATAAAGATATACGTACATTTATAGATAATAAGCAGCTTCCCTCTGTGAAAACATCTGAGATCACAGCATCGTTTAAAACATCAATGGAAAACCAAAGCAGTAAAATGAAGCTAGATCAGCTTACCAGGCTGTTATCTGATATAGAGGCATTCGGAAAAAGGCTAACGAAATCTCGGAATTTTAAAGACTTAGCGAGATTTAAAGGACTTGTGAAACGTTTTGTCAAAGAAGCTGTGGACAGCGGCCTTTCACATGAAACATCGAAAAGCTTTGACCTTTACGGGAACAGCAGAACGCTGGGACTTGTGAAAGAAATAGATGACAAATTGATACAGCTTACGGAAGAGATGATGGATCAGGAAAAACCGGCAATTGATTTGCTGGAGCGTATTGGCGAAATAAAAGGTTTATTAATTAACCTTTACACATAGAGAGTGATACAATGGCAATATCCTGGAAGGAAATGAACGAGCTTCAGCCCAGAGTGATGAAGCTTTTATATAATAGTATTGAGAAGGACAGACTATCACACGCTTATTTGTTTGAGGGGAAAAAAGGAACAGGCAAGCTTGATGCCGCGCTGCTTCTTGCAAAAAGCTTCTTTTGTCTGGAGGATGGCGCGGAGCCTTGTGAGAGCTGCCGAAACTGTAAACGGATAGAGTCAGGGAACCATCCTGATCTCCATCTTGTTCAGCCTGATGGCTTATCAATCAAAAAGGCGCAAATTCAAGCGCTCCAAGAAGAGTTTTCTAAGACAGGACTTGAATCGCATAAAAAGCTGTATATTATTTCGCACGCAGATCAAATGACAGCAAATGCGGCGAACAGCCTGCTGAAATTTTTAGAAGAACCGAACAAAGACACAATGGCCGTCCTCATCACTGAGCAGCCCCAAAGGTTATTGGATACCATCATTTCAAGATGCCAAACCCTTCCTTTTCAGCCTTTGCAGCCGAAAGCAATTGAAGACAGACTGATTGAACAGGACGTCTCGCTTCATATGGCAAGGCTTCTGGCCAACATGACCAATAATGTAGCAGAAGCAGTCGAATTAAGTCGAAATGATGAGTTTGCAGAGTCTAGAGCGAAAGTGATAAAATTGTATGAAGTCCTACACCAGCGGAAAGGACATGCTTTTTTCTTTATTCAAGATCAATGGATGCCCTTTTTCAAAGAAAAAACCCATCAAGAAATGGGTCTTGATATGCTCTTATTGATATATCGTGATGTGTTGTCCATCCAAATAGGAAATGAAGATAAATTGATTTATCAAGACTTATTCCAATCAATAAAACAGCATGCGCTACAATCAACACAACAAAGCGTTACGAATCAGATACTTGCTGTTTTAGAAGCAAAGAAACGGCTTCATTCCAATGTGAATGTACAAGGATTAATGGAGCACTTGGTGTTAATGTTGCAGGAGGGATAAGCTTGTACAATGTAATTGGTGTCCGCTTTAAGAAAGCGGGTAAAATATATTATTTTGATCCGAATGGATTTCATATAGAACATGACAGCTGCGTAATTGTAGAAACTGTCAGAGGCGTTGAGTACGGCCAGGTCGTAATTGCAAATAAACAGGTGGATGAGCATGATGTGGTGCTTCCCCTTCGAAAAGTGATACGTGTGGCTGACGAGCGCGATCTTCTCATTGTAGAAGAAAATAAACAGGAAGCACTATCAGCATTTGATATCTGCCAAAAGAAAGTGATTGAGCATGGCTTGGATATGAAGCTGGTCGATGTTGAATTCACGTTTGATCGCAATAAAGTCATTTTTTACTTCACTGCTGACGGCCGAGTCGACTTCAGAGAGCTTGTAAAGGATTTGGCATCTATCTTTAAGACAAGAATTGAGCTGCGCCAAATAGGAGTAAGGGATGAGGCAAAAATGCTCGGAGGAATCGGTCCTTGCGGAAGAATGCTTTGCTGTTCAACGTTCCTTGGAGATTTTGAACCCGTTTCCATTAAAATGGCCAAGGATCAGAACTTGTCTTTAAATCCTACGAAGATTTCGGGTCTTTGCGGACGATTGATGTGCTGTCTAAAATATGAGAACGATGAGTATGAGACGGCAAAAGAACAGCTTCCGGATATAGGAGAAATGATTACGACAGCAAACGGTCCCGCGAAGGTCGTCGGACTAAATATTCTGGAACGGGTGCTTCAGGTGGAACTGATAAACCGTGAAAAAGTGATAGAATATACTTGGGAAGAGCTCTTGGAAGAGGGCGTCGTATCCGCACAAACCACAGATTAACGAGGTGTGGAACCTTGGATAAAAAAGAGTTATTTGATACAGTCATTAACTTAGAAGAACAAATTGGCTCACTGTACCGGCAGCTGGGGGATTTGAAGCAGCATATCGGTGAGATGATTGAGGAAAATCATCATTTACAGCTTGAAAACAAGCATTTGCGCAAACGGCTGGACGATACGACGCAGCAGATTGAAAAGTTCAAAGCTGATAAAAAAGAATCAAAAACACAGAAGACAGAGCAAACTGATATAGGGGAAGGATATGATAATCTGGCACGTCTGTATCAAGAAGGATTTCATATCTGCAATGTCCACTATGGTAGTGTTCGAAAAGAAGATTGTCTTTTCTGTCTGTCATTCTTAAATAAAAAATAGGGAAAAGGCTTCCGCTTAAGACGGGAGCCTTTTTCAAAGGTACTGAAAGGATAAGAAGATGGTTTCATTACATGATGATGAAAGATTAGATTATTTGCTGGCAGAGGACATGAAAATCATACAAAGCCCAACAGTGTTTGCTTTTTCGTTGGACGCTGTGCTTCTGTCCAAATTTGCGTACGTTCCGATTCAAAAAGGGAAAATTGTTGATTTATGCACCGGCAATGGTATTGTGCCGCTGCTGCTCAGTACAAGATCAAAAGCAGACATTCTGGGAATCGAAATTCAAGAAAGGCTGCATGATATGGCTGTTCGCAGCGTGGAGTATAATAAGTTGGACGATCAGATCCAGATCATACATGATGACCTGAAAAACATGCCGGAGAAACTTGGACATAATCGATATGATGTTGTCACCTGCAATCCGCCTTATTTTAAAACGCCGAAACAAACTGAACAAAACATGAACGAGCATCTCCGAATCGCAAGACATGAAATCCACTGCACACTGGAGGATGTCATTTCAGTCAGCAGCAAGCTGCTCAAGCAAGGGGGAAAAGCAGCTCTTGTTCACCGGCCGGGAAGGCTTCTGGAGATTTTTGAACTGATGAAGGCTTATCAAATCGAGCCGAAACGTGTACAATTTGTCTATCCGAAGCAAGGGAAAGAAGCCAATACCATTTTGGTTGAAGGCATCAAAGGCGGGCGCCCGGATTTGAAAATTCTTCCTCCTTTATTCGTTTATGATGAACAAAATGAATATACAAAAGAAATCAGGACCATTTTATATGGAGACAAATAACCATTTCTTCTACGTCGTGAAATGTAAGGACAATAGCTGGTATGCCGGGTATACCAACGATCTGCATAAACGAGTGAAAACACACAATGATGGAAAGGGCGCAAAGTACACAAAAGTAAGACGTCCGGTTGAATTAATTTTTGCCGAGAGCTTTTCAACAAAGCGAGAAGCTATGCAGGCGGAATATTATTTCAAAAAACTAACTCGGAAGAAAAAAGAGCTTTATATAGAAGAAAAGCGGAACAGCAAGGAGGCTGTATATGTTAAGGCGCCAAATGAGCTTTAATGGAAAGTCGGACATGGGAATTCTTTACTTGGTCCCAACCCCAATCGGAAATCTAGAGGATATGACATTCCGGGCGATTGACACGCTGAAATCAGTGGATGCGATTGCTGCGGAAGATACGAGGCAAACAAAAAAGCTTTGTCATGTTTATGAAATTGAAACACCGCTCGTCAGCTATCACGAACACAATAAAGAAAGCAGCGGGCACAAAATTATTGAATGGCTGAAATCGGGAAAAAACATTGCTCTTGTCAGTGATGCCGGTCTGCCGACGATTTCTGATCCCGGAGCGGAAATTGTAAAGGACTTTACGGATATAGGCGGTTATGTTGTTCCGTTGCCGGGGGCAAATGCTGCATTAACAGCTCTTATTGCTTCAGGTATTGTACCGCAGCCTTTTTTCTTTTACGGTTTTCTCAACAGACAGAAAAAAGAAAAGAAGAAGGAGCTTGAAGCCCTTAAAAAACGGCGCGAAACGATCATTTTTTATGAAGCGCCTCACAGATTGAAGGAAACATTGTCAGCGATGGCAGAGATATTAGGAGATCGGGAAATTGCTGTAACGCGTGAACTCACTAAGAAATATGAAGAGTTTATCCGAGGAACCATATCCGAGGTCATTGGATGGGCAAACGAGGATCAGATACGCGGCGAGTTTTGTCTTGTCGTAGAAGGAAGTAATAATGAAGAGGTAGATGAGGAAGAACAATGGTGGGAAACCCTCACTGCGAAAGAACATGTCGAGCATTACATCTCGAAAGGCGCTACTTCTAAAGAAGCCATTAAAAAAGCAGCAGTCGATCGCAATGTACCAAAGCGTGAAGTGTACGATGCTTACCATATTAAGCAATAAAAAAACGTTCTTGTGTCATAACAAGAACGTTTTTTGTACAAGAAATGATTATTTAAGGTTTTGAAGCTGGTTTTGGATTTCGCTGATGATTTGCTCAGCGCCTTCTTTACTAAGAACCAATTTACCGCCTGCAAGTTTAAGGTTATCATCAGAAACTTCACCAGTTACTTGGCAAGTCATGTTTGGTTTATATTTTTTAAGGATGATTTTTTCATCATCAACATAGATTTCAAGAGCATCTTTTTCTGCGATTCCAAGAGTACGACGCAGTTCGATAGGAATAACTACACGTCCTAATTCATCAACTTTACGTACAATACCAGTAGATTTCATAAACATTCTCCTCCCAAGAGATACTTATTTGTTTAAATTATATTTTTCTTCGTCATTATTCGACAAAATCCTTACCTTCATAGCATAACAAGGTTTCCAATAATCGTCAATCATTTTGTTTACTATTGATTGTAAGAATTAGTTCTTATAGTCAGTAATGTCTTAGAAACTACCGAAATAACAGCATTTTATAAATATTTAATAAAGCTATTATCCTACTAAAAATCCTTTTAAATCAAGACTTTCGAACCAAAGTTTTTTATTTCATTTGATTATATACGACAAAATTCGACACGAACAGACTTTTTTTATTTTCATTAAAGATTTTTAATTTTAATTATTCTTTTTCAGGGTGTATGTATATATTCTTGATCTTAAAGGCTAAGATGGTATCATAGATAAAGGATAAATATAAATAATATTCATATATGATTTGCACTTATCGCCGCTCTCGTCCTTTGGGCGGGAGCTTTTTGACATTCTGATTAGGAGGTTTCAAGATGCCGCAAGAAAACAATACATTTTACATTACAACACCGATTTATTATCCGAGCGGAAAATTACATATCGGCCATGCATATACGACAGTCGCGGGAGATGCAATGGCACGTTACAAAAGATTAAAAGGATTCGATGTTCGCTATTTAACGGGAACGGACGAGCATGGACAAAAGATCCAGCAAAAAGCTGAACAGGAAAACATTACACCTCAGGAGTATGTGGATCGCGCAGCGGCAGATATTCAAAAACTGTGGAAGCAGCTTGAAATCTCAAACGACGACTTTATCCGCACGACAGAAAAACGGCATAAAGTTGTCATTGAAAAGGTGTTTCAAAAGCTTCTTGATAACGGGGACATCTATCTTGATGAGTATGAAGGCTGGTACAGCATCCCTGATGAAACGTTCTACACGGAAACTCAGCTCGTTGATATTGAGCGGAATGAAAAGGGAGAGGTCATCGGCGGAAAAAGCCCTGACAGCGGTCACCCAGTTGAATTGATCAAAGAGGAATCTTATTTCTTCCGCATGGGGAAATACGCGGATCGTCTTCTGAAATACTATGAAGAAAACCCGACATTCATTCAGCCAGAATCACGCAAAAACGAAATGATTAATAACTTTATCAAACCTGGACTTGAGGATTTGGCAGTATCACGCACCACTTTTGATTGGGGCGTGAAGGTGCCGGAAAATCCAAAGCATGTTGTATATGTTTGGATTGACGCACTATTTAACTATTTAACGGCACTCGGTTATGATACAGAAAATGATGAGCTTTATCAAAAATATTGGCCTGCCGATGTTCATTTAGTCGGTAAGGAGATTGTACGGTTCCATACTATTTACTGGCCAATTATGCTGATGGCGCTGGATCTTCCGCTGCCGAAGCAGGTATTCGCGCATGGCTGGCTTTTGATGAAAGACGGAAAAATGTCGAAATCAAAAGGAAATGTTGTAGATCCGGTTACATTAATTGAACGCTATGGTTTAGACGAGCTTCGCTATTACCTGCTTCGCGAAGTGCCGTTCGGATCTGACGGTGTATTTACGCCGGAAGGATTTGTTGAGCGAATCAACTATGATTTAGCGAATGATTTAGGAAATCTATTGAATCGTACTGTTGCGATGATTAATAAGTATTTTGACGGACAAATCGGTTCTTACAAAGGTGCTGTTACGGAATTTGACCAAACGCTTACTTCGGTTGCTGAAGAAACAGTGAAAGCTTATGAGAAAGCAATGGAAAATATGGAGTTCTCGGTAGCACTTTCGACTTTATGGCAGCTCATCAGCCGCACAAACAAATACATTGATGAGACAGCTCCATGGGTGCTTGCGAAAGATCCGGCAAAAGAAGAAGAATTGCGATCAGTTATGTATCATCTCGCTGAATCATTGCGTATTTCAGCGGTACTGCTTCAGCCATTCTTAACAAAAACACCTGAAAAAATGTTCGAGCAGCTGGGCATTACTGATGAATCTTTAAAAGCTTGGGACAGCATTACAACTTTCGGCCAGCTGAAAGATACAAAAGTACAAAAAGGCGAGCCATTGTTCCCTCGTTTAGAGGCAGAAGAAGAAATTGCTTACATCAAAGGGAAAATGCAAGGTTCGGCACCAGCGAAAGAAGAAACAAAAGAAGAAGAGCCGCAAGAGGTCGATAGTTTACCTGAAATTACGATTGATCAATTCATGGATGTAGAGCTTCGCGTAGCTGAGGTCATTGAGGCAGAGCCAGTGAAAAAAGCAGACCGTTTATTGAAGCTGCAGCTTGATCTGGGTTTTGAAAAGCGCCAAGTGGTATCCGGCATTGCGAAGCATTATACGCCTGAAGAGCTTGTTGGAAAAAAACTCGTTTGTGTAACAAATCTAAAACCGGTTAAACTCAGAGGAGAGCTTTCCCAAGGTATGATCCTTGCAGGAGAAGCAGACGGCGTTTTAAAGGTCGTGTCTATCGATCAGTCGTTACCAAAAGGCACAAGAATTAAATAATGATAAAACAAAAGGTGTTTCACGTGTAACAATTCGTCGAACACCTTTTGTGTTTCGACAAGAAAGGAGTTTTTCACTTATGTTGTTTGATACACACGCGCATTTAAATGCAGAACAATATGATACTGATCTTGAAGAGGTTATTGAACGGGCAAAAGCTGAAAAAGTTGAACGAATTGTCGTAGTTGGTTTTGACCGTCCGACGATTACCCGTGCGATGGAAATGATTGAGGAATATGATTTTATTTATGCAGCCATTGGCTGGCACCCTGTTGACGCTATTGACATGACAGAGGAAGACTTAGCGTGGATTAAAGAGCTTTCTGCTCATGAGAAAGTGGTAGCGATAGGGGAAATGGGACTGGATTATTATTGGGATAAATCACCTAAAGATATTCAAAAAGAGGTGTTTAGAAAACAAATCGCCTTAGCGAAAGAGGTCAATTTGCCTATTATCATTCATAACCGTGATGCAACGGAGGATGTCGTGACCATTTTGAAAGAGGAAGGCGCAGAAGCTGTGGGCGGAATCATGCACTGCTTTACAGGAAGTGCGGAAGTGGCAAGAGAATGCATGAAAATGAATTTTTATTTATCATTTGGGGGACCGGTGACATTTAAAAATGCGAAGAAACCGAAGGAAGTAGTGAAGGAAATTCCCAATGACCGGCTGCTGATTGAAACGGACTGCCCGTTTCTCACACCGCACCCTTTCCGCGGGAAAAGAAATGAGCCAAGCTATGTGAAATATGTGGCAGAACAAATCGCCGAATTAAAAGAAATGACCTTTGAAGAGATTGCTTCCATCACGACTGAAAATGCGAAAAGACTTTTCCGTATAAACTGACAAAAAACGCTAGCGGGTTTTGTAAGAGCTTGTCCCTTACAGCGTTTTTCTATAAAAGTTCTACATGCTTTCTTCTCCTCATAGGATAGGTTTGTCGACAAGTCTTTCTTCCGTTTCTCAGTGTATTTCAGGATAATGAAGAGGACACTGAGCTTTTGGGAGAAAGAGAAGGGAGGGTTGACAGCCTTTTAGATACTCTATATAATCTCTCCGAGGAGAAGGAGGCGTTTTTCATCACACAAAAAATGAAAAAGCTGTTTTCCGTAAAGCTTAGCAAAAGCAAAGTCATTCTGGTTGCTGCTTGTTTGCTTTTGGCAGGAAGCGGGACTGCGTACGCGGCTCATGAGCTGACGAAACAATCAGTCTCAGTTTCTATCAATGGCAAAAAGAAACATATACGCACACATGCAAATACAGTCGGTGATCTTTTGGAGACGCTTGATATAAAGACAAGAGACGAAGACAAGATCACACCTGCTAAACAGACAAAGATAACAGCAGACATGGACGTTGTGTATGAGGCTGCAAAACCTGTGAAGCTTACAATAAACGGGGAAGAAAAGACGTTATGGTCAACAGCAAAAACGGTCGGTGCATTACTGGACGAACAAGATGTTGATGTGAAAGAACAAGATCAAATTGATCCCGCAATAGATACAGATATTTCGAAAGACATGAAGATTAACATAGAGCCCGCATTTCAGGTTACTGTGAATGATGCAGGGAAACAAAAGAAGATCTGGACGACTTCGACTACGGTCGCTGACTTTTTAAAACAGCAAAAGATGAACATAAAAGACGAAGATAAAATCAAGCCTGCGTTAGATGCAAAGCTGACGAAAGGAAAGGCTGATATTACAATTACTCGTATCGAAAAGGTCACCGATGTAGTTGAAGAGAAGATTGCGTTTGATGTGAAAAAGCAAGAAGACGCTTCTCTTGAAAAAGGGAAAGAAAAGGTCGTCCAAAAAGGAAAAGAAGGCAAGCTAAAAAAACATTTCGAAGTCGTTAAAGAAAACGGTAAAGAAGTGTCCAGAGAGCTTGTAAAAGAAGAAACAGCTGAACAAAGCAAAGATAAAGTGATTGCTGTCGGCACAAAGCAAAGCAGTCCAAAAGTTGAAACGGTCAGTGCTTCAGGTGATTCAAAAACAGTTGTGTCCCGCAGCAATGAATCAACAGGCAAAGTCATGACTGTATCATCTACGGCTTATACGGCAAGCTGCAGCGGTTGTTCAGGACATACAGCGACAGGCGTCAATTTAAAAAATAATCCGAATGCCAAAGTCATCGCTGTGGATCCAAATGTCATTCCGCTAGGCTCCAAAGTCCACGTGGAAGGCTATGGATATGCCATTGCTGCAGATACCGGTTCAGCGATTAAAGGGAACAAGATAGACGTCTTTTTCCCAGAGAAATCATCGGCGTACCGATGGGGAAATAAAACAGTCAAAATTAAAATCTTAAATTAGTATATACTTATGTATTCAGAGGGTTTTGCGCCCTCTGTTTTTTTCGTTATAATAGACAAAGTGCATTTTCTGCTTATTAGACGCTCGACATAAGAAAAAGTTTCATGAATATACAAAAGTTTTTATTTTGTCTTGGAGGAAATAATGAAAATTAAAGAGATCATTGTGGTCGAGGGGCGTGACGATACGGCCCGCATCAAATTGGCTGTTGATGCAGACACAATTGAAACAAATGGTTCAGCCATCGATGATCATGTGATTGACCAAATCCGTTTGGCCCAGAAGACCAGAGGCGTCATTATTTTAACGGATCCGGACTTTCCGGGAGAGAAGATTCGCAAAACCATCTCAGAGGCTGTACCCGGCTGTAAGCATGCATTTTTGCCAAAGCATCTTGCCAAACCTAAAAACAAGCGGGGAATTGGTGTGGAGCATGCATCGGTTGAAAGCATTAGGGCATGTTTAGAAAATGTGCATGAGGAGATGGAAGCGCAGCCGAGTGACATTTCAGCTGAGGATTTGATTCATGCCGGACTAATAGGCGGACCTGCGGCCAAACGCCGCCGGGAACGACTGGGTGATCTGTTGAAAATCGGCTATACAAATGGCAAACAGCTTCAAAAACGGCTGCAAATGTTTCAAATTAAAAAAAGTGATTTTATGAGTGCGCTCGATACCGTTATGCGGGAGGAACAGAATGAATAAAGATATTGCGACACCGATTAGAACGAAAGAGATACTGAAGAAATATGGTTTTTCTTTTAAAAAGAGCTTAGGACAGAATTTCTTAATTGATACGAACATTTTAAACAGAATTGTCGATCACGCAGAAGTGACGGAGAAAACAGGTGTCATTGAAATCGGCCCGGGAATCGGGGCTTTAACCGAACAGCTTGCCAAGCGGGCGAAAAAGGTCGTGGCATTTGAGATTGATCAGCGATTATTGCCGATTCTGAAGGATACACTGTCACCTTACGACAATGTCACTGTCATTCATCAGGACGTGTTAAAGGCTGATGTCAAATCAGTCATTGAAGAACAATTTCAAGATTGTGATGAAATCATGGTAGTTGCCAACCTTCCTTATTACGTAACAACACCGATTATCATGAAACTGCTTGAAGAACATCTTCCGCTGAAAGGGATTGTGGTCATGCTGCAAAAAGAAGTGGCTGAGCGCATGGCGGCTGATCCTTCATCTAAGGAGTACGGCTCGCTTTCAATCGCGGTGCAGTTTTATACAGTAGCCAAAACGGTGATGATCGTACCGAAAACCGTATTTGTTCCTCAGCCTAATGTCGATTCCGCAGTCATCCGGCTGATTCTCCGAGACGGCCCGGCAGTGGACGTGGAAAACGAATCCTTTTTCTTTCAGCTCATCAAGGCAAGCTTTGCACAGCGCCGTAAAACGCTGCTCAATAACTTAGTTAACAATCTGCCTGAAGGAAAAGCGCAAAAATCAACGATTGAGCAAGTGCTCGAAGAAACAAATATTGACGGCAAGCGCCGAGGTGAATCCCTGTCTATTGAGGAATTCGCAGCGCTGTCTAACGGATTGTATAAAGCCCTTTTCTAAAAGGGCTTTTTGTTTTGCGCACCACATGGACTGCCGCTACATAGGCTAGAGAAGGACCTTTCATTCAATGATAAGAAAAACTTGGACTCAGCGAAAAAAGGCGCTTTCTCAAGGCTCTTTCTTTCATGATGAGGCTTAGTCTATGTGTGGAGTGAGGAACGTGCAATTTCAAATAGGGGATATGGTAGCCAGAAAATCCTATCAGATGGATGTTTTGTTTCGAATTATAAGAATAGAGCAAACAAGCAAAGGAAATTCAATTGCCATTTTGCATGGAGATGAAGTCAGGCTGATTGCTGATTCGGATTTTTCTGATCTGGTAGCAGTGAAAAAAGATGAGCAGATGATGCGGAAAAAGAAAGATGAGAGCAGAATGAATGAGTCGCTCGAATTACTCCGCCAGGATTATAAACTGCTCAGAGAAAAGCAGGAGTACTATGCGACAAGCCAATATCAGCATCAGGAGCATTATTTCCATATGCCGGGCAAAGTGCTTCATCTGGATGGTGACGAAGCATATCTGAAAAAATGCCTGAATGTCTATAAAAAAATTGGAGTGCCGGTCTATGGCATCCATTGCCATGAAAAGAAAATGTCTGCTTCTATTGAAGAATTGCTCGACAAATATCGACCTGATATCCTGGTGATCACAGGGCATGATGCGTATTCGAAGCAAAAGGGCGGTATTGATGATTTGAATGCGTACAGACATTCTAAGCACTTTGTTGAAACAGTTCAAACAGCCCGAAAAAAGATCCCTCACTTAGATCAGCTTGTTATTTTTGCGGGGGCCTGCCAATCCCATTTTGAATCACTCATCAGAGCGGGTGCGAATTTTGCAAGTTCACCGTCAAGAGTCAATATTCATGCGCTTGATCCGGTATATATCGTCGCGAAGATCAGCTTTACGCCGTTTATGGAACGGATTAATGTATGGGAAGTGCTCCGTAATACGCTGACAAGAGAGAAAGGGCTTGGAGGTATTGAAACAAGAGGAGTTCTGAGAATTGGTATGCCTTATAAGTCCAATTAACAGTTGAAAACCTGCATAGGAGAGCTATGCGGGTTTTTTATTTTACATAATGATACATAATTTACCGAAACTTGCGGAACATAATTGAGGAATCATAGAATTTTGTCAAAATAATTTTATTGACAACGTCTTGTTAACGTTGATATAATTTAAATTTTATTTGACAAAAATGGGCTCGTGTTGTACAATAAATGTAGTGAGGTGGATGCAATGGCGAAGACGTTGTCCGATATTAAAAGATCGCTTGATGGGAATTTAGGTAAAAGGCTGACGTTAAAAGCAAACGGTGGCCGCCGAAAAACGATTGAGCGTTCGGGCATTTTAGCTGAGACGTACCCTTCTGTTTTTGTGATACAACTAGATCAAGACGAGAACTCGTTTGAAAGAGTTTCATACAGTTATGCTGATATTTTGACTGAGACTGTTGAGCTGACATTTAATGATGACGCCGCAAGCTCAGTGGCATTTTAACGGGCAGTGAACCTTTTGTTTACTGCTTTTTGTTTTGCCCTTTTTTGTTTCCATTAATTTTAACGAAAGTTCCATCTAATTTAACAAAAGATAAAACAGTCACATATTATCGTGACGTGCACGAATGGCTATCACTTCTAAAAAAGGGGTTGTTTCGTTTGGGCAGACGTCGTGGAGTTATGTCAGATGAGTTTAAATATGAGCTGGCTAAAGACCTTGGTTTTTATGACACAGTAAAAAGTGGCGGCTGGGGCGAAATTCGGGCTCGCGATGCTGGTAACATGGTGAAGCGTGCTATTGAAATCGCCGAACAGCAAATGGCTCAGAATCAGAATAACAGATAAGGATGTGACCCGGGGGACGTGCTGTTCCCTGGTTTTTTATTTTGGATATAAATACATAATGGGCTGAATATGGATATGTTCATCCTGTACTTCAAATGTGATACAATGTTCATACTTATGTTTAGATGGAGAAGTAGGTGAAAGCTATGCGTATTTTAGAAAAAGCGCCAGCTAAGATCAATCTGTCACTTGACGTCACCCGAAAACGCCCGGATGGCTATCATGAAGTCGAAATGATCATGACGACAATTGATTTAGCTGATCGAATTGAATTGACGGAGCTTGCAGAGGATGAAGTGAGGGTTTCCTCCCACAACCGATTTGTGCCTGATGACCAAAGAAACTTAGCTTATCAGGCTGCCAAGCTGATCAAGGACAGATACAACGTGAAAAAGGGAGTTTCCATCATGATTACGAAGGTAATTCCGGTGGCTGCCGGTCTTGCCGGCGGAAGCAGTGATGCGGCGGCGACGCTCAGAGGGCTGAACAGACTGTGGAATTTAAATCTGTCCGCGGAAACGCTTGCTGAGCTTGGAGCGGAAATTGGCTCTGACGTTTCATTTTGTGTCTATGGCGGAACTGCATTAGCAACAGGGCGCGGCGAGAAAATTAAACATATCAGCACGCCTCCGCACTGCTGGGTCATTTTAGCGAAGCCGACAATCGGTGTTTCAACTGCTGAAGTGTACAGAGCGCTGAAACTGGATGGTATAGAGCATCCTGATGTACAAGGCATGATCGAGGCGATAGAAGAAAAGAGTTTTCAGAAGATGTGCAGCCGTTTAGGCAATGTGCTTGAATCTGTTACGCTCGATATGCATCCTGAAGTTGCGATGATCAAAAACCAGATGAAACGCTTTGGTGCAGATGCCGTGTTAATGAGCGGGAGCGGCCCGACAGTGTTTGGACTGGTTCAGTATGAGTCAAAGGTGCAGAGAATTTATAACGGGTTAAGAGGCTTCTGCGATCAAGTTTATGCGGTGAGAATGATCGGCGAACAGAACGCTCTTGATTAAATCCGTATGTTAAGTTATATTGATCTTAAAATATTCGGATTTTGGGGGTAAGTTCATGAAGTTTCGTCGCAGCGGCAGATTGGTGGACTTAACAAATTATTTGTTAACCCATCCGCACGAGTTAATACCGCTAACCTTTTTCTCTGAGCGGTATGAATCTGCAAAATCATCGATCAGTGAAGATTTAACAATTATTAAACAAACCTTTGAACAGCAGGGGATCGGTACTTTGCTTACTGTTCCCGGAGCTGCCGGAGGCGTTAAATATATTCCGAAAATGAAGCAGGCCGAAGCTGAAGAGTTTGTGCAGACACTTGGACAGTCGCTGGCAAATCCTGAGCGTATCCTTCCGGGCGGTTATGTATATTTAACGGATATCTTAGGAAAGCCATCTGTACTCTCCAAGGTAGGGAAGTTGTTTGCTTCCGTGTTTGCAGAGCGCGAAATTGATGTTGTCATGACCGTTGCCACGAAAGGCATCCCTCTTGCGTACGCAGCTGCAAGCTATTTGAATGTGCCTGTTGTGATCGTTCGTAAAGACAATAAGGTAACAGAGGGCTCCACAGTCAGCATTAATTACGTTTCAGGCTCCTCAAACCGCATTCAAACAATGTCACTTGCGAAAAGAAGCATGAAAACGGGTTCAAACGTACTCATTATTGATGACTTTATGAAAGCAGGCGGCACAATTAATGGTATGATTAACCTGTTGGATGAGTTTAATGCAAATGTGGCGGGAATCGGCGTCTTAGTTGAAGCCGAAGGAGTAGATGAACGTCTTGTTGATGAATATATGTCACTTCTTACTCTTTCAACCATCAACATGAAAGAGAAGTCCATTGAAATTCAGAATGGCAATTTTCTGCGTTTTTTTAAAGACAATCTTTTAAAGAATGGAGAGACAGAATCATGACAAAAGCAGTCCACACAAAACATGCCCCAGCGGCAATCGGGCCTTACTCACAAGGGATTATCGTCAACAATATGTTTTACAGCTCAGGTCAAATCCCTTTGACTCCTTCAGGCGAAATGGTGAACGGCGATATTAAGGAGCAGACTCATCAAGTATTCAGCAATTTAAAGGCGGTTCTGGAAGAAGCGGGTGCTTCTTTTGAAACAGTTGTAAAAGCAACTGTATTTATCGCGGATATGGAACAGTTTGCGGAAGTAAACGAAGTGTATGGACAATACTTTGACACTCACAAACCGGCGAGATCTTGTGTTGAAGTCGCGAGACTCCCGAAGGATGCGTTAGTCGAGATTGAAGTTATTGCACTGGTGAAATAATAAGAAAAGTGATTCTGGGAGAGCCCGGGATCACTTTTTTATTTACCTTATGCCCGAAATGAAAGCTTTATGACCTAATTGTGTAACTATATCCTATTTTTTCAAAAAATATTTTAAAAACGAGCAGGATTTCAGAAAAAATCGTGGAATTGATACACTAATGCTTTTATATAGGGAAAAGGTGGTGAACTACTGTGGAAGTTACTGACGTAAGATTACGCCGCGTGAATACCGATGGTCGCATGAGAGCGATTGCATCCATCACGCTGGATCACGAATTTGTTGTACATGATATTCGTGTGATTGATGGAAACAATGGTCTTTTCGTTGCGATGCCGAGTAAACGCACCCCTGATGGAGAGTTCCGCGATATTGCTCATCCTATTAATTCAAGCACGCGAGGAAAGATTCAAGATGCCGTGTTAAATGAGTATCATCGTCTGGGTGACACTGAAGCATTAGAATTCGAAGAAGCTGGAGCTTCTTAAAAAATAACCAAAAAGCAAGGACTGCTGAAAGGGCTGACATAAGCCTTTTGCCGGCGGTCCTTTTTTAATTCTGATTTTTCAAACTTAGTTGCACTCAATAGAAAATTCTTGCACTTCATGAAGTCTCCTTGAAATCAGAAGATATTTAGGATATATTTTTCTATGGATAAAAGGGATATTGGAGGCCAATAAATGGATAAGCGGTTTGCAGTTGTTTTAGCGGCTGGACAAGGAACGAGAATGAAATCGAAGCTTTATAAAGTCCTTCATCCAGTTTGCGGTAAGCCTATGGTAGAGCACGTCGTGGACGAAGCCTTAAAATTATCTTTATCGAAGCTTGTCACGATTGTCGGACATGGTGCGGAAGAAGTGAAAAAGCAGCTTGGTGATAAAAGCGAGTACGCGCTTCAAGCAGAACAGCTTGGCACTGCTCATGCTGTAAAACAGGCACAGCCATTTCTTGCTGACGAAAAAGGCGTCACGATTGTCATTTGCGGGGATACGCCGCTTTTGACAGCAGAGACGATGGAACAGATGCTGAAAGAACATACACAAAGAGAAGCGAAAGCTACGATTTTAACTGCGGTTGCAGAAGATCCAACCGGATACGGCCGCATTATTCGCAGCGAAAACGGAGCGGTTCAAAAAATCGTTGAGCATAAGGACGCCTCTGAAGAGGAACGTCTTGTAACTGAGATCAATACCGGTACGTATTGTTTTGACAATGAAGCGCTATTTCGGGCTATTGATCAGGTGTCTAATGATAATGCCCAAGGCGAGTATTATTTGCCGGATGTCATAGAGATTCTTAAAAATGAAGGCGAAACTGTTGCCGCTTACCAGACTGGTAATTTCCAAGAAACGCTCGGAGTTAATGATAGAGTTGCTCTTTCTCAGGCAGAACAATTTATGAAAGAGCGTATTAATAAACGGCATATGCAAAATGGCGTGACGTTGATTGACCCGATGAATACGTATATTTCTCCTGACGCTGTTATCGGAAGCGATACTGTGATTTACCCTGGAACTGTGATTAAAGGTGAGGTGCAAATCGGAGAAGATACGATTATTGGCCCTCATACGGAGATTATGAATAGTGCCATTGGCAGCCGTACGGTGATTAAACAATCGATAGTCAATCACAGTAAAGTGGGGAATGATGTAAACATAGGACCTTTTGCTCACATCAGACCTGATTCTGTCATCGGGAATGAAGTGAAGATCGGGAATTTTGTAGAAATTAAAAAGACTCAATTCGGAGACCGAAGCAAGGCATCTCATCTAAGCTATGTCGGCGATGCTGAGGTAGGCACTGATGTAAACCTGGGCTGCGGTTCAATTACTGTCAATTATGATGGAAAGAATAAGTATTTGACAAAAATTGAAGATGGCGCGTTTATCGGCTGCAATTCTAACTTGGTTGCCCCTGTCACAGTCGGAGAAGGTGCTTATGTGGCGGCAGGTTCAACTGTTACGGAAGATGTACCTGGAAAAGCACTTGCTATTGCCAGAGCGAGACAAGTAAATAAAGACGATTATGTGAAAAATATTCATAAAAAATAATCCTAAATTCGGAGGTTTATCCATGTCTAATCAATACGGAGATAAGAATTTAAAGATTTTTTCTTTGAATTCGAATCCAGAGCTTGCAAAAGAAATCGCAGATATAGTTGGAGTTCAATTAGGGAAATGTTCTGTCACAAGATTTAGTGACGGGGAAGTCCAAATTAATATCGAAGAAAGTATTCGCGGATGTGATTGTTACATCATCCAGTCTACAAGTGACCCCGTTAACGAGCATATTATGGAACTGCTGATTATGGTAGATGCGTTAAAACGCGCTTCTGCAAAAACGATTAACATTGTTATTCCTTATTACGGTTATGCGCGTCAAGACAGAAAAGCAAGATCCCGTGAGCCAATCACAGCTAAACTTTTCGCTAACCTGCTTGAAACAGCCGGTGCGACTCGTGTGATTGCACTTGACCTGCATGCGCCGCAAATTCAAGGATTCTTTGATATACCGATTGACCACTTAATGGGTGTTCCGATTTTAGGAGAATATTTTGAAGGCAAAAATCTTGAAGATATCGTCATTGTTTCACCAGACCATGGCGGTGTGACACGTGCCCGCAAACTGGCTGACCGACTAAAAGCGCCGATTGCGATTATCGATAAACGCCGTCCGCGTCCAAACGTGGCGGAAGTCATGAATATTGTAGGTAACATTGAAGGGAAGACTGCTATCCTCATCGATGACATTATTGATACTGCAGGTACGATTACACTTGCTGCTAATGCGCTCGTTGAAAACGGAGCGAAAGAAGTATATGCATGCTGTACACACCCTGTACTATCAGGCCCTGCGGTTGAACGGATTAATAATTCAACAATTAAAGAGCTTGTTGTGACAAACAGCATCAAGCTTCCTGAAGAAAAGAAAATTGAACGGTTTAAGCAGCTTTCAGTCGGACCGCTTCTGGCCGAAGCGATTATTCGCGTTCATGAGCAGCAATCTGTCAGCTACCTTTTCAGCTAAACCGATTTTGAAAGGTTTAAACCTTTATCGTTTTGGGTATTGTTTGTAATAGGACAACTAAAACGACAATAGGATGGTGCTGAATATGGCAACTTTAACGGCAAAAGAAAGAACGGACTTTACTCGTTCGTCTCTTCGGAATATCCGTACTTCAGGACATGTTCCAGGTATCATATATGGGAAGGATACGGGCAACAAACCTGTGTCATTAGACAGTGTGGAGCTCATCAAAACGCTGAGGGACGAAGGCAAAAATGCAGTCATTACGCTTGAGGTCAGCGGAGAAAAACACTCAGTCATGGTAACAGACCTGCAGACGGACCCGCTGAAAAATGAAGTCACTCATGCTGATTTTCAAGTAGTTAATATGAGTGAGGACATTGAAGTGGAAGTTCCGATTCATCTGACCGGAGAAGCCATTGGAGTGAAAAACGGGGGCGTACTGCAGCAGCCGTTATATGCACTTACTGTAAAGGCCAAGCCAAAAGCCATTCCGCAAACGATTGAGGCTGATATTTCAAGCCTCGATGTAAATGAAGTACTGACGATTGCGGATTTGCCTGCTGGCGGTGACTACTCCTTTAATCATGAATCAGATGAGGTTGTGGCTTCAATCCTTCCTCCGCAGCAGCAGGAAGCAGCTGAGGTCGATGAAGAGGAATCTGCCGATGCTCAGCCAGAAGGTGAAAACGAACAATAATAGCTTAAGGCGTAACCCTCCCGCGGTTACGTCTTTTGTGCTAGAATGAGAAGAATTATAGCCCGTTTATGAAGACGGGAGTTATGTGACTAAGGGAGGATTCGCCATGCTTGTGATTGCCGGTCTCGGAAACCCGGGGAAGAACTATGAAAATACACGGCATAATGTCGGATTTATGGTGATAGATCAGCTTGCAAAGGAATGGAATATAGAGCTGAATCAAAATAAATTTAACGGATTATACGGAACCGGATTTGTTTCCGGCAAAAAGGTTCTACTTGTTAAACCGCTTACATATATGAATTTATCAGGAGAATGTTTGCGGCCTTTAATGGACTACTATGATGTCGATAACGAAGATTTGACAGTCATTTACGACGACCTTGACCTTCCGACTGGCAAGATCCGTTTAAGAACGAAAGGAAGCGCCGGAGGGCACAATGGCATCAAATCACTGATCCAGCATCTTGGAACATCCGAGTTTGACCGTATCCGCATCGGAATCGGCCGGCCTGTAAACGGCATGAAGGTCGTTGATTATGTGTTAGGCTCCTTTACCAAGGAGGAGGCACCTGAGATCGAAGAAGCGGTTGATAAATCAGTGAAGGCTTGTGAGGCTTCTTTGAGTAAACCGTTTTTAGAAGTCATGAACGAATTTAACGCAAAGGTATAAAATGTAACAACAAAGTCCATACTACACCAAAATGACTTTTTCATCAGGAGGTCCCTTGTATGGCTTTACATTATTATTGTCGTCATTGCGGAGTGAAAGTAGGCAGTCTCGAATCTTCAATGGTATCGACAGACTCACTTGGATTTCAGCACTTAACAAATGAGGAAAGAAACGATATGATTTCTTATAAAGAAAATGGAGATGTCCATGTTTTGACGATATGTGAAGACTGCCAAGAGGCGCTTGACCGAAATCCGCATTACCACGAATATCACACATTTATTCAATAAAAAGCTTTGGTGTAGACACTAGACCAAAGCGTTTTTCTGTTCTCACAGGAAACAGAGAGGAGGGGCCATATGGACAACATTCAAACCTTTATAAAAGAAAGCGATGACTTTAAATCCATCATCAACGGTTTACACGAGGGCCTGAAGGAACAGCTGCTCGCCGGTCTGTCGGGTTCCGCGCGTTCTGTTTTTACTTCTGCTCTGGCTAATGAAACGAATAAGCCTATCTTTTTAATCACCCATAACTTATATCAAGCCCAGAAAGTAACAGATGATCTGACTTCACTTCTAGAGGATCGGTCTGTCCTTTTGTACCCCGTCAATGAACTCATTTCATCAGAAATCGCAGTTGCAAGCCCTGAATTGCGGGCACAGCGATTAGATGTCATTAATAGACTAACGAATGGAGAAGCGCCAATTGTCGTTGCTCCGGTAGCTGCAATCAGAAGAATGCTGCCGCCTGTAGAGGTGTGGAAAAGCAGCCAGATGCTCATTCAGGTAGGCCATGATATCGAACCTGACCAGCTTGCCTCACGGCTGGTAGAGGTAGGGTATGAGCGGTCTGATATGGTTTCTGCGCCTGGGGAATTCAGTATTCGCGGGGGAATCATTGACATTTATCCGCTGACTTCAGAGAATCCGGTGAGAATTGAACTTTTTGACACCGAGGTGGATTCAATCCGCAGCTTTAATTCAGATGATCAGCGGTCAATTGAGACCCTTACCTCGATCAATATCGGTCCCGCGAAGGAATTAATTATCAGACCGGAAGAAAAAGCGCGGGCGATGGAGAAAATCGATAGTGGTCTTGCCGCAAGCTTGAAAAAATTAAAGGCTGACAAACAAAAAGAAATACTTCATGCGAATATTTCTCACGATAAAGAACGCTTGTCTGAAGGCCAGACAGATCAGGAGCTCGTGAAGTATCTCTCATATTTCTATGAAAAGCCTGCTAGTTTACTAGATTATACACCTGATAATACACTTCTGATTTTGGATGAAGTCAGTCGGATTCATGAGATGGAAGAACAGCTTCAAAAAGAAGAAGCGGAGTTTATCACAAATCTTCTTGAGGAAGGGAAGATTTTGCATGACATTCGTTTGTCATTCAGCTTCCAAAAAATAGTGGCTGAGCAAAAACGGCCTCTGCTGTACTACTCTTTATTTTTGCGGCATGTACACCATACGAGCCCGCAAAACATCGTCAATGTGTCAGGCCGGCAAATGCAGAGTTTCCATGGCCAAATGAACGTGCTTGCGGGCGAAATGGAGCGTTTTAAAAAATCAAATTTCACTGTTGTGTTCTTAGGAGCAAACAAGGAACGTACACAGAAATTGTCATCTGTTTTGGCTGATTATGATATCGAGGCCGCCGTGACAGACAGCAAAAAAGCGCTTGTTCAGGGACAGGTCTATATCATGGAAGGCGAGCTCCAATCGGGATTTGAGCTGCCGTTAATGAAGCTTGCCGTTATTACGGAAGAAGAACTGTTCAAAAACCGTGTAAAGAAGAAGCCGCGAAAACAGAAGCTTACCAATGCAGAGCGCATCAAAAGCTATTCTGAGCTTCAAATTGGCGATTATGTCGTTCATATTAATCACGGGATCGGAAAATACCTGGGGATTGAGACTCTTGAAATCAACGGCATTCATAAAGACTATTTAAATATACATTATCAGGGAAGTGACAAGCTTTACGTCCCTGTAGAACAAATTGATCAGGTGCAAAAATATGTCGGCTCCGAAGGAAAAGAGCCAAAGCTGTATAAATTAGGCGGTAGTGAATGGAAGCGGGTCAAGAAAAAAGTAGAGACATCCGTTCAGGATATTGCTGATGACTTAATTAAGCTGTATGCCGAAAGAGAAGCGAGCAAGGGCTATGCGTTTTCTCCTGACCATGAGATGCAGCGTGAATTCGAATCGGCTTTCCCTTATCAAGAGACTGAGGATCAGCTCCGTTCTATTCACGAAATCAAAAAAGACATGGAAAGAGAACGTCCGATGGACCGCTTGCTGTGCGGAGATGTGGGCTACGGTAAAACAGAGGTTGCCATACGTGCCGCGTTTAAGGCGATCGGTGACGGAAAGCAGGTAGCTCTGCTCGTTCCGACAACAATTTTGGCACAGCAGCACTATGAAACCATAAAAGAGCGCTTCCAGGACTATCCGATTAATATCGGCCTTCTCAGCAGGTTCAGAACGAGAAAAGAAGCAAACGAAACAATCAAAGGGCTGAAAAACGGAACGGTTGATATCGTCATCGGGACGCACCGGCTGCTATCAAAGGATGTCGTGTATAAAGACTTAGGGCTCCTCATCATTGATGAAGAACAGCGTTTCGGTGTAACCCATAAAGAAAAAATCAAGCAAATAAAAGCCAATGTTGATGTATTAACGTTAACAGCAACGCCGATTCCGCGTACGCTGCATATGTCGATGCTTGGCGTAAGGGACCTTTCAGTCATCGAGACTCCGCCGGAAAATCGCTTCCCCGTACAGACGTATGTTGTGGAATACAACGGCGCTCTTGTCAGAGAGGCGATTGAACGTGAGCTTGCACGCGGAGGCCAGGTCTATTTCTTGTACAACCGGGTAGAGGACATTGAGCGGAAAGCGGATGAAATTTCAATGCTAGTCCCTGACGCGAAGGTAGCATATGCGCATGGGAAAATGACAGAAAATGAATTAGAAACCGTTATGCTAAGTTTTCTTGAAGGAGAATCAGACGTTCTCGTCAGCACAACCATTATCGAAACTGGCGTGGACATCCCGAACGTCAATACGCTGATCGTATTTGACGCCGACAAGATGGGACTTTCTCAGCTTTACCAGCTGCGGGGGCGTGTCGGCCGTTCTAACCGTGTAGCGTATGCGTACTTCACGTATCGCCGGGATAAAGTGCTGACAGAAGTGGCTGAAAAAAGGCTGCAGGCTATTAAAGAATTCACAGAGCTAGGTTCCGGTTTTAAAATCGCAATGCGTGACTTAACGATTCGCGGAGCCGGAAATCTTCTTGGTGCCCAGCAGCATGGCTTCATCGATTCTGTCGGGTTTGACCTCTATTCACAAATGCTGAAGGAGGCCATTGAGGAGCGTAAAGGAGACACAGCAAAGACAGAGCAGTTTGAAACAGAAATTGATGTCGAGCTTGATGCGTATATTCCGGAAACTTATATTCAAGACGGCAAACAGAAAATTGATATGTATAAACGCTTCAGGTCTGTGGCGACAATCGAAGAGAAGAATGAGCTTCAAGATGAAATGATCGACCGCTTTGGAAACTATCCAAAAGAAGTCGAATACTTGTTTACTGTTGCAGAAATGAAGGTCTATGCGAGACAGGAACGTGTCGAACTGATTAAGCAGGATAAAGATGCTGTCAGATTGACGATTTCTGAAGAAGCAAGTGCTGAAATTGACGGACAGAAGCTGTTTGAGCTTGGCAATCAATATGGCAGACAAATCGGACTGGGAATGGAAGGGAAAAAACTCAAAATCTCCATACAGACGAAAGGCCGTAGTGCTGATGAATGGCTCGACACCGTGCTGGGCATGCTGAAGGGCTTAAAAGATGTGAAAAAGCAAACCATTTCATCAACGTAAATTTTGTTACTCTCTGGTGTATATTACATTTGATGTGACGGATACTAATTTCAAGCGAGGCGGAAGGTACATAAAGTAACTGCTTTAGGTCTTTCCCACATGTATATACCATCAAATGAAAGAGAGGCACCAGAGATGAAAGCAACCGGTATCGTACGTCGTATTGATGACTTAGGTCGGGTCGTGATTCCTAAAGAAATTCGAAGAACTCTGAGAATCAGGGAAGGCGATCCGCTTGAGATTTTTGTAGATCGTGACGGAGAAGTGATTTTGAAAAAGTACTCTCCGATCAGTGAGCTTGGAGACTTTGCAAAGGAGTATGCAGACGCGCTTTACGACAGCCTCGGCCATTCAGTGCTGATTTGTGATCGTGATGTATATATTGCCGTGTCCGGCAGCTCCAAAAAAGATTACTTAAACAAGTCAATCAGCGAAATGCTGGAAAGAACAATGGATCAGCGCAGCTCCGTGCTTGAGAGTGATGCGAAATCAGTACAGCTTGTGAATGGAATTGATGAGGACATGAATTCTTATACTGTCGGCCCAATTGTGGCGAACGGTGATCCGATAGGTGCTGTGGTGATCTTTTCAAAAGATCAGACAATGGGCGAAGTAGAGCATAAGGCCGTTGAAACAGCAGCTGGATTTTTGGCTCGTCAAATGGAACAGTAGGTCTTATTCCTTTCTTCGAAAATAGGTATGTAAAGAACAGCTCTCCTTGGGACGCTGTTCTTTTTCATGCGTGCCGAAAAAGGAATCCAAGGGTTGGGATGTGGTATAATAACCTCGTTTTTATTTGTGCCGCGGTAATACGTGAACCGTATTGCCCCTGACGTTGGGAAGGAGCTTTTGGATGGACAATTCAATAGGCGTTAAACGGCATTGGATTTGGCAGGGGGCTTTTGTTTTAATTCTGGCAGGCGTAATCACAAAAATTTTAAGTGCCGTTTACAGAGTCCCGTTTCAAAACATTGTCGGCGATGTTGGATTTTATATATATCAGCAGGTATATCCCTTTCTTGGTATTGCGGTCATGCTGTCCACATCAGGATTTCCAGTCATTATTTCAAAGCTGATGAATGATTATAGTGAAAAAAATCATCACACCATATTAAAAATATCAGCGTTATTTTTGTCTTTAATCGGTATTTTATTATTTCTTTGTTTATATTTGGGTGCTGTTCCTATTGCACTCTTTATGGGAGATTCGCATCTAGCCGTGTTAATTCAAGTGACCGCGTACGCGTTTTTGCTGTTCCCATTTGTCGCGTTGCTTAGAGGCGGTTTTCAGGGGCGGCATGAAATGCTCCCTTCAGCCTTATCACAGATGACAGAGCAGTTTCTGCGTGTTGCGGTGCTCTTGGGTTTATCACTTTGGCTCGTGAAAAAGGGAGCCTCGCTTTATACTGCGGGAGCGGCAGCCGCTTCAGGCTCTCTTGCCGGAAGTTTGGTTGCATTGATGATACTGGGGTTTTTTTGGTTTAAAACGAAAAGAGACAACCAAACGGATAGGCAAAACGAAAATGTCATCACAACAAAAGAATTGACGAAAAAACTGCTTTTATATTCGGTTACAATTTGTGTAAGCAGTTTGCTGCTTTTGTTTATCCAGCTTGTTGATGCTTTGAATTTATATGCATTGCTTTCGGGCGGTGAGGCAAGCGAAGAAGCAAAACGCCTAAAGGGGATCTATGATCGGGGACAACCGTTGCTGCAGCTCGGTTCAATTTTCGCGGTAAGCATTGCGACGTCACTCGTCCCGTATATTTCTATGGCCGTAAAAAACAATGAGCTGAAGATCATGAAAGAAAAAATCACGTCATCTCTGAAACTATGCCTTGTGCTCGGTACGGGCGCAGCGGCTGGGTTGATTTGCATTCTAAAGCCGGTGAATATCATGCTGTTTCAAAATGGAGAAGGGACAGGTGCGTTACAAGTATTTAGCTGCTCCATTTTGTTTGCATCCTTGGCGGTAACGGCAGCGGCAGTCTTACAGGGAGCGGGGTACACAGTTTTTCCTGCGATAGCGGTGGGAGCGGGTGTTGCAGTGAAATGGGTGTTAAACACACTTTTGGTTCCGCGCTATGGGATTGAAGGCGCATCGCTTGCGACGGCGGCTTCCTTTGCGGCTGTCGCCGGCCTTAACTTGTATCAGCTTCGGCAAAAGGAATGGCTCGATAAGCTTAGAGGCGTTTTGATTCCGATTATTGGATCTGCTCTTTTGATGTCAGCTGTTTTGCTTGCGTATACGCGTCTATGGACTTTCTTGTTTCCTGCAACAGGAAGAGGAGCGGCTGTGATTGAGAGTCTTTCTGCTGTTGTCATTGGTGGCGCGGTGTTTATTTATTGTATAATGAGATTGGGAATATTTACAGATGAAGAGCTGAACAGTGTGCCATTCGGCAGCAAGTTAAGCAAATTCATGAGAAGGAGAGAACAAAATGGCGGGTAAAATTACTGTCGTCGGACTTGGTGCCGGAGACATGGACCAATTGACAATTGGTATACACAAGCTGCTGACGAAGGCAGATACGCTGTATGTCAGAACCAAGGATCATCCTTTAATTGAGGAGCTTGAAAAAGAAACGAAGAACATCCGTTTCTTTGATGATATATATGAGAAACATGATCAGTTCGAGGCGGTATATGAAGAAATTGCTGATATCCTCTTTGAAGCGGCGCGGCGTGAGGACGTGGTTTATGCTGTGCCGGGACACCCTTTTGTCGCAGAAAAAACAGTTCAGCTGCTGACGGAGCGGCAGGAAAAGGAAAACGTTCAAGTGAAAGTCGCGGGGGGACAAAGTTTCCTTGATGCCACATTCAATGCCTTGCAAATTGACCCCATTGAAGGTTTTCAATTTGTGGATGCCGGCACATTGTCCGCGGATGAGCTTGAGCTCAGACATCATCTGATCATATGTCAGGTTTACGACCAAATGACGGCTTCTGAAGTCAAGCTGACATTGATGGAGAAGCTGCCTGATGATTATGAGGTCGTCATTGTGACTGCAGCAGGCAGCCGTGGCGAGGAGATCAGGACAGTTCCATTATTTGAGCTGGACCGCAATGTCGCCTTGAACAACTTAACAAGTGTGTATATTCCGCCGATTAAAGAAGAGAAGCTGCTTTATCACGAATTCTCCACGTTCCGAAGCATCATCAGAGAGCTTCGCGGACCTAATGGATGTCCGTGGGATAAAAAGCAGACGCATCAGTCATTAAAGCAGTACATGATTGAAGAATGTTATGAGCTTCTCGAAGCTATTGACGAAGAAGACACAGACCATATGATCGAAGAGCTTGGCGACGTTTTGCTTCAGGTCTTGCTTCACGCGCAAATTGGTGAAGATGAAGGTTATTTCACAATTGATGATGTCATAAAAGGAATCAGTGAAAAAATGGTCCGAAGACATCCCCATGTGTTTAAAGATGTTAAGGTTCAGGATGAAAACGATGTTTTGGCCAATTGGGAAGATATAAAAAAGGCCGAAAAAAATACATCTGAATCATCGTTACTAGACAGCGTACCGAAAACCCTTCCAGCTCTTTCGAAAGCTGCTAAATTGCAGAAAAAAGCAGCGAAGGTCGGTTTTGACTGGGAAGACGTCAGCGATATTTGGGAAAAGGTAAGTGAGGAAATGAAGGAGTTTTCTTCTGAGGTTTCTGAAGCTCCTCACGAACACAATCTTAAAGCTGAGTTTGGCGACATTTTGTTCGCGCTGGTGAATGTAGCCCGCTTCTACAAAATAGAGCCAGAGGAAGCGCTGACCATGACTAATGACAAATTCCGGAGACGGTTCTCTTACATTGAGGAAACAGCGAAGGAAAAGGGAGTCGAGCTGGCTGATATGTCCCTTGAGGACATGGACAAACTGTGGAATGAAGCAAAAGAAACTGAGAGGAGATCATAGATATGAGATTAGATAAATTTTTGAAAGTATCACGGCTGATCAAACGGCGTACACTAGCGAAGGAAGTAGCTGACCAAGGACGAATCTCTATTAACGGAAACCAAGCTAAAGCAAGCTCTGACGTAAAACCGGGAGATGAACTAACGGTCCGCTTCGGCCAAAAGCTTGTAACGGTTCAAGTTAATGAATTGAAAGACACGACGAAAAAAGAAGAAGCTGCAAACATGTACACGATTCTAAAAGAAGAAAAACTCGGCGAATAGGCTTGTTCTAAAAAAATCCCCCACCTCATACAATGCAGTAATAATGCTAAAAGTATCGAGGATATGGGGGCTGAATAGATGAATTCATATTATGATCAAAAAGGTTCTTCGTCTGTTCCGGAACAGCATGATGTGACAATGAAAGGCCGGAAGCATTTAGATATTTCTGGGGTTAAGCATGTGGAGAGTTTTGATAACGAAGAATTCCTGCTGGAAACGGTGATGGGAATGCTCTCCGTCAGAGGCCAAAACCTGCAGATGAAAAATCTTGATGTGGAAAAAGGGATTGTTTCGATTAAAGGCAGGGTATTTGATTTAGTGTACTTAGACGAACAACAAGGGGATAAAGCTAAAGGGTTTTTTAGCAAGTTGTTTAAATGACGCTGACGACACAATTCTATACAATGCTGGCGATGTCCGGTATGGGTCTCTGGCTTGGTGCTTCGCTTGATACATACCGGCTCTTTGTCATTCGTGCCAAAACAGCCAGATGGCTATTATTTATTCATGATATTCTTTTCTGGATTGTGCAAGGGCTGCTTTTCTTTTATGTCTTGCTTCATGTAAATGAGGGAGAATTCAGGATTTACATCTTTTTAGCGGTTCTGCTGGGCGTTGCGACGTATCAGAGCCTTTGCAAACGAATCTATATAAAAATACTGAAATTCATCATTTACCTTGTTGTTTCTGTTTATCAATTCTTCAAAAAACTCATTCAGCACGTGTTATTTCGTCCTATTGTGTGGACATGCGGAGCGATCATCTGGATGGCGGCATTTTTATTCAATAAAACATACAGCCTGATTGGTTTTCTCCTGCTGTGTCTATATAAAATAGTCATGGTTCTGTGTTTTCCGATCCGTTTTATCGCGAAACAATGTTTGAAACTTCTTCCTGTGAAAATGCGTCTAACTTTTAGACGTTATTTTGAAAAAGGTGCAGGATTTCTCAAAAAGAAGAAGAAACTATTGATAACCATAAGAACGACCATTACACGGTTTTTGAAGAAATGAAAGGAGGACCGTCTGGTTTGAATTTTTCCAGGGAACGAACGATAACTGAAATACAAAATGACTATAAAGAACAAGTAGAACGGCAAAATCAGCTGAAGAAACGAAGACGCAAAGGGCTGTACAGACGGTTAACTGTATTCGGCGCCCTAGTATTCCTGACGGCAATTGTGCTGGCAAGCTCTGTATGGTCCCAAACATCTTCCCTTAGTGCAAAAGAAGAAAAGAAAGAACAGCTTGAAAAAGAACTGAAAAGTTTAAAGACAAAACAAACGGATTTAAAAGAAGAAATATCCAAATTGAAGGATGAGGATTACGTCACAGAGCTTGCCAGAAGGGACTTATTCATGTCTGGAGACGGAGAAATTATCTTCAATGTGGAGAAGAAGAGCAAGTAGCCTTGTTGACACTTAAATTTTTATTTAGGTATAATTAAGCAAACGATCTTTTTATAAGCCTAAGGAGGAGCACTTTTTTTATGTCGATTGAAGTTGGCAGCAAGTTGCAAGGGAAAATTACAGGTATTACAAATTTTGGAGCATTTGTTGAATTGCCTGGAGGCTCAACCGGTCTCGTTCACATTAGTGAGGTAGCTGATAATTATGTCAAAGACATTAACGACCACTTAAAAGTCGGCGACCAAGTTGAAGTGAAAGTCATCAACGTTGAAAAAGACGGGAAAATTGGTTTATCTATTAAAAAAGCTAAAGACCGTCCGCAAGCCAGACCTAGAAATGATTTCCGTCCGAAAGAATCTTTTGAACAGAAAATGAATAAGTTTTTAAAAGACAGCGAAGATCGCTTGTCATCTTTAAAACGCAATACGGAATCAAAACGTGGAGGGCGCGGAGCAAGAAGAGGATAACTTGCTGCTTTCTATAAAATAAATGAAGCATCCGTTCATCCCGACGGATGCTTTTTTATTATCCTCACCCTCTTTAAGAGTCAGAAAATTACAACATTAAAGTTTCTGTTGACGAAAGAGACAAACCTTTGTATTATATAACTTGTGCTTAGAAGCACAAAACAATATGGCGGTGTAGCTCAGCTGGCTAGAGCGTACGGTTCATACCCGTGAGGTCGGGGGTTCGATCCCCTCCGCCGCTACCATATTTGTTTGGCCCGTTGGTCAAGCGGTTAAGACACCGCCCTTTCACGGCGGTAACACGGGTTCGAATCCCGTACGGGTCATCCTAAAAAATCGGTTTCTCTTGCAGAAGCCGATTTTTTTCATTTTTAGACAACATTTCGGACATAAACGAATATCAAGGCAGAAACCGTCGAAGATTTCTTTGGTATTGTTACCTTCTTTTGACAAAATCCTATCTGTGCTTTCGCTATAATGACAGGCAACGAATATAACAGGTGGGAGATGAGAGGAATGGAAAAAGCAGAAAGAAGAGTGAACGGGCCAATGGCGGGACAAGCTTTGGAAAAACTCCAATCGTTTTTTAACAGGGGCACGAAGCTGGTGACTCATCATTTGCATTCACTGTTTTTCTATAAAGGATTCATTTATGTTGTCATCGGATTTTTGCTTGGACGTGCTTTCATATTATCCGAAGTGCTTCCTTTCGCACTTCCTTTCTTTGGAGCGATGCTTCTCATCAGAAGAGACAAAGCGTTTTATGCGGTTTTGGCTGTGCTTGCAGGTGCGCTGACCATATCTCCAAAGCACTCATTGCTCATACTGGCGGCATTGCTGGCATTCTTTGTATTTTCTAAAGTGGCTGCCTTCATTACCGACGATCGTGTAAAAGCACTCCCGATTGTCGTGTTCTTCTCCATGACTGCAGCAAGAGCCGGGTTTGTTTATGCCCAAAATGGCGTATTTACAACCTATGATTATGTAATGGCTATCGTTGAGGCTGGACTTTCGTTTATCTTAACACTGATTTTTCTCCAGAGCCTTCCGATTTTCACTGTGAAAAAAGTGAAACAATCATTAAAAATAGAGGAAATTATCTGCTTTATGATTCTTATTGCTTCTGTTTTAACGGGGCTGGCCGGCTTGTCCTACCAAGGAATGCAGGCAGAACATATATTGGCTCGTTATGTTGTATTGAGTTTTTCCTTTATTGGCGGAGCAAGCATTGGCTGTACGGTTGGTGTTGTGACCGGCCTGATTCTTGGCTTGGCGAATATCGGAAACCTCTATCAGATGAGTCTGCTTGCTTTTTCCGGTTTATTAGGCGGTTTGCTGAAGGAAGGAAAAAAAGCGGGTGCAGCAATCGGTCTGATCGTTGGATCACTTCTTATATCTTTATATGGTGAAGGCTCTGCCGGTCTGATGACAACGCTCTATGAGTCATTAATCGCAGTCGGCCTGTTTTTGCTCACACCTCAATCTATTACAAGGAAAGTGGCGAGATATATTCCGGGAACTGTCGAGCATCTTCAAGAGCAACAGCAATACGCTAGAAAAATCCGTGATGTCACTGCTCAGAAGGTAGACCAGTTCTCCAATGTATTTCACGCGCTGTCTGAAAGCTTTGCAACCTTTTACCAAGCATCAGACGAACAGACAGATGACAGCGAAGTTGATCTGTTCTTAAGCAAAATCACGGAGCATTCCTGTCAGACGTGCTACAAGAAAAACAGGTGCTGGGTACAGAACTTTGATAAAACATATGACTTAATGAAACAAGTTATGCTTGAAACAGAGGAAAAAGAATATGCATCAAACAGAAGGCTGAAAAAAGAGTTTCAACAGCATTGTTCTAAATCAAAGCAGGTTGAAGAGCTGATTGAGGATGAGCTCGCACATCATCATGCCCATTTGACACTCAAGAAAAAAGTCCAAGACAGCAGGCGTCTTGTTGCTGAACAGCTTTTAGGCGTTTCTGAAGTCATGGCCGACTTTTCTCGGGAAATAAAAAGAGAGCGAGAACAGCACTTTCTGCAGGAAGAGCAAATCATAGAAGCGCTTCAGCATTTCGGAATTGAGATTCAGCATGTCGAGATCTATAGCCTTGAACAAGGAAATATCGATATTGAAATGACCATTCCGTTCAGCGGACATGGAGAAAGTGAAAAAATCATTGCCCCTATGCTGTCTGACATTCTGGAAGAACAAATTCTTGTGAAAGCCGAACAGCACTCTCCGCATCCGAATGGATACAGCCATGTCGCCTTTGGTTCAACAAAATCATACAGGGTGTCCACGGGAGCTGCTCACGCTGCGAAGGGCGGCGGCCTTGTCTCCGGCGACAGCTACAGCATGATGGAGCTTGGAGCCAGAAAATATGCTGCAGCAATCAGTGACGGAATGGGCAATGGCGCAAGAGCGCATTTTGAAAGCAATGAAACGATCAAGCTTCTTGAAAAAATCCTTGAATCGGGAATTGATGAAAAAATAGCAATTAAAACGATCAACAGCATACTGTCTCTAAGGACAACTGATGAAATATATTCCACGCTTGACCTGTCTATTATCGATCTTCAAGATGCCAGCTGTAAATTTTTGAAGGTTGGATCGACGCCCAGCTTTATCAAACGGGGTGACCAGGTCATGAAAGTTCAAGCGAGCAATCTGCCAATCGGTATTATTAATGAATTCGATGTGGAGGTTGTGAGTGAACAGCTGAAAGCGGGTGACCTCTTAATTATGATGAGTGATGGCATTTTTGAGGGGCCTAAGCATGTGGAAAATCACGACTTATGGATGAAGCGTAAAATGAAAGGGTTGAAAACAAATGACCCGCAGGAGATTGCCGATTTGCTTATGGAAGAAGTCATCCGCACAAGATCCGGTCAAATTGAGGACGATATGACTGTTGTTGTCGTCCGGATTGATCACAATACACCGAAGTGGGCATCCATTCCTGTTCCGGCAATCTTTCAAAACAAACAAGAAATTTCATAACGCTTCCGTATAAATCAAATTTCTTCTGGCGAAGATGGGAATATATGAATCTGAGAATCCTCGTATTCTCCAGGAGGAATGAATGTGAACAACGGACATTTAAATCAAATTTTGCTGATAACGGATGGCTGCTCAAACCATGGGGAAGACCCGCTTGCAATGGCTGCTTTTGCTAAAGAGCAGGGGATTACGGTAAATGTCATTGGTATAATGGAAGAAAATCAAATTGACCCTGAGGCAATGAAGGAAGTCGAAGGGATTGCACTTGCCGGAGGAGGCGTGCACCAAGTCGTTTATGCATCTCAGCTTTCACAAACTGTTCAAATGGTAACAAAAAAAGCGATGACGCAAACCTTACAAGGTGTAGTCAATCAAGAACTGAAACAGATTCTCGGAAAGAATGTGGAAATGGAAGAGCTTTCTCCGGAAAAACGCGGCGAAGTCATGGAAGTGGTCGACGAGCTTGGAGAAACGGTGCATCTTCAGGTTTTGGTTCTTGTTGATACAAGTGCAAGTATGGCGCCAAAGCTTCCTACAGTAAAAGAGGCGCTGATTGATTTGTCTGTAAGCCTCAATTCCCGAATCGGGAATAACGAATTTGCGATGTGTATATTTCCCGGGAAAAAACAAGAGGTCGAACTTGTGCTGAACTGGACACCGAAGCTGCAATCTCTTTCCACACTCTTTGCAAAGCTTTCGACAGGCGGCATCACGCCGACAGGTCCGGCAATTCGTGAAGCGACACTGCAGTTTGAAAAAATACGCTCAAGAAGGGGCATGCTGGCAGATGATGAACGACGCTTTGACGAGTTTGGCATGTAGCCTCAAGCCGGGTACGACAATCAAAGGCAAGTGGAATGGAAACACTTATACATTGCGTAAACAGCTTGGTAAAGGGGCCAATGGAATTGTGTATTTGGCAGAAGCATCAGATGGACATGTTGCCTTAAAGGTGAGTGATGACAGCCTGTCTATTACCTCTGAAGTGAATGTCTTGAAATCTTTCTCAAAGGCCCAGTCCGTTACGATGGGGCCTTCTTTTTTTGATACGGATGATGCCTATATTTCCAGTGCCAATACGAAAGTTTCATTTTATGCAATGGAATACATAAAAGGGCCGCTGCTTTTGAAGTATGTCAGTGATAAAGGAGCAGAGTGGATACCTGTATTAATGATTCAGCTGTTATCCAGCTTATCGGTGCTTCACCAGCAAGGATGGATATTCGGCGATCTTAAACCTGATAATCTGATCGTAACTGGTCCGCCCGCAAGGATCCGCTGCATTGATGTGGGCGGCACGACAAAGGAAGGCCGGGCGATAAAAGAGTATACGGAGTTTTATGACAGAGGCTATTGGGGGTATGGAACAAGAAAGGCAGAGCCATCCTACGATCTGTTCGCAGTTGCCATGATTATGATCAACAGTGTGCATAAAAAAGAATTTAAGAAAACGAACCAGCCCAAAGAACAGCTTAGGTCTCTCATCGAAGGAAACCCTCTGCTTCAAAAGTATAAAAAAGTGCTTTTTTCAGCCTTGAACGGAGATTATCAATCCGCAGATGAAATGAAGAAGGATATGCTAGACGCGGGGCAAAAAGCAGCACAAAGAAAACAGCCTATAAAAGCATCACCGCAGCCTGCTACACGACAAAGACAGCAAAAACCGCGCCAAGGAAAAATAACGAAGACGCGATATACCCCAAAACAGAAACCGGCTAAGTCGGGGGGGTTATTTGAAACAACGCTTATCGTGATCAGTGTTTTAGCGCTTTATTTCGCCTATATTATCTTTTTCTTAATCTGAATGGCGCAAACTGCAGAGCCTATGCTTCTTCTTTGCTTGGAGGGGTTGAAAGTGTTAGGATATGAATATCTTTAAAATACCTGCTCATTGTGAGGAGGACATTGTGAAAAGTGTCAAAGATTTTTTTAACAAACACAATCTTACGTTAAAAGGGGCGACAATCATTGTAGGCGTTTCCGGCGGTCCGGACTCAATTGCTCTTCTTCACGCGTTGCATACGTTATGCGGCCGTTCAGCGAATGTTATTGGAGCTCACGTTGACCATCGGTTCAGAGGTGCGGAATCCGAGGAGGACATGCGTTTTGTCCAAGCTTATTGTAAAGCTGAACAGCTCGTGTGCGAAACGGCCCAAATCAATGTAACAGCATATGCACAGGAAAAAGGACTCAATAAGCAGGCTGCAGCACGCGATTGCCGCTACCGGTTTTTTGAGGAAATCATGTCGAAGCACCAAGCGGACTATCTGGCTCTTGCGCATCATGGTGATGACCAGGTTGAAACAATGCTTATGAAACTGGCTAAGGGTACGCTTGGAACGGGACTTGCGGGAATGCAGCCGGTTAGACGTTTTGGGACGGGGCGGATCATCAGGCCGTTCTTAACCATTACAAAGGAAGAGATCCTTCACTATTGCCGTGAAACCGGCTTGAGCTACCGGACGGATGAAAGCAACGCCAAAGATGACTACACAAGAAACAGATTCAGAAAAATAGTGCTCCCGTTTTTGAAGCAGGAATCTCCTGATGTGCATAAAAGGTTTCAGAAAGTGAGTGAAGCACTGACGGAAGATGAGCAATTCTTACAGTCATTAACGAAAGATGAAATGAATAAAGTAATCACAAGCCAGTCTAATACATCAGTTGAAATCAATTCCTCTCAATTGCTTGCCCTCCCGATGCCTTTACAAAGAAGAGGAGTTCAACTAATATTAAACTATCTTTATGAAAACGTTCCATCATCCTTTTCAGCCCATCACATTCAGCAGTTTCTCGATTGGGCGGAAAATGGCAGTCCTTCAGGAGTATTGGACTTTCCGAAAGGGCTGAAGGTGGTCAAATCATATCAGACATGTTTGTTTACATTTGAACAATGGCAGTGCAAAAATGTTCCCTTTGAATACCAAATTAGCGGAGCTGCTGATGAAACGGCAGTGCTCCCCAATGGATATCTGATAGAGGCAAAGCATTATGCGGACTCGCCTGAAGAACATGGGAATGCTGTTTTTATCACAAGTGAAAAAAAGGTGCGGTTTCCCTTAACAATCCGGACGAGAAAAGCTGGAGACCGGATCAAACTAAAAGGGATGAACGGCTCAAAAAAGGTAAAGGATATATTTATTGATAAGAAACTGCCTCTCCAAGAAAGAGACAACTGGCCGATTGTGACGGACGCAAGCGGTGAAATTATCTGGATACCTGGCTTGAAAAAATCAATTTTTGAAGATCTTGTGATTCCAAACAGCGACCGCATTGTATTACAATATAGACAGCATGAAAAGTGTAGGGGGCAAGCAAAATCATGATGAAACATGATATCGAGAAAGTACTGATCTCAGAGGAAGAGATACAAAAGAAAGTAAAAGAGTTAGGTGCAGAATTAACGAGCGAGTATCAAGATACATTTCCGTTGGCAATCGGTGTGTTAAAAGGAGCACTTCCTTTTATGGCGGATCTTATCAAGCATATTGATACATATTTGGAAATGGATTTCATGGATGTATCAAGCTACGGAAATTCTACGGTTTCTTCTGGAGAAGTCAAAATCATTAAAGATTTGGATACATCTGTAGAGGGCCGGGACATCTTAATTATTGAAGATATCATCGACAGTGGGTTAACCTTAAGTTATCTCGTAGAGCTCTTCCGATACCGTAAAGCAAAATCAATTAAGATTGTTACCCTTTTGGATAAACCGAGCGGAAGAAAAGCGGACATCAAAGCAGACTTTGTCGGTTTTGAAGTTCCTGACGCGTTTGTAGTGGGTTACGGACTTGATTATGCTGAGCGCTATCGCAATCTGCCTTATATCGGAGTGTTAAAACCGGCAGTTTATGAAAGCTGATCGGCAGCCTGCTTCCGAGATGGTTATTGTTTGTATTGGAATGATTTTCTATGGTACTATTGAACATAGTTGTGCTTACTGTGGGAGGAGGTAAGGAATGAATCGGGTCTTCCGTAATACCATTTTTTATTTACTTATTTTATTAGTAGTAATCGGGGTTGTGAGCTACTTCCAGACCTCAAATCCGAAAACAGAAAATATGTCGTACAGTACGTTCATCAAAAACCTGGATGACGGGAAAGTTGATAGCGTATCGGTTCAGCCTGTCAGAGGTGTTTATGAGGTAAAAGGGCAGCTGAAAAACTACGACAAAGATCAATACTTTTTGACTCATGTTCCTGAAGGAAAGGGAGCAGACCAGATATTTAACGCTTTGAAAAAGACAGACGTAAAGGTTGAGCCCGCTCAAGAAACAAGCGGATGGGTGACGTTCCTGACGACCATCATCCCATTTGTCATTATCTTTATTCTGTTTTTCTTCCTGCTCAATCAGGCTCAAGGCGGCGGCAGCCGTGTCATGAACTTTGGCAAGAGTAAAGCGAAGCTGTATACAGAGGAAAAGAAACGCGTCAAATTTAAAGACGTTGCAGGGGCTGACGAAGAAAAGCAAGAACTTGTTGAAGTTGTTGAGTTTCTGAAAGATCCCCGCAAGTTTGCCGAGCTCGGCGCCAGAATACCGAAAGGCGTGCTTTTAGTCGGACCTCCGGGTACCGGTAAAACATTGCTTGCCAAGGCTTGTGCAGGAGAAGCCGGCGTACCTTTCTTCAGTATCAGCGGATCTGATTTCGTTGAAATGTTTGTAGGGGTCGGTGCTTCCCGTGTGCGTGACTTGTTTGAAAATGCGAAAAAGAATGCGCCTTGTTTGATCTTCATTGATGAAATTGACGCAGTCGGACGCCAGCGTGGCGCTGGTCTCGGCGGTGGACACGATGAACGTGAACAGACGCTAAACCAATTGCTTGTTGAAATGGACGGATTCAGCGCTAATGAAGGAATTATCATCATTGCTGCGACGAACCGTGCGGACATCTTGGACCCAGCCTTACTTCGTCCGGGACGTTTTGACCGTCAAATCACAGTGGACCGCCCAGATGTCATTGGCCGTGAAGCTGTATTGAAAGTCCATGCGAGAAACAAACCGCTGGATGAAACGGTTAACCTAAAATCAATTGCCATGAGAACACCAGGCTTCTCGGGCGCTGACTTAGAAAACCTCTTGAATGAAGCTGCGCTTGTAGCGGCTCGTCAAAACAAGAAAAAAATCGATGCGCGTGATATTGACGAAGCGACGGACCGTGTAATTGCCGGACCTGCTAAGAAGAGCCGCGTTATCTCCAAGAAAGAACGCAATATCGTGGCTTATCACGAAGGCGGACACACCGTTATCGGTCTCGTTTTAGATGAGGCAGATATGGTTCATAAAGTAACGATTGTTCCTCGGGGCCAGGCTGGCGGTTATGCTGTTATGCTGCCAAGAGAAGACCGTTATTTCCAAACAAAGCCGGAGCTGCTTGATAAAATTGTCGGCCTCTTGGGCGGACGTGTTGCTGAAGAGATTATCTTCGGTGAAGTCAGCACAGGGGCGCACAATGACTTCCAGCGTGCGACGAATATTGCAAGACGAATGGTTACGGAATTCGGTATGTCAGAAAAACTGGGACCGTTGCAATTTGGACAGTCTCAGGGCGGTCAGGTATTCTTAGGCCGTGATTTCAACAACGAACAGAACTACAGTGATCAAATCGCTTACGAAATTGATCAGGAAATTCAGCGCATCATCAAAGAATGTTATGAACGTGCGAAACAAATCCTGACTGAAAATCGTGACAAGCTTGAATTGATTGCCCAAACGCTTCTGAAAGTTGAAACGCTTGACGCTGAACAGATCAAACACCTTATCGATCATGGAACATTACCTGAGCGTAATTTCTCAGATGATGAAAAGAACGATGATGTGAAAGTAAACATTCTGACAAAAACAGAAGAAAAGAAAGACGATACGAAAGAGTAATTCGCTTTCTTTCTAAAAAAAACTGCCGGCTGACGCTGGCAGTTTTTTTATGTAAATGATGGGCTCAGCAGCGGCTTTTACAATCATCCAATTCTGGTATCGATTTGTTTACAAATGAGCCGCTGATCGTGTATGGTATTGTAGAATGTTTGTAAAAAGTAAAGTAGAGAAACTATTCAAAAGTGGTGATAGAGGTTGTTACTGGTTATCGATGTGGGGAACACCAATACTGTACTTGGTGTATATCATGATGGAAAATTAGAATATCACTGGCGTATAGAAACAAGCAGGCATAAAACAGAAGATGAGTTTGGGATGATTTTGCGCTCCTTATTTGATCACTCCGGGCTTATGTTTGAACAGATAGATGGCATTATTATTTCGTCAGTAGTGCCGCCAATCATGTTTGCGTTAGAAAGAATGTGCACAAAATACTTTCATATCGAGCCGCAAATTGTTGGTCCGGGTATGAAAACCGGTTTAAATATAAAATATGACAATCCGAAAGAAGTGGGGGCAGACAGAATCGTAAATGCTGTCGCTGCGATACACTTATACGGCAATCCATTAATTGTTGTCGATTTCGGAACCGCCACAACGTACTGCTATATTGATGAAAACAAACAATACATGGGCGGGGCGATTGCCCCTGGGATTACAATTTCGACAGAGGCGCTTTACTCGCGTGCAGCAAAGCTTCCGCGTATCGAAATCACCCGGCCCGACAATATTATCGGAAAAAACACTGTTAGCGCGATGCAATCTGGGATTTTATTTGGCTATGTCGGCCAAGTGGAAGGAATCGTTAAGCGAATGAAATGGCAGGCAAAACAGGAACCAAAGGTCATTGCCACAGGAGGCCTGGCGCCGCTCATTGCGAACGAATCAGATTGTATAGACATCGTTGATCCATTCTTAACCCTAAAAGGGCTGGAATTGATTTATGAAAGAAACCGCGTAGGAAGTGTATAGGAGGTTTAGTAATGGATTATTTAGTAAAAGCACTTGCGTATGACGGAAAAGTTCGGGCTTATGCAGCGAGAACGACTGATATGGTAAATGAGGGGCAGAGACGCCATGGTACGTGGCCGACAGCATCCGCTGCACTGGGCCGCACAATGACAGCTTCACTTATGCTCGGCGCTATGCTGAAGGGCGATGATAAGCTGACCGTGAAAATCGAGGGCGGAGGTCCGATCGGAGCTATTGTAGCTGATGCCAATGCCAAAGGAGAAGTCAGAGCCTATGTCTCTAACCCGCAAGTTCATTTTGATTTAAATGAACAAGGCAAGCTTGATGTCAGACGTGCGGTTGGAACAAACGGAACGTTAAGTGTCGTAAAAGATTTAGGTTTGCGCGAGTTCTTCACAGGACAAGTAGAAATCGTTTCAGGAGAATTAGGAGATGATTTCACTTACTATCTTGTATCATCTGAGCAGGTTCCTTCATCAGTGGGCGTAGGTGTGCTCGTAAATCCTGACAATACCATTCTTGCGGCAGGGGGCTTTATTATTCAGCTGATGCCGGGAACAGATGATGAAACAATCACAAAAATTGAACAGCGTCTATCTCAAGTAGAGCCGATTTCTAAGCTCATCCAAAAAGGGCTGACACCAGAAGAAATTTTAGAAGAAGTCCTAGGCGAGAAACCTGAGATTTTGGAAACGATGCCTGTCAGATTCCATTGCCCTTGTTCAAAAGAACGGTTCGAAACAGCCATTTTAGGACTAGGCAAAAAAGAAATTCAAGATATGATAGAAGAAGACGGACAAGCCGAAGCAGTATGCCATTTTTGTAATGAAAAGTACTTATTTACAAAAGAAGAGCTGGAAGGGCTTCGTGACCAAACTACCCGCTAAGCTCTTTAGCGGGTTTTTAATTTGAGAAAAGGGGCTGAAAGCAGGTTTGAAATCAAGAACAATCTGGACCATTATTTTAGGGGCGCTGTTGGTTTGCTGTATTGCTGTTGCATATACGCTGACGAAATCCCAAGCCGGCGCATCGTCATCCGGTGAGTCTATTGCGACTATTGGAGGCAAGAGTGTGACAAGAGAAGAATGGCTGAAAGAAATGGAAGATCAGTATGGTAAGTCAACGCTTGAAGATATGATCAATGTCCGAGTTGTTGAGCAGCTGGCTAAAAAGAACAAACTTAAAATATCCAAAAGCGAAGTTGATCGTGAGTTTTTGCTGATTAAAGCGGTCAATAATTCCTTTTACGAAGATGAACATACGACGGAGAAAGAGTGGAAAGACCAAATTCGTTATAATATCCTCCTTGAGGATTTGTTAACAAGGGATATCGATATCTCAAACAAAGAATTGGAATCATTCTATAATAAAAATAAGGAACTATATCAGTTTGATGATTCGTATCGAATTCGGCACATTGTTGTAAAAGATGAAGAAGAAGCGAGAGAAGTCCTGAAAGAACTGAAAGGCGGATCAAGCTTTGAAGCTGTCGCTGCCGAAAGATCTACAGACAGATATACATCACCATACGGCGGAGATTTAGGTTTTGTCACAGAGGCATCAGACAACATTCCATCAGCATACATTGAAGAGGCGAAAACACTCAAAGAGGATGAATGGTCTCAGGAACCAATAAAGGTCAGCAACGGATATGCCATTATCCAGCTGAAAGAAAAACTAAAGGCAAGAACGTTCTCATTTGATGAAGTAAAGGACCAGATCAGACGGCAAATCGCAATGGATCAGCTAGGTGATAAAGCGACAGTTAAGACACTTTGGAAAGAAGCCGATGTATCTTGGTTTTATGGGGAAAAAAGTACTAAGTGATTGACAAAAAATTTTGAAATTGATAGATTATATACATAATACCAATACAAATAGTCGGAAATTGAGGTGTCGAGAATGGTACGTGTAGCAAACTCCATTACTGAATTAATTGGGAATACGCCAATCGTTAAATTAAATCGCCTTGCAGATGAAAACAGTGCGGATGTATATCTAAAACTTGAATACATGAACCCTGGAAGCAGTGTAAAAGACCGTATCGGTTTAGCCATGATTGAAGCGGCTGAAAAAGAAGGAAAATTAAAAGCCGGTGATACAATCATTGAACCGACAAGCGGAAATACAGGAATCGGGCTTGCAATGGTTGCTGCTGCTAAAGGATTAAAAGCCATTTTGGTTATGCCTGATACAATGAGCATGGAGCGCCGCAACCTTCTTCGCGCATACGGTGCTGAGCTTGTGCTGACTCCTGGTGCGGAAGGCATGAAAGGCGCCATTAAGAAAGCTGAAGAGCTTGCTGAAAAGCACGGATACTTTGTGCCGCAGCAGTTTAACAACCCTTCTAACCCAGAAATTCACCGCCAAACAACGGGTAAAGAAATCGTTGAGCAATTCGGTGATGATCAGCTTGACGCATTTGTAGCCGGAATCGGAACGGGCGGAACGATTACGGGAGCGGGTGAAGTGCTGAAGGAAGCGTACCCTTCCATCAAGATTTATGCTGTTGAACCGTCAGATTCCCCAGTGCTTTCAGGAGGAAAACCAGGCCCCCACAAAATTCAGGGAATCGGAGCTGGATTCGTGCCGGACATCTTAAACACTGAAGTATATGATGAAATCTTCCCTGTGAAGAATGAAGAAGCATTCGAATATGCCCGCAGAGCTGCACGTGAAGAAGGAATTCTCGGAGGCATCTCATCAGGTGCGGCAATTTATGCTGCTCTTCAAGTAGCAAAAAAACTCGGAAAAGGCAAAAAGGTATTGGCCATCATTCCAAGTAACGGCGAACGTTATCTAAGCACGCCGCTGTATCAATTCGATTAAAAAAAGCCAAAACTCCCGGTCAGCCGGGAGTTTTTTTATATTTCGTGCATCAAATATGCCATGTCTGCGACGAATGTTATTCTTGGAAGAGAAATTCACTTTTTTCACTCACAACATTGCTTTACAATTAAACCAAGTAAAAAAGAAAATAGAGGAATGATACAAATGGCACAACGCAGACCGGCAGGCAAAAAAGTACCTTTTCAAAAAGACTCATTCTTACAACAATTTGAGAAACTTGCGCAATCCCGAAAACATCATGTACTTCTCGAAAGTGCAAGAGGCGGCAGATATAGTATAGCCGGTCTTGATCCAATTGCGACTGTAAAAGGAAAAGACGGAATAACTACAATTAAGCATGGTGATGAGATGCTGTTTAAAGAAGGTGATCCATTAAGGGCCTTCCACAGCTGGTTTAAAACGCTGGAAACAGAAACGAATCATGAGTTCCCTGACTTTCAAGGCGGGGCAATCGGGTTTCTCAGCTATGATTACGCACGGTACATTGAAAATTTTAAAATGCTCTCGTTAGATGATCTAGAAACACCAGATATTTATTTTCTTGTTTTTGATGATATAGCAGTTTATGACCATCAAGAAGAGTCTCTATGGCTGATTACTCATGTTAATGGTTCTGATCAGGAAACAGCAGATGTGAAGCTATCTGAGTTAGAGCAGATGTGGCTGACTGAGCTTCCCGCTGTCTCTTCGCGAGAGATGAAACCTGAAACAGATGGTTCCTTCGCGGCGCCATTTACCGAGGATGGGTTCTCACAAGCTGTAGAGAAAATCAAACAATACATTGCCAGCGGAGATGTGTTTCAAGTCAATCTATCAATAAGGCAGTCACAGTCACTGTCTGCCCACCCATATCAAATTTACAAAACCTTGAGAGAAGTAAATCCTTCTCCTTATATGGCGTATTTAGAAACACCTGATTTCCAAATCATTTGCGGATCGCCTGAACTGCTTGTCAGCAAAAAGGGCAAGCTATTAGAGACGAGACCGATTGCGGGCACACGTTCCAGAGGGAAAACAAATGAAGAAGACGAGGCGCTTGCAAACGAATTGATACACAATGAAAAAGAACGCGCGGAACATGTCATGCTGGTTGATCTTGAGCGAAATGACCTGGGAAGAGTATCACGTTACGGGTCTGTGCGCGTAAATGAATTCATGGCAATTGAAAAATACTCGCATGTGATGCACATTGTGTCTAATGTCCAAGGTGAACTGCAGGATGGGTATGATGCTGTAGATATTATTCATGCTGTGTTTCCCGGAGGAACCATTACTGGTGCACCGAAAGTAAGAACGATGGAAATTATAGAAGAACTTGAGCCGACACGCCGAGGGCTTTATACTGGATCTATAGGATGGTTTGGATATAATCACGATCTGCAGTTTAATATCGTCATTCGAACCATTTATGCAACCGGAGGGCAGGCATTTATGCAGTCCGGCGCAGGAGTTGTGATTGATTCTGTTCCGAAGCACGAATACAAGGAATCATTCAAAAAAGCTTTTGCGATGCAAAGAGCATTAGAGCTGAGCAAAGAAGAGACAAAAATTAGATGAGGTGAGCGGAGAAATGATTTTAATGATTGATAACTACGATTCATTCACGTACAACTTGGTACAGTATTTGGGCGAGCTTGGGGAAGAGCTGGTTGTGAAACGCAATGACAGCATCACAATCGAAGAAATTGAAGAACTGTCTCCGGACTTTCTGATGATATCTCCCGGACCGTGCAGCCCTGATGAGGCGGGAATCAGCCTCGAAGCAATTAAACATTTCGCAGGGAAAATTCCTATTTTCGGTGTATGTCTCGGACATCAGTCCATCGCACAAGTGTTCGGCGGTGATGTTGTTAGGGCAGAACGGCTTATGCACGGGAAAACCTCGGATATCGAGCATGACGGCAAGACCATTTTTGAAGGGTTGAAAAACCCCCTTGTTGCGACGCGATACCACTCGCTGATCGTAAAACCTGAGACGCTGCCAAGCTGTTTTACAGTAACAGCACAAACGAAAGAAGGAGAAATCATGGCTATTCGCCACAATGACCTCCCGATAGAGGGCGTGCAATTTCACCCAGAGTCTATTATGACCTCCTTTGGGAAAGAAATGCTCAGAAATTTTATTGAGACATACCGCAAGGAAGTTATTGCGTGATGATATATGTAAACGGCCGGTATATGGAGGAGAAAGATGCAGTTCTTTCTCCTTTTGACCATGGGTTTTTATATGGGATCGGTGTTTTCGAAACCTTCAGGCTCTACGAAGGCTGCCCGTTTCTGCTTGATTGGCATATAGAACGGCTTGAACGCGCACTTAAGGATCTGCAAATCGAATATACTGTTTCAAAGCATGAGATCCTTGAGATGCTGGACAAGCTGCTTAAGCTAAATGATATCAAGGATGGCAATGCCCGCGTCAGACTGAACATATCAGCGGGAATCAGCGATAAAGGTTTTGTCGCCCAGACGTACGATAAGCCGACCGTTTTATGCTTTGTGAATCAGCTGAAATCAGAAAGTCTTCCTTTGCAAAAAGAAGGGAAGATTTTATCGATACGGAGAAACACTCCTGAGGGGTCGTTCCGGTTAAAATCTCATCATTATCTAAATAATATGTATGCGAAACGGGAAATTGGAAATGATCCGCGTGTCGAGGGAATTTTCCTAACGGAGGATGGAGCTGTTGCAGAGGGTATCATATCTAATGTCTTCTGGAGAAAAGGTCGCTTTATCTATACGCCATCGCTTGATACCGGTATTCTGGACGGCGTCACGAGACGTTTTATCATAGAAAATGCAAAGAATATCGGCCTGGAGCTCAAAACGGGCCGATATGAACTAGAAGCTCTCTTGACAGCTGACGAAGCGTGGATGACGAACTCGGTTCTTGAAATCATCCCGTTTACTAAAATAGAAGAAGTAAACTATGGAAGCCAAAGCGGAGAAGCAACCTCCGCTCTTCAATTGTTATACAAAAAAGAAATAAAGAACATGATTCATGAAAAGGGAGGAAGAGCATGGCGCAGCACACAATAGATCAAACACAAGTAATCCACACTAAGCCCAGTGCTTTATCATATAAAGAGAAGACGCTGGTGATGGGAATTTTAAACGTAACGCCTGACTCTTTCTCGGACGGTGGAAAATATGACAGCTTGGACAAGGCGCTGCTGCACGCGAAAGAGATGATCGATGATGGTGCCCATATCATTGATATCGGAGGGGAATCGACAAGGCCTGGCGCTGAGTGCGTATCTGAGGATGAGGAGATGTCCAGAGTCATTCCGGTGATTGAGCGGATTACGAAAGAGCTTGGTGTTCCTATTTCTGTAGACACGTACAAGGCTTCTGTCGCAGATGAAGCAGTGAAAGCCGGCGCATCCATTATCAATGATATTTGGGGAGCCAAACATGATCCGGAGATGGCTTCCGTTGCAGCTGAACATAATGTTCCAATTGTTCTCATGCATAACCGCCCTGAAAGAAACTACAATGACTTATTGCCGGATATGCTGTCGGACTTAATGGAGAGTGTAAAAATTGCTGTTGAGGCCGGAGTAGACGAGAAGAACATTATTCTTGATCCCGGTATCGGTTTCGCGAAAACCTATCACGATAACCTGGCAGTGATGAACAAACTAGAGATTTTCAGCGGGTTGGGATATCCGGTTCTTCTGGCAACCTCCCGAAAAAGATTCATCGGACGTGTTCTGGATCTTCCGCCTGAGGAGCGGGCTGAGGGCACAGGCGCGACTGTGTGTCTCGGCATTCAAAAAGGCTGTGACATTGTCAGGGTCCATGATGTAAAGCAAATTGCCAGAATGGCGAAAATGATGGACGCGATGCTGAATAAGGGAGGGGTGCACCATGGATAAAGTTTATGTAGAAGGTATGGAGTTTTACGGATATCACGGTGTGTTCAAAGAAGAAAACAAGCTTGGCCAGCGGTTTAAAGTCGATTTAACTGCTGAGCTGGATTTGAGCAAAGCTGGGCAAACAGACGACCTTGAGCAAACGATCAACTATGCTGAGCTCTATCACGTATGTAAAGATATCGTGGAAGGGGAGCCTGTAAAATTGGTAGAAACGCTGGCGGAACGTATTGCTGACGCTGTTCTCAAAAAATTTCAGCCTGTTCAGCAATGTACGGTGAAAGTGATTAAGCCAGACCCGCCAATTCCCGGACACTATAAATCAGTAGCAATTGAAATTACGAGAAAAAAGTCATGAACAACATAGCTTATATTGCACTTGGATCTAATATTGGAGATAGAGAAACGTATTTAAGGCAAGCAGTGGCCTTACTGCATCAGCATGCTGCGGTGACAGTCACTAAAGTGTCGTCTATTTACGAAACTGACCCGGTCGGATACGAAGACCAAGCTGAATTTTTGAATATGGCTGTTGAAATCAAGACATCACTGAACCCTTTTGAACTCCTTGAACTGACGCAGCAGATAGAAAATGAATTAGGCAGAACAAGGGAAGTAAGATGGGGGCCGCGGACGGCAGACCTTGACATTTTGTTATTTAATCGTGAAAATATTGAAACAGAGCAACTAATTGTTCCGCATCCGAGAATGTATGAGCGTTTGTTTGTCCTTGCGCCTCTTGCGGAAATTTGCCAGCAGGTTGAAAAAGAGGCTACAAACGCCGAAACAGACCAAGAAGGTGTAAGAGTATGGAAGCAGAAATCTGGGGTAGACGAATTCGTGCATTCAGAAAGCTGAAAGGTTATACTCAAGAAGGATTTGCAAAAGCATTAGGTATATCAGTTTCTATTCTCGGCGAAATTGAACGCGGAAACCGATTGCCGTCAGCTGCCATCATTCAAGATGCAGCAGATGTTTTAAATATAAGTGCGGACGAATTGGCGCCGCCAGAAAAATAGAACAAATGAAAGGAGGAGAAAAATTGTTCAAAATCGGAGATATTCAATTGAAAAACCGGGTTGTGCTCGCACCTATGGCTGGTGTCTGCAACTCTGCGTTCAGATTGACTGTAAAGGAATTCGGAGCCGGATTGGTATGCGCTGAAATGGTCAGTGACAAAGCGATCCTTTACAACAATGCAAGAACAATGGGTATGCTTTATATCGATGAACGTGAGAAACCACTCAGCCTTCAAATTTTCGGAGGAAAAAAGGAAACCCTTGTGGAAGCGGCGAAGTTTGTAGACCAGAACACAACTGCTGATATCATTGACATTAACATGGGATGTCCCGTGCCGAAGATTACAAAATGCGATGCGGGTGCGAAATGGCTTCTCGATCCTGATAAGATTTACGAAATGGTTTCTGCAGTAGTGGATGCTGTTAATAAACCAGTCACAGTGAAAATGAGAATGGGCTGGGATGAAGACCACATTTTCGCAGTGAAAAATGCACAGGCTGTAGAACGTGCGGGCGGTAAAGCAGTTGCGCTTCACGGCCGTACGAGAGTGCAGATGTACGAAGGAACGGCAAACTGGGATATCATCAAAGAAGTAAAACAATCAGTATCGATTCCGGTTATCGGAAACGGCGATGTTAAGACACCGCAGGATGCTAAGCGTATGCTCGATGAGACAGGAGTAGACGGGGTTATGATCGGACGCGCTGCATTGGGTAACCCGTGGATGATTTACCGTACGGTTCAGTATCTTGAAACAGGTGAATTAAAAGAAGAGCCGCAAGTACGCGAAAAAATGGCCGTATGCAAACTGCATCTTGACCGCCTGATTGACTTAAAAGGTGAAAACGTAGCGGTAAGAGAAATGAGAAAGCACGCTGCATGGTATCTGAAAGGCGTAAAAGGCAATGCGAACGTTCGTAATGAAATCAATCATTGCGAGACGAGAGAAGAGTTTGTACAGCTTTTAGATGCATTTACGGTTGAAGTTGAGGCAAAAGAGCTTCAAAATGCAAAAGTAGGATAATACTCACCTCTATTTGCTGCTCACTGCTAGTTTTACGCTGGCAGTTTTTCTGCTTTTTTCATGAAACAATATCTGTAATGGAGTGATAACAATGAGTCAAGAAGAGCATAACCATGAAGAATTGAATGATCAGCTGCAAGTCAGACGCGATAAAATGAATCAGCTGAGAGATAACGGCATCGATCCATTCGGCGCACGTTTTGAAAGAACTCATCAGTCTCAAGAAGTTATTTCGGCATATCAAGATCTAACCAAAGAAGAGTTAGAAGAAAAAGCGATTGAAGTTACAATCGCAGGCCGCATGATGACAAAACGCGGCAAAGGAAAAGCCGGCTTTGCCCATCTTCAGGATTTAGAAGGCCAAATCCAAATCTACGTAAGAAAAGACAGTGTCGGTGACGACCAATATGAAATCTTCAAGTCTTCTGACCTCGGTGATCTTATCGGTGTAACCGGAAAAGTCTTCAAAACAAATGTAGGCGAATTGTCTGTTAAAGCAACTTCCTTTGAATTGCTGACAAAAGCGCTTCGTCCGCTTCCTGACAAATACCATGGTTTAAAAGACGTTGAGCAACGCTACCGTCAGCGTTACCTGGATCTTATCGTAAACCCAGACAGCAAACATACGTTCATTACACGAAGCAAGATCATTCAAGCTATGAGAAGATACCTTGATGATCATGGATACTTAGAAGTAGAAACACCTACAATGCACAGCATTCCTGGGGGGGCTTCTGCACGTCCGTTTATCACTCACCACAACGCGTTAGACATTCCACTCTATATGCGTATTGCTATCGAACTGCACCTAAAACGCCTAATTGTCGGCGGTTTAGAAAAAGTATATGAAATCGGCCGTGTTTTCCGTAACGAAGGAGTCTCTACACGCCATAACCCTGAATTTACAATGATTGAGTTATATGAAGCATATGCGGACTATAAAGATATCATGAGCTTAACTGAAAACCTTGTCGCTCATATCGCCCAAGAAGTGCTTGGCACAACTACGATTCAATACGGGGAAGAGCAAATCGACCTTAAACCGGAGTGGAAAAGAATCCATATGGTTGACGCAGTCAAAGAAGCGACCGGCGTTGATTTCTGGGAAGAGGTTACTGTTGAGCAGGCGCGTGAATATGCAAAAGAACATGGTGTAGAAATTAAAGATTCTATGACAGTAGGGCATATCATCAACGAATTCTTCGAACAAAAAATTGAAGAAACGCTTATTCAGCCAACGTTTATTTACGGGCATCCTGTAGAAATTTCTCCTCTTGCTAAGAAAAACCCTGAGGACACACGTTTTACAGACCGTTTTGAGCTGTTTATCGTTGGCCGTGAACATGCCAACGCGTTTACAGAGCTGAATGATCCTATTGATCAAAGAGAACGCTTTGAAGCGCAATTAAAAGAGCGTGAAGCCGGTAATGATGAAGCTCATCTAATGGATGAAGACTTTGTTGAAGCTCTGGAATACGGTATGCCGCCAACAGGAGGTTTAGGCATCGGTATCGACCGTCTGGTTATGCTGCTGACGAATGCCCCTTCTATTCGCGATGTGCTGTTATTTCCGCAAATGAGACAACGCTAATAAAGAAGAGCGGTATCCTCCATAGAGAAAGGATGCCGCTCTTTTTAAATTCCTTAGTATTTCTTCAAAAAAACTATTGCACTATTATTTACTAGGTGGTATATTATTATTCGTTGCCGCTAAACAAGGCGATAACGAAAAAAACTTAAAAAAAGTTATTGACTTCACTGAGTCAACGAGTTATAATAATAAAGTCGCTTGAACGAAGTGAACAAAATGATCTTTGAAAACTAAACAAGACAAAACGTACCTGTTAATTCAGTTTTTAAAAATCGCACAGCGATGTGCGTAGTCAGTCAAACTACTTTATCGGAGAGTTTGATCCTGGCTCAGGACGAACGCTGGCGGCGTGCCTAATACATGCAAGTCGAGCGGACAGATGGGAGCTTGCTCCCTGATGTTAGCGGCGGACGGGTGAGTAACACGTGGGTAACCTGCCTGTAAGACTGGGATAACTCCGGGAAACCGGGGCTAATACCGGATGGTTGTTTGAACCGCATGGTTCAAACATAAAAGGTGGCTTCGGCTACCACTTACAGATGGACCCGCGGCGCATTAGCTAGTTGGTGAGGTAATGGCTCACCAAGGCAACGATGCGTAGCCGACCTGAGAGGGTGATCGGCCACACTGGGACTGAGACACGGCCCAGACTCCTACGGGAGGCAGCAGTAGGGAATCTTCCGCAATGGACGAAAGTCTGACGGAGCAACGCCGCGTGAGTGATGAAGGTTTTCGGATCGTAAAGCTCTGTTGTTAGGGAAGAACAAGTACCGTTCGAATAGGGCGGTACCTTGACGGTACCTAACCAGAAAGCCACGGCTAACTACGTGCCAGCAGCCGCGGTAATACGTAGGTGGCAAGCGTTGTCCGGAATTATTGGGCGTAAAGGGCTCGCAGGCGGTTTCTTAAGTCTGATGTGAAAGCCCCCGGCTCAACCGGGGAGGGTCATTGGAAACTGGGGAACTTGAGTGCAGAAGAGGAGAGTGGAATTCCACGTGTAGCGGTGAAATGCGTAGAGATGTGGAGGAACACCAGTGGCGAAGGCGACTCTCTGGTCTGTAACTGACGCTGAGGAGCGAAAGCGTGGGGAGCGAACAGGATTAGATACCCTGGTAGTCCACGCCGTAAACGATGAGTGCTAAGTGTTAGGGGGTTTCCGCCCCTTAGTGCTGCAGCTAACGCATTAAGCACTCCGCCTGGGGAGTACGGTCGCAAGACTGAAACTCAAAGGAATTGACGGGGGCCCGCACAAGCGGTGGAGCATGTGGTTTAATTCGAAGCAACGCGAAGAACCTTACCAGGTCTTGACATCCTCTGACAATCCTAGAGATAGGACGTCCCCTTCGGGGGCAGAGTGACAGGTGGTGCATGGTTGTCGTCAGCTCGTGTCGTGAGATGTTGGGTTAAGTCCCGCAACGAGCGCAACCCTTGATCTTAGTTGCCAGCATTCAGTTGGGCACTCTAAGGTGACTGCCGGTGACAAACCGGAGGAAGGTGGGGATGACGTCAAATCATCATGCCCCTTATGACCTGGGCTACACACGTGCTACAATGGACAGAACAAAGGGCAGCGAAACCGCGAGGTTAAGCCAATCCCACAAATCTGTTCTCAGTTCGGATCGCAGTCTGCAACTCGACTGCGTGAAGCTGGAATCGCTAGTAATCGCGGATCAGCATGCCGCGGTGAATACGTTCCCGGGCCTTGTACACACCGCCCGTCACACCACGAGAGTTTGTAACACCCGAAGTCGGTGAGGTAACCTTTTAGGAGCCAGCCGCCGAAGGTGGGACAGATGATTGGGGTGAAGTCGTAACAAGGTAGCCGTATCGGAAGGTGCGGCTGGATCACCTCCTTTCTAAGGATATTATACGGAATATAAGACCTTGGGTCTTATAAACAGAACGTTCCCTGTCTTGTTTAGTTTTGAAGGATCATTCCTTCGAAACGTGTTCTTTGAAAACTAGATAACAGTAGACATCACATTCAATTAGTAACACAAGATATCACATAGTGATTCTTTTTAACGGTTAAGTTAGAAAGGGCGCACGGTGGATGCCTTGGCACTAGGAGCCGATGAAGGACGGGACGAACACCGATATGCTTCGGGGAGCTGTAAGCAAGCTTTGATCCGGAGATTTCCGAATGGGGAAACCCACCACTCGTAATGGAGTGGTATCCATATCTGAATTCATAGGATATGAGAAGGCAGACCCGGGGAACTGAAACATCTAAGTACCCGGAGGAAGAGAAAGCAAATGCGATTCCCTGAGTAGCGGCGAGCGAAACGGGATTAGCCCAAACCAAGAGGCTTGCCTCTTGGGGTTGTAGGACACTCTGTACGGAGTTACAAAAGAACGAGGTAGATGAAGAGGTCTGGAAAGGCCCGCCATAGGAGGTAACAGCCCTGTAGTCAAAACTTCGTTCTCTCCTGAGTGGATCCTGAGTACGGCGGAACACGTGAAATTCCGTCGGAATCCGGGAGGACCATCTCCCAAGGCTAAATACTCCCTAGTGACCGATAGTGAACCAGTACCGTGAGGGAAAGGTGAAAAGCACCCCGGAAGGGGAGTGAAAGAGATCCTGAAACCGTGTGCCTACAAGTAGTCAGAGCCCGTTAACGGGTGATGGCGTGCCTTTTGTAGAATGAACCGGCGAGTTACGATCCCGTGCAAGGTTAAGCAGAAGATGCGGAGCCGCAGCGAAAGCGAGTCTGAATAGGGCGCATGAGTACGTGGTCGTAGACCCGAAACCAGGTGATCTACCCATGTCCAGGGTGAAGTTCAGGTAACACTGAATGGAGGCCCGAACCCACGCACGTTGAAAAGTGCGGGGATGAGGTGTGGGTAGGGGTGAAATGCCAATCGAACCTGGAGATAGCTGGTTCTCTCCGAAATAGCTTTAGGGCTAGCCTCAAGGTAAGAGTCTTGGAGGTAGAGCACTGATTGGACTAGGGGCCCCTACCGGGTTACCGAATTCAGTCAAACTCCGAATGCCAATGACTTATCCTTGGGAGTCAGACTGCGAGTGATAAGATCCGTAGTCGAAAGGGAAACAGCCCAGACCGCCAGCTAAGGTCCCAAAGTATACGTTAAGTGGAAAAGGATGTGGAGTTGCTTAGACAACCAGGATGTTGGCTTAGAAGCAGCCACCATTTAAAGAGTGCGTAATAGCTCACTGGTCGAGTGACTCTGCGCCGAAAATGTACCGGGGCTAAACGTATCACCGAAGCTGCGGACTGTTCTTCGAACAGTGGTAGGAGAGCGTTCTAAGGGCTGTGAAGCCAGACCGGAAGGACTGGTGGAGCGCTTAGAAGTGAGAATGCCGGTATGAGTAGCGAAAGAGGGGTGAGAATCCCCTCCACCGAATGCCTAAGGTTTCCTGAGGAAGGCTCGTCCGCTCAGGGTTAGTCGGGACCTAAGCCGAGGCCGAAAGGCGTAGGCGATGGACAACAGGTTGATATTCCTGTACCACCTCCTCACCATTTGAGCAATGGGGGGACGCAGGAGGATAGGGTAAGCGCGGTATTGGATATCCGCGTCCAAGCAGTTAGGCTGGGAAATAGGCAAATCCGTTTCCCATAAGGCTGAGCTGTGATGGCGAGCGAAATATAGTAGCGAAGTTCCTGATTCCACACTGCCAAGAAAAGCCTCTAGCGAGGTGAGAGGTGCCCGTACCGCAAACCGACACAGGTAGGCGAGGAGAGAATCCTAAGGTGATCGAGAGAACTCTCGTTAAGGAACTCGGCAAAATGACCCCGTAACTTCGGGAGAAGGGGTGCTCTGTTAGGGTGCAAGCCCGAGAGAGCCGCAGTGAATAGGCCCAGGCGACTGTTTAGCAAAAACACAGGTCTCTGCGAAGCCGTAAGGCGAAGTATAGGGGCTGACGCCTGCCCGGTGCTGGAAGGTTAAGAGGAGCGCTTAGCGTAAGCGAAGGTGCGAATTGAAGCCCCAGTAAACGGCGGCCGTAACTATAACGGTCCTAAGGTAGCGAAATTCCTTGTCGGGTAAGTTCCGACCCGCACGAAAGGCGCAACGATCTGGGCACTGTCTCAACGAGAGACTCGGTGAAATTATAGTACCTGTGAAGATGCAGGTTACCCGCGACAGGACGGAAAGACCCCGTGGAGCTTTACTGCAGCCTGATATTGAATGTTGGTACAGCTTGTACAGGATAGGTAGGAGCCTTGGAAACCGGAGCGCCAGCTTCGGTGGAGGCATCGGTGGGATACTACCCTGGCTGTATTGACCTTCTAACCCGCCGCCCTTATCGGGCGGGGAGACAGTGTCAGGTGGGCAGTTTGACTGGGGCGGTCGCCTCCTAAAAGGTAACGGAGGCGCCCAAAGGTTCCCTCAGAATGGTTGGAAATCATTCGCAGAGTGTAAAGGCACAAGGGAGCTTGACTGCGAGACCTACAAGTCGAGCAGGGACGAAAGTCGGGCTTAGTGATCCGGTGGTTCCGCATGGAAGGGCCATCGCTCAACGGATAAAAGCTACCCCGGGGATAACAGGCTTATCTCCCCCAAGAGTCCACATCGACGGGGAGGTTTGGCACCTCGATGTCGGCTCATCGCATCCTGGGGCTGTAGTCGGTCCCAAGGGTTGGGCTGTTCGCCCATTAAAGCGGTACGCGAGCTGGGTTCAGAACGTCGTGAGACAGTTCGGTCCCTATCCGTCGCGGGCGCAGGAAATTTGAGAGGAGCTGTCCTTAGTACGAGAGGACCGGGATGGACGCACCGCTGGTGTACCAGTTGTTCTGCCAAGGGCATCGCTGGGTAGCTATGTGCGGACGGGATAAGTGCTGAAAGCATCTAAGCATGAAGCCCCCCTCAAGATGAGATTTCCCATTCCGCAAGGAAGTAAGATCCCTGAAAGATGATCAGGTTGATAGGTCTGAGGTGGAAGTGTGGCGACACATGGAGCTGACAGATACTAATCGATCGAGGACTTAACCATATTTTTGAATGATGTCACACCTGTTATCTAGTTTTGAGAGAACACTCTCAATTTGTTTGGTGGCGATAGCGAAGAGGTCACACCCGTTCCCATGCCGAACACGGAAGTTAAGCTCTTCAGCGCCGATGGTAGTCGGGGGGTTCCCCCTGTGAGAGTAGGACGCCGCCAAGCAATTGCACGTTAGTGCAATTATGGAGGATTAGCTCAGCTGGGAGAGCATCTGCCTTACAAGCAGAGGGTCGGCGGTTCGAGCCCGTCATCCTCCACCATTATGCCGGTGTAGCTCAATTGGTAGAGCAACTGACTTGTAATCAGTAGGTTGGGGGTTCAAGTCCTCTTGCCGGCACCACTTTTATATGATATAATACTCAAGTCTCTTGTAGAAGAGCCATTAGCTCAGTTGGTAGAGCATCTGACTTTTAATCAGAGGGTCGAAGGTTCGAGTCCTTCATGGCTCACCATTTTACGCGGGTGTGGCGGAATTGGCAGACGCGCTAGACTTAGGATCTAGTGTCTTTATGACGTGGGGGTTCAAGTCCCTTCACCCGCATTATATAGGATAACAGTTAGAAAAACTGGACATCCTGTCTGCGGAAGTAGTTCAGTGGTAGAACACCACCTTGCCAAGGTGGGGGTCGCGGGTTCGAATCCCGTCTTCCGCTCCAACTATACCATCCACGCCGGGGTGGTGGAATTGGCAGACACACAGGACTTAAAATCCTGCGGTAGGTGACTACCGTGCCGGTTCAAGTCCGGCCCTCGGCATTATGCTTTGCGCCCGTAGCTCAATTGGATAGAGCGTTTGACTACGGATCAAAAGGTTAGGGGTTCGACTCCTCTCGGGCGCGCCATATCTTTTAATAGAATAGATAGGAAATCGGGAAGTAGCTCAGCTTGGTAGAGCACATGGTTTGGGACCATGGGGTCGCAGGTTCGAATCCTGTCTTCCCGACCATTTTTTATGGGGCCTTAGCTCAGCTGGGAGAGCGCCTGCTTTGCACGCAGGAGGTCAGCGGTTCGATCCCGCTAGGCTCCACCAAAAGTTTTTTAAAAAATGTTGTTGACTTTGAAGAAGTGACGTTGTATAATAATAAAGCTGCTTTAACAAAGCAAGCAAACAAACAAACAAAATGATCTTTGAAAACTAAACAAGACAAAACGTACCTGTTAATTCAGTTTTTAAAAATCGCACAGCGATGTGCGTAGTCAGTCAAACTACTTTATCGGAGAGTTTGATCCTGGCTCAGGACGAACGCTGGCGGCGTGCCTAATACATGCAAGTCGAGCGGACAGATGGGAGCTTGCTCCCTGATGTTAGCGGCGGACGGGTGAGTAACACGTGGGTAACCTGCCTGTAAGACTGGGATAACTCCGGGAAACCGGGGCTAATACCGGATGGTTGTTTGAACCGCATGGTTCAAACATAAAAGGTGGCTTCGGCTACCACTTACAGATGGACCCGCGGCGCATTAGCTAGTTGGTGAGGTAATGGCTCACCAAGGCAACGATGCGTAGCCGACCTGAGAGGGTGATCGGCCACACTGGGACTGAGACACGGCCCAGACTCCTACGGGAGGCAGCAGTAGGGAATCTTCCGCAATGGACGAAAGTCTGACGGAGCAACGCCGCGTGAGTGATGAAGGTTTTCGGATCGTAAAGCTCTGTTGTTAGGGAAGAACAAGTACCGTTCGAATAGGGCGGTACCTTGACGGTACCTAACCAGAAAGCCACGGCTAACTACGTGCCAGCAGCCGCGGTAATACGTAGGTGGCAAGCGTTGTCCGGAATTATTGGGCGTAAAGGGCTCGCAGGCGGTTTCTTAAGTCTGATGTGAAAGCCCCCGGCTCAACCGGGGAGGGTCATTGGAAACTGGGGAACTTGAGTGCAGAAGAGGAGAGTGGAATTCCACGTGTAGCGGTGAAATGCGTAGAGATGTGGAGGAACACCAGTGGCGAAGGCGACTCTCTGGTCTGTAACTGACGCTGAGGAGCGAAAGCGTGGGGAGCGAACAGGATTAGATACCCTGGTAGTCCACGCCGTAAACGATGAGTGCTAAGTGTTAGGGGGTTTCCGCCCCTTAGTGCTGCAGCTAACGCATTAAGCACTCCGCCTGGGGAGTACGGTCGCAAGACTGAAACTCAAAGGAATTGACGGGGGCCCGCACAAGCGGTGGAGCATGTGGTTTAATTCGAAGCAACGCGAAGAACCTTACCAGGTCTTGACATCCTCTGACAATCCTAGAGATAGGACGTCCCCTTCGGGGGCAGAGTGACAGGTGGTGCATGGTTGTCGTCAGCTCGTGTCGTGAGATGTTGGGTTAAGTCCCGCAACGAGCGCAACCCTTGATCTTAGTTGCCAGCATTCAGTTGGGCACTCTAAGGTGACTGCCGGTGACAAACCGGAGGAAGGTGGGGATGACGTCAAATCATCATGCCCCTTATGACCTGGGCTACACACGTGCTACAATGGACAGAACAAAGGGCAGCGAAACCGCGAGGTTAAGCCAATCCCACAAATCTGTTCTCAGTTCGGATCGCAGTCTGCAACTCGACTGCGTGAAGCTGGAATCGCTAGTAATCGCGGATCAGCATGCCGCGGTGAATACGTTCCCGGGCCTTGTACACACCGCCCGTCACACCACGAGAGTTTGTAACACCCGAAGTCGGTGAGGTAACCTTTTAGGAGCCAGCCGCCGAAGGTGGGACAGATGATTGGGGTGAAGTCGTAACAAGGTAGCCGTATCGGAAGGTGCGGCTGGATCACCTCCTTTCTAAGGATATTATACGGAATATAAGACCTTGGGTCTTATAAACAGAACGTTCCCTGTCTTGTTTAGTTTTGAAGGATCATTCCTTCGAAACGTGTTCTTTGAAAACTAGATAACAGTAGACATCACATTCAATTAGTAACACAAGATATCACATAGTGATTCTTTTTAACGGTTAAGTTAGAAAGGGCGCACGGTGGATGCCTTGGCACTAGGAGCCGATGAAGGACGGGACGAACACCGATATGCTTCGGGGAGCTGTAAGCAAGCTTTGATCCGGAGATTTCCGAATGGGGAAACCCACCACTCGTAATGGAGTGGTATCCATATCTGAATTCATAGGATATGAGAAGGCAGACCCGGGGAACTGAAACATCTAAGTACCCGGAGGAAGAGAAAGCAAATGCGATTCCCTGAGTAGCGGCGAGCGAAACGGGATTAGCCCAAACCAAGAGGCTTGCCTCTTGGGGTTGTAGGACACTCTGTACGGAGTTACAAAAGAACGAGGTAGATGAAGAGGTCTGGAAAGGCCCGCCATAGGAGGTAACAGCCCTGTAGTCAAAACTTCGTTCTCTCCTGAGTGGATCCTGAGTACGGCGGAACACGTGAAATTCCGTCGGAATCCGGGAGGACCATCTCCCAAGGCTAAATACTCCCTAGTGACCGATAGTGAACCAGTACCGTGAGGGAAAGGTGAAAAGCACCCCGGAAGGGGAGTGAAAGAGATCCTGAAACCGTGTGCCTACAAGTAGTCAGAGCCCGTTAACGGGTGATGGCGTGCCTTTTGTAGAATGAACCGGCGAGTTACGATCCCGTGCAAGGTTAAGCAGAAGATGCGGAGCCGCAGCGAAAGCGAGTCTGAATAGGGCGCATGAGTACGTGGTCGTAGACCCGAAACCAGGTGATCTACCCATGTCCAGGGTGAAGTTCAGGTAACACTGAATGGAGGCCCGAACCCACGCACGTTGAAAAGTGCGGGGATGAGGTGTGGGTAGGGGTGAAATGCCAATCGAACCTGGAGATAGCTGGTTCTCTCCGAAATAGCTTTAGGGCTAGCCTCAAGGTAAGAGTCTTGGAGGTAGAGCACTGATTGGACTAGGGGCCCCTACCGGGTTACCGAATTCAGTCAAACTCCGAATGCCAATGACTTATCCTTGGGAGTCAGACTGCGAGTGATAAGATCCGTAGTCGAAAGGGAAACAGCCCAGACCGCCAGCTAAGGTCCCAAAGTATACGTTAAGTGGAAAAGGATGTGGAGTTGCTTAGACAACCAGGATGTTGGCTTAGAAGCAGCCACCATTTAAAGAGTGCGTAATAGCTCACTGGTCGAGTGACTCTGCGCCGAAAATGTACCGGGGCTAAACGTATCACCGAAGCTGCGGACTGTTCTTCGAACAGTGGTAGGAGAGCGTTCTAAGGGCTGTGAAGCCAGACCGGAAGGACTGGTGGAGCGCTTAGAAGTGAGAATGCCGGTATGAGTAGCGAAAGAGGGGTGAGAATCCCCTCCACCGAATGCCTAAGGTTTCCTGAGGAAGGCTCGTCCGCTCAGGGTTAGTCGGGACCTAAGCCGAGGCCGAAAGGCGTAGGCGATGGACAACAGGTTGATATTCCTGTACCACCTCCTCACCATTTGAGCAATGGGGGGACGCAGGAGGATAGGGTAAGCGCGGTATTGGATATCCGCGTCCAAGCAGTTAGGCTGGGAAATAGGCAAATCCGTTTCCCATAAGGCTGAGCTGTGATGGCGAGCGAAATATAGTAGCGAAGTTCCTGATTCCACACTGCCAAGAAAAGCCTCTAGCGAGGTGAGAGGTGCCCGTACCGCAAACCGACACAGGTAGGCGAGGAGAGAATCCTAAGGTGATCGAGAGAACTCTCGTTAAGGAACTCGGCAAAATGACCCCGTAACTTCGGGAGAAGGGGTGCTCTGTTAGGGTGCAAGCCCGAGAGAGCCGCAGTGAATAGGCCCAGGCGACTGTTTAGCAAAAACACAGGTCTCTGCGAAGCCGTAAGGCGAAGTATAGGGGCTGACGCCTGCCCGGTGCTGGAAGGTTAAGAGGAGCGCTTAGCGTAAGCGAAGGTGCGAATTGAAGCCCCAGTAAACGGCGGCCGTAACTATAACGGTCCTAAGGTAGCGAAATTCCTTGTCGGGTAAGTTCCGACCCGCACGAAAGGCGCAACGATCTGGGCACTGTCTCAACGAGAGACTCGGTGAAATTATAGTACCTGTGAAGATGCAGGTTACCCGCGACAGGACGGAAAGACCCCGTGGAGCTTTACTGCAGCCTGATATTGAATGTTGGTACAGCTTGTACAGGATAGGTAGGAGCCTTGGAAACCGGAGCGCCAGCTTCGGTGGAGGCATCGGTGGGATACTACCCTGGCTGTATTGACCTTCTAACCCGCCGCCCTTATCGGGCGGGGAGACAGTGTCAGGTGGGCAGTTTGACTGGGGCGGTCGCCTCCTAAAAGGTAACGGAGGCGCCCAAAGGTTCCCTCAGAATGGTTGGAAATCATTCGCAGAGTGTAAAGGCACAAGGGAGCTTGACTGCGAGACCTACAAGTCGAGCAGGGACGAAAGTCGGGCTTAGTGATCCGGTGGTTCCGCATGGAAGGGCCATCGCTCAACGGATAAAAGCTACCCCGGGGATAACAGGCTTATCTCCCCCAAGAGTCCACATCGACGGGGAGGTTTGGCACCTCGATGTCGGCTCATCGCATCCTGGGGCTGTAGTCGGTCCCAAGGGTTGGGCTGTTCGCCCATTAAAGCGGTACGCGAGCTGGGTTCAGAACGTCGTGAGACAGTTCGGTCCCTATCCGTCGCGGGCGCAGGAAATTTGAGAGGAGCTGTCCTTAGTACGAGAGGACCGGGATGGACGCACCGCTGGTGTACCAGTTGTTCTGCCAAGGGCATCGCTGGGTAGCTATGTGCGGACGGGATAAGTGCTGAAAGCATCTAAGCATGAAGCCCCCCTCAAGATGAGATTTCCCATTCCGCAAGGAAGTAAGATCCCTGAAAGATGATCAGGTTGATAGGTCTGAGGTGGAAGTGTGGCGACACATGGAGCTGACAGATACTAATCGATCGAGGACTTAACCATATTTTTGAATGATGTCACACCTGTTATCTAGTTTTGAGAGAACACTCTCAATTTGTTTGGTGGCGATAGCGAAGAGGTCACACCCGTTCCCATGCCGAACACGGAAGTTAAGCTCTTCAGCGCCGATGGTAGTCGGGGGTTTCCCCCTGTGAGAGTAGGACGCCGCCAAGCAAGCTTAAACCCAGCTCATTGAGCTGGGTTTTTTGTATTTTGGTTTATTGGTATCATAAAATTCCACTTAACTGTATAATATAATAACTTTATACCGAATTTTAAATCAGCAATCAGGTTTTGTGGACCGGGAAAATGGAAATAATAAAGGATAGAGCGAGAAAGTTGAAAATTCTCGAGAAACGGCTTATAGTAAGATTAAAGTCAAATATAGTCAAAGTCAGTAAAGGAGGGGGTTGAGTGGGACATAATATTTCTGACATCATTGAACAATATTTAAAACGAGTGTTAGATCAAAATGGCAAGGAAATTTTAGAGATTAAACGAAGTGAAATTGCAGATAAATTTCAATGCGTTCCTTCCCAAATAAATTATGTCATCAACACCAGATTTACAAGCGAAAGAGGATATATTGTTGAGAGCAAACGCGGGGGCGGCGGTTACATCAGAATCATTAAAATTAAAATGAACAATGAAGTTGTCCTGATCAATAATATTATTTCTCAAATTAATACCCATTTGTCTCAAGCAGCCTCTGATGACATTATTTTAAGGCTATTAGAAGACAAGGTAATTTCAGAAAGAGAAGCAAAAATGATGGTCAGCGTAATGGACCGCTCAGTTTTACACATTGACTTGCCTGAACGTGATGAATTAAGAGCGAGAATGATGAAGGCAATGCTGACTTCTTTAAAATTAAAATAAGCGGGTGAAAAGATTGATTTGTCAAGAGTGCCACGAGAGACCAGCCACTTTTCACTTTACAAAGGTTGTTAACGGAGAAAAAATAGAAGTTCATATTTGTGAACAATGTGCCAAAGAAAATAGTGATTCATATGGTATAAGTGCAAATCAGGGTTTCTCTATTCATAATTTACTTTCGGGTTTACTGAACATGGATTCTTCATTTCAAAATGCAGGAACTCAAATGTTCAGTCACTCGGAGCAAATATCTGCTTGTCCGAAATGCGGAATGACTTTTCAGCAATTCAGAAAAATTGGCCGTTTTGGATGTTCTGAATGTTACAAAACATTTCATAGCAACATTACACCAATCCTACGTAAAGTGCACAGCGGAAACACTGTGCATGCAGGTAAGATACCTAAACGAATAGGCGGCAATCTTCATGTCAGACGGCAGATTGATATGCTAAAAAAGGAATTAGAATCCTTAATCCATCAAGAAGAATTTGAAAATGCAGCTCATGTAAGAGATCAAATTCGTTCATTAGAACAATCACTCAAAAGTACAGATAGTGAGGAGGAACAGGAGTAATGTCGCTAAAGCATTTTATTCAGGACGCACTAAGCAGTTGGATGAAGCAGAAAGGACCTGAAAGTGACATTGTACTCAGCAGCCGCATACGTTTAGCAAGGAACTTTGAGCATATTCGGTTCCCTACGCGGTATTCCAATGAAGAAGCCTCATCCATCATACAGCAATTTGAAGATCAGTTTTCAGAGCAAGAAATTCCCGGAATCGGCAAATTTGTTTTGATTAGAATGAATGATGCACAGCCTTTAGAGAAGCGTGTACTTGTTGAAAAACATCTAATCAGCCCGAATCTGACAGAGTCTCCTTTTGGCGGCTGTTTGCTTTCTGAAAATGAGGAAGTAAGCGTCATGCTAAATGAAGAGGACCATATTAGAATTCAATGTCTTTTCCCTGGATTTCAGCTTTTAGAAGCAATGAAAGCCGCAAACCAGGTCGACGACTGGATTGAAGAAAAAGTTGATTATGCATTCAATGAGCAAAGAGGATACTTAACTAGCTGTCCTACAAACGTAGGTACAGGTTTAAGGGCTTCGGTCATGATGCATCTGCCGGCACTGGTTTTAACTAGGCAAATAAATCGAATTATACCGGCAATTAATCAATTAGGCTTAGTTGTTAGAGGAATTTATGGGGAAGGCAGCGAAGCAGTAGGGAATATCTTTCAAATTTCAAATCAGATCACGCTTGGTAAGTCGGAGCAGGATATTGTAGAGGATCTTAACAGTGTTGCTGCTCAGTTGATTGAACAAGAACGATCCGCCCGAGAAGCGATTTATCAAACTTCTAAAATCGAACTTGAGGATCGGGTATATCGGTCTTATGGGGTCTTGTCTAATTGCCGGATGATAGAATCGAAAGAAACTGCAAAGTGCCTTTCAGATGTTCGGTTAGGCATAGACCTAGGCATTATAAAAGGACTTTCAAGCAACATACTTAACGAACTTATGATTTTGACGCAGCCAGGGTTTTTACAGCAATACTCGGGAGGCGCTTTGCGTCCGAACGAAAGGGACATTCGAAGAGCGGCTCTCATCAGAGAACGGCTTCACTTAGAAATGAATGGGAAAAGACAGGAGGATGAATCGATATGATGTTTGGAAGATTTACAGAACGAGCTCAAAAAGTACTGGCGCTAGCACAGGAAGAAGCACTTCGGTTAGGTCATAATAACATTGGCACTGAGCATATTTTATTAGGACTGGTAAGAGAAGGAGAGGGCATTGCTGCTAAAGCTCTTCAAGCGCTTGGACTCGGTTCAGATAAAATTCAGAAAGAAGTAGAAAGTTTGATCGGGCGCGGGCAGGAAATGTCTCAAACGATTCATTATACTCCTAGAGCTAAAAAAGTCATTGAGCTTTCAATGGATGAGGCAAGAAAACTCGGTCATTCTTATGTTGGAACAGAACATATTCTTCTTGGCCTGATTCGTGAAGGAGAAGGCGTTGCTGCGAGAGTTCTGAATAATCTCGGTGTCAGCTTAAATAAAGCAAGACAGCAGGTGCTCCAGCTTCTAGGAAGTAATGAAACAGGATCATCAGCGGCAGGAACAAACAGCAATGCGAATACGCCTACGCTTGACAGCTTGGCAAGAGACTTAACTGCTATTGCTAAGGAAGACAGCCTTGACCCTGTAATCGGCAGAAGCAAGGAGATCCAGCGTGTCATTGAAGTGTTAAGCCGCAGAACGAAAAACAACCCTGTTCTCATTGGGGAACCAGGTGTAGGTAAAACGGCTATCGCAGAAGGTTTGGCACAGCAAATTATCAATAATGAAGTACCCGAAATTTTGCGTGATAAACGTGTGATGACATTAGACATGGGAACAGTTGTTGCCGGCACAAAATACCGCGGAGAATTTGAGGATCGCCTGAAGAAGGTCATGGATGAAATTCGCCAGGCAGGAAATATCATTCTATTCATCGATGAGCTCCATACACTAATCGGGGCAGGCGGAGCAGAAGGTGCTATTGATGCATCTAATATTTTAAAACCTTCACTTGCTCGCGGCGAACTCCAATGTATTGGTGCAACGACTCTTGATGAGTACCGTAAATATATTGAAAAAGATGCAGCACTGGAACGCCGTTTTCAGCCGATTCAGGTTGATCAGCCATCTGTAGATGAAAGTATTCAAATTTTACAAGGTCTGCGTGACAGATACGAAGCCCACCACCGCGTTTCTATCACTGATGATGCCATTGAAGCTGCGGTTAAGCTTTCTGACAGATATATTTCTGACCGCTTCCTTCCGGATAAAGCAATTGACTTGATCGATGAAGCAGGTTCAAAGGTGAGACTGCGCTCATTTACAACGCCTCCTAACTTAAAAGAGCTTGAGCAGAAGCTTGATGAGGTTCGTAAAGAGAAGGATGCGGCAGTGCAAAGCCAAGAGTTTGAAAAAGCTGCTTCCTTGCGTGATACTGAACAACGCCTGCGCGAGCAAGTAGAGGATACGAAGAAATCATGGAAAGAGAAGCAAGGGCAGGAAAACTCAGAGGTTACTGTGGATGATATTGCGATGGTTGTATCCAGCTGGACCGGTGTGCCTGTATCTAAAATCGCCCAAACTGAAACTGATAAGCTTCTCAATATGGAAAACATTCTTCACTCCCGTGTCATTGGCCAGGATGAAGCGGTTGTAGCTGTTGCAAAAGCCGTCAGACGTGCGAGAGCAGGATTGAAAGATCCTAAACGCCCAATTGGCTCATTCATTTTCTTAGGCCCTACAGGTGTAGGTAAAACAGAGCTTGCACGAGCACTCGCTGAATCCATTTTTGGCGATGAAGAATCCATGATCAGAATTGATATGTCTGAATACATGGAAAAACACTCAACTTCAAGACTTGTTGGTTCACCTCCGGGATATGTGGGATATGATGAAGGCGGTCAATTGACAGAGAAAGTCAGAAGAAAACCTTACTCTGTCGTGCTTCTTGATGAGATCGAGAAAGCGCACCCTGATGTCTTCAATATCCTTCTGCAAGTTCTTGAAGACGGACGATTGACTGATTCTAAAGGACGCACAGTCGATTTCCGCAATACCATTCTGATCATGACATCAAACGTCGGAGCAAGTGAGCTGAAACGCAATAAATATGTCGGCTTTAACGTTCAGGATGAAACTCAAAATCATAAAGACATGAAAGATAAAGTGATGGGTGAATTGAAACGAGCGTTCAGACCTGAGTTCATCAACCGTATTGATGAAATCATTGTCTTCCATTCACTTGAGAAAAAACATCTTACTGAAATTGTGTCATTAATGTCTGATCAATTAACGAAACGCTTGAAAGAACAAGATCTTTCTATCGAATTGACAGATGCTGCAAAAGCGAAAGTCGCGGAAGAGGGCGTTGACCTGGAATACGGTGCCCGTCCGTTAAGAAGAGCGATCCAAAAACATGTCGAGGATCGTTTATCTGAAGAACTCCTCAGAGGAAATATTCATAAAGGACAGCATATTGTTCTTGATGTAGAAGATGGCGAATTTGTCGTAAAAACGACTGCTAAAACGAATTAATATAGAAGACGGAAATGAGGCATACAGCATGTAAGTGTATGCCTCACTTTCATATCAAGAAATAGAACAAGGGAGAGGTCTTACACTATATATGGCTAAAACAAAATCGAAATTCATCTGCCAATCCTGCGGCTACGAGTCTCCAAAATGGATGGGGAAATGTCCGGGCTGCGGTGCTTGGAATACAATGGTGGAAGAAATGATTAAAAAAGCACCGGCCAATCGGAGAGCGGCTTTTTCTCATTCTGTTCAAACTGTACAGAAACCTTCACCTATTACATCAATCGAAACATCAGAAGAACCCCGCGTCAAAACACAGCTTGGCGAGTTTAACAGAGTACTCGGCGGAGGTGTCGTTAAAGGCTCCCTCGTTTTAATCGGCGGTGATCCTGGTATCGGAAAGTCAACGCTATTACTGCAGGTTTCCGCTCAATTATCAGGTTCATCAAACAGTGTGCTGTATATTTCGGGAGAAGAATCTGTAAAGCAAACGAAGCTGCGAGCAGACCGGCTCGGCATTAATAATCCGTCACTGCATGTTTTATCTGAAACCGATATGGAGTATATTTCGTCTGCTATACAAGAGATGAATCCAGCGTTTGTCGTTGTTGACTCTATTCAGACGGTTTACCAAAGCGATATTACATCGGCTCCAGGCAGTGTGTCACAGGTCAGAGAATGTACCGCTGAGCTGATGAAAATTGCAAAAACAAAAGGTATTCCGATTTTTATCGTAGGGCACGTGACGAAAGAAGGGTCTATTGCAGGTCCGAGACTGTTGGAGCATATGGTTGACACTGTTTTATATTTTGAGGGAGAACGCCACCATACTTTCCGTATTTTGCGGGCTGTAAAAAACCGTTTCGGATCTACAAACGAAATGGGCATTTTCGAAATGCGGGAAGAGGGGCTCACTGAGGTTTTGAATCCTTCAGAAATTTTCTTAGAAGAACGCTCTGCTGGTTCCGCAGGCTCGAGTATCACTGCCTCTATGGAGGGCACTAGACCGATTCTTGTTGAAATTCAGGCGCTTATCTCGCCAACAAGCTTTGGCAACCCAAGGCGTATGGCAACGGGAATAGACCATAACAGGGTTTCTCTGTTAATGGCTGTGTTAGAAAAAAGAGTAGGGCTGCTGCTGCAAAATCAGGATGCTTATTTGAAAGTGGCTGGCGGCGTTAAGCTTGATGAACCGGCAATTGATCTTGCCATTGTGATTAGTATCGCATCAAGCTTTAGAGACACACCTCCAAATCCTGCAGATTGTTTTATTGGAGAAGTGGGATTAACCGGAGAAGTCCGGCGGGTTTCAAGAATTGAACAGCGTGTGAAAGAAGCGGCAAAGCTTGGTTTTAAACGCATGATCATACCCGCGGCAAATCTGGATGGATGGACAAAACCAAAAGGGATTGAGGTTATCGGAGTAGCAAATGTTGCAGAAGCGCTTCGTACTTCATTAGGAGGATAATAGATGGAAAAAGAGAAAAAAGGGGCGAAACACGAGTTAGACCTGTCATCTATATTGCAGTTTGTTGCTCCGGGTACACCGCTCAGAGCGGGGATGGAAAACGTCTTGAGAGCAAATACAGGCGGTCTGATTGTTGTTGGATATAATGATAAAGTAAAAGAAGTGGTGGACGGCGGCTTTCACATAAACACGGCTTTTTCTCCGGCGCATTTATATGAGCTGGCTAAAATGGATGGAGCGATCATTTTAAGTGATTCGGGTCAAAAAATCCTCTACGCGAATACTCAGCTGATGCCGGATGCCACAATTTCTTCATCAGAAACAGGAATGCGGCACAGAACTGCCGAAAGAGTAGCTAAGCAAACTGGCTGTCTTGTAATCGCTATTTCTGAAAGAAGAAATGTCATAACGTTATATCAGGAAAACATGAAGTATACACTAAAAGACATAGGATTTATTTTAACCAAGGCGAACCAAGCCATTCAAACACTTGAAAAATATAAGACAATCCTCGATAAAACGATTAATGCACTGAACGCGTTAGAGTTTGAGGAACTTGTTACCTTCAGTGATGTCTTGTCTGTCATGCATCGTTATGAAATGGTACTGAGAATCAAAAACGAAATTAATATGTATATCAAAGAGCTGGGGACAGAAGGACATCTGATCAAACTGCAAGTCATTGAATTGATTACGGATATGGAAGAAGAGGCCGCTTTATTTATTAAGGACTATGTAAAAGAAAAGATTAAAGATCCGTTTGTTCTCTTGAAGGAGCTGCAGGATATGTCCAGTTATGATCTGCTGGATGATTCCATTGTGTATAAGCTTCTCGGTTACCCTGCTTCTACTAATCTTGATGATTATGTATTGCCGAGAGGATACAGGCTGTTAAATAAGATACCGCGTCTTCCGATGCCGATTGTTGAAAATGTTGTAGAAGCATTTGGAGTCCTACCAAGGATTATTGAGGCGAGTGCAGAAGAATTAGATGAAGTAGAGGGAATCGGTGAAGTACGAGCCCAAAAAATCAAAAAAGGATTAAAACGCCTGCAAGAGAAGCATTATTTAGACAGACAACTGTGATTTCGGTTAAAACCTTATGAATACGGGTATATTAATGTTGGTTTTTGTTTATTCTGATATTCGTAGGATGCATAAGACTTTGTGAAATTAAAATGTTAAAAAAGGAGGTGGGGGTATGTTAAAACGAATAGTTCAGGCGTTCTTCATTATTTTTGGCGGCGTTGTTGGTATATTTTTGATACCTGAATTGTTTGTACTGTTAAATATACAGGACATACCTTTAATAACAAACGCATATACGTCTGCGGCAATAGGAGCAATTATCTTTTTTCTCATCAGTATATGGGGTACAGAATACGTTGTGAACTGGGTGAAGTGGATAGAGGATTCATTGTTAAAAGCGCCGGTTCCAGATTTGTTATTTGGAAGTCTTGGCTTAGTTTTTGGACTTATAATTGCTTATCTTATCGTAAATGTTATTCCTTTAGACAATATACCTTACCGCATATTCAGCACAATAATTCCTGTATTTTTGGCTTTCTTCCTCGGTTATCTCGGCTTCCAGGTGGGCTTTAAGAAAAAGGATGAATTGATCAGCCTGTTTTCCATTTCCGCCAGAATGCAAAAGAAAAAAGGAACAGCTGATGAAGAACATGAGGTTCAAGACAAGAAGCTGAAAATTTTGGACACTAGTGTTATTATTGATGGGAGAATAGCAGATATTTGTCAGACTGGTTTTTTAGAGGGAGTTATCGTGATTCCGCAGTTTGTTCTTGAGGAATTGCAGCATATTGCAGACTCTTCAGATGTTTTAAAACGAAACAGAGGACGCCGCGGTCTTGATATCCTGAACCGCATTCAGAAAGAATTAGACATTGAAGTTGAAATTTACGAAGGCGACTTTGAAGATATTCAGGAGGTTGACAGCAAGCTCGTCAAACTTGCTAAGCTGACATCCGGGGTCGTCGTGACGAATGATTTTAATTTAAATAAAGTGTGCGAGCTTCAGAAGGTAGCAGTATTAAACATTAATGACCTTGCCAATGCGGTCAAGCCTGTTGTGCTTCCTGGCGAGGAAATGAATGTTCAGGTCATTAAGGACGGGAAAGAGCATAATCAGGGAGTTGCCTACTTGGATGACGGTACGATGATTGTCGTTGAAGAAGGACGGAATTATATCGGCAAGCATATTGATGTACTCGTCACAAGTGTGCTGCAGACAGCAGCGGGACGAATGATTTTTGCGAAGCCTAAGCTGTTGGAGAAGGCGCTGTAAAGGGAGAAGAAACAATGAGTTATGATGTGGTGATTCCTGCAGCCGGACAGGGAAAGCGGATGAAGGCAGGGAGAAATAAACTGTTCATTGAGCTGAAAGGAGACCCGGTGATCATACACACGTTAAGAGTGTTTGACAGCCACCGGCAGTGCGATAAAATCATTTTGGTGATTAACGAGCAGGAGCGGGAGCACTTTCAGCAATTGCTGTCCGATTACCCGTTTCAAACTTCGATTGAGCTTGTTGCAGGCGGAGAAGAGCGTCAGCACAGTGTGTATAAGGGGCTGAAAGCCGTAAAGCAGGAAAAGATTGTCCTTGTACATGACGGTGCCCGCCCATTTATAAAACATGAACAAATTGACGAACTGATCGCAGAGGCGGAACAGACAGGAGCGGCCATCCTTGCTGTTCCGGTAAAAGATACGATTAAACGCGTTCAAGATTTACAAGTCAGTGAGACGATTGAACGTTCAAGCTTGTGGGCTGTCCAAACGCCACAAGCTTTTCGTCTTTCTTTATTGATGAAGGCTCACGCTGAGGCCGAGCGCAAGGGATTTTTAGGGACGGATGACGCCAGCCTCGTTGAACAGATGGAGGGCGGTTCGGTCCGTGTTGTAGAAGGCAGCTATACAAATATTAAGCTGACGACGCCAGACGATTTGACGTCAGCTGAAGCTATCATGGAATCAGAAAGTGGGAATAAACATGTTTAGAATTGGACAAGGATTTGATGTGCATCAATTAGTGGAGGGCCGTCCTCTCATTATTGGCGGAATTGAAATCCCGTACGAAAAAGGGCTGCTTGGCCATTCTGATGCAGACGTATTGCTGCATACCGTCGCTGACGCCTGCCTGGGAGCTGTGGGTGAAGGAGACATCGGCAAGCATTTTCCTGACACAGATCCCGAGTTCAAGGACGCAGATTCTTTCAAATTACTTCAGCATGTCTGGGGAATCGTGAAACAGAAGGGGTATGTCCTTGGGAACATTGATTGCACCATCATAGCGCAAAAGCCGAAGATGCTGCCGTACATAGAAGATATGAGAAAAAGAATTGCTGAAGGCCTTGAGGCAGATGTTTCACAAGTAAATGTAAAAGCAACAACGACAGAAAAGCTTGGATTTACAGGCCGGGCGGAAGGAATAGCGGCTCAGGCGACAGTACTGATACAAAAAGGCTAACTTGTTTTGATGCCGGGTCTATTTGGTGGTAGAATAGATTCATACATTTTTGCCTGAGGCCATACATGACATGAAAGGAAGTATTTGAAAATGGGAAACGAAGTACGCGTCCGTTATGCACCGAGTCCAACCGGACATTTGCATATTGGAAATGCCAGAACGGCGCTTTTTAATTATTTATTTGCCCGCAATCAAGGCGGTAAGTTTATCATTCGAGTTGAGGATACTGATAAAAAGCGCAATATTGAGGGCGGAGAACAAAGCCAGCTGAATTATCTGAAGTGGCTAGGTATTGACTGGGATGAGAGTGTGGATGTCGGAGGAGAGTACGGCCCATACCGTCAGTCAGAGCGTAACGATATCTATAAAGTGTACTATGAAGAGCTTCTTGAAAAAGGGCTTGCTTATAAATGTTACTGTACGGAAGAAGAGCTTGAAAAAGAGCGTGAAGAACAGATTGCCCGCGGAGAAATGCCTCGTTATTCCGGAAAACACAGAGACCTGACTCAGGAAGAACAGGAGAAATTTATCGCTGAAGGCAGAAAACCGAGTATTCGTTTCCGAGTGCCGGAAGGGAAAATCATCGCCTTCAATGATATCGTAAAAGGTGAAATTTCTTTTGAATCAGATGGCATCGGCGACTTTGTTATTGTGAAAAAGGACGGAACGCCGACTTACAACTTCGCGGTAGCGATTGATGACTACTTAATGAAAATGACACACGTGCTGCGCGGTGAGGATCATATTTCTAACACACCGAAACAGATTATGATTTATCAAGCATTCGGATGGGATATTCCTCAGTTCGGACACATGACGCTGATCGTAAACGAAAGCCGTAAAAAGCTCAGCAAACGTGATGAATCCATTATTCAATTCATCGAGCAGTACAAAGAGCTTGGCTACCTGCCAGAAGCACTGTTCAACTTTATCGGCCTGTTAGGCTGGTCACCGGTTGGAGAAGAAGAGCTTTTCACAAAAGAGCAGTTTATTGAAATTTTTGATGTAAATCGTTTATCTAAATCACCAGCTTTGTTTGATATGCATAAGCTAAAATGGGTTAACAACCAATATGTGAAGAAGCTGGATCTTGATCAGGTTGTTGAATTGACGCTTCCGCATTTGCAAAAAGCCGGCAAAGTTGGCACTGAGCTTTCTGCTGAAGAGCAAGAATGGGTTCGTAAACTGATTTCCCTGTATCATGAGCAATTAAGCTACGGTGCGGAAATTGTTGAGCTGACTGATTTGTTCTTTACGGATGAGATCGAGTATAATCAAGAAGCGAAAGCTGTTCTGGAAGAAGAACAGGTTCCTGAAGTGCTCAGCACATTCGCAGCGAAGCTTGAAGAGCTTGAGGAGTTCACTCCGGATAACATCAAAGCATCGATCAAAGCAGTGCAGAAAGAAACTGGCCATAAAGGAAAAAAACTATTTATGCCGATTCGTGTTGCTGTAACAGGGCAAACTCACGGTCCGGAACTGCCGCAATCAATTGAATTGATCGGTAAAGAGACTGCAATTCAGCGTTTGAAAAATATCTAAATAAATGATTGTTGACAGGGAAGAGTATAAAGCTTTAGGCCATTACAGAAAGGATCTCCATTGGCTGAGAGAGATCCATGAGCCGGGTTTTAGAAGTGCGCCCTTAAGACCTTTGAAGAACGTTTTTTGAAATCAGTATTCAAAGGCGGCCGCCGCCGTTACAGGCTGAAGTTGGGAGAGCAGAAGTCTGCTTTTCAAACAGAGTGGAACCGCGCGGTAAAAGCGTCTCTGTCATGTTTACATGCAGAGACGCTTTTTTTATTGGGTAGAGGAAATCAGATAGAGAAACGGGGGGAAGCATGTGTTTTTTAGAATGCTCAAAGAAGACATTGATACTGTGTTCGATCAAGATCCCGCAGCAAGAAGCTATTTTGAAGTGATTTTAACTTATTCCGGTTTACATGCTATATGGGCGCATCGGATTGCACATGCTTTATATAAACGAAAATTTTATTTCCTTGCACGCCTTATATCTCAAGTAAGCCGATTTTTTACCGGGATAGAAATCCACCCCGGCGCTACAATCGGGAGAAGATTTTTCATAGACCACGGCATGGGGGTTGTCATTGGGGAGACATGTGAAATCGGCAATAACGTAACCGTTTTTCAGGGGGTTACCCTCGGGGGAACGGGGAAAGAAAAGGGAAAAAGGCACCCAACGATTAAAGATGACGCATTGATAGCCACAGGTGCTAAAGTGCTCGGTTCTATTACGGTCGGTGAAGGCTCAAAGATTGGCGCTGGTTCAGTAGTGCTGCATGATGTTCCTGATTTTTCAACAGTTGTCGGTATCCCTGGGCGGGTCGTTGTACAAAATGGCAAGAAAGTAAGACGCGATTTAAACCACCAGGATTTGCCCGATCCAGTTGCTGACCGCTTTAAGTCTTTGGAACAGCAGATTTTAGAGCTGAAGGCAGAACTTGAAGACAGAAAAGAAAGGATCAATCAAAAATGACAATCACACTTTATAATACATTGACTAGACAGAAGGAAACATTCGTTCCTCTTGAAGAGGGAAAAGTGAAAATGTATGTATGCGGACCCACGGTTTACAATTACATTCATATCGGGAACGCGCGTCCGGCAATCGTTTACGATACGGTTCGAAACTATTTAGAGTATAAAGGCTATGATGTGCAGTATGTCTCTAACTTCACAGACGTAGACGATAAATTAATTAAAGCGGCAAATGAACTCGGTGAGGATGTACCCACCATTTCAGAGCGTTTTATTAAAGCATACTTTGAAGACGTAGGTGCGCTCGGCTGCCGAAAAGCCGACCTTCATCCGCGAGTAATGGAGAACATGGATGCCATTATCGAATTCGTAGATCAGCTCGTGAAAAAGGGCTACGCATATGAATCAGAAGGTGACGTATATTTCAAAACCAGAGCGTTTGAAGGGTACGGAAAGCTTTCTCAGCAATCAATTGATGAACTTAGATCAGGTGCACGCATCCGAGTCGGCGAGAAAAAAGAAGATGCTCTTGATTTCGCACTGTGGAAAGCGGCAAAAGAAGGAGAAATCTCTTGGGATAGCCCTTGGGGGAAAGGACGTCCGGGCTGGCACATTGAATGCTCAGCAATGGTGAAAAAGTATCTCGGTGACCAGATTGATATTCATGCGGGCGGACAGGATTTAACATTCCCTCATCATGAAAACGAAATCGCGCAATCTGAGGCGCTGACAGGCAAAACGTTTGCGAAGTACTGGCTTCATAATGGTTATATCAATATTGATAATGAAAAAATGTCAAAATCACTAGGCAACTTTGTGCTTGTGCATGACATCATTAAACAGCATGATCCGCAGCTTTTGAGATTCTTTATGCTATCTGTTCATTATCGCCATCCGATTAACTATTCAGAAGAGCTTCTGGAGAATACGAAAAGCGCGTTCAACCGTTTAAAAACAGCGTACAGCAATCTTCAGCACCGTCTGAACAGCAGTACGAATTTAACCGAAGATGACGATCAATGGATTGAAAAAGTTGAAGAACACCGCAAAGCATTCGAAGAAGCGATGGACGATGATTTTAATACGGCGAATGCCATTTCAGTCTTGTTTGACTTAGCGAAACACGCCAATTATTATCTTCAGAAAGATCATACGGCTGATCATGTGATTACGGCGTTTATTGAGATGTTTGACCGCATTGTTTCTGTCCTCGGTTTTTCGTTGGGTGAGCAGGAACTTCTCGATCAAGAGATTGAAGACTTAATCGAAAAGCGAAATGAAGCGCGCCGGAATCGCGATTTTGCATTGTCAGACCAGATCCGCGACCAGCTGAAAAGCATGAATATCATTCTTGAAGATACGGCTCAAGGCACTCGCTGGAAACGGGGAGAATAACAGATGCTTGAATTTGATACGATAAAAGATTCTAAGCAGCTTAACGGTCTTGCGCTTGCTTATATAGGTGATGCCATTTTTGAAGTGTATGTCAGGCATCACCTGCTTAAGCAGGGCTTTACCAAACCAAATGATCTTCATAAGAAATCAAGCCGGATTGTTTCAGCAAAGTCACAGGCTGAGATCCTATTTTTTCTGCAGAATCAATCATTTTTTACGGAAGAAGAGGAAGCGGTGCTGAAAAGAGGCAGAAATGCCAAGTCAGGGACAACACCTAAAAATACAGATGTTCAGACGTACCGCTACAGTACAGCATTTGAAGCGCTTCTGGGCTACCTTTTTCTAGAGAAAAAAGAGGAACGACTTAGTCAGCTCGTAGCCGAAGCTATACAATTCGGGACGTCAGGGAGGAAAACAAATGAGTCAGCAACATGATTACGTCATAGGGAAAAATGCAGTGATCGAGACGTTAAAATCTGATCGGAAGCTGTATAAGCTATGGATGGCGGAAAACACCGTAAAGGGACAAGCACAGCAAGTGATTGAGCTTGCCAAAAAGCAGGGAATCACGATTCAATACGTCCCGAGAAAAAAACTCGATCAAATGGTGACAGGACAGCATCAGGGCGTAGTGGCACAGGTTGCAGCGTATGAATATGCAGAACTGGACGATTTATATAAAGCAGCTGAAGAAAAAAATGAACAGCCTTTCTTCCTCATTCTGGACGAGCTTGAAGACCCTCATAATCTGGGTTCCATTATGAGGACAGCAGATGCGGTCGGCGCTCATGGCATCGTTATTCCAAAACGGAGAGCTGTCGGGCTGACAACAACAGTGGCAAAAGCTTCAACAGGAGCAATTGAGCACATTCCTGTAGCAAGAGTCACCAATTTGGCACGGACGTTAGAAGAGATGAAAGAGCGGGGAATCTGGGTTGTCGGAACGGATGCGTCCGCGCGTGAGGATTACCGCAATATGGACGGCAATATGCCTTTGGCTCTAGTCATCGGAAGTGAAGGAAAAGGGATGGGCCGCCTTGTGAAGGAAAAGTGCGATTTTCTCATTAAACTCCCGATGGCCGGAAAGGTAACTTCACTAAATGCATCTGTCGCGGCTGGTCTTTTGATGTATGAAGTCTACCGGAAACGAAACCCTCTGGGAGAATAAAGACCCATGGATATCCTGTTAGTAGACGGGTACAACATGATTGGAGCCTGGCCGCAGCTGAAGGATTTAAAAGCGAACAGTTTTGAAGAGGCGAGAGACGTACTGATTCAGAAAATGGCGGAATATCAATCGTATACAGGAAACAGGGTTATTGTTGTTTTTGACGCGCATCTCGTAAAAGGGCTTGAGAAAAAACAGACCAACCATCGAGTTGAAGTAATTTTCACAAAAGAAAATGAGACGGCTGATGAGCGGATAGAAAAGCTCGCTCAGGCTTTGAATAATATTGCGACTCAAATTCACGTTGCGACCTCTGACTATACTGAGCAGTGGGCGATTTTCGGACAGGGGGCATTGCGGAAATCGGCCCGGGAGCTTTTGAGAGAGGTAGAAACGATTGAAAGGCGAATAGAGAGACGGGTAAGAAAAATCACTTCCGAAAAGCCGGCGGGTAAAATTGCTTTATCGGAAGAGGTTTTGAAAACGTTTGAAAAGTGGAGGCGGGGAGACTTAGATTAAGTTGACGCTTTTTTGTCCAATACTGTATAATATTTCTATCTACGTGCGCCGGGGGGATCGGAGTGAATCTACAGAACAACAAGGGAAAATTCAACAAAGAGCAGTTTTGCCAGTTGGAGGACGAGCAGGTCATTGAAAAGGTTCATGTTGGGGACAGTGATGCGTTAGATTACTTGATTACGAAGTACCGAAACTTTGTTCGGGCAAAAGCAAGATCCTATTTCTTAATAGGGGCGGACAGAGAGGATATTGTTCAGGAAGGCATGATAGGCCTCTATAAGTCTATTCGTGACTTCAAAGAGGACAAGCTTACCTCATTCAAAGCTTTCGCAGAATTATGTATTACCCGCCAAATTATTACCGCAATAAAGACAGCTACTCGCCAGAAACACATTCCTTTGAATTCCTACGTCTCATTAGATAAACCGATTTTTGATGAAGAATCAGACCGAACGCTGCTGGATGTCATTTCAGGAGCGAAAACCTTAAATCCTGAGGAAATGATCATTAATCAGGAAGAATTTGATGATATTGAAATGAAAATGGGAGAACTATTAAGTGATTTAGAGAGAAAAGTACTCGTCTTATATCTCGACGGGAGAAGTTACCAAGAGATTTCTGATGAACTGAACCGACATGTGAAATCGATCGACAATGCCCTTCAGCGTGTGAAACGCAAGCTGGAGAAGTACTTGGAAATTCGCGAAATCAGTTTGTAATAGGAATTTATGCTATATTGACAGTATTTTTCTGACTATGATATGTTACTAAAGATAAGAACTAATGTCTATTTAGAAAAAGGTGTAATGACATGAGAAAAAAGATTACGTTAGCATGCAAGACATGCGGAAACCGTAATTATACGACAATGAAGAGCTCTGCATCAGCGGCTGAGCGATTAGAAGTAAAGAAATACTGCAGTACTTGCAATTCACATACAGCTCATCTTGAAACAAAATAGTTTTTGCGCTTTTAAATTGTGGAGGTCTTTTACATGCGTATTATGAAATTCTTTAAAGATGTTGGGAAAGAAATGAAAAAGGTAAGCTGGCCTAAAGGAAAAGAGTTAACGCGTTATACCATTACGGTAATTTCAACAGTTATCTTTTTTGTTATCTTTTTTGCCCTCCTTGACACAGGAATTTCTCAATTAATTCGTTTAATAGTTGAATAATGATCAGCAATACGTGCTATAATAGATCATAATATTACTTGCCAAAACCCGTTCAGCGGGTTTTTTATTGTGGCTTAAAATGATAGTTATCATAGGCTTGCCGCCTATTTTTTGAAGCGTTATGGTAATTCACTAAAACCAAATGCGGGGAGGGAAGGACTGGACAGTCCTGAATAGAATGGAAAAGAATTGGTATGTTGTTCACACGTACTCTGGTTATGAGAATAAAGTAAAAGCCAACTTGGAAAAGCGTGTTGAATCAATGGGGATGCAGGATAAAATTTTCCGTGTAGTCGTACCCGAAGAAGAAGAAACGGATATCAAAAACGGCAAGAAAAAAGTCGTGAAAAAGAAAGTATTCCCTGGTTATGTGCTTGTTGAAATTGTAATGACAGACGACTCTTGGTATGTTGTCCGCAACACGCCGGGCGTTACTGGATTCGTAGGATCTGCCGGGTCAGGTTCAAAACCGACGCCGCTTCTTCCGGGCGAAGCAGAAACCATTCTGAAGAGAATGGGCATGGATGAACGAAAAACTGATATTGACTTTGAACTGAAAGAGACAGTGAAAGTAATAGACGGACCTTTTGCTAACTTTACAGGATCAATTGAAGAGATTGATTATGATAAAAGCAAGGTCAAAGTTTTCGTTAATATGTTCGGCCGTGAAACGCCGGTTGAGCTGGAATTTACTCAAATCGATAAATTGTAATGTGAAAAAACTTGAAATTGCTATATATAAATGATAATATAGCAAAGGTACGTCTTGGACTTATCCAAGGCAACTAGCATGATATTTCGTCATTCATATAAAGAATGAAACCTTGAGTGGGAGGGTTTACCCTATTTACCACATCACGGACTTAAGGAGGTGTGTCTCGTGGCTAAAAAAGTAGTTAAAGTTGTAAAATTGCAAATTCCTGCTGGAAAAGCTAACCCAGCACCACCAGTTGGACCTGCACTTGGTCAAGCCGGTGTTAACATCATGGGATTCTGTAAGGAGTTTAACGCTCGTACAGCTGACCAAGCTGGTTTAATCATTCCTGTTGAAATTTCGGTTTACGAAGACCGTTCATTTACATTTATTACAAAAACTCCACCTGCTGCAGTATTGCTTAAAAAAGCAGCTGGAATTGAGTCTGGTTCTGGTGAACCAAACCGTAATAAAGTGGCAACCGTTAAGCGCGATAAAGTACGCGAAATCGCTGAAACGAAAATGCCTGACTTAAACGCAGCAGACGTTGAAGCGGCAATGCGCATGGTTGAAGGTACTGCCCGCAGTATGGGTATTGTAATCGAGGATTAATTTGTTTCTTGTCGGGTTGCGAGTTTTAACAAGTTCGCAACCCTTATTCGTGGGAGGTTATTCCGCTATAACCACATAAGGAGGAAATTTTAAAATGGCTAAAAAAGGTAAAAAGTACGTTGAAGCTGCTAAGCTTGTAGACCGTTCTAAAGCTTACGACGTCTCTGAAGCAGTAGCTCTCGTTAAAAAAACAAACACAGCTAAATTCGACGCTACAGTTGAAGTGGCTTTCCGTTTAGGGGTTGACCCTCGTAAAAACGACCAGCAAATCCGTGGAGCAGTTGTGCTTCCAAACGGAACTGGTAAAACTCAGCGCGTTCTCGTTTTCGCAAAAGGCGAAAAAGCGAAAGAAGCTGAAGCTGCTGGTGCAGATTTCGTAGGCGATACTGACTACATCAACAAAATTCAACAAGGCTGGTTCGATTTCGATGTTATCGTAGCTACACCTGACATGATGGGTGAAGTTGGTAAAATCGGTCGTGTACTTGGACCAAAAGGTTTAATGCCAAACCCTAAAACTGGTACAGTTACTTTCGAAGTTGAAAAAGCTATCGGCGAAATCAAAGCTGGTAAAGTTGAATACCGCGTTGATAAAGCTGGAAACATTCATGTTCCTATCGGTAAAGTTTCTTTCGAGGATGAAAAACTTGTTGAGAACTTCACAACAATGTACGATACAATCCTTAAAGCTAAACCTGCTGCAGCTAAAGGCGTTTACGTGAAAAACGTTGCTGTAACTTCTACTATGGGACCTGGTGTCAAAGTAGACTCTTCAACTTTTAACGTAAAATAATATTGACATGACATCAACATTCTGATATTATTCAAAATGTTGTAAAATAGAATATCATTTATACCGTAGACAGTAGGGGCCTAACCGCTTAATTATCCTACCGAGGTGTATATTATCACAGCTATTACGTTACGTATGCTTGTATATACAGCCTCCATGTCTCATGGAGGCTTTTTATATGGAATCCGTCGTCTCAGTCGTGATCACCTAACGGTATAAGTGTTACACAAGAATCTACAGGAGGTGTAACCATGAGCAGCGCAATTGAAACAAAAAAAGTTGTTGTTGAAGAAATTGCTTCTAAACTGAAAGAAAGTAAATCAACGATCATCGTTGACTATCGCGGACTTAACGTTTCTGAAGTAACTGAACTTCGTAAACAGCTTCGCGAAGCTAACGTTGAGTTCAAAGTTTACAAAAATACGATGACTCGCCGTGCGGTTGAACAAGCTGAGCTTAATGGTTTGAATGATTTCTTAACTGGACCGAACGCGATCGCATTCAGCACTGAAGATGTTGTCGCTCCGGCTAAAGTTCTTAATGACTTCGCTAAAAATCACGAAGCTCTTGAAATCAAAGCTGGCGTTATCGAAGGTAAAGTTTCTACTGTTGAAGAAGTGAAAGCTCTTGCTGAACTTCCATCACGCGAAGGCTTGCTTTCTATGTTGCTTAGCGTACTTCAAGCTCCAGTTCGCAACCTTGCTCTTGCTGCAAAAGCTGTGGCAGAACAAAAGGAAGAACAAGGCGCTTAATCTAATCAGTTTTTCATAAATTAAAACAAAATGGAGGAATTACAAATGGCTTTAAATATCGAAGAAATCATTGCTTCCGTTAAAGAAGCAACTGTACTTGAATTGAACGACCTAGTAAAAGCAATCGAAGAAGAATTTGGCGTAACTGCTGCTGCTCCTGTAGCTGTAGCTGGCGGAGCTGCTGCAGGCGGAGCTGCTGAAGAGCAAAGCGAATTCGATCTTATCCTTGCTGGTGCAGGATCTCAAAAAATCAAAGTTATCAAAGTTGTACGTGAAATCACTGGTCTTGGCTTGAAAGAAGCTAAAGAACTTGTTGACAACACTCCAAAACCACTTAAAGAAGGTATTGCTAAAGAAGAAGCTGAAGAGCTTAAAGCTAAACTTGAAGAAGTTGGCGCTTCTGTAGAAGTTAAGTAATCTTCACTTACCTGTAGGGGAAGCTCGCTTTTATGAGGCGAGCTTTTTCTTTGCCATTCTTTAAGCCATGAAAAAAGGAGGTTCTAATAATGAGTGAGCACTATTATTCAGAAAAACCTTCAGTGAAAAGCAACAAGCAAACCTGGTCTTTTAGGCTTCGGAATAAAGATTTCACGTTTACCAGCGACAGCGGGGTTTTTTCTAAAAAAGAAGTTGATTTCGGCTCCCGCCTGCTGATTGATTCTTTTGAAGAGCCTGAGGTTGAGGGCGGCATTTTGGATGTAGGCTGCGGATACGGCCCGATTGGTTTATCGCTCGCCAGCGACTTTAAAGACCGGACTATCCACATGATTGACGTTAATGAGAGAGCCGTAGAACTATCAAATGAAAATGCGGAACAGAACGGAATAACAAACGTTAAGATTTATCAAAGCGATTTGTTTTCAAACGTTGATTCTGCTCAAACATTTGCTTCTATTCTTACAAATCCCCCAATCCGAGCCGGAAAAAAAGTTGTCCATGCTATCTTTGAGAAAAGCGCTGAACACTTAAAAGCTTCAGGTGAATTGTGGATCGTCATACAGAAAAAGCAAGGCGCGCCTTCTGCCATTGAAAAGCTCGAGGAACTGTTCGATGAAGTTTCTGTCGTTCAAAAAAAGAAAGGCTATTATATCATAAAAGCAAAAAAAGTTTGACTCGGTATTTTAACTATGTTAATATTGTAAAATGCCAATGTATATATTTTGCTTGATATGATGAATTGTCAATATCTATGTATAAATTATACAAGTATGGAAATGCTAATAAAATCGGTATTTGTTTTTGGATGTGGTTTTCTTAATTAGAAACCCTTTTTTCTTTTGTCTTGTAAAAGTATTTTCTTTCTTTGGAAGAAATGCTTATTACACATATAATACGCATGATTTGAGGGGTGAATCAGTTGACAGGTCAACTAGTTCAGTATGGACGACACCGCCAGCGCAGAAGCTATGCTCGCATTAGCGAAGTGTTAGAATTACCAAATCTCATTGAAATTCAAACCTCTTCTTATCAGTGGTTTCTTGATGAGGGTCTTAGAGAGATGTTTCAAGACATATCACCAATTGAGGATTTCACTGGTAACCTCTCTCTTGAGTTCATTGATTATAGTTTAGGTGAGCCTAAATATCCTGTAGAGGAATCAAAAGAACGTGATGTGACTTACTCAGCTCCGCTAAGAGTGAAGGTTCGTTTAATTAACAAAGAAACTGGAGAGGTAAAAGACCAAGATGTCTTCATGGGTGATTTCCCTATTATGACAGATACAGGTACTTTTATCATTAACGGTGCGGAACGTGTTATCGTTTCCCAGCTTGTTCGGTCTCCAAGTGTATATTTCAGTGGTAAAGTAGACAAAAACGGTAAAAAAGGTTTTACCGCAACTGTCATTCCAAACCGTGGCGCATGGTTAGAATACGAAACTGATGCGAAAGATGTTGTTTATGTCCGCATTGATCGCACACGTAAGTTGCCGGTTACGGTTCTTTTGCGTGCTCTCGGCTTCGGCTCCGATCAAGAGATTCTTGATCTCATAGGAGAAAACGAATACTTGCGAAATACGCTTGATAAAGATAACACAGAAAACAGCGACAAAGCGTTGCTGGAAATTTACGAGCGTCTCCGTCCTGGAGAGCCGCCTACAGTAGAAAATGCGAAAAGCTTGCTTGATTCTCGTTTCTTTGATCCGAAACGATACGATCTTGCCAATGTAGGACGCTATAAAATTAATAAAAAACTTCATATTAAGAATCGCCTCTTCAATCAGAGACTTGCTGAAACGCTTGTTGATCCTGAAACAGGAGAAATCCTTGCTGAAAAAGGCCAGATTCTTGATAGAAGAACACTTGATAAAGTACTGCCATACTTAGAAAACGGAATCGGTTTCAGAAAGCTGTATCCGAATGGCGGCGTTGTTGAAGATGAAGTGACTCTTCAATCAATTAAAATCTTTGCTCCGACTGATCAAGAAGGAGAACAGGTTATTAATGTAATCGGCAATGCTTACATCGAAGAAGAGATTAAAAACATCACGCCTGCTGATATTATTTCTTCAATCAGCTACTTCTTCAACCTGCTGCACGGAGTAGGCGACACAGATGATATCGATCATCTTGGAAACCGCCGTTTACGTTCTGTAGGCGAGCTTCTCCAGAACCAATTCCGTATCGGTTTAAGCCGTATGGAGCGTGTGGTTCGTGAGAGAATGTCAATTCAAGATACGAATACAATTACGCCTCAGCAACTGATCAATATTCGTCCTGTTATTGCGTCCATTAAAGAGTTCTTTGGAAGCTCACAGCTTTCTCAATTCATGGATCAGACGAACCCGCTTGCTGAATTAACGCACAAGCGTCGTCTGTCAGCATTAGGACCGGGCGGATTGACACGTGAGCGTGCCGGAATGGAAGTGCGTGACGTTCACTACTCCCACTATGGCCGTATGTGTCCGATTGAAACGCCTGAGGGCCCGAACATCGGTTTGATCAACTCACTATCATCTTATGCAAAAGTAAACCGTTTTGGCTTTATTGAAACGCCATATCGCCGCGTTGACCCTGAAACAGGGAAGGTAACGGGCAGAATCGATTACTTAACTGCTGATGAAGAGGATAACTATGTTGTCGCTCAAGCGAATGCTCGTCTTGATGACGAAGGCGCCTTTATTGATGACAGCATCGTAGCTCGTTTCCGCGGGGAGAACACTGTTGTTTCCAGAAATCGTGTAGACTACATGGATGTATCGCCTAAGCAGGTTGTATCTGCTGCGACAGCATGTATCCCGTTCTTAGAAAACGATGACTCCAACCGTGCCCTCATGGGAGCGAACATGCAGCGTCAGGCTGTGCCTTTGATGCAGCCGGAAGCGCCATTTGTTGGAACTGGTATGGAATACGTATCAGGAAAAGACTCTGGTGCCGCTGTTATTTGTAAACACCCTGGTATCGTTGAACGCGTAGAAGCGAAAAACGTTTGGGTTCGCCGTTATGAAGAAGTAGACGGTCAAAAAGTAAAAGGAAACCTGGATAAATACAGCCTGCTGAAATTTGTCCGCTCTAACCAAGGTACGTGCTACAACCAGCGTCCGATCGTAAGTGTCGGCGATGAAGTGGTAAAAGGAGAAATCCTTGCTGACGGTCCTTCTATGGAGCTTGGTGAACTTGCACTTGGCCGTAACGTAATGGTTGGCTTCATGACATGGGATGGCTACAACTATGAGGATGCCATCATCATGAGTGAACGCCTAGTGAAGGATGATGTTTATACATCTATCCACATTGAAGAATACGAATCAGAAGCACGTGATACGAAACTTGGACCTGAAGAAATCACTCGCGATATTCCAAACGTCGGTGAAGATGCGCTTCGCAATCTTGATGACCGCGGAATCATCCGTATTGGGGCAGAAGTAAAAGACGGAGATCTTCTTGTTGGTAAAGTAACGCCTAAAGGCGTAACTGAACTGACTGCAGAAGAACGCCTTCTTCACGCCATCTTTGGCGAGAAAGCCCGCGAGGTTCGTGATACTTCTCTTCGTGTGCCTCATGGCGGCGGCGGAATTATCCATGACGTTAAAGTCTTCAACCGTGAAGACGGAGACGAACTTCCTCCAGGTGTTAACCAGTTAGTACGCGTATATATCGTTCAGAAACGTAAGATTTCTGAAGGGGATAAAATGGCCGGTCGTCACGGTAACAAAGGTGTTATCTCTAAGATTCTTCCTGAAGAAGATATGCCTTACCTTCCTGACGGCACACCAATTGATATCATGCTTAACCCGCTGGGCGTACCATCACGTATGAACATCGGGCAGGTATTGGAACTTCACATGGGTATGGCCGCTCGTTACCTTGGCATTCACATTGCATCTCCTGTATTTGACGGAGCGCGAGAAGAGGATGTCTGGGAAACACTTGAAGAAGCCGGCATGTCTCGTGACGCCAAAACAGTGCTTTACGACGGACGTACTGGAGAGCCGTTTGATAACCGTGTATCTGTCGGTATCATGTACATGATCAAACTAGCTCACATGGTTGACGATAAACTTCATGCACGCTCTACAGGCCCTTACTCACTTGTTACGCAGCAGCCTCTTGGCGGTAAAGCGCAATTTGGCGGACAGCGTTTTGGTGAGATGGAGGTTTGGGCACTTGAAGCTTACGGTGCGGCTTACACTCTTCAAGAAATTCTGACTGTTAAGTCTGATGACGTGGTTGGACGTGTGAAAACATACGAAGCCATCGTTAAAGGCGACAATGTTCCTGAACCAGGTGTTCCGGAATCATTCAAAGTATTAATCAAAGAACTTCAAAGCTTAGGTATGGATGTCAAAATCCTTTCTGGTGATGAAGAAGAAATAGAAATGAGAGATTTAGAAGACGAAGAAGATGCGAAACAAGCTGACGGCCTGGCATTATCAGGTGATGAAGAGCCGGAAGAAACAGCATCTGCAGACGTTGAACGCGATGTAGTAACAAAAGAATAATCTCTAGTTATAAAGGCAAGTGACATCGGTTAATCCGAAGATAAAAAGGGAGGTAGGCCCCTTGCTAGATGTGAACAATTTTGAGTATATGAACATCGGTCTTGCTTCACCAGATAAAATCCGTTCATGGTCTTTTGGTGAAGTGAAAAAGCCTGAAACGATAAACTATCGTACGTTAAAACCTGAAAAGGACGGTCTATTCTGCGAACGCATTTTCGGACCGACTAAGGACTGGGAATGTCATTGCGGGAAGTACAAGCGAGTTCGTTATAAAGGCGTAGTTTGTGACCGCTGCGGAGTCGAAGTAACACGGGCTAAAGTCCGTCGTGAGAGAATGGGGCACATTGAACTGGCTGCCCCAGTTTCCCACATTTGGTATTTCAAAGGTATTCCAAGCCGTATGGGTCTTGTGCTGGATATGTCACCTCGTGCTTTAGAAGAAGTCATTTACTTTGCTTCTTACGTTGTAACTGATCCGGCGAATACACCGCTTGAAAAGAAACAGCTTCTGTCTGAGAAAGAATATCGTGCTTATCTTGATAAATACGGTAATAAATTCCAAGCATCTATGGGTGCTGAAGCAATTCATAAACTTCTTCAAGATATCGATCTTGTAAAAGAAGTTGATATGTTAAAAGAAGAGCTGAAAACTTCACAAGGACAACGCCGTACTCGTGCGATCAAACGTCTTGAAGTTTTAGAAGCCTTCCGTAACTCAGGAAACAAGCCTTCTTGGATGATCCTTGATGTGCTTCCTGTTATTCCTCCGGAGCTTAGACCGATGGTTCAGCTAGATGGCGGACGTTTTGCGACTTCTGATTTGAATGACCTTTATCGTCGTGTCATCAACCGTAACAATCGTTTGAAACGCCTTTTAGACCTTGGTGCGCCTAGCATCATCGTTCAAAACGAAAAGCGTATGCTTCAAGAGGCTGTCGATGCCCTAATTGACAACGGCCGCCGCGGACGCCCTGTAACAGGTCCTGGTAACAGACCGTTAAAATCTCTTTCTCACATGCTGAAAGGGAAGCAAGGCCGTTTCCGTCAAAACCTTCTTGGTAAACGTGTCGATTACTCCGGACGTTCTGTAATCGTTGTTGGTCCTCATTTGAAAATGTACCAATGCGGATTACCGAAGGAAATGGCGCTTGAACTTTTCAAACCTTTCGTTATGAAAGAACTTGTTGAAAAAGGTCTTGCTCACAACATTAAGAGTGCGAAACGCAAAATTGAGCGCGTACAGCCTGAAGTTTGGGATGTACTAGAATCAGTTATTAAGGAGCACCCGGTACTGCTGAACCGTGCCCCTACACTTCACAGATTAGGTATCCAGGCGTTTGAACCAACGCTTGTTGAAGGACGCGCAATCCGTCTTCACCCGCTCGTATGTACAGCTTACAACGCTGACTTTGACGGTGACCAAATGGCGGTTCACGTACCATTATCTGCTGAAGCACAAGCTGAAGCACGCATCTTGATGCTTGCTGCTCAAAACATCTTGAACCCTAAAGATGGTAAACCGGTTGTAACACCGTCTCAGGATATGGTACTAGGTAACTATTACCTGACACTTGAGCGTGCCGGTGCTGTCGGTGAAGGTATGGTCTTCAAGAATACAGACGAAGCGCTTCTTGCTTATCAAAACGGATATGTTCACCTTCATACGAGAGTAGCTGTTGCAGCTAACTCACTTAAGAATGTGACATTTACCGAAGAACAGCGCTCAAAATTGTTAATTACAACTGTCGGTAAGCTTGTCTTCAATGAAATTCTTCCGGAATCATTCCCTTACATGAATGAACCAACGAAGAGCAACATTGAAGAGAAAACACCTGATCGTTTCTTCTTAGAAAAAGGTGCTGACGTTAAAGCTGTTATCGCACAGCAGCCAATCAATGCGCCGTTTAAAAAAGGCATTCTGGGTAAAATCATCGCGGAAATCTTTAAACGATTCCATATTACGGAAACGTCTAAAATGCTTGACCGCATGAAAAACCTAGGTTTCAAATATTCAACAAAAGCTGGTATTACAGTTGGGGTTTCTGACATCGTCGTACTCGATGATAAACAAGAAATTCTTGAAGAAGCGCAAAGCAAAGTTGACAACGTTATGAAGCAGTTCCGCCGCGGTCTTATCACTGAAGAAGAACGCTATGAGAGAGTCATCTCTATCTGGAGTGCTGCAAAAGACGTTATCCAAGGCAAACTGATGAAATCACTTGATGAACTCAACCCGATCTACATGATGAGTGACTCTGGTGCCCGTGGTAACGCATCTAACTTTACGCAGCTTGCCGGAATGCGCGGCCTGATGGCTAACCCGGCTGGACGTATCATTGAGTTGCCGATCAAATCAAGTTTCCGTGAAGGTCTGACAGTATTGGAGTACTTTATCTCCACACACGGTGCGCGTAAAGGTCTTGCCGATACCGCTCTTAAAACTGCTGACTCAGGTTACCTTACACGCCGTCTCGTTGACGTTGCGCAGGATGTTATCATCCGTGAAACTGATTGCGGAACTGACCGAGGCATTCTTGCTAAGCCTCTTAAAGAAGGAACCGAAACAATTGAGCGCTTAGAAGAACGCTTAATCGGACGTTTTGCAAGAAAACAAGTGAAGCACCCTGAAACAGGTGAAGTGCTTGTGAATGAAAACGAACTGATTGATGAAGATAAAGCACTGGAGATTGTCGAAGCCGGCATTGAAGAAGTGTGGATCCGTTCTGCCTTCACATGTAATACGCCTCATGGTGTATGTAAACGATGCTATGGCCGAAATCTTGCAACTGGCTCCGATGTTGAAGTCGGTGAAGCTGTCGGAATCATTGCTGCCCAATCAATCGGTGAGCCTGGTACACAGTTAACAATGCGTACATTCCATACAGGCGGGGTTGCCGGAGACGATATCACACAGGGTCTTCCGCGTATCCAAGAGCTTTTCGAAGCGCGTAATCCGAAAGGTCAGGCAACAATTACAGAAATCGACGGTACAGTCGTTGAGATCAATGAAGTTCGTGATAAGCAACAGGAAATTGTGGTTCAAGGCGCAGTGGAAACACGTTCTTATACGGCACCTTACAACTCCCGCCTGAAAGTAGCGGAAGGGGATAAAATTACTCGAGGCCAAGTACTGACAGAAGGTTCAATCGATCCGAAAGAACTTCTTAAAGTAACTGACCTGACGACTGTTCAAGAGTATCTTCTCCATGAGGTTCAAAAGGTTTACCGTATGCAGGGTGTTGAAATCGGTGATAAACACGTAGAAGTAATGGTGCGCCAGATGCTTCGCAAAGTACGCGTGATTGATGCCGGTGACACTGATGTGCTTCCAGGTACATTGCTTGATATTCACCAATTTACTGAAGCGAACAAAAAGGTATTGCTTGAAGGCAATCGACCTGCTACAGGCCGTCCTGTCTTACTCGGTATTACAAAAGCATCTCTTGAAACTGATTCATTCTTATCTGCTGCTTCCTTCCAGGAAACAACACGTGTCCTTACAGATGCAGCGATCAAAGGTAAGCGTGACGAGCTTCTCGGCTTGAAAGAGAATGTTATCATCGGTAAGCTTGTTCCAGCTGGTACAGGAATGATGAAATACCGTAAAGTAAAACCAGTATCAAATGTTCAGCCGACTGACGATATGGTTCCGGTTGAATAACTGATTTCATTCTGCTGAAAGACTGTTTTTGCGGTCTTTCGGCAGATATATTTATGAAAAAGTCACTCTATGAGAAGATAGAAACTAAAAAATGTCATACCTTGTTGACATTCGTCTCCTAGAATGATAATATAACCAAGGTGCTCGAAATAAACCTGTTACTTTGGAGGATATGTTTATGTCTTATGATAAAGTATCACAGGCCAAATCAATTATTATTGGTACGAAGCAAACAGTGAAAGCTCTAAAGCGAGGTTCAGTAAAGGAAGTAGTCGTTGCAAAAGACGCAGATCCGATACTCACGTCAAGTGTTGTTTCACTTGCTGAAGATCAAGGTATCTCTGTCTCAATGGTTGAATCCATGAAAAAGCTCGGCAAAGCCTGCGGAATTGAGGTAGGAGCAGCCGCTGTTGCCATTATTTTATAACGTACTTTTGTTTTTGCGTAAGATTCCATCTTGTGTAAAGACATTGTTTTTTGCCTTTTGATGAACCACCTGGGTATGTGGGTTATAAAACGTAATGAAGGGAGGAAAAATTCATGCCTACAATTAATCAGCTAATTCGCAAAGGACGCGTGAGTAAAGTAGAAAACTCAAAGTCTCCTGCACTTAACAAAGGATACAACAGCTTTAAAAAAGAGCACACTAACGTATCTTCTCCACAAAAACGCGGGGTATGTACTCGTGTTGGTACAATGACACCGAAAAAACCGAACTCAGCACTTCGTAAATATGCTCGTGTTCGTTTGACTAACGGAATCGAGGTTACTGCTTACATTCCTGGTATCGGTCACAACCTGCAAGAGCACAGTGTTGTACTTATCCGCGGCGGACGTGTAAAAGACTTACCAGGGGTACGTTACCACATCGTTCGTGGTGCGCTTGATACTGCTGGAGTTGAAAACCGTGCACAAGGCCGTTCTAAATACGGTACGAAAAAACCTAAAGCAAAATAATATACGAAAATACGCATAATTGATGAAGGGAGGATATTCAGATGCCACGTAAAGGTCCTGTAGCAAAAAGAGATGTTTTACCTGATCCGATTTACAACTCTAAGCTTGTATCTCGTCTAATCAACAAAATGATGATCGATGGTAAAAAAGGTAAGTCTCAAACAATCCTATACAAGTCATTCGATATCATTAAAGAACGTACTGGCAATGATGCAATGGAGGTTTTCGAACAAGCATTGAAAAACATCATGCCTGTACTTGAAGTAAAAGCACGCCGTGTAGGTGGTGCGAACTACCAAGTTCCTGTAGAAGTTCGTCCTGAACGTCGTACGACTCTTGGACTTCGCTGGTTAGTTAACTACGCTCGTCTTCGCGGAGAAAAAACGATGGAAGAGCGTTTAGCTAACGAAATCCTTGACGCAGCTAACAACACTGGTGCTGCTGTTAAGAAACGTGAAGACACTCATAAGATGGCTGAAGCAAACAAAGCATTTGCTCACTATCGCTGGTAGGATTTATAGATTAACAAAACACAATTTCCTAATAAGGAAGGAGAAATTACCCAATGGCAAGAGAGTTCTCCTTAGAAAAAACTCGTAATATCGGTATCATGGCTCACATCGATGCCGGTAAAACGACTACTACAGAACGTATCTTGTTCTATACTGGTCGTATCCACAAAATTGGTGAAACTCATGAAGGAGCTTCACAAATGGACTGGATGGAGCAGGAACAAGAACGTGGTATCACAATCACTTCCGCTGCGACAACTGCACAGTGGAAAGGATACCGCGTAAACATCATCGATACTCCAGGACACGTAGACTTCACAGTTGAAGTTGAACGTTCTCTTCGTGTACTTGATGGTGCTGTTGCTGTACTTGACGCGCAATCAGGCGTTGAGCCTCAAACAGAAACTGTTTGGCGTCAGGCAACAACTTATGGAGTACCGCGTATCGTTTTTGTTAACAAAATGGACAAAATCGGTGCAGACTTCCTTTACTCTGTAGGAACTTTAAGAGACCGTCTTCAAGCAAACGCTCATGCAATTCAATTGCCGATCGGTGCTGAAGATAACTTCGAAGGTATCATTGACCTTGTAGAAAACGTTGCGTATTTCTACGAAGATGACCTCGGAACTCGTTCTGATGCAAAAGAAATCCCTGAAGAGTACAAAGAGCAAGCTGAAGAGCTTCGCAACAGCCTTATTGAAGCTGTATGTGAGCTTGATGAAGAGCTTATGGATAAGTACCTTGAGGGTGAAGAAATCACAATTGACGAGTTAAAAGCAGGAATTCGTAAAGGTACATTAAATGTTGAATTCTACCCTGTTCTTGTTGGTTCTGCCTTCAAAAACAAAGGTGTTCAACTAGTACTTGATGCTGTTCTTGACTACCTTCCTGCACCAACTGACGTTGCTGCAATCAAAGGTACACGTCCTGATACAAATGAAGAGATTGAGCGTCATTCTTCTGACGAAGAGCCATTCTCTGCATTAGCATTTAAGGTTATGACTGACCCTTACGTTGGTAAGTTGACGTTCTTCCGTGTGTACTCTGGAACACTTGATTCTGGTTCATACGTGAAAAACTCTACTAAAGGCAAACGTGAGCGTGTTGGACGTATTCTTCAAATGCACGCTAACAGCCGTGAAGAAATCTCTACTGTATACGCAGGGGATATCGCAGCTGCTGTAGGTCTAAAAGATACAACTACTGGAGATACTCTATGTGATGAGAAGGATCTTGTTATCCTTGAGTCAATGGAATTCCCAGAACCAGTTATCGACGTTGCTATTGAGCCTAAATCAAAAGCTGACCAAGATAAAATGGGTATCGCTTTAGCGAAACTTGCTGAAGAAGATCCTACATTCCGTACTCAAACAAACCCAGAAACTGGCCAAACGATCATCTCTGGTATGGGTGAACTTCACCTTGATATCATTGTTGACCGTATGAAACGCGAATTTAAAGTAGAAGCCAATGTTGGTGCTCCTCAAGTTGCGTACCGTGAAACATTCCGTACCGGTGCAAAAGTTGAAGGTAAATTCGTACGTCAGTCTGGTGGACGCGGTCAGTTCGGACACGTTTGGATCGAATTCGAACCAAACGAGGAAGGCGCTGGCTTTGAATTTGAAAATGCGATTGTCGGTGGGGTCGTTCCTCGTGAATATATCCCAGCTGTTCAAGCAGGTCTGGAAGATGCACTTGAAAATGGTGTACTAGCAGGCTTCCCGCTTATCGACATTAAAGCTAAACTTTTCGACGGTTCTTACCATGATGTTGACTCAAACGAAATGGCATTTAAAGTTGCTGCTTCTATGGCATTGAAAAATGCAGTCAGCAAATGTAACCCAGTTCTTCTTGAACCAATCATGAAAGTGGAAGTGGTTATTCCAGAAGAATACATGGGAGATATCATGGGTGATATCACTTCACGTCGCGGACGCGTAGAAGGTATGGAAGCACGCGGTAACGCTCAAGTTGTTCGCGCTATGGTTCCTCTTGCTGAAATGTTCGGTTACGCTACTGCACTTCGTTCTAATACGCAAGGTCGCGGTACGTTCACTATGCACATGGATCACTACGAAGAAGTGCCGAAGAGCGTCGCAGAAGAAATTATCAAAAAAAATAAAGGCGAATAATTGATTTTGCCGCTTAACTCAAGTATAACTACTATTGTAAGATGAGGAAGTGAAAGCTTTCTTTCACTTCCTATCACTCTATACATTACTAATTAAAAGCTCTTAAGGAGGATTTTAGAATGGCTAAAGAAAAATTCGACCGTTCCAAATCACATGCCAATATTGGTACAATTGGACACGTTGACCATGGTAAAACAACTTTAACTGCTGCTATCACAACAGTACTTCATAAGAAATCTGGTAAAGGTACAGCTATGGCGTACGATCAAATTGATGGTGCTCCAGAAGAACGCGAGCGCGGTATCACAATCTCTACTGCACACGTTGAGTACGAAACTGAAACTCGTCACTATGCACACGTTGACTGCCCAGGACACGCTGACTATGTTAAAAACATGATCACTGGTGCTGCGCAAATGGACGGAGCTATCCTTGTAGTATCTGCTGCTGATGGCCCAATGCCACAAACTCGTGAGCACATCCTTCTTTCTAAAAACGTTGGTGTACCATACATCGTTGTATTCTTAAACAAATGCGACATGGTAGACGACGAAGAGCTTCTTGAACTAGTTGAAATGGAAGTTCGCGATCTTCTTAGCGAATACGACTTCCCTGGCGATGATGTACCAGTTGTTAAAGGTTCTGCTCTTAAAGCTCTTGAAGGAGACGCTGAGTGGGAAGCTAAAATCTTCGAACTTATGGATGCGGTTGATGAGTACATCCCAACTCCAGAACGCGACACTGAAAAACCATTCATGATGCCAGTTGAGGACGTATTCTCAATCACTGGTCGTGGTACAGTTGCTACTGGCCGTGTAGAACGCGGACAAGTTAAAGTCGGTGACGAAGTTGAAATCATCGGTCTTCAAGAAGAGAACAAGAAAACAACTGTTACAGGTGTTGAAATGTTCCGTAAGCTTCTTGATTACGCTGAAGCTGGTGACAACATTGGTGCCCTTCTTCGCGGTGTATCTCGTGAAGAAATCCAACGTGGTCAAGTACTTGCTAAACCAGGTACAATCACTCCACACAGCAAATTCAAAGCTGAAGTTTACGTTCTTTCTAAAGAAGAGGGTGGACGTCATACTCCATTCTTCTCTAACTACCGTCCTCAGTTCTACTTCCGTACAACTGACGTAACTGGTATCATCCATCTTCCAGAAGGCGTAGAAATGGTTATGCCTGGAGATAACACTGAAATGAACGTTGAACTTATCTCTACAATCGCTATCGAAGAAGGAACTCGTTTCTCTATTCGTGAAGGCGGACGTACTGTTGGTTCAGGCGTTGTTTCTACAATCACTGAGTAATAGTATGATTTTAAACGAGACCCCTGCGGGTCTCGTTTTTTGTTTGCTTATCTTTTTCTTGTATAATAGGATCTATCATATTCGAGGGGTTAATATTTATGATTCCTGAAAAGAAATCAATCGCAATCATGAAAGAATTAAGCATTGGAAATACAAAGCAAATGCTGATGATTAATGGAGTTGACGAGAAAAATCCATTGCTGCTTTTTTTACATGGCGGGCCGGGAACGCCGCAAATCGGATATGTTAGACATTATCAAAAAGAGCTGGAACAGTATTTTACAGTAGTTCATTGGGATCAGAGAGGATCGGGGCTTTCTTATTCTAAGCGAATTTCGCATCACTCTATGACAATAAATCACTTCATTAAAGATACAATCCAAGTCACTCAATGGCTTTTAGCTCATTTTTCAAAATCAAAACTTTACCTAGCCGGTCATTCTTGGGGGTCAATATTGGCGCTTCATGTGCTGCAGCAGTGTCCTGATTTATTTTACGCGTATTATGGAATCAGCCAGGTTGTTAACCCTCACGATGAGGAATCAACTGCTTATCAACATATTCGTGAAATTTCTGAATCAAAAAAAGCCAGCATATTATCTTTCCTCACACGTTTCATTGGTGCTCCGCCTTGGAAGCAGGATATCCAGCACCTTATCTATCGGTTTTGTGTCGAGCTAAGCAGGGGAGGATTCACTCGCCGTCATCGTCAATCTCTAGCTGTATTATTTCAAATGCTTACTGGCAATGAGTATGGAGTGCGGAACATGCACAGCTTCCTCAATGGATTGCGCTTCAGTAAAAAACATTTAACTGATGAGTTGTACCGGTTTAATGCTTTTACATCAGTTCCTTCTATTAAAGTACCGTGTGTTTTCATTTCAGGGAAACATGACTTAATTGTTCCTGCTGAAATATCGAAACAGTATTATCAAGAACTTGAGGCACCGGAAAAGCGCTGGTTTCAATTTGAGAACTCAGCTCACACCCCGCATATTGAGGAGCCGTCATTATTCGCGAACACATTAAGTCGACATGCACGACACCATTTATGATAGATCCTTGATAAATAAGAAAAACCCCTGTATAATAAAAAAAGTGTGCAAACCATGCATATTTTAAATAAGTCTTGCAACATGCGCCTATTTTCTGTATAATGGTGTATGTTGGTCTTTGACTGCGATGAAGTGAGAGGTTGCTGACACACCCGGCCGCTTTGCCATGGCAAGGTGTTCAGGTTTTTCTCACGGAGAACTGTCTAACGTGATGTAGGCGAAAAGGAGGGAAAATAATGGCAAAACAAAAAATTCGTATTCGTTTGAAAGCATATGATCATAGAATCCTTGATCAATCTGCAGAGAAGATTGTTGAAACGGCAAAACGTTCTGGTGCCAGCGTATCTGGTCCGATTCCGTTGCCAACTGAAAAATCAGTTTACACAATCCTTCGTGCGGTGCACAAATACAAAGATTCTCGTGAGCAATTTGAAATGCGTACACATAAACGTTTAATCGACATTGTGAACCCAACACCACAAACTGTTGATGCTCTTATGCGATTAGACTTACCATCTGGTGTCGATATCGAAATTAAACTTTAATTCTAAAATATAGAATGATCTTAATAGGAGGTGTGACGAATGACCAAAGGAATCTTAGGAAGAAAAATTGGTATGACGCAAGTATTCGCTGAGAATGGTGATCTTATTCCGGTAACTGTTATCGAGGCTGCTCCAAACGTTGTTCTTCAAAAGAAAACAGCTGAAAACGACGGTTACGAAGCAATCCAGCTTGGTTTTGACGACAAGCGTGAAAAGCTTTCTAACAAACCTGAAAAAGGACACGTTGCAAAAGCGGAAACTGCTCCTAAGCGCTTCGTTAAAGAATTACGCGGAGTGGAAATGGATGCGTATGAAGTTGGTCAGGAAGTCAAGGTTGAAATTTTCTCTGCTGGAGAAATCGTAGATGTAACAGGAGTATCTAAAGGTAAAGGTTTCCAAGGTGCGATCAAGCGCCACGGACAATCTCGCGGACCTATGTCTCACGGTTCACGCTACCACCGTCGTCCTGGTTCAATGGGACCTGTAGATCCTAACCGTGTATTCAAAGGTAAATTATTACCTGGACGTATGGGCGGAGAGCAAATCACTGTTCAAAACCTTGAAATCGTAAAAGTTGATGCAGAACGCAATCTTCTTTTGATCAAAGGTAACGTACCTGGTGCGAAGAAATCTTTAATCACTGTTAAAAGTGCTGTTAAATCTAAATAATTCTCTTAGGAAAGGAGGAAATTGATTATGCCAAAAGTAGCATTATACAACCAAAACGGTTCTACTGCTGGTGACATCGAATTAAACGCTTCTGTATTTGGTATCGAACCAAATGAGAGTGTTGTATTCGACGCTATTCTTATGCAAAGAGCTTCCTTACGTCAAGGAACTCACAAAGTAAAAAATCGTTCTGAAGTACGCGGCGGAGGTCGTAAACCATGGCGTCAAAAAGGTACTGGACGTGCCCGTCAAGGTTCAATCCGTTCACCGCAATGGCGCGGAGGTGGTGTCGTATTCGGCCCAACACCACGCAGCTATTCTTATAAATTACCTAAAAAAGTTCGCCGCTTGGCAATCAAATCAGTATTGTCTTCTAAAGTGATCGACAACAACATCATCGTTCTTGAAGATCTTACTCTTGATACGGCTAAAACAAAAGAAATGGCAGCTATCCTTAAAGGATTATCTGTTGAGAAAAAAGCTTTAATCGTAACTGCGGATGCAAACGAAGCAGTAGCATTATCTGCTCGTAACATTCCTGGAGTTACTGTTGTTGAAGCTAACGGAATCAACGTTTTAGACGTTGTCAACCACGAGAAGCTTCTGATTACAAAAGCAGCGGTTGAAAAAGTAGAGGAGGTGCTTGCATAATGAAAGATCCTCGTGATGTTCTAAAGCGCCCCGTCATTACTGAACGTTCTGCTGATTTAATGACTGAAAAAAAATATACTTTTGAAGTTGATGTAAGAGCTAACAAAACAGAAGTGAAAGACGCGGTTGAAAGCATCTTTGGAGTGAAAGTTGACAAAGTCAACATCATGAACTACAAAGGCAAATCAAAACGTGTTGGACGCTACACTGGTATGACTAGCCGTCGCAGAAAAGCGATCGTAAAACTTACTGCAGACAGCAAAGAAATCGAAATTTTTGAAGCTTAATTATCTGTAAAAAGAAGGAGGGAAATTCAAAATGGCGATTAAAAAGTATAAACCGACCTCTAATGGACGTCGTGGCATGACAACTTCAGATTTTGCTGAAATCACGACTGACAAGCCGGAAAAATCCTTGCTTGCTCCCCTTCACAAAAAAGGCGGACGTAACAACCAAGGTAAATTGACTGTACGTCACCAAGGTGGCGGACATAAACGCCAATACCGTGTTATCGACTTCAAACGCGATAAAGATGGTATACCTGGACGCGTTGCTACAGTTGAATACGATCCAAACCGTTCAGCTAACATCGCTCTAATCAACTATGCAGACGGAGAAAAACGTTACATTCTTGCTCCTAAAGGAATTCAAGTAGGTACTGAAATCATGTCAGGTCCTGAAGCTGACATTAAAGTAGGTAATGCACTTCCACTTATCAACATCCCTGTTGGTACAGTTGTGCATAACATTGAATTAAAACCTGGTAAAGGTGGACAGCTTGTACGTTCAGCTGGTACATCTGCTCAGGTTCTTGGTAAAGAAGGTAAATACGTTCTTGTACGTCTTAACTCTGGTGAAGTTCGCATGATCCTTTCTGCTTGCCGTGCTTCTATCGGTCAAGTAGGTAACGAACAGCACGAACTTATCAACATTGGTAAAGCTGGACGTTCTCGCTGGAAAGGCATCCGTCCTACAGTTCGTGGTTCTGTAATGAACCCTAACGATCACCCACACGGTGGTGGTGAAGGACGTGCGCCAATCGGACGTAAATCACCAATGTCTCCATGGGGCAAACCAACTCTTGGATTCAAGACTCGTAAGAAAAAGAACAAATCCGATAAATTTATCGTACGTCGTCGTAAAAATAAATAACGGGGTTGTCTACGGTTCTTTTCGGACCGTAGTGCAATCACGAAGGGAGGTTCCAAAATGGCTCGCAGCTTAAAAAAAGGACCATTTGTCGATGGACACTTGATGACTAAAATCGAGAAATTAAATGAAACAGACAAGAAACAAGTCGTAAAAACTTGGTCTCGTCGTTCTACTATTTTCCCACAGTTTATTGGTCACACAATCGCAGTCTATGACGGACGTAAACACGTGCCTGTATTCATCTCTGAAGATATGGTAGGGCACAAGTTGGGTGAATTCGCTCCAACTCGTACGTACAAAGGTCATGCTAGTGATGACAAAAAAACAAGACGCTAAGAGAGGAGGCTTTTAAATGCAAGCTAAAGCTGTTGCAAGAACAGTCCGTATTGCTCCTCGTAAAGCACGTCTAGTAATGGACCTGATTCGAGGCAAGCAAGTAGGTGAGGCAGTATCAATCTTGAACCTTACACCAAGAGCTGCTTCTCCAATTATCGAGAAAGTATTAAAATCCGCTATTGCAAATGCTGAGCATAACTATGAAATGGACGCTAACAACCTGGTTATTTCTCAAGCATTCGTTGACGAAGGCCCTACGTTAAAAAGATTCCGCCCACGTGCTATGGGACGTGCGAGCCAAATCAACAAACGTACGAGCCACATTACAATCGTTGTATCAGAAAAGAAGGAGGGATAAGTAGTGGGTCAAAAGGTAAATCCAGTCGGTCTTCGTATCGGAGTCATTCGTGATTGGGAATCTAAGTGGTACGCTGGTAAAGATTACGCTGACTTCCTGCACGAAGATTTAAAAATTCGTGAATACATTAGCAAACGCCTTTCTGACGCTTCTGTTTCTAAAGTAGAAATCGAGCGTGCAGCAAACCGCGTTAACATTACGATCCACACAGCTAAGCCTGGTATGGTTATCGGTAAAGGCGGTTCTGAAGTCGAAGCACTTCGCAAAGCCCTTAACAGCCTTACTGGCAAGCGTGTACACATTAACATTCTTGAAATCAAAAGAGCAGATCTTGATGCACAGTTAGTTGCTGACAACATCGCTCGTCAATTAGAAAACCGTGTTTCTTTCCGCCGTGCGCAGAAACAACAAATCCAACGTACTATGCGTGCTGGAGCACAAGGTGTGAAAACAATGGTTTCTGGTCGTCTTGGCGGTGCAGATATCGCTCGTTCTGAATACTACAGTGAAGGAACTGTTCCATTGCACACATTACGTGCGGACATTGACTATGCAACATCTGAAGCTGACACTACTTACGGTAAGCTTGGTGTGAAAGTCTGGATCTATCGTGGAGAGGTTCTTCCTACTAAGAAGAAAACTGAGGAAGGAGGAAAATAATATGTTATTACCAAAACGCGTTAAATATCGCAGAGAGCATCGCGGAAAAATGCGTGGCCGTGCGAAAGGCGGTACTGAAGTACATTTCGGTGAATTCGGTATCCAAGCTCTTGAAGCTTCTTGGATTACTAACCGTCAAATCGAAGCTGCACGTATTGCGATGACTCGTTACATGAAACGTGGCGGTAAAGTTTGGATCAAAATTTTCCCTTCTAAACCTTACACTGCTAAACCACTTGAGGTACGTATGGGATCCGGTAAAGGGGCTCCTGAAGGTTGGGTAGCTGTTGTAAAACCGGGCAAAGTTTTATTTGAAATTTCTGGTGTGTCTGAAGAGGTTGCTCGTGAAGCGCTTCGCCTTGCATCTCACAAATTGCCAATTAAAACGAAGTTCGTAAAACGTGAAGAAATTGGTGGTGAATCAAATGAAAGCTAATGAAATTCGTGACCTTACCACTGCTGAAATTGAACAAAAAGTAAAGTCTCTTAAAGAAGAACTTTTCAATCTTCGCTTTCAATTAGCGACAGGACAACTTGAAAATACTGCTCGCATTCGTGAAGTGCGCAAAGCTATCGCGCGCATGAAAACTGTGATTCGTGAAAGAGAAATTGCTGCTAATAAATAATCACTGAGGGGAGGTCGTGAGCATGAGCGAACGTAACCAACGCAAAGTTTACCAAGGCCGTGTTGTTTCTGACAAAATGGATAAAACCATTACTGTTGTTGTTGAGACATACAAAAAACATACACTTTACGGTAAACGCGTAAAATACTCAAAAAAATTCAAAGCACATGATGAAAATAATCAAGCTAAAATCGGTGACATCGTTAAGATCATGGAAACTCGTCCATTGTCTGCAACTAAGCGTTTCCGTCTAGTTGAAGTTGTCGAAGAAGCTGTTATTATCTAATAAAGTTCGGAATTCTTTTTCCGAAGGGAGGTAACAAATAATGATTCAACAAGAGACTCGTTTAAAAGTAGCTGACAACTCTGGCGCACGTGAAGTACTTACTATTAAAGTTCTTGGTGGTTCTGGACGTAAAACAGCTAACATTGGTGATGTAATTGTTTGCACGGTTAAACAAGCAACACCAGGAGGCGTTGTCAAAAAAGGTGAAGTCGTAAAAGCTGTTATCGTTCGCACTAAAAGCGGAGCGCGCAGAAGTGACGGTTCATACATCAGCTTCGATGAGAATGCATGTGTTATCATCCGTGACGACAAGAGCCCACGCGGAACTCGTATCTTCGGACCAGTTGCTCGTGAATTGCGTGAAAACAACTTTATGAAAATTGTTTCTCTAGCTCCAGAAGTTATCTAATGAAATAAATGCCTTACTCAAGGAGGTGCGATCAGGATGCATGTAAAAAAAGGCGATAAAGTTATGGTTATCTCTGGTAAAGATAAAGGCAAACAAGGAACAATCCTTGCTGCTTTCCCTAAAAAGGACCGCGTTTTAGTTGAAGGTGTTAACATGGTAAAGAAACACTCTAAACCAACTCAAGCTAACCCTCAAGGCGGTATTTCTAATCAAGAGGCGCCAATTCATGTATCAAACGTTATGCCGCTCGATCCTAAAACAGGTGAAGTGACTCGCGTAGGATACAAAGTGGAAGATGGCAAAAAAGTTCGTGTAGCAAAAAAATCTGGGCAAGTTCTAGATAAATAGTATTAAAAGGAAGGGAGGTCTATCTCATGAACCGCCTTAAAGAAAAGTACAATAAAGAAATTGCACCTGCTTTAATGACTAAGTTCAACTATGATTCAGTCATGCAAGTGCCTAAAATCGAAAAAATCGTAATCAACATGGGTGTTGGTGACGCTGTTCAAAACGCCAAAGCAATCGACAGTGCTGTTGAAGAATTAACGTTTATCGCAGGTCAAAAACCTGTCGTTACTCGTGCGAAGAAATCAATTGCTGGATTCCGTCTTCGTGAGGGAATGCCTATCGGTGCGAAAGTAACTCTTCGCGGAGAGCGCATGTATGATTTCCTTGATAAACTTATTTCTGTATCTTTACCGCGTGTACGTGACTTCCGCGGGGTTTCTAAAAAATCTTTCGACGGTCGCGGTAACTACACACTTGGTATCAAAGAACAGTTAATCTTCCCTGAAATTGACTACGATAAAGTAACAAAGGTTCGCGGAATGGACATCGTTATCGTAACAACTGCTAATACTGACGAAGAAGCTCGTGAGCTATTAACTCAAGTAGGTATGCCGTTCCAGAAATAATCAATGAAAGGGAGGCGAAATCGTGGCTAAAAAGTCTATGATTGCGAAACAACAACGTACACCAAAGTTTAAAGTACAAGAGTACACACGCTGTGAACGCTGCGGACGTCCGCATTCAGTCATTCGTAAATTTAAACTTTGCCGTATTTGTTTCCGTGAGCTTGCATATAAAGGACAAATTCCTGGCGTGAAAAAAGCCAGCTGGTAATCCCCAAGAAAGGGAAGGAGGTAATTATATAATGGTTATGACAGATCCAATTGCAGATATGCTAACTCGTATTCGCAATGCAAACATGGTACGTCATGAGAAGCTTGAAATTCCTGCTTCTAAATTGAAAAGAGAAATTGCTGAAATTTTAAAGCGTGAAGGTTTCATTCGTGACGTTGAGTTCGTAGAAGACAGCAAACAAGGTATCATCCGCGTTTTCTTGAAATACGGACAAAACAACGAGCGCGTTATCACTGGTCTTAAAAGAATCAGCAAGCCTGGTTTGCGTGTTTATGCTAAATCTAATGAAGTACCTCGCGTACTTAACGGTCTTGGAATCGCGATTATTTCTACATCACAAGGTGTTTTAACGGACAAAGAAGCCCGTGCAAAACAAGCTGGTGGAGAAGTTCTAGCATACGTTTGGTAAGAAGTTTAACATGAATGGAGGTGTTTGGTATGTCTCGTGTAGGTAAGAAGCTACTTGAGATTCCTTCTGATGTTACAGTAACGTTAAATGATAACAACACTGTAGCTGTGAAAGGACCAAAAGGAGAATTAACTCGTACGTTTCACCCTGATATGGAGATTAAAGTAGAGGACAATGTGCTTACAGTCGCTCGTCCTTCTGATCAAAAAGAGCACCGTGCCCTGCATGGTACGACTCGCAGTCTGCTTGGCAACATGGTTGAAGGTGTATCTAAAGGATTTGAAAGAGGTTTGGAATTAGTCGGTGTCGGTTACCGTGCTTCTAAATCCGGAAATAAACTTGTTTTAAACGTTGGATACTCTCATCCTGTTGAGATCGTTCCTGAAGAAGGCATCGAAATCGAAGTTCCTTCTCAAACAAAAGTAGTTGTAAAAGGTACAGACAAAGAACGCGTAGGAGCTATTGCTGCTAACATCCGCGCTGTACGTTCTCCAGAGCCTTACAAAGGTAAAGGAATCCGCTACGAAGGTGAAGTTGTTCGCCGTAAAGAAGGTAAATCTGCTAAGTAAGATCGCTTAAAGTGAAGAAAGGAGTGACCTAGATGATTACGAAAACTAGCAAAAATGCTGCTCGTCTTAAAAGACACGCTCGTGTTCGCGCTAAACTTTCCGGTACTGCTGAAAGACCGCGCCTGAACGTTTTCCGTTCTAACAAGCACATTTACGCTCAAATCATCGATGATGTAAATGGTGTAACACTTGCTAGTGCATCTACTCTCGATAAAGACTTGAACGTTGAAAGCACTGGAGATACTTCTGCTGCTACTAAAGTTGGAGAATTAGTTGCAAAACGCGCTGCTGAAAAAGGCATTTCTGACGTAGTATTTGACCGTGGCGGATACTTATACCATGGACGTGTAAAAGCTTTGGCTGATGCCGCTCGTGAAGCTGGACTTAAATTTTAATAAAAGAAGGAGGGACACATGATTATGCGTCGTATTGACCCAAGCAAATTAGAGTTAGAAGAACGCTTAGTTACGGTTAACCGCGTAGCGAAAGTTGTTAAAGGTGGTCGTCGTTTCCGCTTCGCAGCTCTAGTCGTTGTCGGTGACAAAAACGGACACGTAGGATTCGGTACTGGTAAAGCACAAGAAGTACCAGAAGCGATCCGCAAAGCTGTTGAAGATGCGAAAAAGAATTTGATTGAAGTACCAATGGTTGGAACTACAATTCCACACGAAATCATCGGACGTTTCGGTGCAGGTAACATCTTGTTAAAACCTGCTTCTGAAGGTACTGGAGTTATCGCTGGAGGCCCTGTACGTGCGGTACTTGAGCTAGCTGGTGTAGCTGATATCCTTTCTAAGTCTTTAGGTTCTAACACACCGATCAACATGATTCGTGCAACACTTCAAGGTTTAAGTGAACTTAAACGTGCTGAAGACGTTGCGAAGCTTCGTGGAAAATCTGTAGAAGAACTGTTAGGATAAGGAGGGAACATTAATGGCTAAATTAGAAATTACCCTCAAACGAAGTGTAATCGGTCGCCCGGAAGACCAACGCGTTACTGTAAGAACACTTGGTTTAAAGAAAACTAACCAAACTGTTGTTCATGAAGACAACGCTGCGATCCGTGGTATGATTAATAAAGTATCTCATTTAGTTTCTGTTAAAGAACAATAAAAATATTTGATCGGATAAGGAGGTGTCCTAATGAAACTTCATGAATTAAAACCTTCAGAAGGTTCACGCAAAACGCGTAATCGCGTAGGTCGTGGTATTGGTTCTGGCAACGGTAAAACAGCTGGTAAAGGTCACAAAGGTCAAAACGCTCGTTCTGGCGGCGGTGTACGCCCTGGATTCGAGGGGGGACAAATGCCTTTATTCCAACGTCTTCCTAAACGCGGTTTCACTAACATCAACCGCAAGGAATACGCTGTAGTCAACCTAGACAAATTGAACGGTTTTGCAGAAGGAACGGAAGTCACTCCTGAACTTCTTCTAGAGACTGGTGTTATTAGCAAACTTAATGCAGGAGTAAAGATTCTTGGCAACGGTAAATTAGAGAAAAAATTAACTGTAAAAGCCAATAAATTCTCTGCTTCTGCGAAAGAAGCTGTTGAAGCTGCTGGCGGTACAGCTGAGGTGATCTAACTTGTTTAAAACAATCTCCAACTTTATGCGTGTGAGTGATATCAGGAATAAAATCATATTCACTTTACTCATGCTTATCGTCTTTCGCATAGGTGCGTTTATTCCTGTGCCTTATGTTAACGCTGAAGCGTTACAGGCGCAGTCTCAAATGGGTGTTTTTGATCTCCTTAATACATTTGGCGGCGGTGCGCTTTACCAATTTTCCATTTTCGCAATGGGAATTACTCCTTATATCACGGCTTCGATCATCATTCAGCTGCTTCAGATGGATGTTGTACCGAAGTTTACCGAGTGGTCTAAGCAAGGTGAAGTTGGCCGCCGTAAATTAGCTCAGTTCACAAGGTACTTTACGATTGTGCTTGGTTTCATCCAAGCGTTAGGTATGTCATATGGATTCAACAATCTGGCAAACGGTATGCTGATCGAAAAATCCGGTGTATCGACATATCTTATCATTGCTTTAGTGCTCACTGGCGGAACTGCCTTTTTAATGTGGCTTGGGGAACAAATTACTTCTCATGGAGTAGGCAACGGAATATCGATCATTATCTTCGCGGGGATTGTGTCTAGTATTCCAAAAACAATTGGGCAAATATATGAGACTCAATTTGTCGGTAGCAACGATCAGTTGTTTATTCATATTGTGAAAATCGCACTTCTTGTGATTGCGATTTTAGCAGTTATTGTTGGAGTTATTTTCATTCAGCAAGCCGTACGGAAAATTGCGATTCAATATGCTAAAGGCACAGGTCGTTCACCTGCTGGCGGAGGTCAGTCTACACACCTTCCATTGAAAGTGAATCCTGCAGGGGTTATTCCGGTAATCTTTGCGGTTGCGTTTTTGATAACGCCGCGGACGATCGCGTCATTCTTTGGAACAAACGATGTGACAAAGTGGATTCAAAACAACTTTGATAATACGCATCCGGTGGGTATGGCGATATATGTTGCGTTGATTATTGCCTTTACGTACTTTTATGCTTTTGTACAGGTAAACCCTGAACAAATGGCTGATAACCTTAAAAAACAGGGTGGCTATATCCCGGGGGTTCGTCCAGGGAAAATGACTCAAGATAGAATTACGAGCATTTTGTATCGACTTACGTTTGTGGGTTCTATATTCTTAGCCGTGATTTCCATTCTTCCTATCTTTTTCATTCAATTCGCTGGATTGCCTCAAAGTGCACAAATTGGCGGAACATCTTTGTTAATTGTTGTCGGGGTAGCCTTGGAGACAATGAAACAACTAGAAAGCCAGTTGGTGAAACGAAACTACCGTGGATTTATGAAAAACTAGAGGAAATGGATTTATCCATTCCCTCTTAATAAAGAGAGGACGGGGGAAATCCGAATGAACTTAGTCTTAATGGGGCTTCCTGGTGCCGGTAAAGGCACACAGGGCGAACGAATTGTTGAGGATTATGGGATTCCTCATATCTCAACAGGAGATATGTTCCGTGCTGCTATGAAAGAAGAAACACCACTCGGACTCGAAGCAAAATCTTATATTGATAAGGGAGAGCTCGTACCTGACGAAGTCACAATCGGAATTGTAAAAGAGAGACTTGGCAAAGATGATTGTGAAAGAGGTTTTCTTCTGGACGGATTTCCGCGAACAGTCGCTCAAGCCGAAGCTCTTGAAGAAATTCTTGAGGAATACGGCAAGCCGATTGATTATGTCATTAACATTGAAGTCGACAAAGACGCTCTTATGGAACGTCTGACTGGACGCAGAATTTGCAGTGTTTGCGGCACAACCTATCATTTAGTTTTTAATCCGCCGAAAACGCCGGGTATTTGTGATAAAGACGGAGGCGAACTCTATCAACGGGCAGATGATAATGAGGAAACCGTCTCTAAACGGCTTGAGGTAAACATGAAGCAAACTCAGCCTTTACTCGATTTCTATTCAGAGAAAGGTTATCTTGCAAACGTGAATGGCCAACAGGACATTCAAGACGTTTATGCAGATGTGAAGGATCTTCTTGGAGGATTAAAAAAATGATTATCTGTAAAACCCCACGTGAACTTGGTATCATGCGGGAAGCAGGGCGAATCGTGGCTTTAACTCATGAAGAGTTAAAAAGGCACATTAAACCAGGAATCTCGACAAAAGAATTGGATCAAATTGCCGAACGTTTTATTAAGAAGCAGGGTGCAATCCCATCTTTTAAGGGGTATAATGGGTTTCGCGGGAGCATTTGCGTATCAGTTAATGAAGAACTCGTTCACGGCATACCTGGCAGCAGGGTGCTGAAGGACGGTGACATCATCAGTATTGATATCGGTGCTAAATTAAATGGTTATCATGGTGACTCTGCATGGACATATCCGGTAGGAAACATCAGCGATGATGACAAAAAACTTCTGGAAGTGACAGAGGAGTCTTTATATAAAGGCTTGCAGGAAGCAAAACCAGGTGAACGTTTGTCGAATATTTCCCACGCAATACAAACGTATGTCGAAAATGAGCAGTTTTCAGTTGTTAGGGAGTATGTCGGACATGGTGTTGGTCAAGACTTGCATGAGGACCCGCAAATTCCTCATTACGGTCCGCCCAACAAAGGACCACGGCTTAAACCTGGCATGGTTCTCGCTATTGAACCTATGGTGAACGCTGGCAGCCGCTACGTGAAAACATTGGCTGATAACTGGACGGTTGTAACGGTAGATGGGAAAAAGTGTGCTCATTTTGAACATACGATTGCGATTACGGAAACGGGTTTTGATATACTGACGAGAGTCTAGATGATGAAAATAATTCCGAAGACAGATGTTTTTCAAGCTTGATAGGGCAGAAAGCTTGGGAGAACATTGGCAAGACCGAATTCATCTTGCTGCTTGTCGTTGGAATTTTAACCATCATCAATGTACTAACAGCAGACGGAGAAAAGCGTACATTTCATTCTCCTAAGAAAAAGAATATCAATCATTTAACCCTTTATGATTGCGTATCTCCGGAAGTTCAGAACAGTATAAACGAAACAGGGCGTGTGACAAACTTCTTTTGAAATTTGTCAGAAAGCAAGTTACTGATTTGAAGAAGGGAGAACACTTGAATGGCGAAAGACGATGTAATTGAAGTGGAAGGTACTATAGTCGAAACACTGCCAAACGCGATGTTCAAAGTTGAACTTGAAAATGGCCACACTGTTTTGGCTCATGTATCTGGTAAAATCCGCATGCACTTCATTCGCATTTTACCTGGAGACAAAGTTACGGTAGAATTATCTCCATATGACTTAACTCGTGGCAGGATTACGTACCGTTACAAATAAAGCACTCCGGAAACTGAAGGAGGTTGGAAACACATGAAAGTGAGACCATCAGTTAAACCAATCTGCGAAAAATGTAAAGTTATTCGCAGAAAAGGAAAAGTAATGGTGATCTGTGAAAATCCAAAGCATAAACAAAAACAAGGATAATTTATAAGGAGGTGCCCAGAGAATGGCTCGTATTGCTGGTGTAGATATCCCACGTGACAAACGTGTTGTTATTTCTTTAACATACATCTTCGGAATTGGCCGCACAACGGCTCAGCAAGTTTTAAAAGAAGCTGGAGTTTCAGAAGATACTCGTGTGCGCGATCTTACTGAAGAAGAACTTGGTAAAATCCGTGATATTATTGACAAACTGAAAGTAGAAGGTGACCTTCGCCGTGAAGTTTCTCTTAATATCAAACGTCTGATCGAAATCGGAAGCTACCGCGGAATCCGTCATCGCAGAGGATTACCTGTTCGCGGACAAAACTCTAAAAACAACGCGCGTACTCGTAAAGGTCCGCGTCGTACTGTAGCTAACAAGAAAAAATAAGTAAGGGAGGTTCTTAAACAATGGCTGCTGCTCGTAAATCTAACACGCGTAAACGTCGCGTGAAAAAGAATATTGAGTCTGGAATTGCTCATATTCGTTCAACTTTCAATAACACGATCGTGACGATCACTGACACTCATGGTAATGCTATTTCTTGGTCTAGTGCCGGAGCTTTAGGATTCAGAGGTTCTCGTAAATCTACTCCTTTTGCTGCGCAAATGGCTGCAGAAACAGCTGCTAAAGGTTCAATCGAACATGGTCTTAAAACTCTAGAGGTTACTGTTAAAGGACCTGGTTCAGGCCGTGAAGCTGCAATCCGTGCACTTCAAGCTGCTGGACTAGAAGTCACTGCTATCAGAGACGTAACTCCTGTTCCTCATAACGGATGCCGTCCACCAAAACGTCGCCGCGTGTAATTTGTTTGTATAGATTTTGTGTCCCTGTCAATAATGGGTTATGATACAGTTATTTATGAAACGAATGCACCGACTCGTTGCCTGAGCACATACGGGACTAAACAATGGGGAATTTCGGATGGAATCTCATATGATTCTATTCGAGGTTTCGACGTTTTGAAGGAGGGTTTTAAGTAATGATCGAGATTGAAAAACCAAAAATCGAAACGGTTGAAATCAGCGACGATGCCAAATTTGGTAAGTTTGTCGTAGAGCCACTTGAGCGTGGATATGGTACAACTCTGGGTAACTCCTTACGTCGTATCCTCTTATCCTCACTCCCTGGTGCCGCTGTAACATCAATCCAGATAGATGGTGTACTGCACGAATTCTCGACAATTGAAGGCGTTGTGGAAGATGTTACAACGATTATCTTACACATTAAAAAGCTTGCATTGAAAATCTACTCTGATGAAGAGAAGACGCTAGAAATTGATGTACAGGGTGAAGGAACTGTAACGGCAGCTGATATTACACACGATAGTGATGTAGAGATCTTAAATCCTGATCTTCATATCGCGACTCTTGGTGAGAATGCGAGTTTCCGAGTTCGCCTTACTGCTCAAAGAGGACGTGGGTATACGCCTGCTGACGCAAACAAGAGAGACGATCAGCCAATCGGCGTGATTCCGATCGATTCTATCTATACGCCAGTTTCTCGTGTATCTTATCAGGTAGAGAACACTCGTGTAGGCCAAGTTGCAAACTATGATAAACTTACACTTGATGTTTGGACTGATGGAAGCACTGGACCGAAAGAAGCAATTGCGCTTGGTTCAAAGATTTTAACTGAACACCTTAATATATTCGTTGGTTTAACTGACGAAGCTCAACATGCTGAAATCATGGTTGAAAAAGAAGAAGATCAAAAAGAGAAAGTTCTTGAAATGACGATTGAAGAATTGGATCTTTCTGTTCGTTCTTACAACTGCTTAAAGCGTGCGGGTATTAACACGGTTCAAGAGCTTGCGAACAAGACGGAAGAAGATATGATGAAAGTTCGAAATCTAGGACGCAAATCACTTGAAGAAGTGAAAGCGAAACTAGAAGAACTTGGACTCGGACTTCGCAAAGACGATTGACTAGTTTCCCTTGTGAACTAGGATTTTCGTGTGTTTTTTATTCAGAAACAGCATTCCAATAAAGGAGGGGACATCACATGTCATACAGAAAACTAGGACGTACGAGTGCACAGCGTAAAGCTATGCTTCGTGATCTTACAACTGATTTGATCATCAACGAAAGAATCGAAACAACTGAAACACGTGCGAAAGAACTTCGCTCTGTAGTTGAAAAAATGATCACGCTTGGCAAACGCGGTGATCTTCACGCTCGCCGTCAAGCTGCTGCATACATCCGCAACGAGGTTGCAAACGAAGAAAATAACCAAGATGCACTTCAAAAATTATTCTCTGACATTGCAACTCGTTACGAGGAGCGCCAAGGCGGATACACACGTATTATGAAGCTTGGTCCTCGCCGTGGTGACGGAGCACCAATGGCAATTATCGAATTGGTTTAATCACATATTTTTGTGTATCTAAAGAAGGGCGGGACAGTTTCTAACTGGATCTATGCCCTTTTTTTAGATACTGCAACTTTTAATAGAGAGAAAAGCAGAGCATTAGCTGAGAGGAGGCCGGTTTTCCATGAATCAAAATCAGTTGATATCGGTAGAGGATATCGTATTTCGATATCGGAAGGACGCAGAAAGACGAGCACTAGACGGCGTCTCCCTGCAGGTGTATGAGGGTGAATGGCTTGCAATCGTAGGTCATAACGGTTCAGGGAAATCAACACTGGCCCGGGCATTGAATGGTTTAATTCTTCCTGAATCAGGCGACATTGAGGTTGCCGGGATTCAATTGACAGAGGAATCTGTTTGGGAAGTGCGTAAGAAGATAGGTATGGTCTTTCAAAATCCGGATAACCAATTTGTCGGAACGACTGTTCGCGATGATGTGGCTTTTGGTTTAGAAAACAATGGTGTACCGCGGGAAGAAATGATTGAGAGAGTAGACTGGGCAGTAAAACAGGTGAATATGCAAGATTTTCTCGATCAAGAGCCGCACCATCTCTCCGGAGGCCAAAAGCAGAGAGTTGCGATTGCGGGGGTTATTGCCGCACGTCCTGATATTATTATCTTAGATGAAGCAACATCCATGCTTGATCCGATCGGGCGAGAAGAAGTGCTTGAAACGGTAAGACATTTAAAAGAGCAGGGCATGGCGACTGTCATATCCATTACACATGATCTGGATGAGGCAGCAAAAGCAGATAGGATCATTGTCATGAATGGCGGTAAAAAATATGCTGAAGGACCGCCTAAAGAGATTTTTAAATTGAATAAAGAACTTGTTCGAATCGGGCTTGATTTACCCTTCTCATTCCAGCTTAGCCAGCTTTTAAGAGAAAATGGACTGGCTTTGGAAGAAAACCATTTGACTCAGGAAGGGCTGGTGAAAGAGCTGTGGACATTACAATCAAAGATGTAGAGCATCGCTATCAAATGAAGACGCCGTTTGAGCGCCTAGCACTATATGATATCAATGCATCGATTAAAGAAGGAAGCTACGTAGCCGTTATCGGGCATACAGGCTCTGGCAAGTCCACTCTTCTTCAGCACCTAAATGGTCTCCTGAAGCCGACGAAGGGACAGATATCACTAGGCAGCACTGTCATTCAGGCAGGGAAAAAGAATAAAGATCTGAAAAAACTTCGTAAAAAAGTCGGAATCGTTTTCCAATTTCCTGAGCATCAATTATTCGAAGAAACAGTTCTTAAAGATATTTCATTCGGACCGATGAACTTTGGTGTTAAAAAAGAAGATGCTGAACAAAAAGCGAGAGAGATGCTGCAGCTTGTAGGTTTATCAGAAGAGCTTTTGGACAGGTCACCCTTTGAATTAAGCGGGGGACAAATGCGCAGAGTTGCAATTGCCGGCGTACTTGCAATGGACCCTGAAGTGCTTGTTTTGGATGAACCGACTGCAGGATTGGACCCAAGAGGGCGAAAAGAGATTATGGACATGTTTTATGAGCTTCATCAACGTGGGAACCTGACGACGATCCTTGTGACACACAGCATGGAGGATGCAGCTGCATACGCTGATGAAATGATTGTTATGCATAAAGGAACGATACAAGCATCAGGCAGTCCGCGTGATCTGTTTTTAAAGGGTGAAGAGATGGCCGGCTGGGGGCTGGATCTTCCTGAAACAATAAAATTCCAAAGACACCTTGAAGATGCACTGGGTGTGAGATTTAATGAGCCTATGCTCACAATCGAAGATGCCGCTGCTGAAATCCGTGCTCTTTTTCAGGGGGAGAAGACTTTATGATGGACAGCATGATTATCGGCAAGTATGTTCCGGGTACTTCACTTGTGCACCGGCTTGATCCCAGAACAAAACTGATCACGATCTTTTTATTTGTCTGCATTGTATTCTTAGCCAATAATGTTCAGACATATGCGTTGCTTGGTTTATTTACAGTTGGCGTCGTTTCTTTAACAAGAGTTCCTTTCTCTTTTTTAATGAAAGGGCTGAAGCCAATCATCTGGATTGTCCTTTTTACGTTCCTTCTTCACATCCTTATGACACATGAAGGACCGATTATCTTTCAAATAGGTTTTTTCAAAGTCTATGAGGGCGGTCTGGTTCAGGGGATATTCATTTCTCTTAGATTCGTCTATTTGATTTTAATCACAACCTTATTAACGCTTACGACCACACCGATTGAGATTACCGATGGAATGGAGCAGCTGCTGAACCCATTGAAAAAATTAAAGCTTCCTGTTCATGAGCTGGCTCTTATGATGTCAATTTCTTTACGGTTTATTCCGACACTGATGGAGGAGACAGATAAGATCATGAAGGCTCAGATGGCGCGAGGCGTTGATTTTACAAGCGGGCCTGTCAAAGATAGAGTGAAGGCTATTGTCCCGCTTCTTGTCCCGCTCTTCGTCAGCGCATTTAAACGCGCCGAAGAGCTTGCGGTGGCAATGGAAGCAAGAGGCTATCAAGGCGGAGAAGGACGTACGAAATATAGAAAGCTTGTATGGACAGGAAAAGACACTTCTGTCATTGTCAGCTTAATTGTATTAGCTGCTTTGTTATTTTTCTTAAGGGCTTAGAGGTGCTGTATGAGACTGAAATGCACGATTTCTTATGACGGACATTTGTTTAACGGTTATCAGGTTCAGCCGGGCAAAAGAACGGTTCAGGATGAACTGGAGAAGGCTTTGGCTGTCCTGCATAAGTCAAAAGACAGAATTCCGGTCGTTTCGTCTGGAAGAACAGACAGCGGGGTTCACGCAGCCGGACAGGTGATTCATTTTGACACTCCGCTGTCTATCCCGGCTGAGAGATGGCCATATGCCTTAAATGCACTGCTTCCGGACGATATCGCAGTCAAACAGGCAGAAATTACGGATGATGGGTTCCATGCACGATTTAGCGCAGTCAAAAAAGAATATCGCTACTTTGTATACACGGAGAAACACCCGGACGTATTTAAACGGCATTACGCTTACCATTTTTCATATCGCCTTAATGTGCAGGACATGAGAGAAGCGGCAAAGCATCTTATAGGGACACATGATTTTACGAGCTTTTGCGCGGCTAAAACAGAAGTGCAGGACAAGGTAAGAACGATTTACGAACTTGATTGGACTGAGACGGCTGACGGCCTGCAAATGCGGATCACAGGCAGCGGTTTCTTATATAATATGGTCAGAATTATTGCGGGTACTTTGCTTGATGCAGGTATTGGAAAAATTTCTCCCGATGAGGTGAAATCCATGCTGGAAGCGAAGGATCGCGAAGCGGCAGGGCGCACAGCGCCGGGGCACGGGCTATATTTATGGAACGTTTACTATGACAACTAAACCAGGTGTATAATATTTTCTTGACAGAGTCTGCATAAAGTTATAAGATATCATATGGTATGTATTTCAACCCCACGATAAGCCCCGGAACTTATTGTGTTGTGAAATAGAACGTAATCGAAGTTTATTGAAAATGACAGATCATTTAGGAGGGAAATTCAATGCGTACAACACCTATGGCTAACGCAAGTACTATTGAACGCAAGTGGTTAGTTGTTGATGCTGCTGGCAAGACTTTAGGTCGTCTTTCTTCAGAAGTTGCAGCTATCCTTCGCGGAAAACACAAACCAACTTACACACCACACGTTGATACTGGAGATCATGTGATCATCATCAACGCTGAAAAAATCGAGTTAACTGGTAAAAAGTTAACTGACAAAATCTACTACCGTCACACTCAACATCCAGGCGGATTAAAATCAAGAACTGCTCTTGAAATGCGTACAAACTACCCTGAGAAAATGCTTGAGCTTGCTATCAAAGGCATGCTTCCAAAAGGTTCTCTAGGTCGTCAAATGTTCAAAAAATTGAACGTATACCGTGGTTCTGAGCATCCACACGAAGCACAAAAACCTGAAGTTTACGAACTTCGCGGTTAATTAAAAAGGAGGTTACCAATTTGGCACAGGTTCAATATTACGGTACTGGCCGTCGTAAAAGCTCTGTAGCGCGTGTGCGTTTAGTTCCAGGAGAAGGCCGTATCGTCGTTAATAATCGTGAAATCAGCGAACATATCCCATCTGCAGCTTTAATCGAAGATATCAAACAACCATTAACTTTGACTGAAACAGCTGGCACTTATGACGTTTTAGTAAACGTACATGGAGGCGGCTTATCTGGTCAAGCTGGAGCAATCCGTCACGGTATCGCTCGTGCTTTGCTTGAAGCAGATCCAGAATACCGTACAACTCTTAAACGTGCAGGTCTTCTGACTCGTGACGCTCGTATGAAAGAACGTAAAAAATACGGTCTTAAAGGCGCTCGTCGTGCACCTCAGTTCTCAAAACGTTAATTTTACGTTTTCAAAAAGCTCTCGACCTTGGGTTGGGAGCTTTTTTCTTTCAATAAAACGTGGCAGCTCCGCATAAAAATAACAACTGAATGGACGCTTGACGGGGTTAAGCAAATTGTTTGTTTATAAACGGTCTCACTGTAATAATCATGATAGCTTTCATTTTTATTTAATTGGAAGTTCGGTCAATGTTTATTATCGTTATGTGATCAGCCCAGCTCCATCTAACCACTGTATCTCATCCGTTAAAGTTCACTGCTGATTCTTAACCCGGAGAAACAAGGGCTCTCATTGCTAATGGCACTATGTAACGAAGTAAGTGTAAATCTGATGATATAAATCACATATCTCCTTTGTGATTTTTTTGCGTTTTTATGAACTTTTTTCTAAATATGCAAAGGGAAAGCGATATCAATCTAGAAATATTTGTTATACTCTATACATTAAAGTAAGGAGAAGATTCATGAATGCGTTAGTAGCTCATAATAGCAAAGCCTGGGATAAAAAAGTAGAAACAGGCAATGAATGGACTGTTGCTGTTGAGCAGCAGGTTATCGAACAAGCAAAAAAAGGCAATTGGGATATAAGGGTAACACCAATGAAAGATGTACCGAAGGATTGGTTTCCGCCTGTCAAAGGTCTGAAAGTACTCTGTTTAGCATCAGGCGGCGGCCAGCAGGGTCCAGTTTTGGCAGCCGCAGGCGCGGATGTCACTGTATTAGATAACTCAGAAAAACAGCTGAATCAGGATAGAATGATTGCTCAGCGAGATGGTCTTACGATACACACTGTCAAAGGAAGCATGGACGATTTAAGTGTATTTAATGATGAATCATTTGATGTCATTGTACATCCTGTTGCCAATGTTTTTGTTGAGAATGTCCTCCCGGTATGGAAGGAAGCGCACCGTGTGTTGAAAAGGAACGGTGTTCTAATCTCGGGTTTTGTCAATCCTGTTGTATTTCTGTTTGATACAGAATTAGAACAGCAAGGTGTTTTAAAAGTAAAACACTCCATTCCATATGCTGACCCAGAAGATCTTCCGAAACATAAAGTGAAAAAACTGATCGAAAATAATGAGGCTCTGGAATTCGGCCATTCCTTAGAAGACCAAATCAAAGGCCAAATTGATGCCGGTTTTATCGTTACTGGTTTTTATGAAGATAAAGGCGGATTTGTATTAGACCAATATATCCATACATATTCTGCAACAAGAAGCGTGAAAGTATGAAAAGCAGCGACCTGTTAGAGGGGCTGCTTTTTTCATAACTAATTACAGAACATTTGTTCCTGACCCTGCAGAAAGCTGATTTTTTATCGATTTTACACCTTCATTTGGGCGAATTTCCAACCGAATTCGGGCATTGTTTCATCATCCAAACCTCAAAATAATCGGTAAAAGGAGAGTGAATTTATATGGCAGAAGTACTGTCTTTTATGGATGTGAAACGCCAAAAGGATTTTGAATTAGAAAAGAACTTGCTCAAAGAACTCTCTCTGAGACAAATTATTCAGTCTGTTAAGGATTGTTTGGAACCATTATTTCCATTTTTACATGATGAACGAGATATTATTACTGAAGGCTGTATTGATTTTGCTATAGAAGCCTATTTGTTAGGCGGGCGTTTTGGGATATTCGGCTATTACGGAGAATCCATGCAGAGTATCAGTGCCCGCTCTGCAAGAGAAGAAGAGGAGCTACGTATGGAGTTTTTTGATTATCTCTATAATTGGATACACGAGCAATACTCAACACTTGATAAAAACACGGTTTATGAAGCGGCACGCAAGTTCATTAAAGATTGGTGGACAGCAGGGTTTGTTCAAAGAGAAAAACAGTGTAAGCTTCGCATGCGATAATCATATTTCCCGGCCCTGTCCCATAGTTATGTAATAACGGACAAGCGGGAGGGGAAGGGATGAGGAAAAAGCTTAAATGGCTCGGTTTTTTGCTAGGCTTCATCGTATTACTATTTCTGTTCAAATATCAGTTCAGCAATAACGACTCTTGGAAGCCGTGGAGCCTGCCCTTGAGCGGTAAAATCATTTATCTAGATCCAGGTCATGGCGGGCCTGACGGCGGAGCAGTCGGCGGAAAGCTGTTAGAGAAGGACGTTACCCTGGAAGTGGCTTTTAGAGTCAGGGATTATCTTCAAGAACAAGGAGCGCTTGTTATCATGACCAGAGAAAGTGATACTGATCTCGCTCCAGAAGGAACAAAAGGCTATAGTCGACGAAAAGCTGAGGATCTAAGACAACGAGTCAAATTAATAAACCATTCAGAGGCCGAGCTCTATATCAGCATTCATCTTAATGCGATTCCGTCACAAAAATGGAGCGGAGCCCAAAGCTTTTATTACGGGAAATATGCGGAAAATGAGAAAGTCGCAAAATACATTCAGGATGAGCTGAGAAGAAATCTGGAAAACACAACCCGGAAAGCAAAGCGGATTCATGGTATCTACTTAATGCAAAACGTCACCAAACCGGGGGCGCTTATAGAAGTCGGATTTTTATCCAATCCAAGTGAAGCAACGTTGCTCGGTAAACCGAAATATCAAGACAAGGTGGCATCTTCCATATATAAAGGCATTTTGCGATATTTCACAGAAAAAGGAGACCCTCCGGAGTAATGGAGGGTTTTCTTGCGGTTCTAAGCATAAGACACCCGCCATTTATGTATGATATAATAATAATTGTAAACGAATACACAAAAGGGTGAGGTTCGATGATAAGAGAAGATGAAGTAAGAAAACTAGTCGGAGAAATGCGCGAACCTTTTCTTCAAAGACCTCTGGGAGAATTGGATGCCGTTAAGGAAATTAAAATAAAGCCTGAAAAACGGCATATCAGTGTAAAAGTCGCTCTTGCAAAAACAGGAACTGCAGAACAAATGCAGATTCAGCAAGAGATCGTAAACGTATTAAAAGGGGCAGGAGCTGAGACAGTCGGCCTTCGATTTGAAGAGCTGCCTGAAGAAACGGTTGCTAAATTCCGGGCGCCGTCAGCTGAGAAAAAAACATTATTAAATATGGATAACCCGCCAGTCTTTCTTGCCGTAGCAAGTGGAAAAGGCGGCGTAGGCAAGTCAACTGTGTCAGTAAACCTAGCTATTTCTCTGGCTCGTCTAGGGAAAAAGGTTGGTTTAATTGATGCGGATATTTATGGGTTCAGTGTGCCGGACATGATGGGTATCACTGTGCGTCCAACAATTGAAGGAGAGAAACTTCTTCCTGTTGAACGCTTTGGAGTAAAGGTCATGTCAATGGGCTTTTTCGTAGAAGAAAATGCCCCGGTCGTATGGAGAGGGCCAATGCTCGGCAAAATGCTGAATAACTTTTTCCACGAAGTAGAGTGGGGAGAAGTAGACTATATCGTTCTTGATCTTCCGCCTGGTACAGGGGACGTTGCTCTCGATGTACATACAATGCTTCCGAGCTGCAAAGAAATCATCGTATCTACGCCGCATCCGACAGCTGCTTTTGTCGCGGCCAGAGCGGGCTCTATGGCGATTAAAACCGATCATGAGGTCGTGGGGGTCATAGAGAACATGGCTTATTATGAAAGTGCAAAGACAGGGGAAAGAGAATATGTCTTTGGAAAAGGCGGAGGAGATAAACTGGCTGAGGAACTAAATGTGCCTTTGCTCGGCAGAATCCCATTGAAACAGCCAGATTGGGATAAGGACCAATTTGCTCCGTCTGTTTATGACGAAAATCATCCAATCGGAGAAATATATCAGGACATCGCAAAAAAAATAGATGCAAAAATGTCAGTGCAGGTATAAAAGGTGAACCGGGATTCCAGATCCCGGCTTTCCCTTTATTCACTTTCTTTTGCTGTGTCTTTTGCTGCTTTTTTCAGCTCATCTTCGAACTGCTTTTTGTAAAGCGGACTAGAAAGTGTTTCGTTAATAACCTCTTCTAAATAACTGCGGAATTCTTGGCTTTTTGCCAGCTGGCTGTACTTTTTATCCATGCCGGGATCCTGCATAACGCTCATCAGCATCTTCTGGTAATCTGGATCCTTCATCAGCTTTTTAATCACTTTTTCATGCTCTGTCTGAAGAGTTTTGGCAAAGCCCTCAGCAAAATCAGTGTCTTCAAAGATGTTTTTCCAAAATTCTTCACCTTTTTTAGACGTGAGTGTTTTTTCTATTGTTCCTTTAATTGCATCTTGGTCAATCACCAGCGCTTCATTCATGGCATCATCATTTAATAATTCCTTAATAGCTTTCTTTCCATCATCAGTTTTTAATATATCAACAACCATTTTTTTGGTCTGATCATAGTCCATATCCGCTGCTTGGTCTTTTGGAGCGCAAGCTGTTACAGATAATAACAAAAAACAGCTCATCAATAGCGTTTTGGCTTTTGACATGCTTAAGCTCCTTTCACATACTTGTCTTACCTTTAATATGATTCATCTGTTTGGAATTATACATAACAAAATATCGCTGTTCGCGATTTTTGAGGGGATGAATAAAGAAATGAAAAGCCGTGGTTTAGTTCGTTTTTTCTTTTCTATTTTAGCTGTCGGGGCGCTTATCACGAGTATTGTGGGTTTTGCTTTAAAGTGGGGAGAATATAGAGGGCTGTTTCTAACATTTGAAGCGGGACAGATTTTCTCTGTTTTATTTTGGTTTATCGGTGTAGGCATGATTTTCAGTGTGATCAGCCAAATGGGTTTTTTCGTGTTTTTAACAGTTCATCGGTTTGCGCTTGAGATATTAAGGTCCTCCTCTTTGTGGAATTTGCTGCAGTTGTTTTTCATCCTGTTTGTTGCTTTTGATTTAATGTACGTGCGTTTTTTATTTTTTGGAGAGAGCGGAGAATCGCTGGCTGGCTATGCGTGGTTACCGGTGTTTTTATTGATCTTTGGAGTGATTACAGCTTATATAAAGCAAAAGCAGTCCTCTAAGAAAACATTTGTGTCATCGTTGTTTTTGATGGTTGTGATTACCGCATTAGAATGGTTCCCTGCATTAAGAGTAAATGATGAGGACTGGCTTTATTTAATGCTTTTTCCGTTAATGGCATGTAATGCCTTCCAATTGCTGATGCTGCCGAAGTTTGCAGCAAAGTAATTACTTTACCTCTGCGGATTTGGCGTCAGAATTTGCGATGAGATCACCCACTGTTACATTTTTTAATCCTTTTTCTTTCAGCTGATGGATGATATCAGGCAATGCTTCTTCTGTTTGTTTTGCCGAATCGGAGGCATGTAAAAGAATAATGTCTCCACCGGAAACTTGCTTGGTCACATTGTCGATGATTTTTTCAACTCCGGGATTTGTCCAGTCTTGAGAGTTCACACTGTAATGAACGACTGTATAATTGTATTGCTTTGCGACCTTTAGAACATTCTTATTGAATTGGCCGGTAGGGGGTCTTAATAGCTGTATGTCTTTGACCCCTAACTTTTCAAAGGCTGTTTGCGCCCGGTTCATGTCCTTTTTTATTTCGCTGCTCTCTAAATTGGCATAGTTTTTATAAGCGTAACCCATGCTCCCAATTTGATGTCCATCCTTTACGATACGGGCCACTGTGTCGGGATGGCGTTCTGCCCAAGAAGCGGAAAGAAAAAACGTTGCATTTTTAATCCCGTTTGCTTTCAGAGTATTAAGTATCGGTTCTGCTCTCTCATCACCCCAGCTGATATCGAAAGTAAGTGAAATATCTTTAGAGTCTGTTTCTCCTTTATAAATGGCTTTAGGTCCGGTGTCAGTTGAAAACACGGGAAGCGGGACAGCTCTTTGGATATAAAAAAAGCTGGCAGCTGCAAATGCGGCGATAAGTATAATAATTAATTGTTTTACCCGTTTAATGTGCCACACATAGAAGTGATTCACTGATGATGCCTCCTTATCTTGTCCATCATTCTTGTTTTACATCTTATGAGCATGGACAATTGAATATAACCGATAAAATGTCTCTTCACATACAGCCTAAATTGGGTGTTGACCTTTTGATAATATCCGTGATATATTATTATTCGTCGCTGATAAACAGCTGACATCAACTAAAAGCTTCATTAAGTACTTTGAAAAAAGTTGTTGACTTAAAAGAAGCTAAATGTTATAGTAATAAAGCTGCTTCGTTAAGCGGCGGTAATGATCTTTGAAAACTAAACAAGACAAAACGTACCTGTTAATTCAGTTTTTAAAAATCGCACAGCGATGTGCGTAGTCAGTCAAACTACTTTATCGGAGAGTTTGATCCTGGCTCAGGACGAACGCTGGCGGCGTGCCTAATACATGCAAGTCGAGCGGACAGATGGGAGCTTGCTCCCTGATGTTAGCGGCGGACGGGTGAGTAACACGTGGGTAACCTGCCTGTAAGACTGGGATAACTCCGGGAAACCGGGGCTAATACCGGATGGTTGTTTGAACCGCATGGTTCAAACATAAAAGGTGGCTTCGGCTACCACTTACAGATGGACCCGCGGCGCATTAGCTAGTTGGTGAGGTAATGGCTCACCAAGGCAACGATGCGTAGCCGACCTGAGAGGGTGATCGGCCACACTGGGACTGAGACACGGCCCAGACTCCTACGGGAGGCAGCAGTAGGGAATCTTCCGCAATGGACGAAAGTCTGACGGAGCAACGCCGCGTGAGTGATGAAGGTTTTCGGATCGTAAAGCTCTGTTGTTAGGGAAGAACAAGTACCGTTCGAATAGGGCGGTACCTTGACGGTACCTAACCAGAAAGCCACGGCTAACTACGTGCCAGCAGCCGCGGTAATACGTAGGTGGCAAGCGTTGTCCGGAATTATTGGGCGTAAAGGGCTCGCAGGCGGTTTCTTAAGTCTGATGTGAAAGCCCCCGGCTCAACCGGGGAGGGTCATTGGAAACTGGGGAACTTGAGTGCAGAAGAGGAGAGTGGAATTCCACGTGTAGCGGTGAAATGCGTAGAGATGTGGAGGAACACCAGTGGCGAAGGCGACTCTCTGGTCTGTAACTGACGCTGAGGAGCGAAAGCGTGGGGAGCGAACAGGATTAGATACCCTGGTAGTCCACGCCGTAAACGATGAGTGCTAAGTGTTAGGGGGTTTCCGCCCCTTAGTGCTGCAGCTAACGCATTAAGCACTCCGCCTGGGGAGTACGGTCGCAAGACTGAAACTCAAAGGAATTGACGGGGGCCCGCACAAGCGGTGGAGCATGTGGTTTAATTCGAAGCAACGCGAAGAACCTTACCAGGTCTTGACATCCTCTGACAATCCTAGAGATAGGACGTCCCCTTCGGGGGCAGAGTGACAGGTGGTGCATGGTTGTCGTCAGCTCGTGTCGTGAGATGTTGGGTTAAGTCCCGCAACGAGCGCAACCCTTGATCTTAGTTGCCAGCATTCAGTTGGGCACTCTAAGGTGACTGCCGGTGACAAACCGGAGGAAGGTGGGGATGACGTCAAATCATCATGCCCCTTATGACCTGGGCTACACACGTGCTACAATGGACAGAACAAAGGGCAGCGAAACCGCGAGGTTAAGCCAATCCCACAAATCTGTTCTCAGTTCGGATCGCAGTCTGCAACTCGACTGCGTGAAGCTGGAATCGCTAGTAATCGCGGATCAGCATGCCGCGGTGAATACGTTCCCGGGCCTTGTACACACCGCCCGTCACACCACGAGAGTTTGTAACACCCGAAGTCGGTGAGGTAACCTTTTAGGAGCCAGCCGCCGAAGGTGGGACAGATGATTGGGGTGAAGTCGTAACAAGGTAGCCGTATCGGAAGGTGCGGCTGGATCACCTCCTTTCTAAGGATATTATACGGAATATAAGACCTTGGGTCTTATAAACAGAACGTTCCCTGTCTTGTTTAGTTTTGAAGGATCATTCCTTCGAAACGTGTTCTTTGAAAACTAGATAACAGTAGACATCACATTCAATTAGTAATACAAGATATCACATAGTGATTCTTTTTAACGGTTAAGTTAGAAAGGGCGCACGGTGGATGCCTTGGCACTAGGAGCCGATGAAGGACGGGACGAACACCGATATGCTTCGGGGAGCTGTAAGCAAGCTTTGATCCGGAGATTTCCGAATGGGGAAACCCACCACTCGTAATGGAGTGGTATCCATATCTGAATTCATAGGATATGAGAAGGCAGACCCGGGGAACTGAAACATCTAAGTACCCGGAGGAAGAGAAAGCAAATGCGATTCCCTGAGTAGCGGCGAGCGAAACGGGATTAGCCCAAACCAAGAGGCTTGCCTCTTGGGGTTGTAGGACACTCTGTACGGAGTTACAAAAGAACGAGGTAGATGAAGAGGTCTGGAAAGGCCCGCCATAGGAGGTAACAGCCCTGTAGTCAAAACTTCGTTCTCTCCTGAGTGGATCCTGAGTACGGCGGAACACGT
>NZ_CP150275.1:165000-172500 GCF_037977205.1 Bacillus sp. FSL K6-0993
GAATGATGTCACACCTGTTATCTAGTTTTGAGAGAACACTCTCAATTTGTTTGGTGGCGATAGCGAAGAGGTCACACCCGTTCCCATACCGAACACGGAAGTTAAGCTCTTCAGCGCCGATGGTAGTCGGGGGTTTCCCCCTGTGAGAGTAGGACGCCGCCAAGCAGATATTAATTCTACCATGTTTGTTTATGAAGCTTTATATTATTCCGCAGTAGCTCAGTGGTAGAGCTATCGGCTGTTAACCGATCGGTCGTAGGTTCGAATCCTACCTGCGGAGCCATTGCTTCCATAGCTCAGCAGGTAGAGCACTTCCATGGTAAGGAAGAGGTCAGCGGTTCGAGCCCGCTTGGAAGCTTTATTAAATGTATTATTACCAAGGTTTCTCATAAGGAGAAAGCTTTTTTTATTGCGATATGCGGAAGTAGTTCAGTGGTAGAACACCACCTTGCCAAGGTGGGGGTCGCGGGTTCGAATCCCGTCTTCCGCTCCATTTATCCCAACGGGATATTGTAAATTGAATTGCGCCCGTAGCTCAATTGGATAGAGCGTTTGACTACGGATCAAAAGGTTAGGGGTTCGACTCCTCTCGGGCGCGCCATATCTTTTAATAGAATAGATAGGGAATCGGGAAGTAGCTCAGCTTGGTAGAGCACATGGTTTGGGACCATGGGGTCGCAGGTTCGAATCCTGTCTTCCCGACCATTTTTTATGGGGCCTTAGCTCAGCTGGGAGAGCGCCTGCTTTGCACGCAGGAGGTCAGCGGTTCGATCCCGCTAGGCTCCACCAAAAGTTTTTAAAAAAGTTGTTGACTTTGAAGAAGCGACGTTGTATACTAATAAAGTTGCTTTAACAAAGCGGACAAACAAAATGATCTTTGAAAACTAAACAAGACAAAACGTACCTGTTAATTCAGTTTTTAAAAATCGCACAGCGATGTGCGTAGTCAGTCAAACTACTTTATCGGAGAGTTTGATCCTGGCTCAGGACGAACGCTGGCGGCGTGCCTAATACATGCAAGTCGAGCGGACAGATGGGAGCTTGCTCCCTGATGTTAGCGGCGGACGGGTGAGTAACACGTGGGTAACCTGCCTGTAAGACTGGGATAACTCCGGGAAACCGGGGCTAATACCGGATGGTTGTTTGAACCGCATGGTTCAAACATAAAAGGTGGCTTCGGCTACCACTTACAGATGGACCCGCGGCGCATTAGCTAGTTGGTGAGGTAATGGCTCACCAAGGCAACGATGCGTAGCCGACCTGAGAGGGTGATCGGCCACACTGGGACTGAGACACGGCCCAGACTCCTACGGGAGGCAGCAGTAGGGAATCTTCCGCAATGGACGAAAGTCTGACGGAGCAACGCCGCGTGAGTGATGAAGGTTTTCGGATCGTAAAGCTCTGTTGTTAGGGAAGAACAAGTACCGTTCGAATAGGGCGGTACCTTGACGGTACCTAACCAGAAAGCCACGGCTAACTACGTGCCAGCAGCCGCGGTAATACGTAGGTGGCAAGCGTTGTCCGGAATTATTGGGCGTAAAGGGCTCGCAGGCGGTTTCTTAAGTCTGATGTGAAAGCCCCCGGCTCAACCGGGGAGGGTCATTGGAAACTGGGGAACTTGAGTGCAGAAGAGGAGAGTGGAATTCCACGTGTAGCGGTGAAATGCGTAGAGATGTGGAGGAACACCAGTGGCGAAGGCGACTCTCTGGTCTGTAACTGACGCTGAGGAGCGAAAGCGTGGGGAGCGAACAGGATTAGATACCCTGGTAGTCCACGCCGTAAACGATGAGTGCTAAGTGTTAGGGGGTTTCCGCCCCTTAGTGCTGCAGCTAACGCATTAAGCACTCCGCCTGGGGAGTACGGTCGCAAGACTGAAACTCAAAGGAATTGACGGGGGCCCGCACAAGCGGTGGAGCATGTGGTTTAATTCGAAGCAACGCGAAGAACCTTACCAGGTCTTGACATCCTCTGACAATCCTAGAGATAGGACGTCCCCTTCGGGGGCAGAGTGACAGGTGGTGCATGGTTGTCGTCAGCTCGTGTCGTGAGATGTTGGGTTAAGTCCCGCAACGAGCGCAACCCTTGATCTTAGTTGCCAGCATTCAGTTGGGCACTCTAAGGTGACTGCCGGTGACAAACCGGAGGAAGGTGGGGATGACGTCAAATCATCATGCCCCTTATGACCTGGGCTACACACGTGCTACAATGGACAGAACAAAGGGCAGCGAAACCGCGAGGTTAAGCCAATCCCACAAATCTGTTCTCAGTTCGGATCGCAGTCTGCAACTCGACTGCGTGAAGCTGGAATCGCTAGTAATCGCGGATCAGCATGCCGCGGTGAATACGTTCCCGGGCCTTGTACACACCGCCCGTCACACCACGAGAGTTTGTAACACCCGAAGTCGGTGAGGTAACCTTTTAGGAGCCAGCCGCCGAAGGTGGGACAGATGATTGGGGTGAAGTCGTAACAAGGTAGCCGTATCGGAAGGTGCGGCTGGATCACCTCCTTTCTAAGGATATTATACGGAATATAAGACCTTGGGTCTTATAAACAGAACGTTCCCTGTCTTGTTTAGTTTTGAAGGATCATTCCTTCGAAACGTGTTCTTTGAAAACTAGATAACAGTAGACATCACATTCAATTAGTAACACAAGATATCACATAGTGATTCTTTTTAACGGTTAAGTTAGAAAGGGCGCACGGTGGATGCCTTGGCACTAGGAGCCGATGAAGGACGGGACGAACACCGATATGCTTCGGGGAGCTGTAAGCAAGCTTTGATCCGGAGATTTCCGAATGGGGAAACCCACCACTCGTAATGGAGTGGTATCCATATCTGAATTCATAGGATATGAGAAGGCAGACCCGGGGAACTGAAACATCTAAGTACCCGGAGGAAGAGAAAGCAAATGCGATTCCCTGAGTAGCGGCGAGCGAAACGGGATTAGCCCAAACCAAGAGGCTTGCCTCTTGGGGTTGTAGGACACTCTGTACGGAGTTACAAAAGAACGAGGTAGATGAAGAGGTCTGGAAAGGCCCGCCATAGGAGGTAACAGCCCTGTAGTCAAAACTTCGTTCTCTCCTGAGTGGATCCTGAGTACGGCGGAACACGTGAAATTCCGTCGGAATCCGGGAGGACCATCTCCCAAGGCTAAATACTCCCTAGTGACCGATAGTGAACCAGTACCGTGAGGGAAAGGTGAAAAGCACCCCGGAAGGGGAGTGAAAGAGATCCTGAAACCGTGTGCCTACAAGTAGTCAGAGCCCGTTAACGGGTGATGGCGTGCCTTTTGTAGAATGAACCGGCGAGTTACGATCCCGTGCAAGGTTAAGCAGAAGATGCGGAGCCGCAGCGAAAGCGAGTCTGAATAGGGCGCATGAGTACGTGGTCGTAGACCCGAAACCAGGTGATCTACCCATGTCCAGGGTGAAGTTCAGGTAACACTGAATGGAGGCCCGAACCCACGCACGTTGAAAAGTGCGGGGATGAGGTGTGGGTAGGGGTGAAATGCCAATCGAACCTGGAGATAGCTGGTTCTCTCCGAAATAGCTTTAGGGCTAGCCTCAAGGTAAGAGTCTTGGAGGTAGAGCACTGATTGGACTAGGGGCCCCTACCGGGTTACCGAATTCAGTCAAACTCCGAATGCCAATGACTTATCCTTGGGAGTCAGACTGCGAGTGATAAGATCCGTAGTCGAAAGGGAAACAGCCCAGACCGCCAGCTAAGGTCCCAAAGTATACGTTAAGTGGAAAAGGATGTGGAGTTGCTTAGACAACCAGGATGTTGGCTTAGAAGCAGCCACCATTTAAAGAGTGCGTAATAGCTCACTGGTCGAGTGACTCTGCGCCGAAAATGTACCGGGGCTAAACGTATCACCGAAGCTGCGGACTGTTCTTCGAACAGTGGTAGGAGAGCGTTCTAAGGGCTGTGAAGCCAGACCGGAAGGACTGGTGGAGCGCTTAGAAGTGAGAATGCCGGTATGAGTAGCGAAAGAGGGGTGAGAATCCCCTCCACCGAATGCCTAAGGTTTCCTGAGGAAGGCTCGTCCGCTCAGGGTTAGTCGGGACCTAAGCCGAGGCCGAAAGGCGTAGGCGATGGACAACAGGTTGATATTCCTGTACCACCTCCTCACCATTTGAGCAATGGGGGGACGCAGGAGGATAGGGTAAGCGCGGTATTGGATATCCGCGTCCAAGCAGTTAGGCTGGGAAATAGGCAAATCCGTTTCCCATAAGGCTGAGCTGTGATGGCGAGCGAAATATAGTAGCGAAGTTCCTGATTCCACACTGCCAAGAAAAGCCTCTAGCGAGGTGAGAGGTGCCCGTACCGCAAACCGACACAGGTAGGCGAGGAGAGAATCCTAAGGTGATCGAGAGAACTCTCGTTAAGGAACTCGGCAAAATGACCCCGTAACTTCGGGAGAAGGGGTGCTCTGTTAGGGTGCAAGCCCGAGAGAGCCGCAGTGAATAGGCCCAGGCGACTGTTTAGCAAAAACACAGGTCTCTGCGAAGCCGTAAGGCGAAGTATAGGGGCTGACGCCTGCCCGGTGCTGGAAGGTTAAGAGGAGCGCTTAGCGTAAGCGAAGGTGCGAATTGAAGCCCCAGTAAACGGCGGCCGTAACTATAACGGTCCTAAGGTAGCGAAATTCCTTGTCGGGTAAGTTCCGACCCGCACGAAAGGCGCAACGATCTGGGCACTGTCTCAACGAGAGACTCGGTGAAATTATAGTACCTGTGAAGATGCAGGTTACCCGCGACAGGACGGAAAGACCCCGTGGAGCTTTACTGCAGCCTGATATTGAATGTTGGTACAGCTTGTACAGGATAGGTAGGAGCCTTGGAAACCGGAGCGCCAGCTTCGGTGGAGGCATCGGTGGGATACTACCCTGGCTGTATTGACCTTCTAACCCGCCGCCCTTATCGGGCGGGGAGACAGTGTCAGGTGGGCAGTTTGACTGGGGCGGTCGCCTCCTAAAAGGTAACGGAGGCGCCCAAAGGTTCCCTCAGAATGGTTGGAAATCATTCGCAGAGTGTAAAGGCACAAGGGAGCTTGACTGCGAGACCTACAAGTCGAGCAGGGACGAAAGTCGGGCTTAGTGATCCGGTGGTTCCGCATGGAAGGGCCATCGCTCAACGGATAAAAGCTACCCCGGGGATAACAGGCTTATCTCCCCCAAGAGTCCACATCGACGGGGAGGTTTGGCACCTCGATGTCGGCTCATCGCATCCTGGGGCTGTAGTCGGTCCCAAGGGTTGGGCTGTTCGCCCATTAAAGCGGTACGCGAGCTGGGTTCAGAACGTCGTGAGACAGTTCGGTCCCTATCCGTCGCGGGCGCAGGAAATTTGAGAGGAGCTGTCCTTAGTACGAGAGGACCGGGATGGACGCACCGCTGGTGTACCAGTTGTTCTGCCAAGGGCATCGCTGGGTAGCTATGTGCGGACGGGATAAGTGCTGAAAGCATCTAAGCATGAAGCCCCCCTCAAGATGAGATTTCCCATTCCGCAAGGAAGTAAGATCCCTGAAAGATGATCAGGTTGATAGGTCTGAGGTGGAAGTGTGGCGACACATGGAGCTGACAGATACTAATCGATCGAGGACTTAACCACATTTTGAATGATGTCACACCTGTTATCTAGTTTTGAGAGAACACTCTCAATTTGTTTGGTGGCGATAGCGAAGAGGTCACACCCGTTCCCATACCGAACACGGAAGTTAAGCTCTTCAGCGCCGATGGTAGTCGGGGGTTTCCCCCTGTGAGAGTAGGACGCCGCCAAGCAATTGCACGTTAGTGTAATTTTTAAAAAAGTTGTTGACTTTGAAGAAGTGACGTTGTATACTAATAAAGTTGCTTTAACAAAGCGGACAAACAAAATGATCTTTGAAAACTAAACAAGACAAAACGTACCTGTTAATTCAGTTTTTAAAAATCGCACAGCGATGTGCGTAGTCAGTCAAACTACTTTATCGGAGAGTTTGATCCTGGCTCAGGACGAACGCTGGCGGCGTGCCTAATACATGCAAGTCGAGCGGACAGATGGGAGCTTGCTCCCTGATGTTAGCGGCGGACGGGTGAGTAACACGTGGGTAACCTGCCTGTAAGACTGGGATAACTCCGGGAAACCGGGGCTAATACCGGATGGTTGTTTGAACCGCATGGTTCAAACATAAAAGGTGGCTTCGGCTACCACTTACAGATGGACCCGCGGCGCATTAGCTAGTTGGTGAGGTAATGGCTCACCAAGGCAACGATGCGTAGCCGACCTGAGAGGGTGATCGGCCACACTGGGACTGAGACACGGCCCAGACTCCTACGGGAGGCAGCAGTAGGGAATCTTCCGCAATGGACGAAAGTCTGACGGAGCAACGCCGCGTGAGTGATGAAGGTTTTCGGATCGTAAAGCTCTGTTGTTAGGGAAGAACAAGTACCGTTCGAATAGGGCGGTACCTTGACGGTACCTAACCAGAAAGCCACGGCTAACTACGTGCCAGCAGCCGCGGTAATACGTAGGTGGCAAGCGTTGTCCGGAATTATTGGGCGTAAAGGGCTCGCAGGCGGTTTCTTAAGTCTGATGTGAAAGCCCCCGGCTCAACCGGGGAGGGTCATTGGAAACTGGGGAACTTGAGTGCAGAAGAGGAGAGTGGAATTCCACGTGTAGCGGTGAAATGCGTAGAGATGTGGAGGAACACCAGTGGCGAAGGCGACTCTCTGGTCTGTAACTGACGCTGAGGAGCGAAAGCGTGGGGAGCGAACAGGATTAGATACCCTGGTAGTCCACGCCGTAAACGATGAGTGCTAAGTGTTAGGGGGTTTCCGCCCCTTAGTGCTGCAGCTAACGCATTAAGCACTCCGCCTGGGGAGTACGGTCGCAAGACTGAAACTCAAAGGAATTGACGGGGGCCCGCACAAGCGGTGGAGCATGTGGTTTAATTCGAAGCAACGCGAAGAACCTTACCAGGTCTTGACATCCTCTGACAATCCTAGAGATAGGACGTCCCCTTCGGGGGCAGAGTGACAGGTGGTGCATGGTTGTCGTCAGCTCGTGTCGTGAGATGTTGGGTTAAGTCCCGCAACGAGCGCAACCCTTGATCTTAGTTGCCAGCATTCAGTTGGGCACTCTAAGGTGACTGCCGGTGACAAACCGGAGGAAGGTGGGGATGACGTCAAATCATCATGCCCCTTATGACCTGGGCTACACACGTGCTACAATGGACAGAACAAAGGGCAGCGAAACCGCGAGGTTAAGCCAATCCCACAAATCTGTTCTCAGTTCGGATCGCAGTCTGCAACTCGACTGCGTGAAGCTGGAATCGCTAGTAATCGCGGATCAGCATGCCGCGGTGAATACGTTCCCGGGCCTTGTACACACCGCCCGTCACACCACGAGAGTTTGTAACACCCGAAGTCGGTGAGGTAACCTTTTAGGAGCCAGCCGCCGAAGGTGGGACAGATGATTGGGGTGAAGTCGTAACAAGGTAGCCGTATCGGAAGGTGCGGCTG
>NZ_CP150275.1:177500-622500 GCF_037977205.1 Bacillus sp. FSL K6-0993
AATGGCGGCGTTAGTGGCTGTAATGGTTATGGTGTCTGTCGGCACATTTGATTGGTCTTCCTTAAAAGGTCTCAAAAAAGCGCCGCTCACGGACTCGATTGTCATGGTTGTGACTGTGGTTACGGTTGTTGTGACGGATGACTTATCTAAAGGTGTATTTGTCGGTGTTCTTTTAAGTGCCGTGTTCTTTGTGGCAAAAATCTCGAAGCTGAAAATCGTTTCTCATGCAGAGGATCAAAAGCTTAGAACGTATCAAGTGAAGGGGCAAATCTTTTTTGCGTCAGTGACGGATCTTGCAAATGCGTTTATATATCAAGAGGATATTGAGCGGGTTGTGATTGACTTAACTGAAGCTCACGTATGGGACGATTCTGGTGCGGCCGCACTTGATAAGATTGTTGCGAAGTTTAAGGAACAAGGCATTGAAGCTGAGTTAAAAGGTTTGAATAAAGCGAGTAAATCTCTAATGAAACAGATGGCATAAAATAGAGAAGCCCAGATTAATGAGATCTGGGCTTTTTTATATAACATACACTTAAGCAGCATTGATATAATAGAGAGAAGAGAAATTTTAAATAGGGGACTTGCATATGATGCTTCAGAAGCTGAACCGTGTATTGGGGAGAGTGATGCCGCTGTTGACGCCGACTAGTGTGGTGCTGGGCGTGCTGCTGTCTCAGTTTTTACATGGGTATGAATGGGCTGTGCCTTGGATCTTTGCTTTTATTACGTTTGCAGGCAGTTTGAGCGCGAACTTTCAATCTTTGAGACATGCATTGTCTCACCCTCTCCCTATGATTCTTGCACTATTCGTTCTTCATATTTTTATGCCGCTTTTTGCTTGGGGCAGCGGCCATCTTATTTTTAAAGGTGATCCTTTGACGATTACCGGTTTAACATTGGCTGTTGTGATTCCTACGGGGATTACAAGCTTGATTTGGGCAGCGATGTACAAAGGGAATGTCGGTTTGACACTTTCGATTATTCTAGTTGATACTGTGCTGTCACCGCTAATCGTACCGCTGAGTCTTTCATTGCTGGCCGGCGCTCAGGTTCATATGGATGTGTGGGGAATGATGAAAGGTCTGATTATAATGGTCGTGATTCCTTCTTTTCTGGGCATGCTGTTTAATCAGATGTCATCTCCAGAAAGAACTGCGTCTGTGAGCAGTGCGCTGTCGCCTTTTTCAAAGCTTTGCTTGATGGCAGTGATTGCGATTAACAGTTCAGCGATTGCTCCTTATTTCAAATCCATTGATTTGAGATTTGCAGGAATAGCTGTAACGGTATTCTTTATCGCGTTAACAGGCTATGCCGCTGCTTGGCTGATCGGAAAAATGATGAAAAGGCGGCAAGAGGAAATAGTCTCTCTTATATTTACGGGAGGCATGAGGAATATTAGTGCCGGCGCAGTTCTTGCCGTTACGTTCTTCCCGTCTCAGGTTGCCGTTCCTGTTGTGATCGGCATGCTGTTTCAGCAGATATTGGCTGCTTTGTTTGGCTATATGCTGAATCGTTTTGAATTAAAACCAATGTTGCAGAAAGCATAAAAAAACCGCTCATAGGGTTGAGCGGTTTTTTCCGTATAGCCATTCGAGCGCGTTGATGAACTGTTTGCAGAAATACTTGCGATGGTGCACCGCTCCTTTTTCAATTGAAAGACACAACTGGTCTTCAGTGAAGCCTTTTTCTTTTAGACTTTGATGAACTTGCTTTGTTTTTTTCAGCATATGTCGCTGAATGGATTGTTTTTCACGGCCTTCTTCACTCCCGACAGACATGAAAACACGTGCAGTGCTGGGCTTTAAAGAAGATATATGAATGGTTTCCGCTGCATTCTCGTACCAGTATGAACCAGATATAGAGCCTATTTTCCCGAACATTGACGGATATTTTAATAAGGCGAACATTGAGATGAGGCCGCCTAATGAGGCACCAATCATTCCTCTTGACTGCGGTTCCCTGGTGACGTTCCAGTTTTCTTCGATTAGCGGAATGAACTGGTTCGTTATATCAGACAGATAGTGATATCCCATTCCGCCGAAGTCCGTGAATCGATCACTGAGTGATGCAGCCGGCCATGGGGTGTATTCATCAAGCCGGTTTTCGGGTTCGATACCAATTAGCAGGAGTTCAGGGAGCCTTTGCTGTTGAAACATGCTTTCTAAAAATTCAATTTCGTCGTGAAACAAAGAATTGCCATCCTGCACATAAACAGCAGGAAATCCCCCGCTGTCTGTGCTGTAGGAAGGAGGGAGGTACAGCGTGAACCTCCTGTTGCCGGCTTTGTGTTCTGAAAGAGATCCTTTCAAGCATTCTCCCCCTTTTTTTGCTTGAAAAGCAAATATAAGAAATAAGGAACTCCGAGGATCGCCAAAATGATGCCTGCGGGCACTTCTGCGGGCTGAAAAAATAGTTTTCCGGCAAAGTCTGCGCTTATCACAAGAAGCATCCCGATTAAACCGCTCAGTGGCAGGATATAGCGATGTTCGACGCCAGCCAGTCTCCGTGAGATATGGGGAGCAATTAAGCCGACAAACGCCATGCTTCCCGCTACGGAGACACAGGCGCTGATGATTGCTACACAGGCTACGAGCAGGATGGTTTTTTCTTTATTTGATGAAATGCCGAGGCTTCTGACTGTGTCTTCATCAAAACGAATGGTGTCGAGCAGGCGGGATTTGCCGATAAGAATCGGTATAAACAGCAGCATCCATGGGAGTACGGCTGTGATATACGTCCAGTTGGCAGACCAGATGCTTCCGTTTTTCCACACCATGGCCATTTGATAGTCTTGCGGGTCCATTTTTAAAGATAAAAACAAAGACAGGGCGCTGAATCCTGAATTGATCGCAATCCCTACCAGAATAATTCTTCCTGAATCTAAATTGCCTCTGTGCCATGCAAATATGTAAATCAGGATTGCCGCGATGAGCCCGCCTATCAATCCAAAGAGCGGCATTCCCATCGCTGCCGCTATGGATGTCACTTCCTTCTGGCCTTGGAATAAGAGCATAAACGCTACAATGCCGGCTCCTGCCCCTGCGTTGATTCCGAGAATTCCAGGATCAGCAAGCCCGTTTCTCGTGATGGCCTGGATAACAGCGCCTGCAATGCCAAGACCGAGTCCAATAATAGCAGCCATGACAACCCGCGGCAGTCTTAAATCGAACAGCAAAATTTCATACTGCGGATTCGGGTCGATTTGAAAAAGAGTGGAGAGCAGCTCAGCAGGACGAACAGAAAATGATCCGCTCGTTAAGCTGAAATAGCTGACAACAAGAATCAAAGCGATGAACAATGCATATTTTTTAGCCATTTTGCTCCCCTCCTTTTCGTTTAATTAAATAAAGGAAGAAAGGTACGCCGATAATGGATGTTACGACCTCAATCGGTGTTTCAAACGGATAGTTGATAAATCTGCTTGCGAGATCACACAGGGTTAAAAAGATTCCGCCCAAAATACAGGAGCACGGAATCAGCCTGCTGTAATCAGAGCCGACGAGAAATCTCGTGATATGCGGAACAACCAACCCGCCAAACGCAATTTTTCCGGCCAGCGCTACGGCACTGCCGGTTAGAATGATGACGGAAAGCATCGCCATGATTTTAATGGTTTTTTTCTTTTGCCCCAGGCTTTTAGAAATGTCGTCCCCTAATGATACAGCGGTTACCTTTTTGCTGAGAGAAATGGCCATTATGATGCCAATCAGGAAAAACGGAGCGGCAAGCTTCAGGAAATCTGGACTCATTTGATGAAGTCTGGCACTGTACCAGAAACTGAGATCCTGAGAAATTTGAAAATAAATCGACATGGCCGCTGATAAGCTGCTGAGCAGCATGCTTGTGACTGTGCCGATGATGGCGAGTTGCACGGGGGTAAATCCGTTTGGCATCATGGCGGCAAGGCCGAATACTAACACAGCTCCTAACGCTGAGCCGATAAAAGAGTATATCATCATTTCAATCGAAGATGATTGCGGGAGCAGAACCATGCAAAGCGTAATGATAAACGCTGAACCATCTGAAACACCCATAATGGATGGCGAAGCTAAATAATTGCGCGTAATGCCCTGCATAAGCGCTCCAGAAACAGCAAGGGCTGCCCCTATGAGCAGAGCGCCGGCAGCCCTTGGAATCCGGGAGTGCCATATAATTTGATGGTCTGTGTTTCCCGGATCGAAATGAATAAGAGATGTAAAAACAATATCTGTGCTAAGATGCTTTGCCCCATAAAGGATTGAAAGCAAAAGTGACAGCGCTATAGCGAATGGAGAAGTAATCAATATGATACGTGTCCACTGTTTTGAATACATACAAAAACCTACTCTGAATTAGTTTTGTGTCAATTTTTCAGCAGCCGCTTTCAGGAAACGGACTTTGCTCCAAGCTGTGCCGCCTTGTGCGAGAGGGTCCACTGAGTTGACATACACATGGTCTTCTTTGACTGCTTTAAGGCTTTTCCAGATTGGATTTTTCTCTAAATCTTTTAAGGCATCAGGTTTGTCTGCATTTTCATCATCAGAAAATTGGACGAAAATATGGTCCGGGTTCATTTCACTTAATTTTTCTAATGAAATCAGCTCTTGCGCTTTTGCAGCTTTTACTTCGTTCGGCGCCTTAAGGCCTAAATCACCGTATAGTGTGGAGTTGAAATACACCTGTTCAGGGTAAATGTAAATGTTGCCTTGTCTGATTCTGATGACAAGCGCTTTTGAATCTTTCGCTTTATCGTTGATTTTTGTTTTTGTTTCTTTTAGATCCTGTTCATAGTCTGCAATAATTTTCTTTGCTTTTTTCTCTTTTCCAGTCAGCTGGGCAAGCAGCATCATGTTTTCCTTCCAGTTTGAAGAGATATGAGAAACTGGGATCGTCGTGCCTGCTGTGCTGATTTTTTGAAGCGTTTTTTCCGGAAACTTTGTTGAAGCAAGGATAACATCCGGCTTCATTTCAAGAATCTTTTCAATATTTGGCTCCATTTTTTCTCCGGTTGGTTTGGCTTTATCAGTGATGTCTTTGAACATATCAGGGAATTTGCCGGAGAATGAAATTGCGCCTTGCGGATGAACGTCAAGCAATTTCGCGTCTTCCATTGATTCAACGCTTCCCGTAATGGCGATTTTGTCTGTCGGTACAGTTACTTCATATGTTTTATCAAGGTATTCAATTTTCTTCTTCTCAGATGCTGTGCCGCTTGCCTTGCTGGCAGTTGATTCATTTTTGCTGCCGCAAGCTGCCGCCGTCAGAGCGAGAAGCAAGATTAATAAGGTAAGAGATATCTTTTTCATCTATAGAGCCTCCTGTTCAATTGATAACTATTATCAATTGGAATTATAGAGAATGAACAGATATAACACCATGGACAAATTCCTGATTTATCATGGACAATCTCCGGATAATAAAGAAACAGTTTGCTGAACGATGCGTTCGTGCCCGCAAGCTGAGTATTCATTCCACGGGTCAAGGGATAGAAGATAAACACGGTTATTCCGTACCGCGCTTAGGTTTTGCCATGCTTCTGTCTGCTGTAATTGCTGGTAGTAAGCTATGGTCTCCGGCTCTTTAAAAAGAAAAAGCATCATACAGTCAGCTTGGTAATTTGCGATATTTTCTAACGAAATCGCTTGTTCTGAAGGTGTGTCAGCCGTTGTTGCCGAGCTGAAACCTAAATCCCCAAAGAAAACTTCGCGGACACTTCGGTTATGTGCCAAATAGAAGTTTTGCTTATGCAGCCTCAAAAAGAGAAAACGCAGCCCTTGAACGTGCTGAAGTGTTTTTTTGGCGGCTGTTGTCTGCTGGTCATAATCCGCTAGCCACTTTTCTGCTTCGGACTCCTCCTTTAAAAATGAGGCAGTTTGCAGAAAGTGGGTTCTCCAGCTTTCTTCTGAAGGAAGGTACATGACTTCTGCGATGCGATTCAGGCGATCTTGTTCTTCTGGAGAAATAGAATCCATGCTGACAATCACATCTGGTTCTGCCTGTGATAACGTGTACAGGTTTTCTTCCCACTTTTCATTAAACCGGTATGCACTGAGCTGGACAGGTATATCTGTCGAATAATGCTGATAGTAGTAAGACGTCCATTTCGGATGCAGAGCGGCCGCAAAAGGTATGTGGTGAAGAGGGATGAGATGGCCCATTGTGCCCCTTCCGTATGCGGCGATTTTCTTTCGGCGTTTTTTCATATAGCTTGTAGGTGAACAGCCTGTATGTTTTTTAAAGATTCTGCTGAAATAAAATTCATCTTGATAACCGGTTTGGTGTGCAATTTCTTTCAATTTGCAGTTTGATTTTGCCATGAGCCGTTTTGCCTTTGTGATTCGTGTTTTCGTAATAAATTCTGTTACGCTCTGTCCTGTCCATTTTTTAAAGCTTTCACTGTAGTGTTTGGCACTGATTCCTGCCATTTGCGACAGCTGGGCAAGCGTGATTTTTGTATCGGCATGGGTTTCGATATAGTGTTTTGTTTTTTCGATTGCTGAATGTGTATCCGTTTGATCAGATAAACTGGCAGTAAAGAGGTCATAAATCAGGCTTTGTACTTCAATCACACATTTTAGCTGAGAAAGCTGAGACGATTCATTCCATAGTGCGGCAAGTTCTTGAAGCCGGACTGCAAGATTCTCGATATGTGAAACATTCATAAGCTTCAGGTTGGCTAATTCCGATTCTATGCACGGTGTGAAAATATCTTGTCCGGTTTCCTTGATATAGCTTTGAAGCCTGATTAGACAGGCTTCTATATGTCCATCGGCTGCTGGCGTAAAGCCAAAGGTCTCGTTAGGCGGACAAACATAAAGTGTCTTTTTTTGCAGAGGATTGGTGTTTGTTCCGATCGAAATATAGCCGTTTCCTTTTAAATGAAAAATCAGCACGAATGAATCGGCTAATTGCTGTTCTGAGAAGAGATCACTTGTCTTTTTTAGATATTCAATTTGTACCGGTTGATAAATCACTGCATTTTGCACGAGTAGACCACCTTTTCAGAAACGTTCAATTGATAATCATTTTCAATAAAAATTGTACCAAATAAATGAAAGTTTTCCTATATAAAGCGTGTGGGTTTTTAGCATGAAAAAACCCTTACTCGTGTGTAAAAGTAAGGGTCTTTCGTTCGATAAGAATATGTTACACGTGTAACATACAATGCTCACGTTCTAATAAATGAGATATTTTTTTCTTGTTTTGTTGAATTGTTGGAGTGTTTTTTCATAGCTGTTTATGATGTCCTCAATCGAAGTTCCATTTTCAATTTTTGTCCTGATCCAGCCGTTGCCTGCCAGTTTATTAAATGAACCTGTTGACAGGAACTCAAAATCCTCAGGATAGAGATCGTGTATGGTTTTAATGACTGAAAGACCTGTTTTAACGGCTTCAAACTTATCTCTGTCTGTCACATAGAGCTGCACACCGTGGCAAAGTGTTCCTTGATGTTTAGAAAACGTGGGTGTGAAGGATGCTGCCCTAAATGTAACGCCCGGCAAATGGAGGCTGTTTAATGTTTCTTCAAGTTCTGTGCTTTTGATAAAGGGAGCTCCGATCAATTCGAATGGCTTTGTTGTCCCTCGCCCTTCGGATATATTTGTTCCTTCAATCAGCCCGGTTGCAGGATAAACAAATGTGCTTTCCACCGTCGGCATGTTAGGCGAAGGGAGGACGAAAGGCAATCGGGTATCGTCAAAATCCATTTTTCGTTTCCAGTGTTTCATTTTTACCACTGTAAGATCGGCATCAATATCAAATTCTTTGTTGAACAGTAAAGCCAATTCGCCTATCGTCATCCCATGCTTCAATGGAATGGGATACAATCCGACAAATGAGGCGTATTCAGGTTCTAAGATTGGCCCTTCAATATGATTCCCGCCTTGAGGATTCGGACGGTCCAGCACCATAAATGGAATGCCGTTTTCTTTAGCGGCTTCCATTGCGTATGCCATTGTATAAATGTACGTGTAGAAACGGGTCCCGACATCCTGAATGTCAAACATTAGAATATCGACATTTTTTAGCATTTCTGGAGTCGGTTTTTTCGTTTTTCCGTAGAGGCTGTATACGGGAACCCCGGTTTTTTCGTCAATGTAAGAGCCTACTTCGTCTCCAGCCTGGGCGTCACCGCGGACGCCGTGTTCAGGGCCGAATAAAGCTGTCAGTTTGATATCCGGGTTCTCGTAAAGAATATCGACACTGCTTTTCAGAGATGCGTTTACTCCGGTTGGATTGGTGATCAGTCCGATACGTTTTCCCTTGAGCTGTTTTTTATAGTCTGGCAAGAGCGTGTCTATACCAGTTTGGACTTTAGGCTTTTTAGCCGTTTGATTCTTTGGATCGGGTGAAGAAGAGGCAGCGGTTATCGTTCCGAACATCATGAGCCCTGTCAGAAAAGCGAATATTGTTTTTCTCATGTGTCCCTCCTTATTAAAGCGGTTTTCCCGTTTTGATATTTAATCCGTAGCCATATGGATAAAGGGTGTCCCCCGGGTTCGTGACTGATGGGATGTCAACTGGAAGTGTGCCTTTAGGTTTTGCCTGGCCGAATATCGCCATCACTCCGGCTGGAATATTAGGTTGAAGATAACGGCCATTTGCGTATCCTTTAAAGCCATAGACTGCAATCAGTGCCTTTGCTTCTTCGAAATTGGCGGCATCATAGGGGTTGCGCAGGCTCATTAAGACAAATGGTTTGTTGTGCTGCAGTGCGGCTTTCATGACAGCTCTCGGAAACACGGTGGCCCATTTGCTTGAATCTGATATTGTGTCGTCGATGACACCGTCGTTGACGACAGGGTCATTTTTGACGACATAGGAGCCGGTTATGATATAATCAGCCTTTTTTACTTGTTTTGCATGCTCGGCATTAAATACTTGATTGGCAAAATTCATTTTGCTGAGGGATACGGATTTGATTTTCTTTCGCTTGATGAGATCGTGAATGGTTTGTTCGATTGAAGCAGTTTGTTCTTCGTAAGGTGCCACAATTAAGATTCGGCTGCCTTTTTTGGGCTTGAACGGCAAAGTGTGCTGTTCATTTTTTAATACGGTCACTGCTTTTTCAGCTATTTTTTTCTCTGCTTTCAGGTGCTGCTTGCTTCCTACGATTTTTTTGGCTTTGGCTATTTTTTCTTTTGTACTGTCGCTGTTTCGCGCTGGATACATGCCGCGTTTTATTTTCAGGGAAATGATTCTTTCAACTGATTTGTTGATTTGTTGTTCAGGAATATCCCCGTTTTTCACGGCTTCTTTCAAAGCTTGAATAACACGTGCGAATTTCTGTTCTTCTTTCATTGAAGTGACTGAGGCTGGCATTAATGCAATATCGACACCAGCTTTTACGGCCATGACCACAGCCTCTTCCTGACCGAAATGATCTGCGATTGCCTTCATATTGAGCGCATCGGTAACGATGACCCCATTAAAGCCCATTTCCTGACGAAGAAGACCTGTCATCACTTTTTGCGAAAGTGTAGCTGGAACCAGAATGTCCGATCCATCGAGTTTGCTTTTGTATGTGGTGTCGTCGAAGGCAGGGAATTGAACATGGGCTGTCATCACCATATCAGCACCAGCATCAATTGCTTTTTGAAAAGGATAAAGCTCGACCTCACGAAGCCGTTCTTGGCCATGGGAAACGAGCGGCAGTCCATAATGGCTGTCAACGTCCGTGTCTCCATGGCCCGGGAAATGTTTGAGGGCAGACGCGATATCCTGCCGCTGCAACCCTTTCATCGTGTATAAACCGAGGCATGATGTCAGTTCTCGATTGGAGCTGAATGACCGTACGCCGATTACAGGATTATCGGGATTATTGTTAATGTCCACGACAGGGCTGAAATCTGTATTGATGCCTAAGGCAGAGAGCTCTTTCCCGATGATGCTGCCGGTCTGATACGCATTGATTCTGCTTCTGGCTGCGCCCAGCGCCATATTCCCTGGGAAATTAGTGCCCTCCCCTAACCTCGTTACAATGCCGCCTTCCTGATCAATACTCAGCATGAGCGGGATTTTTGGACTTGCCTTTTGGTAATCGTCTGTCAGTTGGACAGTTTGTTTTGTTGTTTTTACATTTTCTGCAAAAAGGATGATGCCTCCGAATTGATATTTCTTGACGAGGCTGGCGACTTCATCATTCATTTCTGTAAGGGCTTGCGGAGAGGACTCGCCTTCCTTTTGCCAGTTTCTAAAATCAGGCATCAGCATCTGGCCGAGTTTTTCGTCTAACGACATACGATTGACAATCTGATTGGCATCGATTGCACGTTTGGATGCAGAGGCTTCTGTCTGTCTGGCCCCGAAAAAGCATGAAATAAAGAGAACGGCTGAAAGGATAAGCGGAAAGACAGGTCTCATAGAAACTTCCTCCTATCGTCTAATCATTCATTCCATCGCTTCATAAATCGCGGTTATGACACTTCCATAACTGCCTGTTGCAAATTGATCACCTTCAAAGACGTTTGGATTTTCTTCCGGATCAATAACTGGTGTATGCTTTTTATTTGTTAACAATGCGATGCCTAAATTGTATGCTGGATCAATAATTGTAACTGTCCCTGTCCAGCCGGTATGCCCGTAAGCATTTTCACTGGCATGAGGGCCAAACATCCATTCCATGCTTTTACTTCCGTTCCGCCTCCAGCCAAGAGCGAATGTCGGATCTGTTGCTGAAGGTGCTGTAAACAGGTCGGCTGTTTTCTGATCAAATAAAGAAATATTTCGGTATGAACCTTTGTTTAACATGACTTGCAGCAGTATGGCCATATCATCTGCATTTGAGAACAATCCGGCATGCCCAGACACGCCATCCATTGAGTAAAACGCTTTTTCGTCATGCACTTCTCCTTGCAGCGAGTTTGTGCGGATGTTAGGGAATTGAATAACGCCGTCACGTGTATTGCCCATGCGTTCAGTAGCTGCGAACTGTTTCGGTTTAAAGCCCTTTTGCAGCGGATTGTACAAGGTATGCTTCAGCCTGAGCGGTTTGTAGAGCTCTTGCTCCGTGTAGACATCAAGCGGTTTGCCGGTGAGTTTTTCGACAATACATCCGAGTAGCATATATCCAATGTCACTGTATACGTGCTTTGTCCCAGTTTGATAATCGAGCGGAATTTTCGTCAAATATTCAATCGTTTTGTCCCGTTCCTGGGAATAGTACTTGCCGGCTTTTTCCGGCGTGTAAAAGTAAAAGCTTGATGGGAGTCCTGATTGGTGCTGGAGGACATCGATGACACGTATCTTGTCTTTTCCTTTTATGAGGTCACCCGGCTGATCCTTGAAACCCGGCAAATATGCAGAAACTTTTTCATAGACGTCAAGTTTTCCTTGGCTGACTAAGCGCTGCAATGCAAAATTTGTTGCGTACATTTTTGTATTTGAGGCTAAGTCAAACATCGTGCGGGTTTTCATTTTGGCCGGACGGCGCAGCAGTTCTGATCCTTCGTACTTTTTACTGTAGCCGTATGCTGCTTTTTTTATGATGCGTCCATCCTTCACCACCACAAGAACGGCGCCTGGAAATCCTGCTGCAATATCCCGTTCTATCATCTGATCTACCTTCCTTAGCTTCTTCGTCGAGAATTGTGCAGTTTCTGCATTTATGGTTTTCGGCTCAACCAAGTTGTCTGCTGTTTGTGCGAAGGTTTCATTTGGCGCGAATATCGATAGGGTTAAAATGGCACTGAATATGAACAGTGTCTTTGTTTTCACAGGCTAGCCCCTTTCTGTGCTTCTATCCCGTTTACTATCCCTAATACAGAAACAATTTAATCGAACTGTGAAGCCATTTCATCTTTATATCCGAATGCATAGGTTAATAAAAAGCCGGCCGCGTAGGAAATAAAGAGCCCAATGATATACAAAATGATTTGCGAAGGCAGGACTAGAAAGGAAAGCGGCAGTCCGGAGACACCAATCGCAATGGTGGCTACTTGAAAATAAGCTTGAAAGGCGCCGCCGATTCCAGCTCCTAAACATGCTGTTAAAAACGGACGGCCAAGCGGCAGCGTCACTCCGAAAATAAGCGGTTCACCAATGCCGAGCAGTCCCGATGGAAGCCCGCCGGCGATTGCTTTCCTCAGTGTTGTTTTTTTCGTCTTCACGAAGACGGCAAAGGCCGCGCCTACCTGTCCTGCACCTCCCATAGCCAAAATAGGGAGCAGAGGGTCATTGCCAATTGAATTGATTAGTTCCATGTGCACAGGCGTCAAGCCTTGATGCAGTCCGGTTACGACGAGAGGAAGGAAGGTTGCGCCCAGAATAAAGCCCGCAGCGATGCCGCCGATGTCCAGGATGGACAGTAGGCCGGATGTAATGGCATCAGAAATGAATCCGCCTAAAGGCATAAATACGACATACGTTACGATTCCGGTGATTAACAGTGAAACGGTGGGTGTGACAATGATATCGAGTGATTGAGGAATAAAACGGCGAATAAATTGTTCGGTGTAAGCAATGAATATGGCTGCGAAAAGGACGCCGATCAGACCTCCCCTGCCCGGGAGAAGCTCTTCTCCAAATAAACTGATTTTTGCGATCTCCGGATTGATAATCAAGATCCCGGCCAAAGCCCCAAGTGCGGGTGTCCCGCCAAATTCTTTCGAAGCGTTAATACCAACGAGAATGCCGAGATAAGTGAACAGCCCTGATCCGATGACTGTCAGGATAACCGCAATTTGTGAGTCTGCAGAGAGCCAGCCTGCTTGAATAATTGCTTTGGTAATCCCAGTAATTAAACCGGAAGCGACTAGAGCGGGAATAAGAGGGATAAAAATGCTGGCAATTTTACGTAAGAAAAGTTTAAAAGGAGTGGCGTTTTTTCGATTGATATCGGCTTTCTTTTTGGCCGCTGCTTCTTTGACATCGGCACTTTCTTCTGCTGCTGACACGAGCTTTGAGAAAGCAGCTGTAACATGATTGACGACTCCTGTGCCGAGGATAATTTGTAAGGTTTCAGCTTCAACGACCCCCAATACGCCGTCAAGCTTTCTTAAAGCCTGAGCATCCGCTTTGCTTTCATCGTAAGGCGTAATGCGCAGGCGTGTCATGCAATGCGTATATGAAGAAATATTGGATTTTCCTCCGCATAGCTCAAGGATTTTCTGTGCGAGATGATGGTAGTTATTTTCTTTGCTCATTAAAACCCCTCCCCTTCAAGATGCCTTATTTTATTCTCATAGATTGTATGGCTGTTCTCGTTTTATCGATATAACCGGTTGTCGTTTCATACTGCTCAGCCGCCATGCCTAAAAACAAAACATCAATTATAAAAAGCTGGGCGAGGCGGGAGGAAGTGGCTGCACTTCGAATCAAGGCTTCATTGGAATGGGCTGTATACAAAGGGACATCAGCCAGTGCGGAGACGGATGTCTGACTGAATTGTGTGAGGCTGATCGTTGTGATGCCTTTTTCCTTGGCCATGGCGAACAGTTCAATGATTTCCTGTGTCTCTCCTGAAAACGAAATGGCGAATACGATGTCGTCTTTATCTGCATTTGCGATTAAAGATGCCACAAGATGAGTGTCTGTAAACGCGGTTGCTTGTTTATGAATGCGAAGCCACTTTTGCTGGGCGTCCTTGGCGACAATGCCGGAAGCCCCGAGGCCGATAAAATGCACGGTATGAGCTTTGAGAAGCAGAGAAACCGCTCGTTCAAGCTCTTTGTAGTCCATCAGGTCTGAAGTATCCTGAATGGCTTGAATGGCATTGCCGGCCGTTTTTTCGGAAATGGAGGGCAGCGGCTCGTGGGGAACAATATCCCGGTAGCCCTGAAAAGTTGGCTTTGCCAGATCGCCCGCTACTCTCATTTTTAAATCTTGAAATCCTTTTAAACCGAGTGATTTGCAGAGCCTGATGACGGCAGCGTCACTTGAATTGGCTAAGGCGCTAATTTCGTTGACGGTGCTTTCGATTGCTTTGTGAGGATGGGCTAGGATATAATCTGCAAGTTTGCGCTCGGATGGAGGGAGCTTATGCTTCATTGATTGGATGATCGCTAAACCGCCTGTGGCCATTCTAGTTCTCTCCTTATCATGGATGGTAATGTTCGATTGCTTTGTCAATGAAACCGTTTGCTTCATCGAGTAATGTCTTTGCTTGTTTCTGATCTGTGCTTGTTTTGAGCATGACGATTGCTGTTTTGACGTGATGATCGGCTTGTTCCAGGGTGTGCCTGGCTGTGTCGTATGAAGCATTTGTAAGGCTTTGGATGATGCTGATGGCGCGTTCTTTTAGTTTTTTGTTGCTGACGTTGACGTCTACCATCAAGTTTTCGTAAACCTTGCCGATTTTGACCATTACAGCGGTAGATATCATGTTTAGAATCATTTTATGAGCGGTTGCGGCTTTCATACGTGTTGATCCTGTAATGGCCTCAGGTCCGACGACAACCTCAATGCTGTGATCCGCATCCTTGCTGATGGCGGAATTTTCATTGCAAGTAAGGGCGATGGTGTGTGCTCCGACTTTGCGGGCGTATCTTAGGGCGCCTGCGGCGTACGGTGTGCGGCCGCTTGCTGCGATGGCAATGACGGTGTCATTTGAAGTGAGCTGTATGTTTCTTAAATCTTCACCTCCTGCTTCTTCACTGTCTTCAATGCCCTCTGCTGCCTGTAAAAAGGCTTTGGGGCCTCCAGCCATGATTCCGATGACCTGATCAGGGCTTACGCTGTAGGTGGGAGGACATTCAACAGCATCCATGACGCCGAGTCTACCGCTTGTGCCGGCGCCTGTATATATGAGCCGGCCTCCATTTTGAAACGATTCATATGCGCAGTCTACAGCTGTTTTGATGTCGGGGAGAACCTCCTGAACGGCTGCAGCGACTTTCATATCTTCGTTGTTGATCATTTTGAGGATGCCGAGAGTGTTTGCTTTGTGGATTTCAACTGTTTGGCTATTGCGTGATTCCGTTGTAAGACGGTGAAGGTTTAATGGTTCTGACATGAGGATGCCCCCTGTTTTAAAATGATATATCTCAATATTCAGTATATTCATTTCTGTTATGATATTTCAACTATGTTTTTAAATTTTTGAAATTTTATTTCACTCAAGACTATAAGAAATGATGAAGGATCAACTGTTCTCCAAGCGGCCCGATTCTTCGCCGTCCTTTATCAAGGAACCCGCTTTTCATATAAAGGTGTTTTGCGCGTATGTTCAGATGATTGACGGCCAAGATGATTTCGTCGCACCATGGAAAATATCCGCTCACAAAAGCGGGAAGCAAAATCATGGCTTTTTTCGCATAGCCTTTTCCGTGGTGCACAGCGTTTAAAGACAGGGAGCTGAGCAGTAAAGCAAATGGATTGTTAGAATAGGAAGCAAGCGTTTCTTTTGATGCATGTAAAATGAAAAAACCGACTGGAAGGTCGTCTTTTAAGATGACAACCGGGTATCGGTCCTGTATGCCCAGAGCCTGAGACAGCACCTCTTTCGGGAGGGAGGTAAAGCGTTTGTCATCATTAGTGAGCGTGAATGATTGAAGCTCGGGCAAGTGTTCAGGCTTATAGAAGGATAAAGAAATGTCTTGAGTCATGGGGTGGCCTCCTTACAATATGTCGTCAAGCTCGTTTTCCGAAATGACGCGGTAGCCCGCTTGTTTTAACAATGCGGCGGTTACTCCGTTGCCGGTGATTTTTTTGCCAGAGAATGTGCCGTTATAGATAAAACCGCTTCCGCAAGATGGACTGTTTTCTTTTAATATGACAGCAGAAGCGTTGATTTCTTTTGCGTAAGCCAATGTTTTCGCGGCGCCTTCCATATATAGTTCTGTGACGTCTTCTCCTGAAGCGGTCACGATTTTCGCTGTTCCATTGAGGACATCCTCGCCGGTGCCTCCTATGATTTCTGCGGGTTCGCGTGGGGTAGAGAACCCGCCGAGAAGCTCAGGGCAAGCCATGACTGCTTTCTTTTCATCGACGAGTTTTCTGATTTTCTCCGACGCTGCGTGAGAGCCGTTATATCTGCATTCAATGCCTCCAAGGCAAGAACTGACTAGAATCATATTGGTTTCTCCTCTCTTGCTTTGCTTGTCTCTATCATAAAATAAATGGCTTTAGTTGGGAGGCTTTTTCAGTTAAAAAAGGAGTTAAAAAGTTTGAAAATAAAAAATTTAATTTTCCTCTTTACAAACAGGGGGTGACCTGTATATAATAACTTTTGTCAGCTCGACGAGAACACAACGGCCCGTTGGTCAAGCGGTTAAGACACCGCCCTTTCACGGCGGTAACACGGGTTCGAATCCCGTACGGGTCACCATTTGGAGGATTAGCTCAGCTGGGAGAGCATCTGCCTTACAAGCAGAGGGTCGGCGGTTCGAGCCCGTCATCCTCCACCATCTTGCCGGTGTAGCTCAATTGGTAGAGCAACTGACTTGTAATCAGTAGGTTGGGGGTTCAAGTCCTCTTGCCGGCACTGTTTTTTCAAAATTTTATGTGGAGGGGTAGCGAAGTGGCTAAACGCGGCGGACTGTAAATCCGCTCCCTCAGGGTTCGGCAGTTCGAATCTGCCCCCCTCCACCATTATTGGGCTATAGCCAAGCGGTAAGGCAACGGACTTTGACTCCGTCATGCGTTGGTTCGAATCCAGCTAGCCCAGTCACAGACACCTTTGATCAAAAGGTGTCTTTTTTCTTTTCGGAAAAATCATTCCAACTTCTAACTGTTCAGTCTGTATAATAATTTTAAAAATATGTTAAGGTAGTTTATTCACGAATTACCATCTACACCCTGCCAAAAATTTGATAAACTTATTTTATAAAAAAATTGAAACCTTTTGAAACGAAGCTCGTATACATACAGACCGGTGAAGGCAGAGGTTAGATAAATATGGAAATGATGATTAAAAAAAGAATTAAACAAGTCAAAAAAGGCGACCAGGATGCATTTGCGGACATCGTAGATATTTACAAAGATAAAATTTATCAGCTTTGCTACCGTATGCTTGGCAATGTGCATGAGGCGGAGGATATTGCACAGGAAGCTTTCATCAGAGCGTACGTTAATATCGACAGTTTTGATATTAACCGGAAATTTTCAACTTGGCTTTATCGAATCGCGACCAATTTGACCATTGACCGCATTCGCAAAAAGAAGCCGGATTATTACCTCGATGCAGAAGTGGCTGGTACGGAAGGCTTGACCATGTATTCTCAAATCGCCGCAGATGGTGTTTTGCCTGAAGATGCAGTTGTGTCGCTGGAGCTCTCAAACACGATACAGCAGAAAATTTTAAAGCTTCCTGACAAATACAGAACAGTCATCGTATTAAAGTATATTGACGAACTCTCATTAATTGAAATCGGGGAGATTCTAAACATTCCTGTGGGGACTGTGAAAACGCGGATTCACAGAGGCAGAGAGGCTCTTAGAAAACAATTAAGGGATCTTTAAGTGGGGTGATGAAATGAGCTGTCCTGAACAAATTGTGCAGCTTATGCATATGCATCTTGATGGAGATATCCTTCCAAAAGATGAACACGTATTAAATGAACATCTGGAGACATGCGAGAAATGCAGAAAGCATTTTTACGAGATGGAAAAATCCATAGCGCTCGTACGGAGCACATCGCATGTCGAAGCCCCCGCGGATTTTACCGCTAATGTCATGACAAAATTGCCTAAGGAGAAGAAAAGAGCTTCTGTAAAAAGATGGTTCAGAACTCATCCCGTTATCGCAGCTGCTGCGGTATTCATCATTTTGATGGGCGGAGGTTTTTTTAACAGCTGGCATAATGACCACAATTTCAGCGTATCCAAGCAGCCGAATCTTGTGGTTCATAACCATACTGTGACCGTGCCAGAAGGTGAGACGGTCAAAGGTGATGTCACTGTCAAAAACGGCAAGCTGATTATTAAAGGCAAAATAGATGGGGATGTAACCGTCGTAAACGGCGAAAAGTATATGGCCTCTGCTGGACAAGTCACCGGTCAGATTGAAGAAATCAATCAATTATTCGACTGGACATGGTACAAGATGAAGTCTGCGGGGAAAAGTGTACTCGATGCATTCAGTCCGAACGGAGAAGAGTAAAGCGCGTTAGCCGCTTTGCTCTTTTTTTGCGGGCTGAGAGGGCTGGCACATTTCACTTGCTAAATCGAAATGTGGTATAATGGGCTCGCTATGTAAAGTACATATGCGTAACACGTAAAACACAAAATACGAAATGACTGAAATCTTGGAGGACGAGGAAATGGCTTTTGAGGATATCCCTTTTTTGCAGTACCTCGGCAATGCCGTTGATATTCTCCTTGTTTGGTATGTGATATATAAATTGATTATGGTGATACGCGGCACGAAAGCGGTTCAGCTGTTAAAAGGAATTGTAGTCATCGTGCTTGTTCGTATGGCCAGCCAATATTTGGGCCTCAGCACACTTCAATGGCTGATGGACCAAGCGATAACATGGGGATTTTTAGCAATTATTATTATTTTTCAGCCTGAGCTGAGAAGAGCGCTTGAACAGCTAGGCCGCGGCCGCTTTTTTTCGAGGAGCGGCACGCCTGTTGAAGAAGCGCAGCAGAAAACGATTGAGGCCATTACAAAAGCGATCAATTATATGGCGAAACGCCGTATAGGCGCCCTGCTGACCATTGAGCGGGATACTGGAATGGGGGATTATATTGAAACCGGCATACCACTGAATGCCAAAGTCAGCTCTGAGCTGCTGATCAATATTTTTATCCCAAACACCCCGCTTCACGACGGTGCGGTGATTATGAAAAATAATGAAATTGCCGCGGCCGCCTGTTATCTGCCGCTTTCTGAGAGCCCGTTTATTTCAAAAGAACTGGGCACGCGGCACAGAGCAGCTGTCGGTATCAGTGAAGTAACAGACAGTTTGACGATTATTGTGTCTGAAGAGACCGGCGGCGTCAGTGTGGCAAAGAACGGCGACCTTCACAGAGAGCTTACAGAAGAAGCGCTGAAAGAAATGCTTGAAGCCGAGTTTAAGAAAAACACCAGAGACACTTCTTCTAACCGCTGGTATTGGAGGGGCAAGAAAAATGGATAAATTCTTAAACAACCGCTGGGCTGTGAAAATCATTGCTCTGCTTTTCGCGCTCTTGCTCTATGTGGCGGTTAACAGCAACCAAGCACCGACTCCGAAAAAACCGGGTGAATCTTTCTTTCCGACATCAACAACTGATGAAGCAACTCTGACTGATATTCCGGTTAAAGCGTATTATGATGATGAAAATTACGTCGTGACGGGTGTTCCGCAAACGGTTAATGTCACGATAAAAGGCTCGACAAGCGCCGTGAAAAAGGCTCGGCAGACCAAAAACTTTGAAATATATGCCGATATGGAACATTTGAAAACCGGCACACATAAGGTTGAGCTTAAGGCCAAAAACGTGTCGGATGGGCTGACAATCTCAATTAATCCGTCTGTTACGACAGTGACCATTCAGGAACGGACGACCAAAAGTTTTCCCGTAGAAGTGGAGTACTACAACAAAAGCAAGATGAAAAAAGGCTATTCTCCGGAGCAGCCGATTGTCAGTCCGAAAAATGTGCAGATTACCGGATCGAAAAATGTCATCGATAATATTTCTCTTGTAAAAGCTTCAGTGAATTTGGAAAACGCAGATGAAACGATTGAAAAGGAAGCGAAAGTGACTGTCTATGATAAAGACGGAAACGCGCTTCCTGTCGACGTGGAGCCCTCGGTCATCAAGATTACCGTTCCGGTGACAAGCCCGAGTAAAAAAGTGCCCTTTAAAATTGAACGGACAGGAAGCCTTCCTGACGGTGTCAGCATAGCGAATATTGAATCCAGCCCCAGTGAGGTAACGGTTTACGGCTCACAGGATGTGTTGGATTCTCTTGAATTTATTGACGGCGTCAGCTTAGATTTAAGTAAAATTAACAAGGATTCCGATATCGAGGCAGATATTCCGCTTCCTGACGGTGTCAAAAAAATCTCGCCGTCAAAGGTGACTTTGCATATAGAAGTCGATAGTGAAGCGGATCAGAAGTTCGAGAATGTCCCTATCAAGACTGTAGGGCTGAGCAGCTCACAAAACATTGAATTTCTTGATCCTGAATCACAAGCGATAGACGTAACGGCTAAAGGCTCTCCCGCGAATATAAAAAAACTGAAAAAATCAGATATTGAATTGTATGTGAATGTTTCAGATTTAGAGGACGGGGAGCATAGCGTGAAGCTTGAAGTGAACGGGCCACAGAATGTAACCTGGTCCTTGGGGCGGAAAAACGCCAAAATCAAGCTGACGTCTAAGAAAAGCAATACATCAACGAATGATAACAGCAGCAATACATCAGGGAATCAGGATGACACAGATAAACAAACAAATGATCAAAAGAACAATCAGCAAGAAGATACAAAGAACACTGATAAAAACAGCAACGATCAAAACCAAGACGAAAATAAAGATCAAAACCAAGATCAGGATGAGGATGAATCCACTGCGAATTCACAATCCTCATCGGAATAAAAAAGGAGCGATTATAAAATGGGCAAGTATTTTGGAACAGACGGTGTAAGAGGTGTCGCCAATAGTGAGCTTACACCTGAGCTGGCCTTTAAAGTCGGACGTTTCGGCGGTTATGTGCTGACAAAAGACAAACAACGTCCAAAAGTGCTGATAGGCCGCGATACACGCATCTCCGGCCATATGCTGGAGGGAGCCCTTGTCGCCGGACTTTTATCCATTGGCGCAGAAGTCATGCGCCTAGGTGTCATTTCTACACCAGGTGTATCTTATTTGACAAAAGCGATGGATGCAGAGGCGGGCGTCATGATTTCCGCTTCTCATAACCCAGTGCAGGATAACGGCATCAAATTCTTTGGGGGAGATGGATTTAAGCTTTCTGATGAACAGGAGGCTGAAATTGAGCGCCTGATGGACGAACCTGAGGATAAGCTGCCAAGACCTGTCGGAGCAGACCTTGGACTTGTAAACGATTATTTTGAAGGCGGACAAAAATATCTGCAATTCTTAAAACAGACAGCTGATGAAGATTTCACAGGCATTCATGTGGCATTGGACTGTGCCCATGGCGCAACGTCATCCTTGGCGACACACCTGTTTGCTGATTTAGATGCAGATGTTTCTACAATGGGGACTTCCCCGAACGGATTAAACATTAATGACGGCGTCGGTTCGACTCATCCCGAAGCGCTCAGCGCGTTTGTCAAAGAGAAAAACGCGGATCTCGGTCTTGCGTTCGACGGTGACGGCGACCGCCTGATTGCTGTAGATGAAAAAGGAAATATTGTAGACGGCGACCAAATCATGTACATATGCTCAAAACACCTGAAATCAGAGGGCCGTTTAAAGGATGATACTTTGGTTTCAACCGTGATGAGCAACCTCGGCTTCTATAAGGCGCTCGAAAAAGAAGGCATCAAAAGCGTGCAGACAGCTGTCGGCGACCGCTACGTAGTAGAAGCAATGAAAAAAGACGGCTACAACGTCGGCGGAGAGCAGTCAGGACATCTTATTTTCCTTGATTACAACACGACAGGGGACGGATTATTGTCTGCTATTATGCTGATGAACACTTTGAAAGCCACAGGCAAGCCACTGTCAGAGCTTGCAGCTGAAATGCAGAAGTTCCCGCAGCTGTTAGTCAATGTGAGAGTGACTGATAAATATAAAGTTGAAGAAAATGAAAAAGTAAAAGCAGTTATTTCTGAAGTTGAAAAAGAAATGAACGGCGACGGCCGGATTTTGGTGCGCCCTTCAGGAACTGAACCGCTCGTCCGTGTCATGGCTGAAGCGAAGACGAAAGAGCTGTGCGATGAGTATGTCAATCGCATTGTTGAAGTCGTCCGGTCAGAAATGGGATTAGAGTAACGAAGTCTATTATCAGAGAGTGAACAAGACAAGCGAGGTTTACATAAGATAATTGTGAGACATACGGCAAAGTTGTTTAAAAAACAATTGACCGTTTATGCCACATGTTGTAAAATCAAGCTTGTCTTGTTCTTATTTTCTCAATAGGAAAAGAAGACGGGATTATTGCTTTACCTATAATTATAGCGCCCGAACTAAGCGCCCGGAAAAAGGCTTAGTTGACGAGGATGGAGGTTATCGAATTTTCGGCGGATGCCTCCCGGCTGAGTGTGCAGATCACAGCCGTAAGGATTTCTTCAAACCAAGGGGGTGACTCCTTGAACAAAGAGAAATCACATGATCTTCCAAAAAACATGTAGGAGGGGACGATTGAAAGTCCCCTTGAAATTTGACTTTCTTCGTCTCCTTTTACAATCTTAGGAGGAAGAAAAATATGTGTGGAATCGTAGGTTATATCGGTCAGCTTGATGCGAAGGAAATTTTATTAAAAGGGTTAGAAAAGCTTGAGTATCGCGGTTATGACTCTGCTGGTATTGCTGTTGCCAACGAACAGGGAATCCATGTGTTCAAAGAAAAAGGACGCATTGCAGATCTGCGTGAAGTTGTGGATGCCAATGTAGAAGCGAAAGCCGGAATTGGGCATACTCGCTGGGCGACACACGGCGAACCAAGCTATCTGAACGCTCACCCGCATCAAAGCGCACTTGGTCGCTTTACACTTGTCCATAACGGCGTGATCGAGAACTATGTTCAGCTGAAGCAAGAGTATTTGCAAGATGTAGAGCTCAAAAGTGACACCGATACAGAAGTAGTCGTTCAAGTAATCGAGCAATTCGTCAATGGAGGACTTGAGACAGAAGAAGCGTTCCGCAAAACACTTACACTGTTAAAAGGCTCTTATGCAATTGCTTTATTCGATAACGACAACAGAGAAACGATTTTTGTAGCGAAAAACAAAAGCCCTCTATTAGTAGGTCTTGGAGATACATTCAACGTCGTAGCATCTGATGCGATGGCGATGCTTCAAGTAACCAACGAATATGTAGAGCTGATGGATAAAGAAATGGTTATTGTCACTGATGATCAAGTCGTCATCAAAAACCTTGATGGTGACGTGATTACACGTGCGTCTTATATTGCTGAGCTTGATGCCAGTGATATCGAAAAAGGCACGTACCCTCACTACATGTTGAAAGAAACGGATGAGCAGCCTGTTGTTATGCGCAAAATCATCCAAACGTATCAAGATGAAAACGGCAAGCTGTCTGTGCCTGGCGATATCGCTGCCGCTGTAGCGGAAGCGGACCGCATCTATATCATTGGCTGCGGAACAAGCTACCATGCAGGACTTGTCGGTAAACAATATATTGAAATGTGGGCAAACGTGCCGGTTGAAGTGCATGTAGCGAGTGAATTCTCCTACAACATGCCGCTTCTGTCTAAGAAACCGCTCTTCATTTTCCTTTCTCAAAGCGGAGAAACAGCAGACAGCCGCGCGGTTCTCGTTCAAGTCAAGGCGCTCGGACACAAAGCCCTGACAATCACAAACGTACCTGGATCAACGCTTTCTCGTGAAGCTGATTATACATTGCTGCTTCATGCAGGCCCTGAGATCGCTGTTGCGTCAACGAAAGCATACACTGCACAAATTGCAGTTCTTGCGGTTCTTGCTTCTGTGGCTGCTGACAAAAACGGCATCGATATCGGATTTGACCTCGTCAAAGAACTCGGTATCGCTGCAAACGCAATGGAAGCTCTATGCGACCAGAAAGACGAAATGGAAATGATCGCCCGTGAATACCTGACTGTATCCAGAAACGCTTTCTTCATCGGACGCGGCCTTGACTACTTCGTATGTGTCGAAGGCGCACTGAAACTGAAAGAGATTTCTTACATCCAGGCAGAAGGCTTTGCCGGCGGAGAGCTGAAGCACGGAACGATTGCTTTGATCGAACAAGGAACACCAGTATTCGCATTGGCTACTCAAGAGCACGTAAACCTAAGCATCCGCGGAAACGTCAAAGAAGTTGCCGCTCGCGGAGCAAACACATGCATCATCTCACTGAAAGGCCTAGACGATGCGGATGACAGATTCGTACTGCCGGAAGTAAACCCAGCGCTTGCTCCGTTGGTATCTGTTGTTCCATTGCAGCTGATCGCTTACTATGCTGCACTGCATCGCGGCTGTGATGTTGATAAACCGCGTAACCTTGCGAAGAGTGTTACTGTGGAGTAATAAATGTTTAACCCCTTTGGATAAGATTGTCTAAAGGGGTGTTTTTATGTCCAAAAGAGAAAGAACATCTACAGTGGAAAAATGGATTAAAGAAGTTGATGGTACAGGAACAGGTACAGACTATCGGCCATGGCTAAAGATTCAAGATGTTTCCTCATTAGGTCGGTTAACGAGGTTAAAAGGCATAAAGACTTTTGCCTAACTGAGTTTTCTGATGTTAATACAGATATAAGAGAGCAGTTGGAATAAAGCATGCTAGAAATCCGAAAACCGAAGAGTCTATTGGAATGATAACGTGTTTTTTTATTGACAATTAATAAAGACAAAGAATTCTTGAAGTCGTACGTACAATGTACTTGTGGGACTAGGTATTTAAAGTTCATTCTTTTTTTATTGAGTACATTCCGGTTTAAGTTGAAATGATTCAGTAAAGGACACGCCATAAATAAAAGGTAGCGTATGACTCCCATTTTTTCCATGAAAACGATATTTCTAAGATTTCATCTTTCGTAGGCTTTCGATTCATATTACGTAATATTTTTATCGAATGAATTAGACCCACATCATCGATTGGAAAAGCTGTCGGGAACCTAAGGCAGCGCATTAGAACATAATTGGCTGTCCAAGGACCGATTCCTCGTATTTTAATTAAGTTTTTTTCAGCATCTTTAAAGTTCATTTTCATTAATTTTTCCCTCGATAATTCTCCACTTTCCATTAATCTGGCTATTCCAATGATATATTCACTTTTTTTTACCGTCATTTTAATATCTGCCAGGTCGGTAGGGGTTAACCGTGCAATTCGCTCGTACGGTGGGAACACCCAATACTTTTTACCATTCCATTCAATAGAATCGCCAAATGCTTCTACAAATTGCTTCTTTAAGGAGTACGCGAAGGCTAAGTTAATTTGTTGTCCTAAAACTCCCCAACATAAAGCTTCAAATAAATCGGGAATGCCGATCACTCGCAACCCATAAAATTTTCGGGCAGGCATTTTAAGTAATGGATCTGCTTTTGCCATTTCATAAAATGGTGTTAAATCCTTATCAAGATCAAACCAGTCATGAATATATTTTACAATCTCTTCCCGTTTCCACTGCTCAACAGGTCTAGAATCGTTTAGGAATTGAACAACCATTTGTTTATTATTGATTACGCTTACCTGCACTAAGCACCGAATTTCCCCAATGGCTATAACTTTTGTAATGATATTGTTCTCTATCTCATACATGCATTCATTTTTTTCCCTGGTTAGATAGCCTAGGTTAGCATTCATGTCGAAAATTTCAGGTAATGTAATGACAATAACATCATTGACTTCATGCCATGTCACTTTTTCATTCTCCTTATCTTAAATAATTATAAGAAAACTCACGCTGGTTGAAATTAGTTTATCACATAATCATCTTTACTCATTTTGTTATCTTGCTATTACATTCTAACCGCCTTATTTTTTTCTATTTATGAGGTTATAGTGTAGTTATCAAGAATGCTAAACGGGAGTAGATAAAAATGGCTCATGATATAAAAAACGCGTGTCGAAAATTTAAATTGAGATTCAATTCAAAATGAATTAGATGAGCCATGTAAGGAGAGGTGAGATAAATGCCGGATAGTATCAATAACGAACATAAAGAGAGCCATGATCATAGAATTTCGAATGATGCAGAAATGATAACAGATGAAAAGTGGGAAGCAATTATAAATAATGATGCAGCGTACAATAATCAATTTTTCTACGCTGTAAAATCGACAGGGATATTCTGTAAACCATCCTGTAAATCTCGCGTTCCGAAAAAAGAAAATGTATGTATTTTTCCAAACGCAGAACAAGCTCTCCGCGCAAATTTTCGCCCTTGTAAACGTTGCAAGCCCACTAATGAAAAAATGCCTGATAGCGAGTGGATTGATTTAATTACTGAATACATTGATAAAAATTTCAAAGAAAAATTAACGCTAGAATCGTTAGCAGATATTTGTCATGGGAGTCCGTATCATATGCATCGAACATTTAAAAAGATTAAAGGCATTACGCTGGTTGAGTATATACAACAAGTTAGAGTACACGCGGCTAAAAAGTATTTGATTCAGACAAATAAAGCGATTGGAGATATCGCTATATGTGTGGGTATAGCTAACGCGCCTTATTTTATTACTTTATTTAAAAAGAAAACTGGACAGACACCTGCACAATTTCGTGAAATGAGTAAAATGGAGGAAACGTACAATGGAAACAAAGAATAAACCGACCCTTTATTGGTCTTTACTAATGTTCAAGGATTGGAATTTTTATATTGCTTCAACTTTAAAGGGGCTTGTGTTTGTAGGTTCACAGAACAAACCAATCGAGGAATTGTTCGAATGGGCTAAGAAACGCTTTCCAGGAAGTCTTCTTGTTGAAGATGATGATAAGCTTGAACCCTATGCCGTTGAAATCACCCAATATCTAGAAGGAAAGCGGAAAAACTTTACTGTTCCAGTTGAGTACGCCGGTACGCAATTTCAGCTAGCAGTCTGGAATGCACTTTGTGAAATTCCTTATGGACAGACGAAATCCTATTCCGACATTGCAAATGATATAAATAAACCAGCAGCTGTTCGTGCTGTAGGTGCGGCTATTGGGGCTAATCCGGTATTAATTACTGTACCGTGCCACCGTGTAATAGGAAAGAATGGCTCATTAACTGGCTATCGGGGCGGATTTGAAATGAAGACACTGCTCCTTGATCTGGAAAAGCGAGTTTCATCTGAAATGAAGGTTCCTCATTGAAAGTGAATCATCATCTATAATGGGTTGGATTCTTTTAGAGGAAAGTAAAGACCAGTTTACTGATAAACTTGACAACTTTTAAAATTTAGCATATCTTATACGTAACTTAATAATCGATGCAGATGTTTATTTTTCCTTTTAATATGTAGGCCTTTAGCATTCTTTTCATATTTCATTTTAAATATTGATAGGATGAAAAAGTATCCTAATAAAAAAGGAAGAGAACATGAGTCGATTTATTTGATAATCAGGACTGTATTAAAGGAAATGAAATCATAGCATAAAGTAAAGACAAATAATAAGGTAGCTCTTCAAAAAACTTCGCTGAAGTTAGTTGAAGTGAAGCCGACAATTTTCAGGATTCAATGATCTAACATAATCATTGAAATTTTGAAGTTGTCGGCTTTTTTGTTGGAAAAAAATAGAGATAAATAAAAATTGAAATAAATAATAGACAAATATGATCTGATTGAAAGGTCTTTTGACCAATAATGAGTTTTAAAAAAGGGAGAATTTAGAATGTTAGTTTCGCTGAGTTTGTCATCATTATTAACATTATTTTTTATTATGCTTATGGCTTCTGGGATTAGTGGACTATTGTTTTTACATCCGCGAGTACCCTTGAGTTTTGTTCGCATTCATATTGGGATCTTGGCTTTACCACTTTTGGTTTCCTTACTGATTCTTGCCAATAGTGGTGTGAGTGGAAATGTTGGCCCTTGGCACTTAGATTCCTTAGCTTGTTTAATGACTTTCTTTGTTCTTGCAATTGGATTCATCATTCAGCGTTTTTCTGTACGTTACTTAATGGGGGATCGATCTTATCGAAAATATTTTATGCTTTTTACTTTCACAACAGGAGCTGCTTCAATGACATGGTTAAGTGGTGATCTCCGCTTGATGGTTCTATTTTGGGGAGCAACTCTTGTTGGTTTAACCTTACTTATTAGGTTAAACAGTGCTTGGCAAGTGGCTAGTGAAGCAGCCAAAATTTCTGGACGGTTATTTTTGTTAAGTTGGTTTTCTTTGTTTTTTGCGATGATGTGGCTTTTTCATGCCACAGGTCAATGGCAGTTATCATTGGTTGTAACAAATGAAAGTTTAGCTGGGCTGGGAGAATGGGAGAGAACAGGGATTCAGCTATTGATTGTACTGGCGGTGATCATTCCTGCAGCTCAATGGCCATTCCAAAGATGGTTGGTTGAGTCTATTGTTGCTCCAACCCCTGTTTCTGCAATTATGCATGCAGGTTTAGTAAATGCTGGAGGAATAATACTAACTCGATTTTCACCGCTATTTCATGGTGGTATCGCTTCGATTATCTTACTTCTGCTTGCTGGCATTTCTGTATTGATTGGAACTGGAATTAGTTTAGTCCAGGTTGATTATAAACGCCAGTTAGTAGGCTCCACGATTGGACAAATGGGGTTTATGCTCATTCAGTGTGCATTAGGCGCCTATATAGCAGCCATTATTCATCTTATTTTACATGGTTTATTCAAAGCTACGTTGTTTCTACAAGCTGGTTCAGCAGTAGGGCGTCATGAAGTATCGGCTCGTACTAATGAAAGAACATCCTATATATGGGTCATGGCTGGTCGGATTTTATCCTTAGTTATAGGCGTTGCTTTTTGGCTCGCTGCTCCTGGAGAGGTGTATCAATTCATTAGTGCGCTGATCTTAGGGTGGTCATTGTCCGTTTCTTGGACTCAGCTTGTCGCTTTTGGAGAGGGCCGAATTGGCCGAATTGCCGGCTTAACTGTTTTAGGAGGAGCAGCCCTCGTATATTTTATCATTCATAACCTTTTCTATAAGTGGCTGCATACAACCATTTTTCAAAGTGTTCAACCTCCAATGTCAGCTGTCATGATTGTCGTATGTCTCTTACTATTTGGCAGTGCTTTAGGTACGTGGGTTGCTCGTCATCGTTCTTCCGTTTTTTTCGCGGTACTCTATCTTTGGTTAGTTCGATTAGGTGAAGCAAAACCAAAGTCAGTAGAGAGTCACCCAGACTACCTTAAACAATATATTTCATAAGGAGCTAATCTGAGATGGGCATTACATCCGTATTAACGAAAGATAATGTAAAAAAGATAGATACAGATATTGATGTTCAAGAAAGGGATCTTAACGTTTTCATTACATTTGCCAGCCGAGTGATTGCGCCACTTTGGCCTATTTCTACATTTGCTGCACGTAATCCGTGGATGGGACTTGAAAACCAACCTTTTGATCAGGTTGCAAGTTGGTTGAAAAACACTCGCGATGTTGATATATACCCTAGTGCGTCTATGATCCGTTCAGCAAAGAATAAAGGTGAGATTGATGAAGATTTTGTGGAAATGGGGCTGCAGCGCTGGCTTGATTCACATTCCTATCACATCCCACGGGACGTGGCAGAGCGATTTTGTCATGCTGCATTAAAGTTAGATCCCCTGCCTTCCGACCTTGTATCATCACATGAGCTGGAGAAATTAGTAGATGAATGTAGTGGATTGGATCATATCGAGAATGTTTTTATGCAACCACTAAGTTCGCATATAGAGAATCAAGATGGTGAAAGGCTAGTCAATATACTAGATCATCATGTCATTAAGTGGAGTAAATTATATCTTGATGACTCTCAAGCAGGCTGGACAATGCCTAATCGTGAGGAAGGTTTCTATCGTGCTTGGCAGCATCTCATTCAATATGATCCAGCACTTAGCAAAAAGCAGCGAGAAAGGGTAAAGGGTTGGCCGAAAGAGGCACATTTGGCTTTACAGGAAGCCTTATTCGCACTAGAAATCCCAGAGTCAGAAATCCAGACTTATCTTGAAGGTCATTTACTTTCATTACCTGGATGGGCAGGGATGATGCTTTGGCGCTCCCAGCAATCGAGCCACGAACATGCACTCCTAACAGAATATTTAGCGGTTCGAATATCCATGGAGTGGGCTCTTATAAAGCCATACTTACCTTTGACTAATGAACGATCTAAGAAAAAAATTTCAATTGCTCCCCTTATAGCAGCTTGGATTCATTGGGGTGGGCTTACATTAGAAGAATGGTCACAGATGACGGCCATTGAACAAAACGAATATTTATCATTTGCCTACAGCTTTGATGAGAAACTTCGCAAGAAACTTTGGTTAGAAGCTTGGGAACAAACATACACTGATCGATTAAGCCAGAAGATCATCTCGAAACAACGTGAAACCGGCGGTAAAAAATCTGCATTAGCTCAATTAGCATTCTGCATCGATGTACGATCAGAACCTTTTCGTCGTCAACTAGAAAAAGAAGGCCCGTTTGAAACGATTGGTATTGCTGGTTTCTTCGGGGTGCCGATTGCAACTTGTGAACTTGGCAGTAAACACAGTCATGCTTCCTTGCCGATCATACAAAAACCGCAAAATAAAATAAAAGAGTTCGCAGATGAGGATGTATTCAAAAAATACAATCAACGGAAGCAAGCAATTCATTCTTTAAGCCATACCTTTAAAACGATGAAGCAGAATGCGCTCTCGAGCTTACTACTGCCTGAGCTAAGTGGACCTTGGCTTACTCTGCAAATGGCAGCCCGTAGCTTTGTGCCAAGAAAGGCGGGTCATTTCATTCGTAATCTCCGTGAGGCTTGGTTGCGCAAACCTGATACAAAACTCTCGCTTCATCATGATGCTACAGAAGCAGAAATACCTGTGGGTTTTACTGATGAAGAAAAAGTGAACTATGCTCGCCAAGCATTAAAAATGATGGGATTAACGGAAAACATCGCACCATTGGTCGTGATTTGCGGGCATGGCAGTCAAAGCACTAATAATCCTTATTCTGCAGCCCTTGATTGTGGTGCCTGCGGTGGAGCGGCCGGTGGATTCAATGCAAGAGTTTTAGCTGCTTTATGTAATCTATCAGAGGTACGAGAAGCTCTTTTAGCTGAAGGAATTAAAATTCCTGAGGATACGGTTTTTGCAGCAGCTGAACATAATACAACAGTAGATGAATTACATTGGCTTTATGTACCAGAGCTTTCCGAAGCTGCACAAGAAGCATTTGAACAAATTGAAGCCGTTATGCCGAAAGTGAGACATCATGTAAACGCAGAACGTCTGGCCCAATTACCGAATTTCCAATCGAAGCTAAAAAATCCGAAGGCTGAGGCAAACCGATTTGCGGAAGATTGGAGTGAGATACGTCCGGAATGGGGACTGGCTCGTAATGCCGCCTTTATTATCGGTAAACGTGAACTAACTCAGGATTGTGATTTGGAAGGCAGAGCCTTTCTCCATAATTATGATTGGAAGCAGGATGAAAGCGGTGAACTCCTAGCAAATATTATTGCAGGGCCTGGAACTGTAGCCCAATGGATTAATTTACAATATTACGCATCAACGGTAGCACCTCATTATTATGGCAGCGGAAATAAAGCAACTCAAACCGTTACTGCAGGTCTCGGCGTTATGCAGGGGAATGCAAGCGACTTGTTAGCCGGACTGCCTTGGCAATCGGTCATGGAATCAGATCACGAGGCCTATCATTCTCCTCTTCGTTTATTGATACTCATCCAAGCACCTAGAGAATATGTAGAACGGTTATTAAATCATGACTCAGCATTTCTGCAAAAAGTTCAAAATGGATGGGTCCGACTGGCTAATATTGATCCAGAAGGATGTTGGGAAAGCTGGTAATGATGAATCTAAGCATTTATCAAATGGATTTGTTATTCAAAATAAAAATGATAAACATAAGGAAGAGGTGTGCTGTATGAATGTAAACCAAAATAAAAAAGTATTATTTTTGACGGATATTGAAAACGGTTTGGAGCCTATTTTACAAGAAGCGACTAACACTTCTGCAGAGAATATGTTGACTATACAAAGCTATGGTGCCAGTATTTCACATCCTTTTGGAGAAATCATGAGGTCTGTTATTTTTGCAATTTACCAGGAAGATGTTGAGGAGATTTTTGTAGTAGGAACAAAAGACAAGAAGACTTCCGCAGGTAATGGACTAACTCAACTTGAAACAATGAAAGATAAAATACAAACATTGGATTATCTCTTTCAAAATTGCAAGCCTGAATTTTTAGGTGGTACGGTCGATGAATGGCTAAATGAAAATAGCAGTGACACCATTGAAAAAAGTGTTGATATGATTCGACATCATCCACTAGTGCCGTCATATGTTAAAGTTAGAGGTTTATTCGTTCATCATAAGGATGGAAAACCCTCAATTATGGAGGGTCCTGATGCTAAAACAGGTCAAGCCATACCTGATCATTGCTTGTCATGATGAAATGCAGGTTCAACTTCTAAACACCATATATGGAGAAAGCAGTTCTAAGGAGATTGTATGAGCGCTAATTTAACTGATTTTGTCACGAAAACAATAGAGGACATGAACTCGTTTGATCGTGAAAATATGGAATGTATGAAAAAACTAATTAGAAAAGCAATTGATTTTTATCATCTTAAATCTTATGAAGAAGTTGAGGAAACCCATTCAGGAAATGTTCGATTTTTGCATGTCCACTCTATGATGGAAGAAAATATGTTATCCAAAATGATAGTGGTCACAAGAAACGGTAAAACTGATTTGGATATTGAAGGTGTATATGAAGGATATGTTGTAAGAGAATATTAATGAGACGAAATCACAAATAGAATATGCCAATTTTTTTGCTCAGGAGATGTATTAGATATGAAAAAGTCGAAGGGTTCTATTGAATCAGAGATCAGTAAGTCCATTACTCAATGGGAGAAGGATTATCTTGGGCGGGGGTCTGTATCTGTTAAGACTGATATACTGCGGGACATGATCATCGTCAATTTAAAAGGGATTTTAACACCAGCCGAATATGTAGTTTGTGGATCAAAAGAGGGTATGTTATCTATCAAACAAACTCGTTCGGAGTTAGTCGAATCAGGTATAGAAGGCCTTAAGGATATTATCCTTAAAATAACTGGAGAAAAAGTGAAAAGTTTTCATACTGATTTAAGCTCCCGGACAGGTGAACGAGTGATGGTATTTAAATTATGTAATGATCTAGGGAAAAATTTGGAAAAGATCTTATAATCTAAAGAAATTAAAATGTTTTGACGGTATGGAATCTGTTGTGAATTGAACATAATGAACTGCCGCTTCTTTTGTTTTACAATTATGGCATCATTGATAACTTTTATTCATAACCTAAGCGGACATAAAGAGATGTCAATTCATAGTACACTGACTTGTTATTCCTGTCGAAAGATCTAACATCCGCTGTTGTTATGAGCGGATGTTTTTTTACATCTATTTTAAATACATGAATTTGATGCTGGTGATTAGTCACTTGAACAATATTAAATTCATTTTAATTGAAAACATCCTTGTCACCTGCCGGGTTCCCCCAAGTGTTTAGTGACATGATTATGAGACCAATTTCGTAAAGCTTGATGATAAATTTAAGCGGTGAACAAAATTGATATGCTGTCTTCAGTTTCATTTCACGGAATTAGTCAGAGATAAACCTTTAATTAAATATATCCAGAAAACGGATTGACATATCGAAATATAACGATATAATAATCGATATGGAACCAATTGAAGTATTCAAAGCCTTATCAAATGAATCAAGGCTGCAAATTTTACAATGGCTGAAGGAGCCCGATCGTCATTTTGCACCCCATGAAGGGATTGATATGAACACAATCGGGGTATGTGTCAGTCAAATAACAGACAAATTGAAAATGACGCAATCGACAGCTTCTCAATATCTTACCATCCTTTTAAGAGCCGGCTTGATTAAGGCGGAGCGTATTGGAAAGTACACATATTACAAAAGAGATGAAGAAGCCATTGGGAAACTTGCTGACTTTCTTAAAACAGAGATATAAAAATAAACATCAAAAGATGTTTATTTTTACACCATACATATCGACATATTACGATGTGTTTATTTTTTATAATAACATATCGATAATTCGTGATATGTTTATTAATAATTAAGGAGTGAATGTTTTATGTCTAACACTTGGAAAATTTATATTTTAGCCATTGTCAGCTTTTTAGTTGGAACCTCAGAGTACATCATTTCCGGAATTTTGGATCAAATTGCTCATACTCTCGGGATCACTTTAGCTGCCGCGGGCCAGCTTATTACCATTTTCTCACTTGTATATGCTCTTTCTACACCCGTACTTATGGCGTTGACAGCAAGTATGGATAGACGCAAATTGATGATGTATGCCCTAGGTTTGTTTGTGTTCGGTAATGTCCTGGCTTTTGTACTGCCTGGTTATGGATGGTTTATTGCAGCGCGGATCATTATGGCGATGGGAGCAGGTGTGGTGGTTGTCACCGCCTTAACGATTGCCGCTAAAATTGCATCGGAAGGGAAGCAGGGAAGTGCCATCGCTACGGTCGTGATGGGATTTACCGCTTCTTTAATCATAGGTGTTCCGCTTGGAAGAATGATAGCAGTAGCTTTAGGCTGGAAGTCTGTATTTGGTGCCATTGCTTTGTTGGGATTGATCGCGGTGGTCGTTATATTCTTTACTCTTCCGCATACTGAAGGGGATAAACCTGTGCCTTTGCTTCAACAGCTTGCTCTTTTTAAGAAACGGAAAGTGGCTATGGGATTATCAATCACTTTCTTCTGGCTCGGGGGATATTCTGTTGCTTACACTTATTTGTCACCGTATCTCTTGAACATCTCAGGTATAAACGGCAAGTTGCTTAGTGGTGTTTTGCTTATATTTGGAATTGCCAGTTTGGTTGGATCAAAGTTTGGGGGATATAGCACCGATAAATGGGGAGTGCCCTTTACACTCGTTGGCGGGATGACGTTGCATATCGTCACACTGATTCTGCTGTCACTTGTTACTCATTCCTATATCGGAGTGTTGGTGATTCTCATATTATGGTCGTTTGCCGCATGGTCCACCGGTCCGACACAGCAATTTCACCTGGCTACAATAGAACCGGAAATGTCAGGTGTTTTACTTAGCATGAATCAGTCAATGATGCAACTCGCTATGGCAGTTGGCGCAGGGATAGGGGGCGTTTTTGTAGAAAACGTATCATTGGCTTCGATTACCTGGATTGGTGCGTTAGGGGTTATGATTGCCATTATTTCATCATTGTTGATTTTCAATTCGCAACCGAAACAAGCGCTAAAAGATATCAATCAATAATTTCGAAAGATCTAACATCCGCTCGTTATACAAGCGGGTGTTTTTTTATAAGCTCATGTAGAAGGCACACTGAAGCTGAAAGGGATTTTTGCCGACGGAGAGCTGAAGCACAGCAAGTTATAATATACTAGGAAGGGAAATAACGGTATGGCGGAAGGGTTCTAGCGCTTCCCGCCTGTAAGATCATTACTTTGAGGATGTGTCATCGTGAATAATCAAGAGACGTATATTGAAATTAGAGGATATCGCAGTACATCAACAAAATGAGAGAGTATTCAGTGCTAATTGATGGGGCTGAGATGGGAACTATCAAAGATGGAGGAAGGCTGCGAATTGATTTACCGCCTGGTGAGCATGTTATTCAAGTGAAGATTGCTTGGTGTACAAGCCCAACTTTGAGGTTTACTTTAGCGGAAGGAGAAGTGTTGAAGTTTAGATGCGGTAGTCCGCTTCGAGGTTGGAAGTTGCTTTTGGCACTTTTTTCTGTTTTGGCACGTCCTGAAAATTATCTGTTTATCGAGCAGGAAGAAGAGAAAAAAGCTTTGTGGTGACTTTGTTGTGTGAATAAATAGGAATAAATAGATTAAATACCCCTGAATTATGTTTTGTGAAAGATTGATATAAGCGGTAGCCTTCTCAATGTCGTTCTCGGTTGGAGAAGGCTGCGTATAAGAAATTCTCGGACTTTGCGGATAGACCTTCCGATTTTAGGATTAATGTCTTCTGGGTGGATGAGTCCGATTTCATCATGGTATCGCAGTGTTTTTGTTGATACTTTGCATATCTTTGAAAATTCGCCGATCGATAGCCGAGTGATCACCTCTATGCTCCAAATGTACACCTTTCCGTAAGGGCAAAGTCAAATGTGAAAATAAAACTGTTCCAAAGTTAATCAGTTATTTATTTTCATATCGTATCCTTTCAGTATCACGTGAAAGGAGCATCATATGAAAACATTATGGAAAGTCCTCAAAATTGTTTTTGTCAGCTTGGCTGCTTTGGTTTTGCTTGTATCCGTCTCGGTATTTATTTATCACCATTTCCAGCTAAATAAGGAGGCGGCACTGCTGAAAGGTAAAGGCACATTAGTCGATGTTGACGGTAAAAAGATGAATGTGTATCAAGAGGGAAGCGGGAAGGATACGTTTGTGTTTATGTCCGGTTCGGGGATTGCTGCGCCTGCTTATGAAATGAAGGGGCTGTACAGCAAGTTTTCAAAAGAAAATAAGATTGCTGTTGTAGATCGGGCAGGTTATGGATACAGTGAAGTGTCTCACGATGACAGAGATATTGATACGGTATTGGAACAGACGAGGAAAGCGCTTATGAAAAGCGGAAATAAGCCTCCTTATATTTTAATGCCTCATTCGATATCCGGGATTGAAGCAATGTATTGGGCACAGAAATATCCTAAGGAAATCAAGGCCATTATTGCGATGGATATTGGATTGCCCCAGCAGTACGTCACGTATAAATTGAGCGGAGTTGACAGATTGAAAGTGAGAGGGTTCCACCTGTTAACCTCGATTGGTTTTCATCGGTTTATGCCTTCCGCTGTATATAATCCTGAGGCGATTCGGCAGTCGTTTTTAACTGATGAAGAAAAAGAAATCTATAAAGCCATTAACTTTAAGCAATTTTTTAATGCAGATATGGAGCATGAGCTTTTACAGTCTTACCAAAACGGCAGCAAATCTGTGAATCTGCCGGCACCAAAGGAAACTCCCGTCTTGATTTTAGATGCGGTCTCTGACCAAAATAGACATTCAAAGTATGCTATACAAAACCGAAAAGACTATGAAGCGTTTGCAGCTCAATTCAATACTGCCGATATAAAGGAACTGAGGGGAACACACAGTATTTATTTATATCAGCCTGATCAAATATATAAACTGTCCATGGAGTTTATGAGAAAGGTTCGCTAAGATGAAGGGTTATCATATTTTAATCGTTGAAGACGATGAGATGATTGGTGATTTGCTGCAAAAGATTTTGCAGCGTGAGGGATATCGTGTGATATGGAAAACAGATGGAGCGGATGTGCTTTCGGTGATTCAGAAGGTGGATTTGGTCATTATGGATGTGATGCTGCCGGGTGAAGACGGGTATCAAATGTCTGCAAAAATCAAAGAGCTGGGGCTGGGCATTCCGGTTATTTTTCTTTCGGCCCGTAATGATATGGACAGCAAGCTTCAAGGTTTGCAGATCGGCGAGGATTATATGGTAAAGCCCTTTGATCCGAGAGAGCTGCTATTAAGAATGCGGAATATGCTTGAGCATCATTATGGCACCTTTACGCAAATCAAACATTTGTATATTGATGCGGTAACGAAAAAAGTGTTCAATGAAAGCCTGCATGATGAGGTATTGTTTACTGCGATTGAGCGGAAAATTTTCTTTTATTTATATGAAAATAGAGACAGTATCCTGACAAAGGAACATTTCTTTGAATATCTATGGCAGCTCGAAGATAGAAACCCGAATATTGTCAATGTGCATATTAAAAAAATCAGAGCTAAAATCAATGATCAAGCGGGTGAGATGATTGAAAATATATATGGAGAAGGGTATCGGCTGAATACCGTTGTGAAGAAATGAAGCTCAAGACAAAATATCAGTTGTTATTGTTTACGGCCGTCATTAGTGTTCCGATGCTATTGCTGGCGGTCAGTGTTTTGATGTCTGTGATTTATGACAGCATGTTTAAAACGATGAATCATGGTATGCCCTTTCACAGGTCGTTTGCGTACCCGGCAATGATCGTTGTATTTTTGATATCACTCTTATTGTTAGCTTTTTTATTTTCAAAGTCGATTCATTCTCTATTGCATAAAATCAATCTATTAAATCAAACCATTCGGCTTTTGGCGAGTGATCAAAGGGTGCCCGATAAAATTGAAGTGAAGCGTGCTGATGAAATCGGGGAACTGATCAAGTCGGTCAATTTGTTAATTGAACGGACGACATATCGTGAACTGGAGCTGAGACAGCAAGAGGAAATCAAAAAGGAGCTTTTGCAAAAACTGCGGCATGACATTAATACACCTTTAACGGCTCTCAGGCTGCAGTTATTTTATTTGGAAGATCAATGTCATGGTCAGGCTGTATTCGAATCATTGTATCAGCAAATCGAATATATCTCGGAATTAACCAATGAATTCAATCTATATTCCGCTGAGACGCTGGAAAGCTCTTATATTGTAAATGAAGAAGTGCGTCTAAACGAGCTATTAGAAACAGCGGTGAAAAAGTGGGATTATTTATACAGTATGAGTGGGATTGAGCTGCACTATAAGCCGGCAGATTCAGATGTGATATGGATGAGCAACGCGTTATGGATGCAAAGGCTGTTTGATAATATTTTTCAAAATACGTTAAAGCATTCAAAAGCTGAAAAGATGGAAGTCACGATTGAACATGGCGATGTTTTTATTCGTGATGACGGCATTGGATTTGATCGGAATGAGAGCAGTGAGGGACTTGGGTTAAAGATTATTGAGGATACATGCAGGCTGCTTGCGATTACTTATGAGCTGCATACAAATGATAACGGAACGGGGTTCTTGTTTTCAAAAGAGTGACCCCGCTGATGTTTTTCTTTCTCCTATAAAATTTATATAATAGGGAGAAAGAAATGGGGTGAACATCATATGTTTAAAAAAATCATCAAAACGATTAAGTACCTCTCAAGCAGTTCTAGTGACCGATATCGCAGACACCGGCATTACAGCAGCAGCCGGCGCAGACATTATCGCAGCTACAGCAGCAGCTCAGGCAAAAGAAGACACTACGACCGTTATGGCGGCAGTCATCGTTACAAACGCCGGAGCTACAGCAGCAGTTAATCCAAAAAAAGTTCTTGTTCCGCTATTTGGGACAAGGGTTTTTTATGTGACCGATTGAATGGCCCGGTTTAGATCCTCGCGAATGGAAGCGGTGTGCTGATACTCTTCCTCGATGCCCAATAATCTTTTCAGCAGCAGGGTTACTTCCTTTGTCAGTGTTAATTCCTCCAGCCAAGTGCCGTTTTTCTTCTTTTTTCCTTTATATTGAGAGTACAGCAGGAATAACAGCGTTTCTCCGAGATCGAAGAAGTCATCCTGTTTTCGTACCTTTATTTCCTCCATTTCTTCAAGAGTCAATTGTTTGGCAAGGCCGAAATCGATGAGGCAGAGCCTGCCGTCATTGATGATGATATTAGGCGTTCTGATGTCGCTGTGGAAAATAAGGCGATCATGCAGGTATTCTATAATCTCAAGCAGCTGCGAAATCAGTTGTAACGCCATAAGCTCTGTGAACGGCTGTTTTCGAAAAAATAATAATTCTTCTATATTTTCTCCCTCAATGAACTGCATGACATAATAAGCCTGTCCGTCTATGATGAACTCATCTATGAAGCCCGGAATTTGCGGGTGGTGAATGCTTTTGAGCAGTTTTATTTCCTGCTGGAACCGGACTTTTTCTTTTTCCTTTTTCGCTTTTGTCGTCCGAAGCTGTTTTAAGACATATGGTGTTTGAGTTAGGATATCGGTGCACAAATAAACCAAACCGTAGCCTCCCATACCGAGGCACTCTTCAATTTTGTATTGATGATTTAAGATAACGCCGTTCTTTAGAGGGCGGTCAAAAAGCAGTTTTTTTAGAAGTTTTAATGCCATGTCTGCACTTCCCTTGGTTGTACTGATTATAGTTTACCTTCTAACGGAGAATAAAAAAGAGCCGGATAACCGGCTCGGTATAAGTTAAAACTGCTTTGTCACGTCGTATTCATAATCTATTTTTGCTTTTACGTTGCTCATCGTCGATCTGGCAGTCGCTAATGTATTATATTTAAAACTCCATACCTTTGCCACACTGAGTTGATCTGACAAAGAGATATCATAAGACCCTGAAGTCGAGCTGTTTACAAGAGCACGGCGCCATTCGTTGTTTTCGTTCGTCATGATCAGGTGGCGTGTATTTCCCTGGCTTGGTGTTTGAGTGGCGGTGGTTTGAACTCTGGTTACAATGGCATCACGCGGTATCCCGGATTGGTTTGTTAAATCAACCTTGATCACGCTGGAGTCAGAACCTGAGAGGCTAAGGCTTGTATTTCCTTTATTTTCAGCAACGCCGCTGAATTGGAATGTTCCGCTGCCTGATTTGATTCGGTCTTCAATTGAAAGTGTAAAATACATGTTTCCGGTATAGGTGCCTCGTGACACTTTCACATAAAAGGTATCCGTCGTGTTTTGGGCGTCTGCATTTGCATAAATAAAAGAAGAAAACGTGTTAGGGTTAATGACTTCTGTCCCTTGAGAAACAGGTATTCTATTCTTATCATAAATTTCAATCTTCATCCCTGTATACGCGCTCTGGTATGTACTCCTCACGTATACTTTTTCTCCCTTATTAGCCGTAAAAGTGAAATAGGCTTCATCTTGACCAGCTTCCAGTATTGTTGTATCGATATTTTTATATTTCCAATAACCGATCGGCATTGCGGTATCAAATGAATTGTTTCCTGTGATAGCAGTGACTCCGACAGCTGATGCCGAATACGTAAAGGTGGATAAGACAGACAGCATAACAGCGAATGGAATAAGCCATTTTTTCACCATACAAACAACCTCCTTTTATTTCCATCATACATAATAACGATTTAAGTGTAAATAAATGTTTTTTGAGGTTAATATATACATTATCTTTGCCGATAAAAAAGAATAAGAGAGAATACTCGGGAGGGAATTCAATGCGTCTGAATCGGCAATTTATCCGCACTCAGCTGATGGCACAGAACATATTGAGCAAGAATGCGCCTGCCAAACGGGAGAATGCGACTGAAAATCCAGCGGCAGTTCTGGAAAAGGCATACAGCAGGCTTAAGTCACAATCTTCAACTGGGGGAATCAATCAGTTCAATTATTCTAAAACCAGCGTGTCGGGAAACAGCGGGACGTTCAGCAAAGTGTATCAATCAGCGAATGATCGAACAGTGACAGACACAGGGGAAGAAACAGTGATTCAATCCCAAAACCCCTATGAATCTGAGAGTGATATCAGAATCAAAATACTAGATGAAAAATACAGCAGGATGAATGCGATTAACAAAACAAAGTCTGATCCATTAGGCTATATTAAGGATAAGTACCAAAATTCAAAGTCTCCTTATTTCAGAAGTGATCTGTCAGCTGCAGAAAGACAGGCCGCTTACGATAATGAAACAGAATGGTTATTCAAAGGGAAGGCGCAAAACTATAACCTTCAGGATGCTGCGTTTCGGAATGTCACATTTCATGGGGAAGTGGAAGTTGAGAATGAAAAGGTGTATCAGCGGGGACAGGTTAACCAGCAGCTGCAAGTGCTGTTGAATCGAAACCATATTCATATTCCAGAGGGGACAGAGCTGACGTTTACGATTACGCCGATTGACTATCAGGTGCTGGTGCGCGGGACAGACGATCAGGATCTGATCAAGCAAATTGAGCAAGTGCTGCAATCTGGAGACAACAGCAAAGAACTATTTTTACACATCATGAAAAGCCAAAGCAGTGATTCGACACAATTTTCCGAAAAGGCCTATCAAAAGTATCAGGCAGCTCGTGAGATGTACGAAGTCACAGGCTACCATTTGAAGGATTTAGAAGTGATTGATGGGCGGTACGTCACGCCTGAGGGACGTGACTTAATAGATGTATATAAGGAAGAGCTTGAAAAAGATCCAGTGCAGAAACAAACGGCTTCTTATGCTATATCTTACTATCGTTCAGAGCTCAGTAAAATCGCGGAAGCCGGGTATAATGCCATTCCGGATTTCATCCTCTCAATTGATTACAGCAATGGATCTCTGAGAGATGTGGGACAAAGCAAGAGCTACGGGACTGGAGATACCGGGTGGCTTGAAGCATTAAAGCGTCAAACGGGTGTGAATTATTAGGTAAGCTGTTCATGTAGAACAGCTTATTTTTTATGAGAATCTAAGGGATGTATTAATCCCAATATTCAAATAATTTTATTATTTTTATATAAAAGATTTTAAAAGAAGTGAACGATTCAAAACTCTGAACAAAGGTGTTTACCTGAAAAAAACAATTGTATTTTCCAGAGAAATTTATTATGATGAAATAAGTAATTTAGGAGATTATATAACAATTTTAAGTTTGAATTTTCTGATTGTTATCACTGATTCATGTGAAGGCAAGCAGGTCTGCTGTTTTCTCATTTATGAGTATTTTGTTAGGAGGAGGAAGAGGAGTGGCAAATAAAGAATTAAAGAGGGGCCTGGGCGCGCGCCATATTCAGATGATCGCCTTGGGCGGTACGATCGGTGTTGGCTTGTTTATGGGTTCTGCCAGCACGATTTCATGGACTGGCCCATCTGTCCTTCTGGCTTATGCAATATGCGGAATTTTTATCTTTTTTATTATGCGTGCGATGGGTGAAATGCTGTATGTCGAGCCGAGCACAGGTTCTTTTGCGACGTTCGGCCATCAATATATTCATCCGATGGCAGGTTATATAACAGCATGGAGCAACTGGTTCCAGTGGATTATCGTCGGCATGTCAGAAATTATCGCTGTCGGTTCTTATATGAAGTATTGGTTCCCGGATTTGCCTGCTTGGATACCTGGTATCGTGGCAATGGTGATTCTTGGTGCGGCGAATTTAATTTCTGTTAAGTCGTTTGGGGAATTTGAGTTTTGGTTTGCGATGATTAAAATCGTCACGATTATCTTGATGATTATTGCGGGAATCGGAATTATTTTCTTCGGTTTTGGCAACGGCGGAGATGCGATCGGTTTGTCGAACCTGTGGTCTCACGGGGGCTTCTTTGCAGGAGGTTTCTCAGGTTTCTTCTTTGCACTGTCTCTTGTCATTGCGGCCTATCAAGGAGTTGAGCTGATCGGGATTACAGCGGGTGAAGCGAAGGATCCGCAAAACACGCTAAGAAATGCGATTCAAAGTATTATCTGGCGTATTTTGATTTTCTACATTGGCGCTATTTTTGTGATCGTGACGGTATATCCTTGGGATGAGCTCAACTCACTCGGAAGTCCGTTTGTGTCTACGTTCTCGAAAATCGGAATTACGGCAGCGGCCGGCATAATTAACTTTGTCGTGATTACTGCTGCAATGTCCGGCTGTAACAGCGGTATTTTCAGCGCGGGCCGCATGCTGTATACACTGGGTGTCAATGGACAAGCACCGAAATTCTTTAAGAAGATTTCACGCAATGGTGTGCCGCTGTATGGCACAATTGCGGTGCTGATCGGTTTGGCTGTCGGTGTTGTACTGAACTATATCGCGCCGCCGAAGATCTTTGTCTATGTATACAGCGCAAGCGTGCTCCCAGGGATGATTCCTTGGTTTATCATTTTGATCAGCCATATCGGATTCAGAAAAGCGAAGGGTGCTGCATTAGATAAACATCCATTCAAAATGCCGTTTGCTCCTTTTACAAACTATTTGACGATTGCTTTCTTGCTGATGGTTCTGGTTGGCATGTGGTTTAACGATGATACTCGTATCTCCCTGATTGTAGGCGTGATTTTCTTAGCGCTTGTGGTCATTAGTTATTATGTGTTTGGGATTGGCAAACGCACGCAGGCCAATTTGACAAAAAGCGAACAAGCAGCTGAATAACGATAAAAAAGAGACATTCACGGATGTCTCTTTTTTTATTTTTCACGTATGGATTTTCCCTATTTTAGCAAGCTATAGGGTAAAGATAGCAGAAGGAAAGGTGTTCATAAAATGGATGTTACACTCGGTTATTTGCGCGAATCACTTTCGAATCATCTAGAAAATGAAGTCTGCCAGCGTATTTGCAAGAAGATGCTGGCGAAGCGTTATGCAAATGAAGAGGAATTTGTAAAAGACTTAGATGATAATGAAATGTCTTTTTTGAACCAAGTATTAGAAAAAGAAATTAAGTATGCCCAGAATGAACAGGATCAAAAACGGGCCAAGGAATTAAACGAGGTGTATGAATTACTGCTTTGAGAAAGGCGGGAAAGAAATGGGAGCAATTGAACGAAGCGGATATACATTTCAGCCGGAGTTTAGCGTTGTCCGTCAAAACGGAGCCATCCATGTGTACCATCAAGGAGAATTTGTGGAAGAAATCGAATTTGAATTTAACGGGGAATATCCCGATCATGATTTGATTGAAGAGCTTGTGAATCATTATTGTTTTGAGCATGAGATTTAGAGCCCTGCCGTGCAGGGCTCTTTTATTTAGGATCTGATCAGGCCATACTTTTTCAGGATATCCACGGTGATGTTTTTGGCTTTTGTGCCGGAATCATCGACATTGGTGACAAAGACATAAGAGCCATGCTCTGTTTTGATGAATCCGACAAACCATCCTAATCCCATATCTGTCAGGCGGGTTCCGGTTTTCCCGTAGAGCGTGTAATGATCGCCTTCCTCTTGAATCATCATGCGCTTGACGGTTTTCATTACCGGCTTGTCAAATGGAAGCTCCTCTTTAAATAGTTTCTCCAAAAAGGTTTCTTGTTCCAGCGGAGATATTGTGAGCGAGCTTTGCAGCCAAAACTGGTCGATTCCCCCGCTGATATCCTCGTTGCCGTAAGATAGTGTATGAAGCCATGTTTTCATTCTTTCCTCGCCGATATCTCTCGCTAATGCCTGATAATACCAGATTGCGGATTCGCGCATGGCCGAGCCAAGCGTATGGTCGCGGTTCCATGATTCGAATTCACGCTTGACCCCGTCCCATCGTTTAACATCGTATTCATCTCTTACAGCTTTGACCTGCAAACCGATTAAAGCGTTCACGACTTTAAAGGTGGATTGCGGAGTTTGTCTTTGATTTGCCCGTTTTCTGTTATAGACAAATGTCTGATCCTTTTGTAAATCGTGAAGAATGAAGGTTCCATCCGTATCCTTGAATTCGTCATCGACATTCATTCTGCTGACATTCAAGTGTTTTTCATGAGCAGATGATGCTGCGTGGACGGAGAAGCCGCCGATCCCTGCAATACTCAGCACAAGCACAACATATATCCATTTTTTCATTTTGTTCTCCCCTTCGTTTTGATTAACTACCTTTTCTCTATTTCGTTTGTTCTTCCTTTAAAAAATAATCAAAAAGCGCTTAAATTTGGTTTTGTAAACAAATACTGTTACTGGGTTTATAGTCGGAAGATAACGTGAAAATAGAGGGTAAAAAGGAAGGCAGGGTAAGCGGATGAATGAGCAGATTCCACATGACAAAAGTCTCGATAACAGTCTGACACTGCTGAAGGAAGGGTATTTATTTATTAAAAACAGAACAGAGCGCTACAATTCAGATCTGTTTCAGGCCCGTTTGTTGGGAAAAAACTTTATTTGCATGACTGGCGCTGAGGCGGCGAAGGTGTTTTATGATACGGATCGATTCCAGCGGCAGAACGCTTTGCCTAAGCGGGTGCAGAAATCGCTGTTTGGTGTTAATGCGATTCAGGGAATGGATGGCAGCGCGCATATCCATCGGAAGATGCTTTTTCTGTCATTGATGACACCGCCGCATCAAAAACGTTTGGCTGAGTTGATGACAGAGGAGTGGAAAGCAGCAGTCACAAGATGGGAGAAGGCAGATGAGGTTGTGTTATTTGAAGAAGCAAAAGAAATCCTGTGCCGGGTAGCGTGCTATTGGGCAGGTGTTCCGTTGAAGGAAACGGAAGTCAAAGAGAGAGCGGATGACTTCATTGACATGGTCGATGCGTTCGGTGCTGTGGGACCGCGGCATTGGAAGGGAAGAAGAGCAAGGCCGCGTGCGGAAGAGTGGATTGAAGTCATGATTGAAGATGCTCGTGCCGGCTTGCTGAAAACGACTCCCGGAACAGCGCTGCATGAAATGGCTTTTCACACACAAGAAGATGGAAGCCAGCTGGATTCCCGTATGGCAGCCATTGAGCTGATTAATGTATTGCGGCCTATTGTCGCCATTTCTTACTTTCTTGTGTTTTCAGCTTTGGCGCTTCATGAGCATCCGAAATATAAGGAATGGCTGCGGTCTGGAAACAGCCGGGAAAGAGAAATGTTTGTGCAGGAGGTCCGCAGATATTATCCGTTCGGCCCATTTTTAGGGGCGCTTGTCAAAAAAGATTTTGTATGGAATAACTGTGAGTTTAAGAAGGGCACATCGGTGCTGCTTGATGTATATGGAACGAACCACGACCCTCGTCTATGGGATCATCCCGATGAATTCCGACCGGAACGATTTGCGGAGCGGGAAGAAAATCCGTTTGATATGATTCCTCAAGGCGGGGGGCACGCCGAGAAAGGCCACCGCTGTCCAGGGGAAGGCATTACAATTGAAGTCATGAAAGCGAGCCTGGATTTCCTCGTCCATCAGATTGAATACGATGTTCCGGAACAATCACTGCATTACAGTCTCGCCAGAATGCCGTCATTGCCTGAAAGCGGCTTTGTAATGAGCGGAATCAGACGAAAAAGTTAAATTAAAAAGCTCTCTTCCTTTATCGAAGAGAGCTTTTTGATTACTTCTTTTTTTCATCGTAGTATTGGACGGGATACATGGAGCCCTCTGATACCATTTTGTTGTCCTCGATATCTTGCGGGTCCGGGTGGCCGGCTTTATCGACTGGGAACGTTTCCATGTCTGGCTGTTTTGTTATTTTCATCTTCATGCTGTGAATGAATTCTCTTGCCTTTTGGCGATTTGACGGGTCTTTTAATAGATAAGAAGTGATGCCGACAGTTGAAACAGCGAGACCTGAAAGTAACAGCTTTTGTTTCATGGTGATACTCCTTTCTATTTTAAGAATAGTGTTTCCTGTATCATTCCCGTTTTGGAAATAGCTAAACCTATTGTGTTTTTATCATTGGGGTTCACAGTAAATTCCATTTAAGAAGAAACTAGTGACTTCATTCCTGTATTGGAAGGTAATATACATTGACTTATTATAGTTTCAGTCAAAATTCGATAAATATTGACAAAGTAAAGTAATCAGAATAATAATATAATTAGCAAGAGAATGTCATCATACATGAAAGGTGTTTACGATATGAATCAATTGCATCGAAGAATGGGAACGTTTTCCCTCATGATGGTCGGGCTCGGATCGATGATCGGTTCAGGCTGGCTGTTCGGGGCTTGGCGTGCGGCTCAAATAGCAGGGCCAGCTGCTATTATTTCATGGGTTATTGGAATGGTCGTCATTTTATTTATTGCTCTTTCTTATAGTGAACTAGGTTCTATGTTCCCTGAAGCGGGGGGAATGGTGAAATATACGCAATATTCACACGGTTCGTTTATCGGTTTTATTGCGGGCTGGGCCAACTGGATTGCGATTGTGTCCGTCATTCCGGTTGAAGCGGTGGCCTCCGTTCAATATATGAGTTCTTGGCCTTGGGAATGGGCGAAATGGACAAGCGGTTTGGTGAAGAATGGAACGCTGACTGGGGAAGGACTAGCATTTGCCTCTGTATTGCTTCTCATTTATTTTCTGCTGAACTACTGGACAGTCAATCTATTTTCGAAAGCGAATTCATTAATTACGATTTTTAAAATTATTATTCCGGGTCTTACGATTGGAGCTTTGCTGTTTGTCGGATTCCACGGAGAAAACTTTACTGGCGGTCAAAGCATTGCGCCGAATGGCTGGGCAAGTGTGCTGACGGCGGTTGCCACTTCAGGTATCGTTTTTGCGTTTAATGGTTTCCAAAGCCCAATTAATATGGCGGGAGAAGCAAAAAATCCGGGGAAATCAATTCCGATTGCGGTTGTCGGCTCTCTTTTCGTTGCAACAGTGATTTATGTCCTGCTGCAGATCGCCTTCATCGGAGCGGTGAATCCTTCTGATATTGCTCACGGCTGGAGCCATCTGAATTTTAATTCTCCTTTTGCTGATCTGGCGATTGCGCTGAATATTAACTGGCTTGTTATTGTGTTATATGCAGATGCATTTGTATCACCGTCTGGAACAGGGATTACGTATACGGCGACAACGTCCCGAATGATTTACGGAATGGAAAAAAACAAATACATGCCGAGTATATTCGGGAAGCTTCATCCGATTTACGGCGTTCCGCGACAAGCAATGTTCTTTAACTTGATTGTGTCGTTCATCTTTTTGTTCCTGTTCAGAGGGTGGGGCGTATTAGCGGAAATTATTTCCGTTGCTACGTTAATTTCTTATATCACCGGCCCGATCACAGTGATGACATTGAGACGGACGGGGAAAGACCTGTACAGGCCTCTTCGTTTAAAAGGCTTAAGCGTGATTGCGCCGCTTGGATTTATCTTTGCGTCACTGGTGCTGTATTGGGCACGCTGGCCGTTAACAGGACAGGTTCTGTTTATTATCCTGATCGGTCTTCCGATTTATTTCTATTATCAGGCGAAGGCGAAATGGAAAGGGTTTGGCCGGAACTTTAAAGCCGGCGTCTGGATGGTGTTTTATCTGCTGGCCATGATGGTCATTTCTTATTTGGGCAGTGATAAATTCGGCGGCCTGAATGTCATTCATTATGGCTGGGATATGGTTCTGATTGCGATGGTATCACTTGTATTCTATGTGTGGGCGCTGAAGAGCGGCTACCAGACAGAATACTTAAAGGATGCGAAAGAGATAAATTCTCAGCTGCATAATGGACAGTCAGAAGCTGCTGCCGGAAAAGAATAAAATATAGAAGAAAACCTTGCGATAGTTGTCGCAAGGTTTTTTTCGTTTAATAACCCTTTTTTACTTTGTGGAAAAGATCAGGATAGTTGGTGAACACTCCTGTTACGCCCCAATAAAGGAGGCGATGCATATCAGATTCATTATTGACTGTGTAAGGGTGAAGCAGGAGGCCGTGGCTGCGGATCATACGGACGTTTTCTTGATTTAAAGCTTTATAATCCGGGCCCGCACCGACAGCGTATGTTTTGATTTCTTCCAGGGCAGCATCTGTCATTGACGCCATTTGTTTGGCTTCCAACAATTGAACGGTCGGCAGGTTTGGCTGTAATTGATGGACTTTTACCAGGCTTTCTTTGCTGAACGATTGAATGATCACCTGGCCAGGCTTAGAATGCTTCCCCAGTAATTTATGTTTCTGCAAAGAAGCGATCAGTTTTTCTTCCATACCTGGGTAGGTGTCAGGCGATTTTGTTTCAATGTAGTAGTTCGCGTGCTTTCCGAAACGGTCTAATACCTCTTCTAATGTAGGAACTTTAAGGCCGACGTACTGCGGCTTTGCTTTTTCCGGATAGGCTTCATTAAACCAAGAACCGGCGTCAAGCTTCTTAATGTCTGCGAGCGTATGGTCTTTCACCCAGCCCGTTCCGTTTGTGGTACGGTCCAGTTTTTCGTCATGCATGACAATCAATTTCCCGTCTTTTGTCATTTGCAGATCCAATTCAATATAATCAGCTTTCATTTTCTGAGCGGTTTCGTAAGACAGAATCGTGTGCTCAGGCACATATCCAGAAGCCCCTCTGTGCGCGACGGTCAGGATACGGTCAGGTGACAGCAGGTTTCCTTTTGACGCTGCCGACACTGGCGTTACCATAAATGAGAGTAAGCCCAGCGACAGAACAAACAAGGCCAGTATTCTATTTTTTCTCATGATTTCTCCTCCTTATAGATAAGCACTACCTGTCTTTCATATTAAAAAACGGATGTAAACGGCGTGTTGGAAAACTATTAATCTTTTATGTGTCTTTCTTAAACATGCTCTGCCCGTTTTCCTGTATTCCACGTCAAAGCCAAGAAGACGATGGCAAGAATGCAGGATGAGATCAGCATGATAAAGCCGCCGTTCCAGTTAAAACGGTCAACGACAAAGCCCATAATGGCGTTTGCGAAAGCGGATCCGCCGATGTATCCGAAAAATCCGGTCAAACCGGCTGCAGTTCCGGCTGCTTTTTTCGGTGCTAGATCGATCGCTTGCAGGCCGATTAGCATAACAGGTCCGTAGATTAAGAAGCCAATGCTGATTAAGGCGATATTGTCTACGAGCGGATTGCCGGCCGGATTCAGCCAGTACACCAATACGGCAATGAAAACACCCGCCATAAACAAAACGCCTGCCGGTGCCCGGCGGCTTTTGAAGAATCGGTCACTGATCCAGCCGCACAAGATCGTTCCCGGTATGCCTGCGTATTCGTAAAGAAAATACGACCAGCGCGAGTCTTCAGGAGAAAAGCCTTTGGCTTCTGTTAAGTAAGTAGGCGCCCAGTCAACCACGCCGTACCGCACGAAATAAACAAATACATTGGCAAAAGCGATGTACCAAAGAAATTTGTTGTTCAGCACATATTGAAAAAGAATTTCTTTTGTTGTTAATTCTTTTTCCTGATTTTTAAAAGCGTGTTTTGGATAGTCATTCCGATACTCTTCAATTGGCGGGAGTCCGCAGGATTGAGGCGTATCACGAACCAATAAAACAATTAAAAATGAAATGATAATGGCGATGATGGCAGGGAAGAAAAACACGCTTTTCCAAGTGACGAACATCGCGATCCCAAGAGTGACAAGCGGAGCAAGAATACCGCCGCCTATGTTATGGGCGACATTCCAGATCGACATTTTTGTGCCGCGTTCACTTATGGAGAACCAATGGGCCATCGTCCTGCCGCATGGCGGCCAGCCCATTCCTTGAAACCATCCGTTGATAAACATAAAAATAAACATGATGGTGACGCTCGAAGTCACCCAAGGCATTGAAACGAATAGAATATTAACGATTGCTGATAAAAATAGGCCTGTCGCCAGAAAATATCTCGGATTACAGCGGTCAGACACCATTCCCATGATGAATTTGCTGAAGCCGTACGCAATGGACACAGCGGCCAGCACCAAACCTAGTTCTGTTTTCGAAAATCCCTGTTCCTGCAGATAAGGAATGGCAAAGGCAAAGTTTTTCCGCAGCAGGTAGTAGCCTGCGTAGCCAATGAAAATACCAATGAATACTTGCAGCCTGAGCCGTTTGTATGCCGCATCCATCTTTGAATCATCCAGTCTCTCAATATGAGGAGCCGGTTTAAATATATTAAGCATTAACAATTATCCCCCTTTGCTGTTTGTGCTGGATGTGTGGCGTGCCTCCTTTCCCAAAAAACAAAAAGAGCCAGAAAACACCCCTTGTCAAAAGGGGTTGGATTTCTGGCTCTCCTCATCTCCATCCAAGCTATTAACTTATCATGATAGCGCTTTCTTAAATTATCATAGTCCGGAGCGAATGTAAACGGGTAATTTTCAAATTGGGCCTTAGGGAAGTAAATATTATCCTTTTACTAAATGAAGTTTACTAGTAACATAAAAATCTGGAGGGAGGCTGTTTAAAGGTGGATGAATTAGATATCGCATTCTTTATTTTACCGTTAGGAATTATGCTGCTATCGATTGTCGGGACCTGTATTTGTAAAAAACCGTATCTGATGCCAATGCTTAGTTTGGTGATTTCTCTTGTGCTCACCTTTACCATTTTTAATGAATCATTTTTGGGATGGGCTGTTGTCTATAGCTTGGTTTCTCTGGCTTTATCCTATATCACATTGATTGTGGTAAGGAAAAGGAAGGAATCAGGAAATTAAAAAGACCTCACTTTCTAACATATCGTTGACTAAAGCAACTATATGTGATTATAATTGCCTTAGTCAATAATATTAGAAAGTGGGGATTGATTTGAAAACAAGAGAATCATCTGTTGGGTTAAAATTCAGAAAGTTCAATCGATTTTATACAAACGTCCTTGGTTTTCTTAATGAGCACATTTACGACAGCCCGTTTTCCTTAACAGAAACACGGATTTTATTTGAGATTTATAATACGCCTAATTGTACGGCAAAAGCTCTTCAGGATAAACTGGGGCTTGACAGGGGATATGTCAGCAGGATTGTGAAGCAGTTTGAAAAAGAAGATTTGATCTATAAACAGAGGAGCAAAGATGACGCCCGCCACCATTATATTTTTGTCACAGAAACAGGAAAAATGATTTATAAAAAGCTGGAGGAGAAAGCCAACGAACAAGTAGAACTGATGCTGAAGGAAATCAACCAAAAGGAGCAGCACAAGCTTACCGAGGCGATGGCAGAGATTGAAGCGATCCTTTCACAGTCGCTTTCTGCCAGAACATCAGAGATATCGATTAGAGATTATTTTCTTTCGGAGGATCTACAACTCCTTATTGAGAAACAAAGACAATTTTACGCGGAGGCTCACGGTTGGGATGACACGTTTTTAGCTTATCTTCAGGAGACATTTGACGCTGACATCGAAAAAATATGGATTGCGGAAAGCGGCGGGAAATTTGCCGGCTCTGTCGGGTTGGTCAAGCATGATGAAAAGACAGTCCAGCTCAGATGGTTTCTGGTTGATGCGGATTTTCGGGGCAGGGGGCTCGGCACGCAATTGCTGGAGCATCTGGTTGCATACTGCCAAGACATGAAGTTTGACCGCATTTTCCTTTGGACGGTGAGTACCATGGCTGAGGCTCGTCCGCTCTATGAAAAATTTGGATTCAAGATAAGTGAAGTGAAACAAGAAGCGCCATTATGGGGACAGCAGCTGACAGAAGAACGGTGGGATTTGGAGCTGTCATGAAAAGACTGCATTATGCTTGGATCATCGTCTCTGTCACCTTCTTGATCTTATTGGCGGTTCAGGGGGTGCGGCTGTCGTTTGGTGCGTTTGTGGAGCCGTGGGAACGGCAATTTTCAATGGATAGAAGCACCATCTCGCTGATTTCGACGATGAGTTTTATTGTTTATGGCATATCACAGCCTGTGATTGGGCGGCTTGTGGACAAATGGGGTGCCCGGGCTGTTTTGGCATGGAGTGCGTTACTGACAGGAGTCAGCATTTTCTTAACATACCTTGTGACTTCGCCTTGGCAGCTGTTTCTGCTTTATGGGCTGGGTGTCTCACTTGGAGTGGGCGGAGCATCGAATGTGGCGGCAAGTGTATTGGTCGTCAATTGGTTCAGCAAAAAGCGGGGACTAGCCTTTGGGATCATGGAAGCAGGCTTTGGAGCGGGGCAAATGCTTCTCGTTCCCGGCTCACTCATGTTGATCCATTGGTTTAGCTGGAAGCTGACGGTTGTGGTGTTGGGACTGCTGTTAATCGTGATTGTCTTTCCGGCTGCGCTGCTGATGCTGCGGAACAATCCTTCAGAAAAGAATACAGAGCCGATAGGCGGACTGGCTGCATCAGAAAAAGAAACAGCACCCAAAACAACAGCTCTTTCAGTGGCCGGGATGTTTCGTATGAGACAATTCTGGTTCTTGATTTTTCCGTTTTTGATCTGTGGATTTACGACCGTTGGGCTGATGGATACCCATTTGATTCCGTTTTCTCATGATCATGGCTTTTCAACGACAGTCACGAGTGCTGCTGTCAGTCTGCTGGCAGGCTTTAATATTGCTGGCATCTTGCTGTCCGGAATTGTAGCGGACCGGTGGAGCAGCCGGAAAATCCTGTGCTTTTTATATGCGGTGCGGGCGCTGTCGATCGTGATTCTTATTTACAGCCACGAGCCTTACTTGCTTTTAGCCTTTGCGATTCTGTTTGGATTAGTGGACTTTGCAACGGTAGCACCGACTCAAATGCTCGCCACCCAGTACTTTCAAAACTACTCGATCGGCCTCATGATTGGCTGGCTGTCACTCGCCCATCAGATCGGATCGGCACTAGGTGCGTATGTGCCCGGCGTCATCTATACGGTAACGGGTGAGTATACACTGGCTTTTTATTTGTCGATTGGAATGCTCGTGCTTGCGAGCGTAATGAATGTGATGCTGAGGGAGCCAGCTGTGGTTACGCGTGACAGTGCGGCTGTGGTAGACAAGTGATGAGGACAAAGGGAAAGCATCTCTGATTTGGGATTATTCAGAGATGCTTTTTTTGTATTTTTGTTCTAATACGAAGTCGATCATACCGACTATGCGGGTGTTTTCGGATTTTTGTTTGAAGCGTTCAGAAATTTGAACTTTTCTTGAAAATGGGGAAACACCAAATACCCATATTAGGCCAATTAACACAAAAAACATTTGTACACCCATTTCTATTAAATCATTATAATGAGAACTGAAAAAATAAATATATAACGTTATTAATGTTACTGTAAATACGATTTTGACAGTGTGTTTGAATGTGAGCTGTGGTTCAATTAAACACACTTTCATTTGGTTGAGTGTGAAAGAGTCTTGTTTCATTAGGTACATAAGTAAATCATTATCGTTTTGACTGATAGGGTACAAGTCAGTTTCTATTTTTTTTGTGATCTCCTGATATTTATGTATATTACTTTTCATATAGAATCCTCCCTTAAGAATAACTCCATGAGTCCTCTAAAAGGACCCATGGAGATCAAGGCTATTAATAATGTACGGAAGAGTACTGCAACTGCCCTTCTTCAGGGCCTTTTTTAAATGTAATCGAAGTTTTAAGTCCAGAAGTAGCGTTGTTATATATTGCAACGTCAAAAAGGTACAAATTAAGTATTCAATGTTTGAGTTATTGAATTACATAAAGTTCAGTCGGTAAGCAAAGACTGGTAGGTAGATTTTGATAAAGTCGATTTGGAACGCAGTGAGCGCCGTTTGTGTCTGCCCATACACCCCGTGTATAGATGCCGTTAAGCATCCATTTTACATCCGTTCTCCATCAGCTTCGCTTTCGGTTTCATCTCCGAGATGTAGAGGCCTAAAAGCGTAAGGGCGCCTCCTAGAAGAGCGATCCATGTCATGTTTTCATGCAGGATCAGGACGGAAGCGGCGATTGTGATAACCGGGACCATGTATATATACGCACTGGATTTGACGGCTCCGAGCACGCCGACTGAGTAATTCCAAGTGGCGAAGCACAGGGCCGAAGCGCCAATCCCTAAGAAAAGCATGTTGAGTATATTTGAAGCTGATGAAAATCGGCTTAGGTCAAAATGGAAGTCGAACAAAAATAAAGCGGGAACCATAAACAATAAACCATACAAAAATACTCTCTGTGTCAGCTCGATGATGTGGTGTTCGTAAGCGCTTAATTTTTTCATGAATATCGAGTATCCGCCAAACACGAGAGCAGCCCCGGCAGCCATGATGTCTCCGAGCGGATTTAGACGCAGTACGATATTGCCGTTGAACGTAATCAATAAAAGCCCGATCAGTGCCGAGCCAAATCCAATGAAAAAAGTCAGCCGCAGTTTTTCGCCTTCAAGCAGAAAATGGGCCAAAACCGCAGTGATCATCGGAATAATGGACACGATCATGCCGACATTGGATGCGTATGTATAGGTGAGAGCTATATTTTCTAATAGAAAGTATAAGGTTACGCCAAATAAACCAGCCCCGGCAAATAACAGCTCCTGTCGCCAATTCCTGAAAGGAATCATGTTGGGACGGACGAGGATAAGAGCGATAAAGCCCATCAAAAACCGATAAAATAATATTTCCATTGGAGAGAAGTCAGCCAGCAGAACTTTTGTCGAAATAAAGGTCGTCCCCCAAATCAGAATGGTCACAATGGCTGCGATATGCCCCGCAGTTTCTCTTTGTATGTTCATCTGTGAAGCTCCTTTTCAAAAATCTTCATGTATTGCTTCGGCGTCAGCCCCACCTGCCGTTTAAAAAACTTCGTCATATGGCTCTGATCGCTGAATCCTGTCTGAAAAGCCGCATCAATCGGCCTTACCCCTTGTTCAAGGAGTTTTTTCGCTTGATTAATCCGGATTGTTTCCATGTAGCTATTAGGGGTAATGCCTTTTTGTTTTGTAAATGAACGCAATAAATGATACTTGCTCCAACCTGTTAATTCACTCAAATCATTGAGCGTGACATTTTCGGCATAATGCTCTTCTAAAAATTCACAAACCATTTTGACTTCGTCTGATGGTTCTGGAACGCTGCTAAGGAACGTGACATCTGAATAATGGCGGATCAGCTCCTCTAATAGATGAAGAAACAGCTCCTCCTTACGCAAAGCTTGTTTTTCCTCGGATATCAAAATATGCAATTCCTGCAGGCTGGCTGTCAGCTCATGGCGGAATAACACATGCTGGGAGAAATAAGGGAGATGCCCGGCGCCAGTAATCTCTTTCACCGCCTTCTCCATGATATCCGGCATGACATTGATACACCGATAATCAAGCGTCCGGCCGTCAATCTGTTCACAGCTATGCGTGTCACGAGGGTTAAAGAGGAGAAGATCACCTGGATTGATGATATATTCTTGATCCTGACAGACCAGATACCGTTGCCCTTTTTCAATAAATCCAATCACATAATAATCGTGAAAGTGGTTCGGGAACTTTTGCATAATTCCCTTGAAACGGTAGGCTTCTATATGAAGGTGTGGGTCAAGCTGCAGTGTGCGGGTTTCATTTTGCATGGGATGCCTCCTGTCGGTGTGGTGGTCTTGGATTAAGTGTAGCATGATTTTGGGGGATTTCTTGTATGATGTTGCTGTTTAGCAATAGAGAAAGCAGACCGTTATTGGTCTGCTTTCGTTTAAAGAATTTAATTAACCCTCAATAATAATTTTATCTTTTTTAATAAAAATTTATTTTTCAAATATTTCAGTTATAATGGTTTGGAACAGATAGGAGGGGCAAAGATGTATCAATCAAAGAAGGTTTTATTGTTAGGTTCAGGTGAGTTAGGTAAAGAGGTAGTGATTGAAGCCCAGCGTCTTGGGGTACAGACGGTGGCAGTTGACAGTTACGAGCATGCTCCGGCGATGCAGGTCGCACATAACAGTTATGTCGTTGATATGCTGGACCCAGAGCAGATCAGAGCCATTATTGAGAAAGAAAAGCCGGATTTGATTGTGCCTGAGGTGGAGGCGATCGCGACGGATGAATTGCTGAAGCTTGAAGAGGAAGGATTTCATGTCATCCCGAATGCCCGTGCGGCCAAGCTGACGATGGATCGGGAAGGCATCAGACGGCTTGCGGCGGAAACGCTCGGACTTGCGACGGCTGGCTATGAATTTGCGAATACATATGATGAATTTATACAAGCGGCAGCACAGATCGGTTTTCCTTGTGTCGTTAAACCATTGATGAGTTCTTCTGGAAAAGGCCAAAGCATCTGCCGCTCTGAAGCGGATTTAGAGAGCTGCTGGGAGACGGCGATGGAAGGCGGACGGGTGAAAAACGGCCGCGTAATCGTTGAGGAGTTTATCCCATTCGAATCAGAAATCACACTTTTAACCGTACGTGCGGTTAACGGTACGGCATTTTGCGAGCCGATCGGTCATGTGCAAAAGGACGGGGATTATATCGAATCATGGCAGCCGCATGATATGACAGAGCAGCAAATAGAAGAAGCGAAGCATATTGCGAAAACGATCACGGATGAGCTTGGCGGATACGGCCTGTTTGGTGTTGAGCTGTTCCTTGCGAAAGATAGGGTATATTTCAGTGAGGTATCTCCCCGTCCGCATGATACAGGCCTTGTCACGCTGGTGACGCAAAATTTGTCAGAATTTGCACTGCATGTCCGGGCGATTCTAGGCTTTCCGATTACAGAAATCACACAGCTTTCTCCTGGCGCCAGCAGGCCCCTCAAAGCGCCGGAAGAATTAGCGGATTACACTGTTGAAGGATTGGAAAACGCACTGGCAGTCCCAAAGACTCAAGTGCGCGTCTTTGGAAAGCCGATAACGAAAGCCGGACGTCGTATGGCAGTTGCGCTCTCTGCTGCTGATTCAGTTGAAACGGCAAGAGAGAATGCAAAGAAAGCGTTGGACCAGCTAACGATAAAATAGAGTTTGAACAGGCCTTGTCATGGTACAAGGCCTGTTTTTTTCTTTCTCCGTAAAAGTTTTATCATAAGAATCAGAAACCTGATTATAATGTAAAAGTCTTCCATCGATACGGGTGGTTGACACTAAAGGAGGGAGATGACAAAATGAAATTAGTTCCAAGATTCAGAAAACAATGGTTCGCTTACTTAACGGTTTTGTGTTTGGCTTTGGCAGCAGCGGTATCTTTTGGCGTACCGGCAAAAGCGGCAGAGAACCCGCAAACTTCTGTATCGAATACCGGTAAAGAAGCTGATGCCACGAAAAACCAAACATCAAAAGCAGAACAGGTTTCCGCCCCTTATGAGGGAACCGGAAAAACAAGTAAATCGTTATACGGCGGCCAAACGGAACTGGAGAAAAACATTCAAACCTTACAGCCTTCGAGCATTATCGGAACTGATGAACGCACCAGAATCTCCAGCACTACATCTTTTCCATATAGAGCAACCGTTCAACTGTCAATCAAGTATCCCAACACTTCAAGCACTTATGGATGTACCGGATTTTTAGTCAATCCAAATACAGTCGTCACGGCTGGACATTGTGTGTACAGCCAGGATCATGGATGGGCTTCGACGATAACCGCCGCGCCGGGCCGCAATGGTTCGTCCTATCCGTACGGTACTTATTCAGGCACGATGTTTTACTCCGTCAAAGGATGGACGGAAAGCAAAGACACCAATTATGATTACGGAGCTATTAAATTAAACGGTTCTCCTGGAAACACGGTTGGCTGGTACGGCTACCGGACTACAAACAGCAGCAGTCCCGTGGGCCTTTCCTCGTCAGTGACAGGATTCCCGTGTGACAAAACCTTTGGCACGATGTGGTCTGATACAAAGCCGATTCGCTCCGCTGAAACGTATAAGCTGACCTATACAACCGATACGTACGGCTGCCAAAGCGGCTCGCCTGTTTATCGAAACTACAGTGATACAGGGCAGACAGCTATTGCCATTCACACGAACGGAGGATCGTCATATAACTTGGGAACAAGGGTGACGAACGATGTATTCAACAATATTCAATATTGGGCAAATCAATAAATACAGCAAACTAGCCATATTCATGTCTATTTTGTTTTTATGCGGATGCAGTTCGCAGACGCATTCTTCTCAAAAAGAAACGACTATTCCTGTCACTCTTCATGTGGAGGATGCTAAGGGGCTGCCGGTCGAAGGGGTTCAAGTGACGATTGTCAAAGCGCCCTCTTCAGATGAGGAGCCGAGTACAGAGATTGGCGAGATACTCGGTAAAACAGACAAAAACGGAGATATCAAATGGGATACCGGCAGAAAAGGCGATTACTCAGTCGCGTTGACGAAGGGTGAAATATCAGTAACCCATCACATCTCGTTAACAGAGGATAAGAAAGATCACGCCATTCCGTTAGTCTTCAAAGAATAGCAGTTTCCTTGATTTTAAGGGAACTGCCTTTTTTTATTTATTGCAGGAAACCAAACTATATACTGGAAATTTATTATGTGAGATAATAAGAAATAGGTATTTTTTCTTACGAGACAAAAGGGGCGCTATCCCTTATTTTATATTAATCAAACCCGGAGGAAAAAGAAGAAGATGATACAAGATTCAATGCAGTTTGCCGCGGTTGAAAGTGGTCTGCGCTTTTACCAGGCATATGATCAAAGCCTTTCTTTGTGGCCGATTGAGTCGGAAGCATTCTATGTTTCTACTCGTTTTGGAAAAACACATATCATTGCAAGTGGGCCAAAGGACGCACCTTCGCTCATTTTGCTTCACGGGGGCCTTTTCAGCTCTGCGATGTGGTATCCGAATATCGCGGCGTTGAGCCGTCAATTTCGTACATATGCGGTCGATATAATAGGAGACAAAAATAAAAGTATACCATCAGCAGCCATTGAAACGAGAGCTGATTTTGCAGAATGGATGAAAGATGTCTTTGATTCTCTTGGACTTGAGACGGCACACCTGGCCGGCCTTTCGCTTGGCGGGTCCCATATCGTGAATTTCTTACTCCGCGCGCCTGAAAGAGTAGAGCGGGCGGTTGTTATGAGTCCCGCTGAAGCGTTTATTTCATTTCATCCGGATGTCTATAAATACGCTGCAGAGCTTACAGGGGCAAGAGGAGCTGAATCATATATCAAGTGGATCACAGGCAACAGTTATGATCTGCATCCTTTACTGCAAAGACAAATTGTGGCGGGCGTGGAATGGCAGGAGGAACAAAGGAGCCTGAAGCCGACAGAAAACGGCTTTCCGTACGTGTTCACAGACCAGGAATTGAAATCGATACAAGTCCCGGTACTTCTGATGTTCGGTGAGCACGAGGTCATGTACCATCAGCAAATGGCCTTTGAGCGGGCTTCGGTATTGGTGCCGGGAATTCAGGCTGAAATCGTAAAGAACGCCGGACATCTGTTATCTCTGGAGCAGCCAGAGTACGTCAATCAACGCGTCTTGTCCTTTTTATGCGGGGGGATAAAATAGTAAGGAACATGAAAAGATTGGCATTCATTTTTCAAAAGGTAACAAATGTTGTATAATAATAGAATTTGAATGCTGCTTTTTTTGGAGCATTCTATGTTATCATGCTTATTGGAGAAAAATTTTTCCTGTAACGCTATTCGATCACTATCGTCAAATAATATAGATGGTTTTACAATTGGAGGTTTGGTTACACTGTGAATTACATCCCCTGTATGATTACGATAGGAAACTTCATTTGCGGATTGCTGGCGATTCATTCCTTGCTATATCACAACATTCATTCAGCAGTGCTTTTTATTTTTACAGGCATGTTCCTTGATTTCTTTGACGGGATGGCTGCTCGTAAGCTGAATGCCGTTTCTGATATGGGGAAAGAACTGGATTCGTTTGCCGATCTGGTTACGTTTGGGGTGGCTCCTTCTATGCTTGCTTACAGTGTCGCGTTGTATACCCTGCCATTTATCGGGATCTTATGCGCATTGACGTACAGCATTTGCGGAATGCTTCGCCTCTCTAAATTTAACATTGAACAAAGCAAGCTCCCGACATTTATCGGTATGCCGATTCCGTTTGCGGGCATGTGTCTCGTTATTCTAAGCTTCACCTATAACCCGATCCTTCTGGCAATCGGCACTTGCGGACTTTCATATTTGATGGTGAGTAAAATAAAATTCCCTCATTTTAAAAAACATGCGGCAGAAAATCTGGAGTCCGGGAGATGGAATTAGTTCAGCAGCTCATAGCGGATTACGGTTATCTCGCTATTTTTTTGATGCTGGTATTAGGAATTGTAGGGTTGCCGATTCCAGATGAAGTGATGATGACCGTTGTTGGCTATTTCACGCATACCGATGTATTGAATTATGAGCTTTCGATATTGATCAGTTTTATCGGGGCTTTGTTAGGTATGCTGATCAGCTACATGATTGGCAGAAAAGCCGGACGCCCGTTTATCGACAAGTACGGCAAGTGGGTCGGCTTAAAAGAAAAAAGAATGATGAAAGTGGAGAAGTGGATGAAGAAATACGGTCCATATTCTCTTATTTTAGGTTATTTTATTCCCGGCGTCAGACATGTGACGTGCTACTTTTCGGGGATCGGCAAAATGGATCTGAAAACGTATGTTGCGTTTGCGGCAATCGGCGCCTTTTTATGGTGCTTTGTTTTTATTACAATCGGAAGGGTTATAGGGATTATTCATGTTTAATACGGCTGTAAAGATTCTGTATCGATCATTGATAGAGCTGACGAATCATCGTCTGTCATCCTATCTGATTAAAGGATTTTGTGAGTCAAAAATCAGCAAACCGGTCATTCCGCTTTTCTCAAAACATTTTCGGCTGAATTGGGATGATGTGGACGGTACGGCTGCTGATTATGGATCGCTGTCCGAATTGTTCATTCGACAAATAAATCTGGAGCGGCGCCCTGTATCAAAAGAGGCGCATGCGGTGGTCAGCCCTGTTGACGGTGTGGTTCAGACGGTAGGAATCATCAACCCGAATCAAACCTTTACGGTGAAGGGGAAAGATTACTCATTCGCTGAGCTGACCGGCTGTAAAAGCGCAGACCATCAATACAATGGCGGTTACTTCGTCGTGCTGTATCTAAGCCCGAGGCATTATCACCGTTTCCATTCTCCGATCAGCTGCAGGTATCAAAAGCTGGCCGAGCTCGGAAATCGCTCATACCCGGTAAATCAACTAGGCTTAAAATACGGGAAAGATGTGCTGTCGAAAAATTACCGGTTTGTGTACGAGCTGAATAGCGGCAGCCGAAATGTCTTGATGATTCCTGTCGGCGCGATGAATATTAATTCTATCGTGCAGACGAATACTCGTGCTGAATTGGAGATCGGCGAGGAGCTGGGATACTTTTCATTCGGGTCAACCGTCATTTTGATTTTTGAAAAAGACGCGTTCCAGCCGTCCGCCAATTTAACAGAAGGCCAAGAAGTTCAAGTCGGAGAACTGATAGGTTACGAAGAGTAAAAAGAGGAGCTTGCATAAACGCAGCGCCTCTTTTTTTGAAGAAAGGTGAGACTCATGGAGAAACAAATCATCAGCTGGATTACAGATTATCAGAACACCGGAGATGAAGCCGTCCTGCGGCAAGTGCGAGAAGTATGCTGGCCGATCGTTGAAACAGTTTTGCATGAGAAGGCAATAGATGAAGAGCAAGCGAACAATTTGCGCGAAAAAGGAATTGAGCGGTTTCCATTCATCATCAGCAAATACCAAGCGGATGTGCAGCTTCCGGTTGAGACATTTTTACGAAATACGTATCGGTTTTACTTTCATCAGGTGATGAGAGAATCCAGCTAAAGCTTCTTTCAACAGAGAAGCTTTTTTTGTTGGCAGGAAAAGGAAACTTTTTCTATATCTATCTCGTAATGACTAGAGAACCTAGCAGAAAAGGAGAGATAGAATTGAAACGAATGATAGTGAGAATGACCCTGCCGCTGCTGATCGTTTGTCTGGCGTTTTCTTCTTTTTCAGCCTCTGCCCGTGCTGCTTCTGAAGAAAAATATTGGGATTCATGGATTGAACGACATGCACAGCCGCTGGATGCTTCCAATGCTTCAAACAAAGACCTTCGCTTTCTGAAGAAGGTGCTGAAGGGAAAACGAATCGTTCAGTTAGGAGAAACCACACACGGCGCTGGTGAAATCAACGCCACAAAGGTCCGCATGATCAAATATCTCCACGAAGAGCTGGGATACGATGTATTGGCCTTTGAGTCCGGCTTTCCTGATACAAATGCATCCTACCTTAATATGGACCAATTAACCCCTAAAAGCACGATGAAAAACTCCATTTACGCTGTATGGCACACAGAAGATGTCGTTGAATTGTTTGATTACATGAAAGAGCAAAAAGAGAAAGGCGATCCGCTGATCCTTACCGGTTTTGATATTCAAAGCATGAAGAATTCATTCAATGATGCTGCGACTCAATGGGTAAAAGCGGTGGACCCTGAGAAAGCAGAGTTGCTCTCCCAATCAGAAAATGAGTTTTCGACATTGGTGACAGACAGCAACACGTTTGATGAATTTACGCAAAAGAAGCAAGAGCTTGTGAAAAACTATCAGAAGCTGATCAAGTTCGCTAAAACACATGCTTCAGAGCTAAAAGATAACCTTCCAAAAGAGCCGAAAGCTTATGAGATGTTTATGCATTCTCTTCAGCTGAGAATTGACGTAATGGAAACGTATATGCTGGAAGAAATGAAAGAAAAACTAGAGGAGTATCCGGAGAATATTGAGGATTTTTCATTCTTTATGAGAGACCGCATGATGGCTGAGCAATTTCAGTGGGTAGCTGACACCCTTTATCCGAAAAAGAAAATCATTGTCTGGGGCCACAATTACCATCTGCGCAAACAGAATACGAAGATGATAAAGGACTGGGTACAGCTAAACGGCCCTAACATGGGTGATTATTTGCCGGAGCAGCTGAAAAAACAAACATATACGATTGGCATTTATGCTTACTCAGGTGCGAGTCTTGATAGCTCCGATAATAAGACTGTTAAGCCGGTTACAAGCCCGCCGCCGTTTGGGAGCCTTGAAGCTTTGCTGAAAGCGGCGGACCGGCCGGCTGTTTTTGTTGATTTTCTCCATACAAAAAACAAGAAAGGCACTTCGTGGATGTATACCCCGCGCACAGCACTCTATTGGGGATTCACAGAAGAGCAGATGATCCTTAAGGAACAATATGATGGTGTCATTTGGCTGGAGCATATCACGCCATCTGTCATTATCAAGTGAACGGTGTCCCCTGTGCTATAACAGGTGGAGTTCACCCTTTGTTTGATAGTTTTCAGATAACTACATCCATTAGTAAATGAATGGAAAATACTTGTGTACCATGAGAAACCCTTGTGCCGCTTAGGTTTGTAAGAGCTTGGATATTTTTATCAGTCTGGGCGGATCTGTTCATCTTTGCGGCATTTTCCTGTATGATATAGTAAGAGTGTGCATAGCAACTAACTATAATTGAACAGGGTGTTTAAAACATGGAAAAACAATACAGAGTATTACTTTACTATAAATATGTTCCGATTGAAGATCCAGAGGCGTTTAGAGAGCAGCATCTGGCTTTTTGTAAGGAGCTTGGTTTGTTAGGCCGTATCCTTGTTTCTTCTGAAGGAATTAACGGTACGGTATCAGGTACGGTTGAACAGACTGAAAAATATATGGAAACAATGAAAGCTGATCCTCGTTTTGCGGACATGGTATTTAAAATTGATGAAGCAGAAGGCCATGCCTTCAAAAAAATCTTCGTCCGCCATAAAAAAGAGCTTGTAACGCTTCGTCTTGAAGATGATGTCGATCCGAACGAAACAACAGGCCAGCATTTGAAGCCTGCAGAATTTTATGAGAAGATGCAGGATCCAAACACAATTGTCATCGACGCGCGTAACGATTACGAGTATGACCTTGGCCATTTCAGAGGTGCAGTCCGTCCTGACATCGAAGCCTTCCGCGAATTACCTGAATGGATCGAAGAACACAAAGATATGCTTGAAGGCAAAAAGATTTTAACGTACTGTACAGGCGGCGTACGCTGTGAAAAGTTCTCAGGATGGCTGGTGAAGCAAGGCTTTGAAGATGTAGCACAGCTTGACGGCGGAATCGTGACATACGGAAAAGATCCTGAGGTGCAAGGCAAGCTTTGGGACGGCCAGTGCTACGTATTTGATGAAAGAATCAGCGTGCCTGTCAACCGTGTCGAGCATGTGATTGTCGGCAAGGACTACTTTACAGGAGAACCGTGTGAGCGTTATGTGAACTGCGCAAATCCATCTTGCAATAAAAAAATGATATGCACACCGGAAAATGAGTATAAATATATGCGCAGCTGCAGCCACGAATGCCGCACGAACCCAAGAAACCTGTATGTGAAAGAGCATAATATGACAGAAGAAGAAGTAAACGCAAGACTGGCAGCGATTGAAACAGAAGATCACGCTGCTGCTGAATAAAAAAAGAACACCTCGGATTGAGGTGTTCTTTTTTTCTATATGCTTTCAGTTTGGCTGTTTGCGGAAACCCATTCTTTTTGGCGGAAGGCCTTTTCCCATTTTGATACCACGATACAGGCGATCGCATGTCCCGGTACGTTCACGCCTGTTCTCGCCATATCCATGACGCGGTCAACACCCGCGATAATGGCAACGCCTTCAGCCGGCAGTCCTACAGCATTGGCAGTCGCCAGAAGAACTACAAGTGATCCTGAGGGTACAGCTGCAATGCCTTTACTCGTCATCACAAGCACAAGCATCATGAGCAGCTGCTGGGACAATGTCATGTCTACTTGAAAGGCCTGTGCGAGAAAGATACAAGAAACCGATAAATATAAGCTGGAGCCGTCACAGTTCAATGACAAGCCGGAGGGAACGACAAATGATACCACTCGTTTGGGACAGCCGTATTTCTCCATTCTATCCATCAGCTGAGGGAGAATGGTTTCAGTGCTGGTGGTGGAAAATGCAATTAAAAACAGATCCCATATCATTTTCAATACTTCGAAATACTTAATCTGAAAGATGAGACCGACAAGCGGAAAGAGGACAAAGAGGATCAGGAACAGGCCAAGGAATACGGTGCCAACCAGCTTAAACATAGGGAGGAGGAGTTCAATGCCATATTGGCCTACAGAAGCAGCCATCAAGGCTAACACGCCGATAGGAGCAGTGACCATGACGATTTGCGTGAGCTTGAACATAATCTGAGCTGTAGATTCAAAAAACTTCATTACTGGTTCAGAAGCTTTGCCGATACCAGCTGCGGCGACACCAAATAAAATGGCGAAGAAAATAACGGCAAGCAAATCATTTCTGGCCATGACATCAATAATGTTTGTAGGGATAATATCCAGGATCATTTGCTTGAAATCAACAACTTTGTCTGTGTAGCCGGAAAGTTCATGGATATCTTTTTTTGCCAAATGGGAGAGGTCAAGCCCGACACCTGGTTTTAAGACATTCGCTAATAAAAGTCCAAGCCCTAATACCAACGTTGTAATCACTTCGAACCAAATGATCGTCTTGATGCCGAGGCTGCCCATTTTTTTCATGCTTCCGCTTCCTGCGGCTCCAATGACAATGGTAGAAAATACAATCGGAACAACAATCATTTTAATCAGGCGGATAAATCCATCTCCGACAGGCCTCAGTGCCATCCCGAAATCAGGAAAAAAGTGGCCGATCACCGCGCCGACAGCCAAAGCGATTAAAATTTGAAACGCGATTAATTTTTTCAAATGAATCCCCCTTTAGAACGATAGAATGTAGGCATATTCATATCATTCGTGATTCAAATGCAAACACCTTTTTTCAAGTTATTTTATTTTGGTAGCGCTTTCATTATGTTGGCGAAAAAGTCCCCCGCAGCAGGGGGGACTTTTTTACTTCATTTGAATGTGCTTTAGACCTTCTTCAGAGGTATTTGTGAAAATAACCGGTGTTATGGCTGAAGCGGCATGCTGCTTGATGTAATTGAGATCAAAGGTGAGAAGCAGTTCGCCTTGTTTGACCGCTTGTCCGCTTGTGACATGTGCTTCAAAGCCTTCCCCATTTAGTTTGACGGTATCAACGCCGACATGAATCAGGATTTCAGTGCCGCCGGCGCTCATAAAGCCGATGGCGTGTTTTGTCGGAAAAATCGAGACGATCTCGCCGTCCGCAGGTGCAACGACTTTTCCTTCTGATGGTATAATCGCAAAGCCCTCGCCCATCATTTTTTCTGAAAAGACTTGATCAGGCACATCTTTTAAAGAGACAGTTTCTCCTTTAATCGGATAAATAAAGGTCTCACCGGAAATCGGCTTCTGCGGTTTGTCAGTTACCGTGTCCAGTGCGGCGGCAGTGTCCGGGACGCCTCCGGCCATGATTGTTTTGATGTCGTCTTTTAAGGCATCGGACTTGGTTCCGAATATTGCCTGGAAGTTGTTGTTGACCTCCAGCACACCTACTGCACCAAGCCGTTTTAATTCATCCTTGCTGACTTGGCTTGGCTGATGAACGGTCACACGAAGCCTTGTGATACATGCATCCAGGTTAGCGATATTTTGCTGTCCGCCCAAGGCCTGCAGCACATGAAAGGCAAGCTGGTCTTTTGCAACTGGAGCTTTCTCCTCTTTCTGACCGTCTTCATCTGTCTCACGGCCGGGCGTTTTCAAATTCCATTTCAGAATCGCAAATCGGAACAAATAATAATAAATGAAAGCAAACACGATCCCGACAGGAATGACAACCCAGCCGTTTGCAGACAGTCCGTAGTTCAAGACGTAGTCAATTCCGCCGCCTGAGAACGTATAGCCGTGGCGGACATGGAATAAATCACAAACGACAAAGATGACGCCGGCAAGAATAGAGTTAATCAAATAGAGCACGGGCGCAACGAACAAAAAAGAAAACTCAACCGGCTCTGTAATTCCGGTCAGCATAGATGTGAGCGCCGCAGAAATCATCACGCCAGAGATCATTTTTTTCTTTTCCGGACGCGCGGTATGGATAATGGCAAGAGCAACTGCCGGCAGACAGAAAATCATGTAAGGGAAATCTCCCATCATAAAGCGCCCGGCTGTCGGGTCTCCCGCGAAAAACCTTGTCAGGTCGCCGGTTACGGTGTTGCCTGTTGATGGGTCTGTGTATTCTCCCATCATAAAATAGAAAGGTGTATAAAAAATATGATGCAGGCCAAAAGGAATCAGTAAACGATAGATCGTTGCATAAAAGAACAGTCCGACTGTTGAATCGGCAATTAAACTGCTGGCTGCGTTAATTCCGTTTTGGATCAGCGGCCAAACGAATGAGAAAATGACGCCGATCACCAATGAACTGACGGAAGTAATAATCGGGACAAAGCGTTTTCCAGAGAAAAATCCAAGGACCGGATGCAGCTCGATTGATGAAAATCGCTTATATAAATAGGCGGCGAGAAGCCCGATGATGATTCCTCCGAAAACCCCCATATCAATCAGGTGCTCGGCTCCTTCATACGGAGGCTGAAGGCCGAGCAATTTTCCCATATTGTCGAGGGTGACGGTTAAAATTAAGTATCCGATGACAGCGGCAAGTCCGGCTACACCTTCTCCGCCGGCTAATCCGATCGCGACCCCCACGGCGAAAATCAGCGGGAGATTATCGAATACAACGCCGCCCGCATCCTTTATAATAGGGATGTTCAGTAGATCCTTGTCTCCGAAACGGAGCAAAAGACCTGCTGCCGGCAGGACGGCAACCGGAGTCATCAACGCGCGGCCAAGCTGCTGCAGAATTTGAAATGCCTTTTTAAACATGACAGTCTCCTTTTATTGTGTTATGAGAATGATGCACTCTTTAATTTTTGAGCTGCTTTATAATCGGCGATAACGGTTACATGATTGTGTTTTTGAAGAATAGAGGCCGGTACATCTGTCGTGACAGGGCCTTCAGCCATCTTTTGAATGGCGTCTGCTTTTTCCTCGCCGCTTGCTAAAAGCACAATATGTTTGCTGAATTCCATGATAGTTTTAATGCCCATTGAAATCGCGAGTCTCGGCACCAGCACCGGATCGCCGCCGAAGAATCTGGCATTTGCCTGTATCGTGCTTTCCGAGAGCTTCACAACACGTGTCCGGTCTTCAAAATCAGATCCCGGTTCATTAAAACCGATATGGCCATTGGCGCCGATGCCGAGAATTTGGACATCAATGCCTCCCGCCTGGCGGATGAGATCCTCGTATACTTTGCAATTCGCCTCAAGCTGCGGATTGTCTCCTTTCGGGATATGAATATGATCAGGCTGCATATTGATATGCTGAAAAAGCTGCTCATGCATAAAATGGTTATAACTTTGCGGATGAGATGGAGAGAGACCAGCGTATTCATCCAAATTAAATGTAGTAACCTTTGAAAAATCAATTTCGCCTGCCTGATAGTCTGAAATCAACTGCTTATACAAGCCGACCGGTGTGCTTCCTGTTGCCAGGCCGAGAACGGCATCTTTCTTAGCTTGTATTTGTTCTTTAATAATGGCAGCGCTTAACTTACAGAGTTCTTCGTAGTGCTCGGCGATCAGAATCTTCATGTGACACCCCCTCAAAGAGATAGGCAAGCACCATATTTGTTATGACCAATTTATGATACTTGTCATTACGAATTTAGCACCGCTCTTATCAAACTGTCAATATTAATTTCTGAAAATTTGTTATAAAAGAAGAATACAAATCTTTCATATTGGGATGGCAAATGGTATTATGGTCTCAATGAAAAAGAACGGATTGCATACAGAATGGGGAGAATGAAATGACAGCTTTATATTCTGTTATTAAGTTTAAAATCATTGAGTTAATTAAATCGGGCAAATATCAGGCGAATGATCAGCTGCCGACGGAGAGTGAGTTTTGCGAACAATATGATGTCAGCAGAACAACTGTGAGACTGGCTCTGCAGCAGCTAGAGCTTGAGGGATATATTAAAAGAATTCAAGGAAAAGGGACATTTGTATCGGCGGCAAAAATACAAACGCCGATTCCGCATAAGATTACGAGCTTTGCAGAACAAATGAGAGGCCTTCGTTCTGAATCAAAAGTGCTTGAGCTTGTGGTGATTCCTGCCGATCACTCCATTGCCGAGCTTTTGAAAATGAAAGAGAATGAACCTGTCAACAAGCTTGTTCGAGTCAGATACGCCGAGGGGGAACCTTTGCAGTATCATACCTCATATATTCCCTGGAAGGCGGCACCGGGGCTGGCGCATGAGGAATGCACCGGCTCGCTGTTTGAATTGTTAAGGACAAAATACAACATTGAAATCAGCAGGGGCACGGAATCGATCGAACCGATTTTAACGGATGAAACGATCAGCGGCCACTTATTAACCAATGTCGGAGCGCCTGCGTTTTTATCAGAATCCCTTACCTATGATAAAAATGAAGAAGTGGTGGAATATGCGCAAATTATTACCCGGGGAGACCGAACGAAATTCACCGTAGAACAGTCATATCATTCAAGCAATACGTGATAAGAAGGGAATGGTCGTTCTATGTTTCTATTGACGAATGGAAAAGTGCTGTGGGGAGCAGTGATTGCTGCATTCATCTTTTCAATTGTATTTTACCCTTTTCTGCCGACGCAGATGCCGATTCATTATGATGTAGCGAACAGCCCGGATCTGACAGTTAACAAGCTGGCGGGGATTGTGATACTGCCTGTTTTGATGGTGGTGTTTGCATGGGCGCGGAAGATCAATTGGCAATTTGTATTCGCGGTGTATATTTTGCTGATTTGCCACATTGTCGTCCTTTATTTAGCGCTCTAAATCAAACAGCCAGAATAAAACTGGCTGTTTTTCTTTAATTTCAGCTTCATCTGACAATGAATGTGGTGTATAATAGCTGATGATCCTAAAGAATATTCTGAAATTTATAGGTGTGAAGCGGCGTATGATCAAAGGAAAGGCTGTATACTTTTTGCAGCTTTAAAAAGACTGAATATTTAAACAATTATGTGAAAGGTGTGCTGATTAGATTGAATAAGCTTATTGAACGAGAAAAAACTGTATTTCATAAGGAAAAGCCCGATCCGTCATCCTTGGGATTTGGTCAATATTTTACAGATTATATGTTTGTGATGGACTACGAAGAGGGAATTGGATGGCATCATCCGAGAATTGCGCCGTACGCACCGCTTACGCTTGATCCGTCTTCATCTGTTTTTCATTACGGCCAGGCTGTTTTTGAAGGATTAAAAGCATACAGAACAGACGACGGCAGGGTGCTGCTGTTCCGTCCGGATCAAAATGTCAAACGGCTGAACAGATCGTGTGAGCGCATGAGTATGCCTCCTTTAGACGAAGAGCTGGTGCTTGAGGCATTGACGCAATTAGTTGAGCTGGAGAAAGATTGGGTTCCAAAGGAAAAAGGAACGTCACTGTATATTCGTCCTTTTGTGATTGCCACAGAACCGAGTCTCGGTGTGAAGGCATCCAAGAGCTATACATTCATGATCGTGCTTTCGCCTGTAGGCTCCTACTATGGCGACGATCAGCTGAAGCCGGTAAGAATCTACGTCGAAGATGAGTACGTGCGGGCGGTGAACGGCGGAGTCGGATGTGCAAAAACGTCTGGAAATTACGCGGCCAGTCTTCAGGCACAGCGGAAAGCGAATGAGCTGGGTTATGACCAGGTGCTGTGGCTGGATGCCATTGAAAAGAAATATGTGGAAGAGGTAGGGAGCATGAACATCTTTTTCGTCATAAACGGGGAAGCTGTCACACCTGCTTTAAGCGGAAGTATTTTAAGCGGGGTGACACGTGCGTCTGCGATTGAACTGATTCGAAGCTGGGGCATTCCGGTTCGTGAAGAGAGAATATCGATTGATGAGGTGTATGCGGCCTCTGCACGCGGAGAATTGACAGAGGTCTTCGGCACAGGCACGGCAGCCGTCGTTACGCCTGTCGGTGAACTCAACATTCATGGAAAAACGGTGATTGTAGGCGACGGGAAAATCGGGGAGCTCTCGAAAAAGCTGTATGAAACGATAACAGATATTCAGCTTGGCAAGGTGAAAGGCCCGTTTAACTGGACAGTGGAAGTGTGAAAATCGAAAAAGAACCTGCCCGGAGGCAGGTTCTTTTTATTTTGAATGAGTCATATCAGCAGCCGGCTGGCTTTTGCGGTTTTTCACATAATATGTTGCATAGCAAATGGCCATAAATGGAACGCCGCAATAGAGTGCGATTCTTTGATTCGGATCAAAGGCAATGCCAACAACGGAAGCCAGGCATAACAGAAACGCGGCAATCGGCACGAACGGATACAAAGGGGTTCTGTATTTCAAATCAGTAACCTTGTTTCCCGCTTCGATATAACGTTTTCTGAACATGAATTGAGAAGCAGCGATTCCCATCCACACGACAACGACGGCAAAACCGGAAATCGACACGAGCACAACGTATACAGTGTCTGGCGCAAATACGCTGGACAGCAACGACAGAATGCCGCCGATCATGCTGAACACCAGCGCGTTAAAAGGGGTTCCTTTTGACGTCAGCTTAGCAAATGTCGGATGAAGCGTTTTTTCTTTTGATAAAGACCACAGCATCCGGGAAGAAGCGTAGAGTCCGGAATTAGCCGCTGACAGGATCGCTGTCAGGATAACAAAGTTCATGATATCGGCTGCGTATGGTACACCGACTCTGTCAAAGACAGCGACAAACGGGCTTTTAATGACACCTGCATCTTGAATCGGAATCAGTCCTGACAGCACAAAAATTGTTCCGACAAAGAAGAGTGAGAGACGCCAGACCGTTGTTTTAATCGCTTTTGGTATTGTCTTGTCAGGATCAACGCTTTCACCGGCTGCGATTCCGATTAGTTCCGTTCCCGAAAATGCAAAATTAACGGACAGCATCGTCATCAAAATCGGGACAAATCCATTTGGAAAAAGCCCGCCTTCCGCCATGAAGTTGGACAGCATCGGAGCGGCTTCTCCGCCTTTGATCGGGATGATGCCGAACATGGCAGAGCCGCCTAAAAGAATAAATAATACAATGGCTAATACTTTGATGCTGGAAAACCAAAATTCTGATTCAGCGAAAAACTTGACCGAAAATGCGTTAAGCAAGAAAATGAACAGCGCAAAGACGGCACTCCACATCCAAACCGATGTATGGGGGAACCAGCGCTGCATTAACAGGCCGGCTGCTGTGAATTCTGATCCCAATGCCACGGTCCATGTCAGCCAGTACAGCCAAGCGACCGTAAATCCGGTGCCCGGCCCTATGTATTTGGCTGCATAGGTGTGAAAGGCGCCGGTCACAGGCATGGCGACTGACAGCTCACCGAGGCATAGCATGACCAGATAGACGATGCCGGCCCCGACTAAGTAGGCAAGTATCGTTCCGGCCGGGCCTGCTTGCTGAATGGTATAACCTGAGCTTAAAAACAGCCCGGTTCCGATGACACCTCCCAAGGAAAGCATAAAGAGGTGCCGGCTTTTCATACTTCTCTGAAAGGTTGTCTCATTCTTGTTGTGGACAGAGTTCATCTTTTTCCAACTTTCTATCAGCGATTTATTTCCTCCTAATATAAAAAATCTCATGTCAGAAAGTGACACGAGACTCCGGCGAACCGGCTTTAAGTTAGAATATACAAACTATTCCGATAAGTCAAGTTGTTTTTAAAGAGCGGGCCCAAGCCGCAATTTCTTGAATATTTTCGGGTTTTGTCCGGCAGCAGCCGCCAATCAGCCTCGCTCCTTTTTCATGCCAGGTGCGGGCGCTCGCCCCGTAAGATTCTGCGCATGCTGCGCCGTTCCACGTTTTTGTTTCCGGATCATATTGCTCACCTGAATTCGGGTAGACAATGATCGGTTTTGACGTGTTCTTTTTTAACTCCTCTATCAAGGAAGGGATATGCTGAAGCGGCGTGCAGTTGATGCCGAGTGCTGCAATTTGGCGGTGTTCATCAAGCCACGATGCGCAGTCAGCGGCAGGTGTTCCGTCACTGATATGCAGGCCGTCTTTAGCACTGAAGCTGATCCACGCATACGTTTCAGGAAATTCCTTCAACAGCCGAACAATCGCTTTGGCTTCAGTCAGACACGGAATCGTTTCGCATGCCAAAACATCAGCTCCGGCTTCAATCAGCGCCTTCATCCGGGGACGATGAAATTCAATCAGTTCATCTTCTGGTATTGCGTAGTTGCCGCGATATTCAGACCCGTCTGCAAGATAAGCGCCATAAGGGCCTACAGAAGCCGCAATGATCGGTTTTGGCCGATTCAAACGGTTCTCTTCAAGCGACCAAAATTCATCACGTGCTTCAGCTGCGATGCTGACGGACAACTCGATGAGCCGGCGTGCTTCCGCTTCGCTCAGCCCGCGTGCGGCAAAGCCTTCAAATGTAGACTGATAGCTGGCAGTGATTGCACAATCGGCGCCTGCCGCGAAATAATCAGTATGAACTTGTTTAATCAGATTTGGCTCTTCCATCAGGATTTTTGCCGACCACAGACTGTCGTTCAAATCACAGCCCTTGCGTTCAAGCTCGGTCGCCATGGCGCCGTCTAGCACAATAAGCGGGTATGTATCTAATATGTGTTGGATAGGATTCATAGAATGTACCGATGCCTTCTTTCAGATTTTTTTGAAAAAGATATGAAAATCGTAATGGAGGCTTACGTGTTTGTCAATAAACGCAAAAAGGGAAAGGTGTTCAGCCCATAAGTCTGAACACCCTTTTCTTATGATATTTGTTTGTTGTGCGTGTCAGTCTTTGTGTCTGAAACCGGCCAGCACTCAATGCCATTATGGTTTTTGAGCACATCTTTATAAAAGACCGGATCCTTGCCTGCTTTTTTCTGGCGTGTATAGTCTTTCAGCGCCGTAAAAACGACCTTTGATAGTAAGAAAATCGCGATTAAATTCACGACGACCATCAAACCCATGAACAAATCAGCAAGATCCCAGACGAGCTGGACTTTGGCAACACAGCCAAACACGATCATTGCAAGCACGCCGATACGGTAGACAAAAATCAGTTTTTTGCTTTTGTTCAAAAAGCCGATATTGGTTTCGCCATAATAATAGTTTCCAATTAGAGCACAGAATCCGAATAACAAAATCAGAATGGCGAGAAAGCCTGATGCCCATGATCCGACATGGGAGCTGAGGGAGGCTTGTGTCAAGGCGATTCCGCTCAGACCCGGAGTATGATAGGCGTCCGAAAACAGGATGATAAAGGCGGTGCTTGTACAAATGATTAGCGTATCTGACAGGACACCAAGCGCTTGAATCAGCCCCTGTTTGACAGGATGGCTTGTTGTGGCGGTGGCAGCGGCATTCGGTGCGCTCCCCATTCCCGCTTCGTTTGAAAAAATTCCCCGTCTGACGCCTTGCATGAGTGCCGCGCCCAAAGCCCCGCCGGCGGCCTGGTCAAAACCAAACGCATTTTTCACGATTAGCGCAAGCACACCTGGCAGCTGCGTAATGTTGGTAAAAATGACGAAAAACGCAACTCCGATATACAGGACAGCCAATACGACGACAATGGATTCAGCCAGCTTTGCAATGCGCTTGACTCCGCCAAAAATAATCGTGCCGAATACAGCAATTAAAATGAGTCCCAATGTCAGGCGGTTTGTGCCAAACGCGTTTTCAAAGGCAAGGCTGACTGTATTGGATTGAACCGAGTTGAAGACGATACCGAACGATAAGGTGATTAACACAGCGAACAGCGCGCCCATCCACCTTTTGTTCAGCCCTTTTTCCATGTAATACGCCGGCCCGCCGCGGAAGCCGTTTACATCTTTTACTTTATAAATCTGAGCCAGTGTGCTTTCCACAAAGCTAGATGCTGATCCGATAATGGCGATAATCCACATCCAGAAGATTGCACCGGGCCCGCCGAGTGCAATGGCGATGGCAATGCCCGTAATATTTCCCGTTCCGACACGGGCCGCCATGCTGATGCAAAAGGCTTGAAACGGAGAAATGCTGTTTTTCGACCGGGAAGCAGCACCTTCTCTTAATACCCTGACCATTTCTTTCAGCATGCGAACCTGTAAAAACTTCAGCCTGAACGTAAAATAGATTCCAAAAGAAAGGAGCAAAACAATTAATAGCTTTGACCACAAAAGATCATTTGCAATACCGACGATATGTTCCAGGATTTGCTGCATAGAATCACCTCTTTTTTCATATTTAAAAAATGCTGAGCTCCCATTCCTGCGCCATATGCTTCAGCAGCATACCGCCAGTGAGGCTGTTGCCGTATTCATCAATGGCAGGCCCGTAAATGCCGATGCCGCATCCGGATTGAAAAGGCTGTTCTCTTCTGGCGCTTGGAGGCACCAGCGCCATGATGCCGCCGGAGACGCCGCTTTTGGCCGGCACGCCGACAAACGCCGCATATTTGCCTGAAGCGTTGTACATGCCGCACGTCAGCATTAATGCCTTGGCCAATTTTGCGACATCTTTTGGAATCACCTGCTTGCGTCGAATCGGATGATACCCGTCATGAGCAAGGATCAGGCCGATCAACGCAATATCTTCTGTAGTGCTCTCCATAGCGCATTGCTTCAAGTACACCTCAAGTGTTTCTTCTACTTCAGCTTCTAAAAAGTTTGTTTCTTTTAAATAGTAGGCCAGCGCTCTGTTGCGGTGGGCGGTTTCCCATTCAGAACGGAATACTTCCTCGTGAATTCTTGGCCGTTTTCCTATCAAAGTTTCCATCACCGAGTAAAGAAACTCGAGCTTTTCGTATGCCGATTCTCCGGGAAGAATCGAAGCGATGGTAAGGGCGCCGGCGTTGATCATGGGGTTGAAGGGCTTTCCCGGCTTGTTGATTTCGAGTCGAATGATTGAATTAAAGGCGTCGCCTGTCGGCTCGACATCTACGCGGTCCAGCACATAGGGAATGCCGCGGCTCATGCAGGCGGCAATAAAGCTAATCACTTTTGAAATGCTTTGCAGGGTAAAAGAGACGTTCCAGTCGCCGGCGTGTATCATCGTTCCATCAGGCTCCAATACACAGATGCCGAGCTGTGAATCATTGATTTTTCCTAATGCGGGGATATAGTTTGCACTTTGTCCATTGGCGGCAAAAGGGCGATAGTACTCAACCCAATCATGCAGCTGTAACGTCGGGTTTATGTCTTTCTGGTGCTCTTTTATCAATTCTTTCATCGAATTCCTCCTCACTGATTTTTTTCTTAAAGGACTGAGGTGTATCAAAACGAAGGCTAAAGGGGCGTTAAACGCTTTCATGATAGCGGAAGGTATAATTACTGTATAATGGCGACTACAGAATCATACAAAATACGACAAAAACATTTTGAAAATAAGCAGTAAGATTTATAAAAACCTTATTTTCTGGGTCAAAAGCAATTTGCAGGTTTTCGCCCGATTCCCCAAAATAAAAAGCGAGGATGTGATCAACATAAAACTGGAACGGTTTATTGAAAAAGACGGATATATACTGGCCCTCATGCTGATAACGGTGCCGCTGGCCGGTGAACTGAAATTTTATCCCCTCAATGAAGAATTCCGGGTCAGCTTTGGGGCACCGGTTTTTTTCTTCTTTTTATCGTTGTTGCGGCATGTGCCCGCTGTGCTGCCGGGTTTTCTGACTGGAGCGGCTGTTTTCATCTTTCGCGTCTTACTGGAATTATGGGGCGGAGGACACAATGGACTGACTCCGATTCTGTATGATCAAGCGTCTGGCTTTTTCTTTTATATGACTTACGCCTGTCTGTTTTCCATATTAAAGGCCAATCGTTTCCGTGAACGGCCGATTATGCTCGGTTTCATTGGGTTTATGATTGAAGTTGTGTCAGATTGTGTCGAGCTGGCTGTGCAATTTCTCATTTTTCATACGGTTGTCACGCCTGAGAAAATCACTGACATTGCGGTGATTGCGATTTCTCACACATTTATTGTGATGAGCTTTTATAGTGTGCTGAAGCTGTATGAAACACAATCGAGAGAAAAACAGACAAGGCAGCAGCACGAGCACATGCTGATGATCGTTTCCAATTTATATGAAGAAACGGTGCACCTAAAAAAGACATTGAAAACGACAGAGAAAGTGACAAACGATTCGTATCAGCTCTATCGGGAAATGAAGGGCAAGGATGTTCAGCTGAGCGGCAGAATCCTGAGACTGGCCGGAGAGATTCATGAAGTGAAAAAGGACAACCAGCGGATATTCGCAGGGCTTTCAAAACTGATTTCGAATGAGAGTTTGAGAGATTATATGAGGGCTTCTGATTTGCTTCAGCTCGTGATTCGAATGAATGAAAAGTACGCTGAAGCACTAGGGAAGCAGATTGATTTTTACTGCTCGATCGAGGGAGAGCATGACGAATATCACGTATTTATCGTGCTTTCGATCATTAATAATCTAACAGCAAATGCGGTAGAGGCTATGGATGAAGAGGGAATGGTCAGCCTGAGGCTCCGTAAGCCAAATGAGAGTATGGTAGAATTCCAGGTGGAAGACAATGGCCCCGGGATTTCCGAGAAAATCGGAGACATTGTGTTTGACCCGGGCTTTACTTCAAAATATGACGAATTTGGCACGCCTTCTACGGGTATCGGACTTTCCTACGTAAAGGAAATCGTGACAGAGCTAGAAGGGGATATCACGTTTGATAATCAGCAGCGGGGAGTGGTGTTTGCCATCAGGCTGCCTGTCCGGCATTTGATTCAGAAAGGGTGAACCAAAAGCTATGCGTTTTTTTATTGCAGATGATGACCGTGCGGTGCGGTCAATCTTAAGGCAGATCATTGAGGACGAAGATCTCGGGGAAGTTGCTGGTGAAGCAGACGACGGAAGCCAAGTGGAAGGGCATATGCTGCAATTTAAGCAGATTGATATTTTATTAATCGATCTGTTAATGCCCGGAAGAGACGGCATTGAGACGATTCGTCAGATCCAGAATACGTACTCCGGCAAAATCGTAATGATCTCTCAAGTGGAGGCGAAGGAAATGGTCGGGGAAGCGTACTCGCTCGGCATCGAATATTTTATCCATAAGCCGATTAACCGCATTGAAATTGTCACGGTTCTCCAAAAGGTGAAGGAGCGGATCGAGCTTGAACACTCGATTGGAGCCATTCAGCATTCTCTAAGCCGGCTTGTCAATCGGACTGAACGGAAAGCGCGTCCCCAGCAGAAGAGTGATAGCGGTTTAAAAGAGGCAGGAACATTCCTGTTGTCCGAGCTGGGCATGATGGGAGAAGGCGGCGCACATGATCTCATGGCAGTCCTGCAGTATTTAGCAGAACGCGAGCAATCCGAGCCGCACGAAAAACAAAGCCCTTCGCTAAAACAAATATTCACCCAAGTAGCGGTACGGAAGCTGGGGACAGGGGCCTCACAGACGGAAGTCAATCGCGAAATGAAAGCCTCGGAGCAGCGTATCCGCAGAGCGATTATTCATTCGCTGCACCATTTTGCTTCACTGGGCACAACTGATTTTTCGAATCCAAAATTTGAAACCTATGCATCGAAATTCTTTGATTTTCCGGTTGTCAGCCAGAAAATGAAAGAACTCCAATCCAAGGATGCAAAACCCCTTGCACCTGCTAGAATAAATATGAAAAAATTCATCCACGTGTTTTTTTTGGAAGCAAAGCTTTTGCATGAAACGATGAAACAAAGAAGGATATAAACCAAACAGCCGGCTGACCAGGCTGTTTTTTTGCTGCGCAGAATCCCGGCCGGACAGTGATTTACCGCTTTTTTATAAAATATCAGAAAATAAAGATATTGACTTATTGTTTATTTGTCTTACAATTAAACAAAAGGATATACGGGAAGGGGCGGTTGTAAAAGAAAAATTAATAAAAGCGCTTTCAGTCAAGGGCTGTATACACAAATAACAGGAGGTTATGTTGATGAGCCGTATTAGAAAAGCACCCGCTGGAATTTTAGGTTTTCCGGTTGCTCCTTTTAACACACAAGGAAAACTGGAGGAAGAAGCTCTTTTTCAAAACATTGAGTTTTTGCTGAATGAAGGCTTGGAAGCGATATTTATCGCTTGCGGGTCTGGTGAATTCCAATCTCTCAGCCAGAAGGAATATGAGCAAATGGTGGAAGTCGCAGTCTCAGCAGCCGGAGGAAAGGTGCCGGTCTACACGGGGGTGGGCGGCAACCTCAGCACAGCGCTTGATTGGGCGCAGCTGTCGGAGAAAAAAGGCGCCGACGGCTACTTGATTCTGCCTCCGTATTTGGTGCATGGCGAACAGGAGGGGCTGTACCAGTATGCGAAAACGATTATTGAAAGCACTGACTTGAACGCGATTCTTTATCAGCGCGATAATGCCGTTCTCTCAGTTGAACAGATCAAACGTCTGACCGAATGTGAACAGCTTGTCGGTGTCAAAGACGGGGTAGGAAATATGGATTTGAATATCAACCTCGTCTATACGATCGGCGACCGCTTAGGATGGCTTAACGGAATGCCGATGGCTGAAGTGACGATGCCGGCTTATCTGCCGATCGGGTTCCACTCTTACTCTTCAGCGATTTCAAATTATATCCCGCATATTTCGCGAATGTTCTATGATGCATTGAAAAACGGAAATGACGAGCTTGTGAAGGAACTCTATCGGCATGTGATTCTGCCGATCAACGACATTCGCAAACAACGAAAAGGCTACGCCGTATCCTTGATTAAAGCCGGTATGGAAATCATGGGTTTGAATGTAAGGAATACAGCCAGACCGCCTGTCGGCCCGGTTGAAAAAGATCATTATCAGCAATTGGAAGCAATTTTGAAGCAGGCGGCTGACCGTTTTCCGAAAAAAGCCGCGACGGTTTGACCAGAAAAAACACGAAAGGGGCAATGGGCATGTCTGTGATCACGGAACAAAACACGTACCTCAACTTTATTAACGGAGAGTGGGTTAAGTCTCAATCAGGCGATATGGTCAAGGTCGAAAACCCTGCCGATGTGAATGATATTGTCGGATATGTACAGAATTCAACGGCTGAAGATGTGGAACGTGCCGTCGCCGCCGCCAATGAAGCCAAAACGGCTTGGAGAAAGCTGACGGGTGCCGAGCGCGGCCAATACTTATACAAAACAGCGGATATCATGGAGCAGCGCTTGGAGGAAATCGCCGCCTGCGCAACGCGTGAAATGGGTAAAACATTGCCGGAAGCGAAGGGAGAAACAGCCCGGGGGATTGCCATTCTGCGCTATTACGCCGGAGAGGGCATGCGAAAAACGGGTGACGTCATTCCGTCTACTGACAAAGACGCGCTCATGTTTACCACCCGTGTTCCGCTCGGTGTGGTCGGCGTGATTTCTCCGTGGAACTTCCCAGTGGCGATTCCGATTTGGAAAATGGCGCCGGCATTGGTATACGGCAATACCGTTGTCATCAAACCGGCGACAGAAACAGCTGTGACATGCGCGAAGATCATTGCCTGCTTTGAGGAAGCGGGGCTCCCGGCAGGGGTCATCAATTTGGTGACAGGCCCGGGTTCTGTTGTCGGGCAGGGGCTTGCTGAGCATGACGGTGTAAACGCCGTTACGTTTACCGGTTCAAATCAAGTCGGAAAAATCATCGGGCAAGCCGCTTTAGCGAGGGGAGCCAAATATCAACTTGAGATGGGCGGCAAAAACCCTGTCATCGTAGCCGATGACGCTGACCTTGAAGCTGCGGCAGAAGCTGTCATAACGGGGGCCTTCCGTTCAACCGGCCAGAAATGCACCGCGACAAGCCGTGTCATCGTGCAAAGCGGAATTTATGAGCGCTTTAAAGAAAAACTGCTCCACCGCACAAAAGATATTACAATCGGAGACAGCTTAAAAGAGGATGTCTGGATGGGACCGATTGCCAGCAAGAATCAGCTTGATAACTGCCTGTCATACATTGAGAAAGGCAAACAGGAGGGGGCTTCCCTTTTAATAGGAGGAGAAAAGCTGGAGAACGGAAAGTATCAAAGCGGCTATTATGTTCAGCCTGCCATCTTTGACAATGTGGCATCTGAGATGACAATTGCCCAGGAGGAAATTTTCGGTCCGGTGATCGCCTTGATCAAGGTGGACTCGATGGAGGAGGCGCTGAACATCGCCAATGATGTGAAGTTCGGTTTAAGTGCATCCATCTTCACGGAAAACATCGGCCGAATGCTTTCTTTCATTGATGAAATCGATGCCGGGCTGGTTCGGATCAATGCAGAAAGCGCAGGTGTTGAGCTGCAGGCGCCTTTTGGCGGCATGAAGCAGTCGAGCTCCCACTCCCGAGAACAGGGTGAGGCAGCGAAGGACTTTTTCACAGCGATCAAAACCGTTTTTGTGAAGCCGTAATGGTGCTGGAAAGAGGCGTGCGTCTCTTTCCCGGCTTTATCACAGCCAGCATATGATTCTCTACTTTGAAAAGGAGAAGATACTATGAAAAAAGACTTTGCGAGTGTTACACCGGCGGGCAAAAAAACGTCCGTGCGCTGGTTCATCGTGTTTATGCTGTTTCTTGTGACCTCTATTAACTACGCGGATCGAGCGACGCTTTCCATCACTGGAGATTCCGTCCAGCATGATTTGGGATTGGACTCGGTCGCCATGGGATATGTCTTTTCTGCCTTTGGCTGGGCCTATGTCATCGGACAGCTTCCGGGCGGCTGGCTGCTGGACCGTTTTGGTTCAAAGACTATCATTGCGTTAAGCATCTTTTTCTGGTCGTTTTTTACGCTGCTGCAAGGGGCGATTGGCTTTTTCTCCGCCGGCACAGCGATTATCCTGCTGTTTGCACTGCGTTTTCTGGTTGGTTTATCAGAAGCGCCTTCATTTCCCGGAAACGGCAGAGTTGTTGCCTCATGGTTTCCAAGCTCCGAGCGCGGGACAGCTTCAGCCTTTTTTAATTCAGCACAATACTTCGCAATCGTCATTTTTTCTCCTTTAATGGGCTGGCTTACCCACTCTTTCGGCTGGCATTCCGTCTTCGTTGTCATGGGTATTGCGGGCATTCTTCTGGCTGTCATCTGGCTAAAAACGGTGTATGAACCGAAAAAACACCCAAAGGTTAATGAAGCTGAGCTTGCGTACATCGAACAGGGCGGCGGGCTGATTTCCATGGATGACAGTAAAAGCAAACAAGAAACAGAATCGAAATGGCCGTATATCAAACAGCTGTTAACGAACCGCATGCTGATTGGCGTGTACATCGCGCAATACTGTATTACGACTCTCACCTATTTCTTTCTCACATGGTTTCCGGTATATTTGGTTCAGGCCCGCGGCATGTCTATTCTTGAAGCTGGGTTTGTCGCTTCCCTGCCGGCGCTGTGCGGATTTGCCGGCGGCGTCCTTGGGGGCATTGTGTCAGACATCTTACTCAAAAAAGGCCGTTCACTGACCTTTGCAAGAAAAGTGCCAATCATTGCCGGCATGCTGCTGTCTTGCAGTATGATTGTCTGCAACTATACAGATTCAGCGTGGCTTGTCGTTGTTATTATGTCGCTCGCGTTTTTCGGAAAAGGCTTCGGCGCATTGGGCTGGGCTGTCGTGTCGGACACGTCTCCGAAAGAATGTGCAGGATTAAGCGGCGGTTTGTTCAACACTTTCGGCAATATTGCCTCGATTACAACACCGATTATTATCGGATACATTGTTAATGCCACTGGATCTTTTAATGGCGCGCTTGTGTTTGTCGGCGCTAACGCGATTGCGGCGATCCTCAGCTATTTGCTGCTGGTCGGGCCGATCAAACGGGTCGTGTTAAAGAAACAAGAACAAGACCCCGATCAATCGTTGCCTGTCTAATATTTATGAAAGCGCTTTATAAAGGGAGGAAAATGCATGAGTTCACCGATACAAGAGCAGGTTCAAAAAGAGAAAAGATCGAATATTCCCTCAATTTCTGAAATGAAGGTGATTCCTGTTGCGGGACATGACAGCATGCTGCTGAATCTAAGCGGAGCACACAGCCCGTTTTTTACCCGGAATATCGTAATCTTAACGGACAGCAGCGGAAATCAGGGAGTCGGCGAGGTGCCTGGCGGAGAGCATATTCGCCGCACACTGGAGCTGTCAGAGCCGCTTGTTGTCGGAAAATCTATCGGTGCGTACCAAGCGATATTGCAAACGGTCAGAAAGCAGTTTGGCGATCAGGACAGGGGAGGGCGAGGAAACCAGACGTTTGATTTGCGCACCACTGTGCACGCCGTCACCGCACTGGAAGCGGCTTTGTTAGATTTGTTTGGAAAGTTTCTTCAGGAACCGGTCGCGGCTTTGCTGGGCGAAGGGAAGCAGCGTGATGAAGTAAAAATGCTCGGTTACCTCTTTTACATCGGCGACCGAAAGCGGACGACCTTGCCGTATCAAAGCGATGAGCAGTCAGATTGTGCGTGGTTCCGTCTGCGCCATGAGGAAGCGCTGACGCCGGAGGCCATTGTGCGTCTTGCCGAATCAGCACAGGAGCGCTATGGCTTTCAGGATTTCAAGTTGAAAGGCGGGGTGCTGCGGGGAGAAGAGGAAATCGAAGCTGTTACCGCATTATCGAAACGTTTTCCAGAGGCAAGGATCACTCTTGATCCGAACGGGGCATGGTCATTAGAGGAAGCTATTGCATTATGCAAAGGAAAGCAAGATGTGCTCGCGTATGCGGAAGATCCGTGCGGGGATGAGAATGGCTACTCCGCTCGTGAAGTAATGGCTGAATTCCGCCGTGCGACAGGGCTTCCGACTGCGACAAATATGATTGCGACTGACTGGCGGGAAATGGGTCACGCAATTCAGCTCCATGCGGTGGATATACCGCTGGCTGATCCGCATTTTTGGACGATGCAAGGGTCGGTGCGGGTTGCGCAAATGTGCCATGATTGGGGTTTGACATGGGGCTCGCACTCCAACAACCACTTTGATATTTCCCTTGCGATGTTTACCCATGTGGCAGCAGCGGCTCCGGGGCGGATCACGGCGATTGATACCCATTGGATCTGGCAGGACGGGCAGCGATTAACGAAACAGCCTTTTGAGATTTCTTCTGGCTGTGTCAAGGTGCCGGATAAGCCAGGGCTAGGCGTCGATATTGATATGGAACAAGTGGAAAAAGCGCATGAGATCTACCGGAAAATGAATTTAGGCGCACGGAATGACGCGATCCCAATGCAGTTCCTGATCAGCAACTGGGAATTTGACCGGAAGCGCCCGTGTCTTGTGCGATAAGTTTGATTGTAAATATTGTCATATCCGCTATTTTGTCTTACAATTGAACAACTGAAGGGAGAGTTGTTCGTGTTCGAAGGTTTAGAGGATTTGAAAGTCGATACAGTCAATCGGAAAACATTAGCCAAGCAGGTCATCGAACGGATTGTCCATTTATTATCGAGCGGACAGTTGAGGGCCGGAGACAAATTGCCGACAGAAATGGAACTGATGGACATTTTGCATGTCAGCAGGCCGGTGCTTCGGGAGGCACTCAGTTCACTTGAAACGCTGGGCGTCATTACGAGAAAAACACGAGGGGGCACATATTTCAACGATAAAATCGGCATGCAGCCATTTTCCGTCATGCTTGCCTTGGCCACTGATAATCTTCCGGCTATCATTGAAGCGCGGATGGCGCTAGAACTCGGACTCGTGACAATTGCCGCGGAAAAAATCAATGAGGAAGAGCTTCAGCGCTTGCAGAAGACGATCGACGATATTGCCAACAGCACTGACAATCTTTATGGTGAAGCGGATAAAGAGTTCCATCGAATTATTGCGTTAAGCGCCAATAACCCCGTCGTTGAAGGGATGATTCAGTCCCTGCTGATCACCCATGCGAAAATTGACAGCCAAATTCCGTACAGGGAGAGAGATGTAACGGTCGAATATCACAAAAAAATATACGACGCCCTTGCCAAAAGAGATCCGTACAAAGCACATTACCACATGTATGAGCATCTGAAATTTGTCCGTGACAAAATTCTAAAAGGAATGAATGAAAAATAATGGTGAGCAACCGCAGTTGAAACGTAAGAGCTGCGGTTTTTTTAAAACCAATTTAGAAAACGCTTACTAAGATATGAGGAGTGATTTTCATATGGCGATGAACCTCAGGAAGAACCAAGCGCCCCTTTACATCAAAGTGCATGAAATAGATAACACCGCGATTATTGTAAATGATGGAGGACTGCCAAAGGGCACTGTTTTCTCATGCGGGCTCGTACTTGAAGAGGATGTTCCTCAAGGACATAAGGTGGCCCTCACCGATCTCAATCAAGGGGACGAGATCGTGCGTTACGGAGAGGTGATCGGATTTGCTGATGAGACGATCAAACGCGGGAGCTGGATACGGGAAGCCCTCGTGAGGATGCCCGCTCCTCCGGCGTTAGACGATCTTCCTCTCGCAAACAGGGTGCCGCAGCCGCGGCCGCCTCTTGAAGGCTACACGTTTGAAGGATACCGAAATGCGGATGGCAGTGCGGGGACAAAAAATATTCTCGGCATCACGACAAGTGTTCAATGTGTTGTTGGCGTTTTGGATTATGCAGTCAAACGAATAAAAGAAGAGCTGCTGCCGAAATACCCAAATGTCGATGACGTTGTGCCGCTGCATCATCAATACGGATGCGGCGTGGCGATCAATGCGCCCGACGCTGTTATTCCGATCCGCACGATTCAAAATCTCGCGAAGCATCCGAACTTCGGCGGAGAAGTAATGGTAATCGGATTGGGATGTGAAAAGCTCCTCCCGGAAAGAATTGCCTCCGAAAATGATGATGACATTCTATCGCTCCAGGATCACCGGGGTTTTGCGGCGATGATCCAATCCATTTTGGAAATGGCGGAGGAACGGTTAATCAGGCTGAACAGCAGAACCCGGGTGTCATGCCCTGTTTCGGATCTGGTTATCGGCCTGCAATGCGGCGGCAGTGATGCGTTTTCCGGCGTGACGGCGAACCCTGCCGTGGGGTATGCGGCTGATTTATTGGTTCGCGCAGGTGCAACGGTTTTGTTTTCTGAAGTGACAGAGGTGCGGGATGCCATTCATTTATTAACGCCGCGGGCTGTCAGTGAAGAGGTCGGACAATCACTGATCAAAGAGATGAAGTGGTATGACAGCTATCTCCGGCGGGGAGACGCAGACCGAAGCGCAAACCCGTCACCAGGCAATAAAAAAGGCGGATTATCCAATGTGGTGGAAAAAGCGTTAGGCTCGGTAGCCAAATCAGGCACAAGCCCCATCTCCGGCGTGCTCGGTCCTGGTGAAAGAGCAGAGCAAAAAGGCCTGCTGTTCGCGGCGACACCGGCAAGCGATTTTGTGTGCGGCACCCTGCAGCTGGCTGCGGGCATGAATCTGCAGGTGTTTACGACAGGGAGGGGAACACCGTATGGCCTGGCTGCTGCGCCGGTGCTGAAAGTATCGACGCGGCATTCCTTATCAGAGCATTGGGCAGATTTAATCGATATCAATGCCGGCCGAATCGCGACAGGAGAGGCCAGTATCGAAGATGTAGGCTGGGAAATCTTCAGGACGATTTTGGATGTGGCAAGCGGCCGCAAACAAACGTGGGCAGACCGTTGGGGTCTTCATAATGATTTGTGCTTGTTTAATCCTGCTCCAGTGACTTGATTCATTGTTCTAGAAGATCGAAATTGGAATATGATAATTTACGTACAAAGAACGGAGGGGTTACAGCATGGCATTCATTAGATTCCGAGTGACACGAATTCAATAGTGAACAACTCTCGCCTGAATGCGAGAGAATCGGGATGAATCCGCCTATGTATGAGCCCTTATATGGTTATAAAAAAAGAGGGTGGCGTGCCTGCCCTTTTTTTGTGCCTTCAAGCATCCCTTCTCTCTACTGCAGGCCGGAGCATGAGAAGGGGGAAATGGGATGACAAACCTTAACGAAAAACAGCTTATCACTGAGATTGTCGGGCTTGCACGCAGCCAAGGTTTGACGGTTCATTCTGAGAACGCGCAATTGAATGAAACCGGAATGGACTTTCAAGTTGTATTTGCCAAGGACGACACAGGTATGCCATGGGTGCTGCGAAAACCGCGGCGAAGTGATGTTGTGGAAAGAGCATCCGCAGAAGGCATAACGCTTGCCTTTCTCCGCGCGAATCTGACTGCTGATGTGCCGGATTGGAGAATTCATACACCGGAATTGATCGCTTACCCCATGTTAAAAGGAACGCCGGCTGCTGGAATTGATTTGGAACAAAAAAAATATGTATGGAATATGGATCATCAGCCGCCGTCAGACGATTTTGTCGGCACACTTGCCGACATACTGGCTGAATTACATGGCACGGATCAAATATCTGCTGGGCAATCCGGAATAGAAGTGATAAGGCCAGAAGATTTCAGGCAAATGACAGCAGACTCTATGGTTGATGTGAAGAATAAGCTTGGCGTATCTACGACGCTTTGGGAAAGATGGCAAAAGTGGATAGATGATGATGCATACTGGCCGGGTTTCTCTTCTTTGATACACGGCGATCTCCACCCGCCGCATATCCTTATCGATCAAAATGGACGTGTCACAGGACTTCTGGATTGGACAGAAGCGAAGGTTGCTGACCCAGCCAAAGATTTTATCTTTTATCAAATGCTGTTCGGGGAAGAGGAAACTGCCCGTTTGCTTGAATACTATGATCAAGCAGGCGGCCGGAAATGGGCCAAAATGCAGGAACACATCTCAGAGATGCAAGCGGCATATCCATTGGAAATAGCTAAATTCGCTCTGCAAACACAGCAGGAGGAGCACGTCAATATGGCGCTAGAAGCACTCGGTGTAACATCGGATTAAGAATTGACTTCGTTTCATGAACCGAGTATTATAAACTTTACAAATAATAGAACGGATCAACAATCGTGAGGAAGAGCAAGTACGCACAGAATGGAGGTTCAGAGAGTCGGTGGCAGGTGTGAACCGATCCTCCCCTGTTGCCGAATGGGCTTCTGAATTGCTTTGCTGAACGGATAGTAGGCGATGCCGGGTTTCTCTCCCCGTTACCAAGAGAGGAGTATCGAAACATAGGTTTTCTGTACTTAGAGTGAATGGCTGTATAGCTGTTAATAAAGGTGGTACCGCGAGACCCTCGTCCTTTGCATAGGACGGGGGTTTTTGTGTTTCTTAAAGGAGGTGACGGCCAATGGACGATGGCTGGTGGTGGCATAGCAGATGAGTTAGAAAGGAGGATATCAAATGGTCATTGCAACTGATGATCTTGAGGTCGCATGTCCTAAATGTGAAAGAGCGGGAGAAATCGAAGGAACACCTTGCCCGGCCTGCAGCGGCAAAGGTGTTATTCTGACTGCTCAAGGATATACGCTTCTGGATTTTATCCAAAAGCATTTGAATAAGTAAAGGAGAAAAGCTGAGCTGAGATGAGAGCAAAAGAGCAGAGTAAGATTAGTGAGGCCGCATCAGGTACGATTTTTTTGCTGATCGGAACAGTTTGTTTTGCGTCTAAATCGATTTGGATAAAATGGTTATACCAAATGGGTGCTGAGCCAGATGCCGTGCTGCTATACAGGCAGCTGCTGGCTGTTCCGCTGTTTTGGCTGATTTTTTTAATATACCGTCCTCCAATGCCAGACGGTAAGAAAAAAGGAGACATATGGAAGGCTTGTGGCGCGGGAGTGTTTTGTTTTTTTCTGTCTCCCTTGCTTGATTTTATCGGGCTGAACCATGTATCCGCAATGGTTGAACGTATATTGCTGATGAGCTATCCGTTGTTTGTGTTTGGACTCACCGCGTGTCGTGACCGGAAAATGTCCTCAATTCAGGACCTTTTCGCAGTTCTGGCGGTCATGTTTGGGCTTTTCTTGGCGCTGGGCGGCTGGAATGCTGAGCTTTTTCAGGCGAATATGATTGGAGCTGTATTCATTTTGTTATCTTCGGCCGTCTATGCTGGTTATCTTGTCCTTTCCGGGCATCTCGTCCATCAAATCGGGGGTATCCGTCTCAATGCATACGGGATGACAGCTGCTGGAGCTGCCATGATGCTTTACACAGGGATAAAATCGGCGGCTGGCATGAATACGCCAATGGCAGCATATCCGCTTGCTATGTATGGTTTGTTCGCGGTAATTGCAGTCGTGACCACTGTGATTCCATTTGTGCTAATGCTTGAGGGCATAAAACGAATCGGGGCACAGCGAGCCGCCGCCATTTCAATGGCAGGGCCTATCCTGACGATTTTCTATGGAGCTTTATTTCTCGGTGAACGGCTCGGGCTTATTCAAGTCATTGGATGCGCTGCCGTATTCTTTGTCATTACGGGCATAGAATACAGGAAGCTGAAAACAGGAAAAAAAGAATAATTTTTATAAAACACACACGTTTTTCAATTACAATAAGTGTAATTACGTGTGTGTTTTTTGATTTTGTAAAGGTTAGGTGAGAAGATGCAGCGCATATTGCTTGTAGAAGACGACCACTCAATCAGTGAAATGGTGGATCATTATTTAACAAAAGAAGGCTTTGGAATTGTGCATGCTTTCGACGGAGAAGAGGGCATCCGGCTGTTTCAGCAGGGTTCATACGATTTAGTCCTCCTTGATATCATGCTCCCGAAACTGAACGGCATGGATTTTCTGAAAATCATCCGGGAAAAAAGCAATATACCGGTCTTAATGATTTCGGCAAAAGACGGAGATGTGGACAAGGCATTGGGACTGGGCTTTGGGGCGGATGATTATATCGCCAAACCGTTTTCGATGATTGAGCTGACAGCTAGAGTAAAAGCCGCGATACGGCGGGCGACGCAATATTCGGCAGAGGAGCCGGCTGTGAATAAGGTGATCCGGATTCACCAGCTTGCGATAGACGTAGACAATGTTTCCGTTTTGAAAAACGGACAACCGCTCCAGCTGACGTCAACAGAATGGCAGCTGCTGTGCTTATTTGCATCAAATCCTAAAAAAGTGTTTACGAAAGAACAAATCTACCGTTCCGTCTGGAATGAAGAGTACTTTGATGATCAGAACATCATTAACGTACATATGCGGCGGCTCAGAGAAAAGATTGAGGATGACCCCTCCTCCCCTCAATATATTAAAACGCTATGGGGCATCGGTTATAAATTAGGAGAGTTTTAGAATGACAGTGCTATGGGTGGCCGCTGTCATCGCTCTGGCGTGTCTGAATGTGATTCAATTCATAATGAAAAAGAAGCGGGACGGGAATCTGGCTTACACGGCTGACCAGCTTAGCTACATGCTCAGCCGGGATTCGGCAGGACAAATTTTGCTTCCTACAGACGATCATGCGCTCAAAGACTTGCTTGTTAACATCAATCTTATCGTTGAGAATCGTCAGCAGATCAGCGCCCAATTTGCCAAAACAGAGCAATCCATGAAGCGGATGCTGACCAATATGTCGCACGACCTGAAAACGCCGTTAACGGTCATTCTCGGTTATATCGAAGCCATTCAAAGTGACCCGAACATGCCGGACGAAGAGCGGGAAAGATTGCTGGGGAAGCTCCGCCAGAAAACAAATGAACTTATTCAGATGATCAATTCCTTTTTTGATTTAGCGAAATTAGAATCTGAAGATAAAGAGATCCCGATCACCAAAGTACATATGAACGACATATGCAAACGAAATATCCTTCACTATTATGACACTGTTCAGTCAAAAGGCTTTCAAGCAGCCATCGATATTCCCGATACGCCGGTGTATGCGCAGGCGAATGAAGAGGCTCTGGACAGAATCCTGCAAAACCTATTGTCCAATGCGATTCAATATGGCGCGGCCGGCAAGTTAATCGGGCTGACGCTGTCTTATGATGAGAGGAACATCGCCATCACCGTATGGGATCGCGGAAAAGGGATTAGTGAAACCGATCAGCAGCGGGTGTTTGAGAGGCTGTACACACTTGAAGAATCCAGAAATAAAGCATTTCAAGGAAGCGGACTGGGTTTAACCATTACAAAACGGCTTACAGAAAAAATGGGAGGCACCATATCCGTCCAAAGCAAGCCGTACGAACGGACTGCATTTACGATCACATTGAAACGCATGACATATTAATCGTAAGAATTTCTTAAGGTTTGAGAAATAAAAATGACAGGGCTCGCCGCTACAATAGAAAACAGGAAAAGAGAGGGAAGGAGCAACAAAGTTGACTTATATCGTACAAACAAACGGACTGACCAAAACGTATCAGGGCAAAGAGGTCGTATCCAATGTCAGCATGCATATTAAAAAAGGTGAAATCTATGGCTTTCTCGGCCCGAACGGCGCGGGGAAAACAACCATTATGAAAATGCTGACGAGCCTTGTCAAACCGACTAGCGGTGAAATCATCATCCTTGGGAACAAGTTCACCCACACGTCATATGAGGTACTGGGGAACATCGGCAGCATGATTGAATATCCGATTTTTTATGAAAACCTGTCAGCTGAAGAAAATTTAGATCTGCATTGTGAATATATGGGATACCACAATAAAAAAGCCATACAAGAAGTGCTGGATATGGTGAATTTAAAACAAATCGACAAAAAACCCGTCAAAACCTTTTCCCTCGGGATGAAGCAGCGCCTTGGAATTGCGCGTGCCATCCTCACGAAGACGGATCTGCTCATTCTGGATGAGCCGGTGAATGGTCTTGACCCTATCGGCATTAAAAAGATCAGGCAATTGTTTCAAGTGCTGAGCAAAGAGTACGGTATGACGCTGCTGATCTCAAGCCACTTGCTGAGTGAAATCGAACAAATCGCGGACACGATCGGCGTCATTCGGGACGGCAGGCTGCTTGAAGAGGTATCAATGGAGGATGTCAGGGGCCAGAACACTGAATACATCGAGCTTGTTACATCGAATCAGACAAAGGCCTGCTTCGTTCTTGAGAAAGAGCTGCAATTAACCAACTTTAAAATTTTAAATGAGAAAACAATCCGAATTTACGAAGCCGAAGCCTCACAGGCTGCTATATCCAAAGCGCTGATTTTAAATGATGTAGACATTGAATCATTGAACAGAAAGTATACGTCGCTGGAGGATTATTTTATCAAATTGATCAACGGCAATAGCATCAGTGCGTAAAGGAGGAGAGACACGTTGATGAATTTGATCAGAATCGAATTAAGAAAAATGAAAATGGGCTGGTATATCAGAGGTGCCCTCATTGCCAACGTGATCATTATGGGCTTTATGTGGCTGATCAGTTATTCCGAAAAAGCCGATGGCGGGGTTTCGTTCCAAAGTACGGATGAAGCATTCCTCATCATCGGCACCTTCGTCAGAGCGGTATTTATCGTATTTGGCGCTGTGCTGATCGTAAAATTGGTGATTTCGGAATATAAAAACAAAACCATTCTTGTGATGTTCACGTACCCGATCAGCCGTAAAAAGCTGCTCACCGCTAAGCTCATGATCGCGAGCGGACTGACGTTTATCACGATTTTACTTTCAAATATACTCATAGCCGCTGGTTTCTTTTGGCTGAACTCGATCTACCATTTCATACCGGGAGAGCTTACTTCCGAGATCATTTCTCAACAGGCGGTCAAAATGGCGGTTTTCGCTTTTGGCGCCGCTGGAACCAGTTTAGTTCCCATCTTTTTTGGGATGCGTAGACACTCAGTTCCGGCGACCATCATTTCATCTGTAGTAATTGTGATGCTCATCAGCTCAACAAGTCCGGGCTTCTCGATTTCATCTGTTGTGTATATCCCGTTATCGTTAGCGGCATTCGGATTGTTCTTTTCCTACATGGCGATCAGGAATGCGGACAAGCAGGATGCGTAAACAAAGGCGCCCAATATGTATAAAAGGCCGATGCTGTCAGCACCGGCCTTTCCATTATGAGTCTGTTCTTGTTTCAAGATAATGCTTCTTGCCAATCTCTTTGCTCATCATATAGAAATGGAAGCAATATTCACCGATTGCCATGACGATCGCGCCGAATAAAGCCGCCAATGCAACTTCACCGCCAGTCATCCCCATAGAAAGCGGCATGCCCATCAGCCAAATCACGAGAAAAGCCAAGCCAAAATCAGCCAAAGTTGCAATCATATTATTCCATTTCGGCAATACATAAAGATCGCCCAGCAAATAAGAAATAACCCCTAACACAATCGTCATTAGCAGCGTATCACCAAACGTGAAACCAAAGCCCAGACCAAGCACCAGATACAACACAATAATCGTCATAATACCTTTAATAGCGAGCGCTTTCACATGTGTCATTGCAATTCCTCCTTTTGTCATTTGATTTGTTATGTATAATTCCTCAAATGTAAAAAGTTAAACCTTATTTCTTTTCGGAGGCGGGTGCAAATCTGCTGGGGAGGGGTCAATGATGTGAATCCAGGAATTGAGGCTGCGGCGCTTCGACAGCGGAAACATGAAGCTTGTACCGCACCGGACGCTGCTTTGACGTTAGATGAATGAATTTAAAAACTTCTCTGTCCCTCCGTCATCACTTTTGAAGTAATGAAATATGATGAAAAGAGATGAAGGGGAGGTGACGTGATGGCGGTCGTGAGAGCAACGAGTGCGGATGTTGATTTGATGGCAAGGCTGCTCAGAGCGGAAGCGGAAGGTGAAGGCAAGCAGGGGATGCTGCTTGTCGGCAACGTTGGAATTAATCGGCTGCGGGCGAATTGCTCAGATTTTAAAGGCCTCCGCACCATCAGGCAGATGATTTATCAGCCACACGCGTTTGAGGCTGTGACTCATGGATATTTTTATCAAAGGGCGCGAGATAGCGAGCGTGCCCTTGCACGGCGGTCGATTAACGGTGAAAGACGCTGGCCGGCAAAATTTAGTTTGTGGTACTTCAGGCCGGAGGGGGACTGTCCAGCCCAGTGGTATAACCAGCCGTTTGTGGCCAGATTTAAGTCACACTGCTTTTATCAGCCGACGGCGGAGACGTGTGAAAATGTATATAACACATTTTAGAGACAGGACACCGTTCAAATTGAACGGTGTTTTTCTTTGAAAAGATGCAATGGAAAATATGCCTGTGAGATAATCGAAAAAAAAGAGTTGACGGAGATGACAGAATGGCAACAATTGACCTGCAAAAGAAAAGTGTAAAGATCGTACTGGAGAAAAAGCAGTTAACGAAGGTGACGGCTCGTGTCGGACTGGTTCTTGATATGACGGGATCGATGAGACCGCTCTACAAAAACGGGACGGTTCAAAATGTGGTGGAGCGGATTTTGGCAGTGGCTGATCAGTTTGATGATAACGGTTTGCTGGATGTATGGGTGTATGATAATGAATTTTCCCGATTAAAGCCAGTTTCAGAAAAGGATTTTTCGGGCTATGTCGATCGTGAAATTTTAAATAATGACAGCTTGCATAAATTCGGCAGAAATGATGAGCCGCCAGTCATGAAGGACGTGCTGCGCAAATATGTTGCGGAGGAACCGAGCTCGTATCCTGCTTTCATTGTTTTTATCAATGACGGGGGCTGTAAAAAGTCAATCAAACCGATAATTGAAGCTTCTTCTGATAAACCGGTGTTCTGGCAGTTTGTCGGCATCGGAAACGGAAACTTTGATTTTCTCAATAAACTGGATACGTTAGAAGGGCGTGTCATTGATAACACGAACTTCCTGCATATCGAAGAGATTGACCGCATTTCTGATGATGAGCTTTATGATGCTCTGCTTGCTGAATTTCCATTTTGGCTGAAAGAAGCGAAGGAAAAAGGGATTGTAAGAGAACAAGAGCCTCCTGCTGAAAAGCCGAAAAAGAAGGGCTTTTTCAGCAGATTGTTTTCGAAATAACTGATAAGGCACTGAGTCATTCTGCGAAATGGCTCGGTGTTTTTGTTTTTTTAAGATCATGTGAAGAAAAATAGTCCGAATGGGCGGCTTGCAAACGACAGGATATGCAGAAAACGCGTCATTCAGCCAGCTTTCGGCATGTTTCAGCGGCAGGCTTGTGAGGGAAGACCTGTTTTTGATGTTCAGCGCTTACAATCGGTTCACACTTCTTCACAGTCGTTTAACAATGATTTCCTATAATGGAGACGATCAATGAGGAGAGAGGGGATCTTGAATGGCATACGACAGTCGTTTTGATGAATGGGTACAGAAACTGAAAGAGGAAAGCTTTCAAAACAATACGTTTGACCGCCGTAAATTTATTCAAGGAGCGGGGAAGATTGCAGGACTTTCTCTTGGATTAACGATTGCCCAGTCGGTTGGGGCCTTTGAAGTAAATGCTGCGCCTAAATTCTCAAGCTATCCGTTTACATTAGGGGTAGCGTCAGGTGATCCGCTTTCTGACAGTGTCGTGCTTTGGACACGCCTGGCACCAGATCCGCTGAATGGCGGGGGAATGCCGAAGCAAGCAGTGCCTGTCAAATGGGAGGTCGCAAAGGATGAGCATTTCCGCAAAATCGTAAGAAAAGGCACTGAAATGGCTAAACCGAGTCTTGCCCATTCCGTTCATGTGGAAGCGGACGGGCTTGAGCCAAACAAAGTGTACTATTACCGTTTCAAAACCGGCCATGAACTAAGCCCTGTCGGAAAAACAAAAACACTGCCTGCCCCTGGCGCCAATGTGCCGCAAATGACCTTTGCATTTGCTTCCTGCCAGCAATATGAGCACGGATATTATACGGCCTACAAGCATATGGCAAAGGAAAAGCTTGATCTTGTCTTCCATCTCGGTGATTACATATATGAATACGGCCCAAATGAATATGTATCAAAAACAGGCAATGTCCGCACGCACAACAGCGCGGAAATCATTACGCTGCAAGACTATCGGAACCGTCACGCTCAATACCGTTCTGATGCCAATCTTAAAGCTGCACATGCGGCATTCCCTTGGGTTGTAACTTGGGATGACCATGAAGTTGAAAACAACTATGCCAATAAAATACCTGAAAAAGGACAGTCGGTTGAAGCATTCGTGCTCCGCCGCGCGGCAGCATACCAGGCATACTATGAACATATGCCGCTCCGCATTTCCTCTTTGCCGAATGGCCCAGATATGCAGCTGTACCGGCACTTTACGTACGGAAACCTGGCGTCCTTCAATGTGCTTGATACCCGCCAGTACAGGGACGACCAAGCCAATAACGACGGCAATAAGCCGCCTTCTGATGAATCGCGCAATCCGAATCGGACCCTGCTTGGAAAAGAACAGGAGCAGTGGCTCTTCGACAATTTGGGCAGCTCGACAGCCCACTGGAATGTGCTGGCGCAGCAGATTTTCTTTGCAAAGTGGAATTTCGGGACAAGCGCAAGTCCGATCTACAGCATGGATTCGTGGGACGGCTACCCGGCTCAGCGCGAACGGGTTATCAATTTCATTAAAAGTAAAAATCTGAATAATGTTGTCGTACTGACAGGTGATGTACACGCAAGCTGGGCATCGAATTTGCATGTCGATTTCGAGAAGACAAGTTCAAAAATATTCGGAGCCGAATTTGTCGGAACCTCGATCACATCCGGAGGAAACGGAGCCGATAAGCGAGCGGATACGGACCAAATTTTAAAAGAAAATCCGCACATCAAATTCTTTAACGACTATCGCGGATATGTCCGCTGTACAGTGACGCCTCACCAGTGGAAAGCCGATTATCGGGTGATGCCATTTGTGACCGAGCCGGGCGCAGCCATTTCCACGAGGGCTTCATTCGTTTACCAGAAAGACCAAACTGGGTTGAGAAAGGTATCATCCACAACAATCCAAGGCGGGGTGAAGCAATCCGATGAGGTCGAAGAGGATCGTTTCTTTGCGCACAACAAAGCCCACGAAAAACAAATGATTAAGAAGCGGGCAAAAATCACGAATTAAGGAGTGGAAATTATGTTTTCAAACATTGGAATACCGGGCTTGATTCTGATCTTCGTCATCGCCCTCATTATTTTTGGCCCTTCCAAGCTGCCGGAAATCGGGCGTGCCGCCGGACGGACACTGCTGGAATTTAAAAGCGCCACAAAATCACTTGTGTCTGGTGATGAAAAAGAAGAGAAATCAGCTGAGCTGACAGCGGTAAAGCAGGACAAAAACGCGGGCTGAATGCTGATGAGGCAGACACCGGGTCTGCCTCTTTTTTTATGAAAGGGAGGGCTTTTTTGAATGGATAAAAAAGAAACCCATCTGATCGGGCATTTAGAAGAGCTTCGCCGCCGGATTATCGTCACCCTTGCGGCATTTTTTCTATTTCTCATCACGGCTTTTTTGTTCGTACAGGACATTTATGACTGGCTGATCAGGGATTTGGATGGAAAGCTGGCTGTGCTTGGGCCGAGTGAAATCCTCTGGGTGTATATGATGCTTTCCGGCATTTGTGCCATTGCGGCTTCTATCCCTGTTGCCGCGTACCAGCTGTGGCGTTTCGTTGCACCGGCGCTGACGAAAACGGAGCGCAAGGTGACGCTCATGTACATACCAGGTTTATTTGCGTTGTTTTTGGCGGGCATCTCCTTCGGATACTTTGTCTTGTTTCCGATCGTGCTCAGCTTTTTGACTCATTTATCCTCCGGCCACTTTGAAACAATGTTTACGGCTGACCGCTACTTTAGGTTTATGGTGAATTTGAGCCTGCCGTTCGGCTTCTTGTTTGAGATGCCCTTGGTGGTGATGTTTTTAACAAGGCTGGGCCTCTTAAATCCTTACAGACTGGCCAAAGCGAGAAAGCTTTCCTATTTTCTGCTGATTGTCGTGTCCATATTGATTACACCGCCTGATTTTATTTCTGATTTTCTCGTGATGATCCCGCTTCTTGTCCTGTTTGAAGTGAGTGTCACCCTATCGGCGTTTGTCTATAAAAAGAGGCTGAGGGAAGAAACAGCGGCGGCCGCTTAGTGCAGCGTACCGCCCGGTGACTTCACATCCTCATCATATTGTGCGGCCGTAACAGCGGCGATTCTCAATGCCCGGACAATCGTGTCCAGGCTGAGGCTCGGCGCTGTTTTGTCGATTGTTTGCTGCGGAATGTAAGGAATATGAATAAAACCGCCGCGAATGTGCGGGGATGTCCGGCTAATGTGATCCATTAACCCGTAGAACAAATAGTTGCATACAAAGGTCCCCGCTGTGTAGGAAACCGCAGCTGGAATGCCGTGTTCCTTCATCTTAGCAGTCATTCGTTTCACGGGAAGCCCTGTCCAGTAAGCGGCGGGTCCGTCTGGAGAAATCTCTTCATCAATCGGCTGATGTCCTTCGTTATCGGGGATCCGCGCATCTGCAAGATTGATCGCCACTCGTTCCGGTGTAATCTGCATCCGTCCTCCTGCTTGGCCGACACAAATTACGATATCCGGCTGATGTTTTTGAATGGCTTGGCGCAGAGTGTCCAGAGCGGATCTAAAGACAGTAGGAATTTGTTCCGCTGTAATGATTGCTTCTTCCGTCTCGAAACCATTAAGCCGTTTCGCCGCTTCCCATGATGGATTGACGGTTTCTTTGTCAAAAGGGTCAAAGCCAGTGATCAGCACTTTTTTTCTCATTTTCCCATCTCCTTTTTCTTTCATTCTATTGTTTATTTATGGGTTTTTCATCAAAATAATGTAAAGGAGTGAATCATAATGGAGCATTTGCCGCAGCAGTATCGTCATTTATTCCCAACCTTGCAGACGCATACGATGCTTGCCAGCTGTTCTCAGAGCGCATTGGCAGAGCCAGTATCAAGGGCGATCCAGGATTATCATGATAGCCTGCTGTATATGGGGACGAACTGGAAAGAAGCGATCGAAAAAACAGAGTTTGCGAGAAACGAGTTTGCAAAGCTGATCGGGGCTGAACCGGATGAAGTGGCGATTGTGCCGTCAGTTTCTGATGCGCTGGTTTCTGTAGCATCGTCCTTAACTGCATTTGGAAAGAAGCACGTTGTATATACAGATATGGATTTTCCGGCGGTGTCTCATGTTTGGCAGGTACACTCCGATTATACCGTATCCGTCATTCCATCAATAGGCGGCGTGCTGCCGCTTGAACAGTATGAAACGCATATTTCGGATGAAACAGTACTGACGTGTGTTCCTCACGTTCATTATCGTGACGGCTATGTTCAGGATATAAAAGCGATTGCCGAGATTTCTCAGAGAAAGGGCTCTTTATTGTTTGTAGATGCTTATCAATCAGCCGGGCATATTCCCATTGATGTGAAGGAATGGGGCGTAGATATGCTGGCAGCAGGCACCCGGAAGTATTTGCTCGGCATACCGGGTGTGGCGTTTCTTTATGTGAGAAAGGAGCTGGCTGACGCACTGAAGCCGAAAGCATCAGCTTGGTTCGGCAGAGAGAACGGATTTGATGGGGATTATGCAAAAGACGCGCGTCGTTTTCAAACGGGCACCCCAGCTTTTATCAGCGTATACGCAGCTGCAGCTGCTTTATCGCTGCTGAATCATATTGGGGTTTCTCATATCCGGGAACATGTGAAAATGATCTGTGCCGATGCAGTTCAATATGCCGCTGAAAAAGGCCTGAAGCTGGCGGCAGGACAAGAGGGGATTCAGCCGGGCATGGTTGCGATCCGGGATGAGCGGGCATCGGAAACGGCGGCGTTGCTGAAGAAGAAAAAAGTGATTTGCGCGCCGCGGGACAATGTTATCCGTCTCGCTCCCCATTTTTATAATACGAAGGAGGAAATGCGGCACGCGATTGATGAAATCGCGGCGAAAATGGTCTATAAGTAAACATAGAAAAACCCCTGAACACTAGGTCAGGGGTTTTTCATATTAATGATCTACCTTCACGCGCTTCATAAAGAAAGCGCCAATTAAACCGATAATGGCAACAATCATTGCAAACACAAATGCGTGCTGTACACCCGCTGTCAAAGCTTGCGGGATGACTGCCGGATCGGCAGGGTTTTTAACTGTACTCATATAATCATGCTGGCCTGCAGCCATAATGCTGACCGCAACCGCTGTTCCGATAGCGCCGGCCATTTGCTGCAGCGTGTTCATAATGGCGGTGCCGTCTGGATAAAATTCGCGCGGCAGTTGGTTTAAACCGTTTGTCTGTGCAGGCATCATGATCATAGAAATCCCGATCATCAAGCAGGTGTGCAGGATGATAATCAGCACAGCCGTTGAAGTGGTCGTGACATTTGAGAAGAACCATAGTACAACGGTGACAATCACAAATCCCGGAATGACAAGCCATTTCGGCCCGTATTTATCGAACAAGCGGCCTGTAACAGGGGACATAAATCCATTTAAAATACCGCCCGGCAAGAGAACAAGACCAGCTGCAAATGCAGTCAGGACTAAGCCGCCTTGCAGATACATCGGCAGAAGCAGCATAGATGACAGAATGACCATCATACAAATGAACACCATGATCACACCCAAAATAAACATCGGGTATTTGAACGCACGGAGGTTCATCATCGGCTGCTTCATTGTCAGCTGGCGGATTGAAAATAGGATAAGGCCGACAACGCCGACAATCAGCGACACGATAACAGTCGGGCTGGACCATCCCCCGGAGCCTTCACCCGCGTTGCTGAATCCGAACACAATGCCGCCGAAGCCAATCGTCGACAGGATGATAGACAATACATCGATTTTCGGCTTTGTCGTTTCAGATACATTCTGCATATATGCGATACCGAAAACAAGCGCCAGCACAAGGAATGGAAGAGAGATCCAGAAAATCCAGTGCCAGTTGAGATGCTCCAGAACCAATCCTGAGAAAGTTGGGCCGATGGCGGGCGCGAACATAATGACAAGACCGATCGTTCCCATTGCGGCGCCCCGTTTATGAGGCGGGAAAATCACCAAGATTGTGTTAAACATTAGGGGCAGTAAAAGACCGGTTCCAAGTGCCTGAACGATCCTTGCCGCTAATAAAAACGAGAAGCTCGGCGCAAGCGCCGCAATGAATGTACCTAAAATTGAAAAGATAAGTGACACGGTAAAAAGCTGTCTTGTTGTGAACCACTGCAACAGCAGTCCTGAAACAGGAACAAGGATACCGAGTACGAGCAGGTAGCCCGTCGTTAACCATTGGACGGTTGCCGCTGTAATGTTCAATTCCTTCATAAGGTCGGTTAACGCAATATTCAGCGCTGTTTCACTGAACATGCCGATAAAACCGGCCAACAGCAAGGAAATCATAATCGGCATCACTTTGTATTGCTGAGATGCTTTAGCTGTTGTTTCCAAAATTATTTCCCCTCTCTATCAACTGCATGTAGTATGTCGTTTTTTTATCTCTTCAGCAGGTCAGGAATGCAGCTGGAGATATGAAGGAGCGGCGTACTGTTTTTTGCCGTCAAAGATAAAAGGATGCCGCCTTCAATCATCGCATTAACCACAGTGCTGGCTTCTTTTGCACGGCTCTCGCTGCAGCCAGTCTGCCGCAGTTTTTCCTCATACACAGAGGCCCATTCTTTGTAGGCTTCATGACAGGCTTCGCGCAACGGTTCGCTTTTCAATGACGTCTCAGCCGCTAGCAAGCCCACAGGCAAGCCTTCAATGTCTTCCGTACATGAAAACTGGCAGGAGAGCTCCTTCAAAAAGGCTTGAATGCCTTCCGCTGGATCGGTGTAGGCTTCCATGCAGTCCGCGATTTTCTGACGGATATACTCCTTCATCTCATTCACGGCTTCCATCGCAAGCTGTTCTTTACCCCCGGGAAAGTGGTAGTAAAGAGAGCCTTTAGGCGCGCCGCTTTCCTTTATAATCTGGTTCAGCCCCGTGCCGTAATACCCTTGCAGCTGAAAAAGCCGGGTAGCTGCCGAAAGGATTTTCTCACGGGAATCTCCATAACTCATAACATTCCCACCTTACTGAATTGCAATCAAAAATATAGTGACTGGTCTATTATCTTGATTCAATCATCAATTGTCAAGAAAAAATCATTGTATGAAAAGACAAAAAAAGAAGGATATGACAACAAAAAATACTGAGAGAAAAGCTGACTGATCTTTTGACTGAATAGATAAAATATTCAAAGATTAATCATCATATGGATGCAAGGAGAGAAATAGATGAAAAAACAACGAATGCTCGTACTTTTTACCGCACTATTGTTTGTTTTTACCGGATGTTCACATTCTCCTGAAACAAAAGAATCCCCGAAAGAAAAAACGCAGACACAAAAAGTCTCTTCGGCTTCTGCCTCTGAAAAAAAGGATCTGCCGAATATTAGAATTTTAGCGACAGGAGGCACGATAGCTGGTGCCGATCAATCGAAAACCTCAACAACTGAATATAAAGCAGGTGTTGTCGGCGTTGAATCACTGATCGAGGCAGTTCCAGAAATGAAGGACATTGCAAACGTCAGCGGCGAGCAGATTGTTAACGTCGGCAGCACAAATATTGATAATAAAATATTGCTGAAGCTGGCGAAACGCATCAACCACTTGCTCGCTACAGATGATGTAGACGGAATCGTCGTGACTCATGGAACAGATACATTGGAGGAAACCGCTTATTTTTTGAATCTTACCGTGAAAAGTGATAAACCGGTTGTTATTGTCGGTTCGATGAGACCTTCCACAGCCATCAGCGCTGATGGGCCTTCTAACCTGTACAATGCAGTGAAAGTGGCAGGTGCACCTGTGGCAAAAGGGAAAGGGACGCTTGTTGTTCTAAACGACCGGATTGCCTCAGCCCGATATGTCACCAAAACAAACACAACCACAACAGATACATTTAAATCAGAAGAAATGGGCTTCGTCGGAACAATTGCAGATGATATCTATTTTAATAATGAGATTACCCGTAAGCATACGAAGGACACGGATTTCTCGGTTTCTAATCTTGATGAACTGCCGCAGGTTGACATTATCTATGGATACCAAAATGACGGAAGCTACCTGTTTGACGCTGCTGTAAAAGCCGGAGCAAAGGGGATTGTATTTGCCGGTTCTGGGAACGGGTCTTTATCTGATGCAGCCGAAAAAGGGGCGGACAGCGCAGTCAAAAAAGGCGTCACAGTGGTGCGCTCTACCCGCACGGGAAATGGTGTCGTCACACCAAACCAAGACTATGCGGAAAAGGACCTGCTGGAATCGAACTCTTTAAACCCCCAAAAAGCACGGATGTTGCTGATGCTTGCGCTTACCAAAACAAATGATCCTCAAAAAATCCAAGCTTATTTCAATGAGTATTGAAGAAAAGAAGGCGAATAAGCCTTCTTTTTTTTGGCTTTTTAGGACCAATAATGACCTCTGAATCTTAAAATTTCTTTAAAAATAAGCCGAAATTACCCTTTACTTAATTAATTTGGTAACGTAATATAATTGGAGAATTTGTTACAAAAAAGGAGGATATTATGAAATTTGTAAAAAGTAAGTTCATTGCACTTGTAACAATTTTGATGCTGTCTGTTACATCGCTGTTTGCGTTGCAGCCGTCAGCAAAAGCCGCTGAACACAATCCAGTCGTTATGGTTCACGGTATTGGAGGGGCATCATTCAATTTTGCGGGAATTAAGAGCTATCTCGTATCTCAGGGCTGGTCGCGGGACAAGCTGTATGCAGTTGATTTTTGGGACAAGACAGGGACAAATTATAACAATGGCCCGGTATTATCACGATTTGTGCAAAAGGTTTTAGATGAAACGGGCGCGAAAAAAGTGGATATTGTCGCTCACAGCATGGGGGGCGCGAACACACTTTACTACATAAAAAATCTGGACGGCGGAAATAAAATTGCAAACGTCGTAACGCTTGGCGGCGCCAACCGTTTGACGACAGGCAAGGCGCTTCCGGGAACAGATCCAAATCAAAAGATTTTATACACATCCATTTACAGCAGTGCCGATATGATTGTCATGAATTACTTATCAAGATTAGATGGTGCTAGAAACGTTCAAATCCATGGCGTTGGACACATCGGCCTTCTGTACAGCAGCCAAGTCAACAGCTTGATTAAAGAAGGGCTGAACGGCGGGGGCCAGAATACAAACTAATCAGATCAATAACCTTGAAGAATGCTATTCTTCAAGGTTATTCTGCTTTCAGCACAATGGTTTTCGCAGCCATATCATGAACGGCTTGTTTTTTCTTCGTAAATGCGGCTGTCAAATAGATCAGGCGGGAGAATACATGCACCCACGCTATGATGTAACGGACAATCGCCTGTAGGAAAGAAATTTTCTCGTGTGTTTCGTCTCTTACGATTTGCAGTCCGATGATTTTTTTGCCCAGTGTGCCCTTCCAATTTGTCAGCGGCATCAGCAAAGGATACACAAGCAACATGAGTATGGCTACAATAATGACGCCTGCGGAGCCGTCGCCAAACGTAAATCCGGCAGCCAAAATCACTGCTGCGGCAATGATTACATCAAGTACAAGAGCGCAGGCGCGCAGCATAAAACCAGCTAGTTCCAACTTAAACACTCCTTAAAATTTTAGATAAATACCTAATGATTGTAAAAAAGAAGGGCCTAAAGTGGGAATAGGTGATAAGCCTTAATTCACAAAAGATGATGAAAATGTCATAGGTAAATTGGCATAATCAGCCAGCCAATCATATTACCAAATTCTTTTTTAGCCCGAAACCAAGCCCTCAGAAGTTATTTTTGTTAAAATAGAAAAGTTACAACAGAATTCGGAGGGTTTATTGTGGGAAAAGTGAAACGAAATGCCCCTTGCCCATGCGGCAGCGGCAAGAAATATAAAAAATGCTGCGGAAGTAAAGTTGTCGACTTCCCGGCGGAACTAGCGGCAAAAGAAGCGAAACAAATTCAGGAAGACTTAGTGGAGTATGCCTTCACAGTACATAGAGAAAGCATTTCAGGCTTTATCAACCAGCATGATTTTCTTTCTGCTATGGACAGACAGACCAAAGACATCAGCGTATTTAACTTAGGAATCTGGGGAATTTTCTTCCACCCGCTTGCTGGTGAGAAGACAATCTTCGAAGAGTACCTTCAGAAAAAAGGCGATTCGATCACTCGTCCGAAAACGCGTGAGATCGTAGAATCATGGCAGAGCATGACGCCTGCTTTATTGCTGCTGAAGGACCTGAAGGAAGGCATCATTCACTTTGAAGATGTCATTACGGCAAAACAATTCGAAGTGGAAATGGACGCCAGCAATCAAGACCTTCCTCCAGTGGGAAGCCTGATTCTTGGATACCCAATCCACGAAGCGGAAAAAGCAGAATTCTTCATGCAGTTCACGATCTTCCCGGTGAAGAGAACAGAAGCTCTGATCAGCAAGGTGAAGAAATATGCGGATGCCGCTGTGAAGGACGGCAAAACGCCGGAGGACTTCATGAAGCAGGAATTCAACAACGTTCTGTTCGCGTTGTTAGCTGAGAAAGATGAAGAGCCACAAGCAGAGAAAGCGGAAGTAAGCACTGTTGAGTGGGCAAACGACTTGGAGAAAGAAACCGCTGCGGCTATTGAAGAAGGCATGAGCGGGGAAGAGTATCCGACTGAATTGATCCCAGCTGTTATTGACATCTGGAAAACATTCTGCGAGAAAAAATCACCTGTCATCAGAAAGCCCGAAGCTTTTGCGGCGGCAGTTGAATATTATGTAAACGCGATTTCTCTTAACGGCGCGTCCGTTTCTCAAGCTAAACTGGCGAAAAAATACGGCGTCAGCGCATCAACGATTTCCAGCCGTTACAAAGAAATTGAAAGCACGCTGCAGGATGAAGCGGATCGTTTTGCACAAGCGTTATCCTCATAATGAAAAAAACCTTGAAAAGCCAGGCTTTTCAAGGTTTTTTTATTTCTGAAACGGAATTTTGATTTCTAACCGGAAGACGGGGTGGCGGTAGGTAAAATCCAGTCTGCCAAAAGCGCTCTTCACCAGTTTTTGAATGATATATGTGCCCATGCCTTCATGAGCGCCGTTTTTCGTTGAGCGGCCAAACGATTGATAGATTGTATCGAGCACTTTTGGGTCCATCCCGGGAGTGCTGTTTTCACAAGTCAGTACATAAAGTCCGCTGCGCAGTGAAGTCTCCAGTTTAATCTCTGCTTTTTCTCGGGCCTCCGCCGCGCTGTCGAGCGCATTTTCTAATATGTTGCCGACCAAGCTGACCTGATCAGCAGGCGAAAACGGAAGGGAAGAAAGCGGTGTATGCATATGCAGCGAAACACTCACATTCGAGGCGCGGGCTTTTTCTAAAAAATCATAAAGCACCCCTGCAACGTACGCGTTCTCTCCTTTCAAAAAACGGTCATATTGACTGTATTGATCCGCCCAGTTTTGAATATATGCTTGTGTATCTGCCTTGGGCTGAGCTGATTTGATTGCAGTGATATGTTTCATTGTGTCATGATTCCGGCTTCTGACATCAATCAGCATTTGATTGGCGTGCTGTTCAGCCTGAGTCAGCTTATCAATTTGATCAGAAAGCCTTGCCTGCAAAGCAGACTGTCCGATACGGAGCCCTTCACACCCTGCAAATATCGCGATTACACATAATGCCGGCATGATGTTTGTGCCGATCAGCACCACTCCCGCCGACATCACTTGAATCACGGCAATCCATGCACAAAGACCTGAGGAACAGTGTTTCCACATCCGCTTCGTTTTCCAAATGTACAATCCTGCAGCAGCTGCGCCTAAAACAGCGGTGAGCCAAGAGACGGCTGTGCTGTGTGAAAGAGCAGCAGCTCCCTGATAACATATGAAACTAAATAAAATCAGATAAAGACATTGAAAAAGGGTAATCACGTACTAAACTCCTCAAAAATAGTAGTTTTGAAAATAATCAAGCTGCTGCTTGGTGATCATCGCTTTTTTAGACGTTCCCTCAAAGGAAACTGTAAATGAATGCTTGGTATAAGCGGAAAAATGCTTTATGTAATGAATGTTGATAATAAAGGAACGATGCGAACGAAGAAAATCTTTTTCGGGCAGGTCGCCTTTAATATCATTTAATGTTTGATACGTTTGCACCTCTTCGGCGGTTGTCACAATCGTCGTCGAACGTCCCGTCCGTTCTGCGAAAATAATATCCTTCTTTTGCAGGACATGCATTTCAGACTTTTGCTTTATCAATATACGCCCATTTAAACTCGTTTCCGTTTTCTTTTTCAAGTACCGGTCGAAGGAAGCGGCCAGACGGTCGGCATAGTACGGCTTCATAATATAATCATGGACGTTCAGGTCAAAGGCGTGAACCGCATAACCGCCGTGGCCGGTAACAAAAATCACATCCACATCAAGTGAATGGGATTTGATCAAATCAGCAAGCTCGTAGCCAGACATATGGGGCATCTCGATATCGGCAAGCAGCAGATCAATGTCTCCGTTCTTTACCCGCGTGTAGGCTTCCTTCGCTGAATCGGTGGAAAAGACAATTTCGACGTCCTGCATTCTGGACACGATCGCTTCCAGCTTCTCTAAATCTACTCGATAATCATCTACAAGTCCGACTTTTACCATTATCATTCCCCTAGTTACATAGAATCATCTTTATTCTATCCCATTTCGCGACATAAAAAGAACTCTTCGCGACAACTTTATCCAACTAATCCAGCTTTTCGTATATAGTCATTACTAGAAATAAAGATAAGGGAGATTGTGACATGATTACACTGACCGATTGCAGCCGCAGGTTTCAGGATAAGAAAAAAGTAGTCAAAGCGGTGCGAGATGTAAGTTTAACAATTGAAAAAGGAGAAGTCGTCGGCATTCTCGGAGAAAACGGTGCCGGCAAAACCACGATGCTGAGAATGATTGCTTCCTTGCTTGAACCATCACAGGGTGTAATCACAGTAGACGGCTTTGACACGGTCAAGCAGCCGGCTGAGGTCAAAAAAAGAATCGGTGTCTTATTCGGAGGAGAAACCGGGCTTTACGACAGGATGACCGCTAAAGAAAATCTCCAATACTTCGGTAGGCTGTATGGGCTGAACCGCCACGAGATCAAAGCAAGAATAGAAGATTTATCGAAACGGTTCGGCATGCGCGATTATATGAACCGGAGAGTGGGCGGGTTTTCTAAAGGCATGAGGCAGAAAGTCGCCATTGCCAGAGCGCTGATTCACGATCCGGACATCATTTTATTTGATGAGCCGACAACTGGGCTTGATATTACGTCAAGCAACATCTTCCGCGAATTTATTCAGCAGCTGAAAAGAGAACAAAAAACGATTCTTTTCTCCAGCCACATTATGGAGGAAGTGCAGGCGCTCTGTGACAGTGTCATCATGATTCACAGCGGAGAGGTGATTTACCGAGGGGCGCTTGAATCCCTATACGAGAGCGAGCGCAGTGAGGATTTGAATTACATCTTTATGTCTAAGCTTGTCAGGGGGATTTCTTAAATGCTGAGCCATATTTATAAAAAAGAAATGATCGACGCTTTGCGCGACAGAAAAACGATTTTACTCACAATCTTAGTGCCGATGATTATGATGCTTGGACTTGTCTTCTTTTATGAAAGCATGCTGTCCGACAAAGGGGAGCAGTACACGCTGGCTGTCGGCCATTCGCTTCCGCCCGCACTGGAAAGCAAGCTTAATGAGATTGACGAAATCAGCGTAAAAACATTTGCAAAGCCTGAAGAGGCAGTTGATGAAGGAAAAGCAGATGCCTATCTGAACGTCCCGAAAGAGTTCGACTCATATGTCAACAGCATGACACCTTTTAAGGTTGATTTTTACGGCAATTCAATCGATCAAGGGTCGTCAAATGCCATGCAGCTTGTGCAGTCTGCCTTAGATCAGTACAAAAATGAAATTGTGCAGCAACGTTTAACAAATAAGCATATTGATCAATCGGTGATCCAGCCGTTTACGATTCAGCAAAAGGAAGCGGATGAGGAGAAAGGGACTTCCGCTATTATGCTTTCCGCCATTCTGCCCATGCTGATTCTGACTTCCATTGTTTCCGGCGCAATGCCGATCGCTCTTGATATCATGGCCGGTGAAAAGGACCGGAAGTCAATCGAGGCGCTGCTATTAACGCCAGTCAGCAGAAACAAAATGCTGGTCGGCAAGTGGCTTGCGGTTTCCACTTTTGGCGTGGCTTCAGGTGTATTGGCTTTGGTGTTTTTGATTTTGTCCACCGTGTTATTCACCGAAAATTTAAAAACGGCCTTCCAGCTGGGAGATCATATGTGGAGTGTAATCGGCGCTTCAGCCTTAATCATTGTGCTCTCTGCATTGCTGATCTCTGCGATGGAGCTTTTCATCAGCATCATGTCCAGCTCGGTAAAAGAAGCGCAAAGTTATATGTCTCTCGTCGTCTTTCTGCCTGTGTTCCCGATGTTTTTCATCTTCAGCAAGGCACCGAACCAATTTGACTTATCATACTTTCTCATCCCGTTTCTGAACCTGCATGCGTTATTTAAACAGCTTTTATTCGGGATGGTTGACCCGGCTGCCATTTTGTCTACGTCAGGAACCATCGCCGTGCTCATCGCCATCTTCTTTTTACTAGCCAGAGCCTGCTTCCTGAAAGACAAATGGGTTCTTCCAAAATAAACTTGCGAAAGGAGAAATACACTTTCTCCTTTTTGTATATCCTGAAAAAAGAAGGAAAATAGAAAAAGGATATCTAATACAAAAAGTGACCCTGCACTATTTTTCATCAAAATTGGTTTCAAAGGAGAAGGAACAATGGATCAAACAAGTACACTCGGCAAAACGAAGCTGAAGGTGAAGCGGATCGGATTCGGCGCGAATGCGGTCGGCGGGCATAATCTATTTCCAAATCTAAATGATGAAACAGGGAAGGATTTAGTGCGCACGGCATTGGATGGCGGCGTCAATTTTATCGATACCGCCTTTATATATGGATTGGGGCGATCTGAAGAATTAATCGGCGAAGTCTTACAGGAACGCGGCGTGCGGAATGAGCTCATCATCGCCACCAAAGGAGCTCATAAAGAAGTGGACGGCAGCATTGAATTAGACAATAGCCGGGAGTTTCTTCGCAGCGAGGTCGAGAAGAGCCTGAAGCGGCTGAAAACAGATTACATTGATTTGTATTATGTTCACTTTCCGGATGGAAAAACACCTCTCGCTGAAGTGGCGGGCACTTTGAAAGAGCTGAAGGATGAGGGGAAAATCAAAGCAATCGGCGCTTCGAACCTCGATTATCAGCAATTGCAGGATTTTAATGCTGACGGCTATTTGGAGGTCTTCCAGGCCGAATATTCTCTCATACAGCGTGATGCCGAGAAAGAGCTTCTTCCGTACTGTGAAAAACAAGGCATCTCCTTTATTCCTTACTTTCCGCTTGCGTCCGGACTGCTGACAGGAAAATTCACGCGAGACACCGTCTTTGATGATTTCAGAAAGGATAAACCTCAATTTCAGGGTGAAACGTTTATCCACAATCTCAAAAAAGTAGATAAGCTGAAAGCAGTAGCGGAGGAAAAACAAGCGGATACGGCACATGTCGCCTTGGCGTGGCTGTTAACGAGACCGGCGATTGATGCCATTATTCCAGGAGCTAAACGACCTGAGCAATTACAGGATAACCTGAAAACCTTGAACATTGAACTGACCGAAGACGAAGTGAATTTCATCAGCGACATTTTTAAATAAAAAGGAAATAGCCGTCACGGCTATTTCCTTTTGGTGTTTTATTCTTTGATGAATGCTTCGACTAATTCTGCTGCTCTGTAATCATCCATATCAAGCTGCCATTGGTCGATGTCATTTTTCTTCATTTTCACTTCAACTGTTTTTTCAGATGAAGCAGGTCCAAGCTTTTTGAATTCCTCAGGATAGACTTGAAGCGCGTATTTCACTGCCTCTTCATAGCTGGCACTAGAGTTTTTACTGTAGTAGTCTTTCACTTTGTCTTCGATACGGTCTGAAAGAGAAGATGCATCTACAGGTTTAACTGTGGCTTCAACAATTGCTTCGTCTTTAGAGATTGAAGTCGTTTTTGCCTGAATGGAAGAGTTTTTGCTTAATCCCTCTTTAATGCCGTTCACGATATTATCAAGCGCTTTGCTGTCCGCATATGTGCTGGAAAGGCCAGAAGCTGAGAGATAACCGTCTTTGGCTGATTCATTAAAATCATTTACAATTTCATTTTTGTTAGCGCCGGTGATTTTTTCGAAATCGGCGTTATCTTTGCCGAAAAGAAGGACATCAACATAAGCTGATAACGCTTTTGCAGAATCTTGGAGCTTATCTGCCGTCGCCAGGATTTTTTTGTCTTTTCCGTCAATTTTAAAAGTAACTGATTTTGGCTTTTTATCACCGTAAGATTCCGGCGTATAGTTAAGCTCGTATTGCTTGCCTTTATCTACAACGAAGAAAAGATTTCCTTCTACGGATTTGTCAGCGTTAATCGTGCTGCCTTGAAGCTTTTCGCTATAGTCTTCAGGGTCTGTGTCAGACATTTTGGTATCACCTTGATACAATGTGAAATCCATACTGTCTACATTCAGCGGGTCTTTTCCTGTGTTTTTCACCGCGACATTGACTTTTAACACAAGCTGGTCATCTGAAGTGGACTTATCATATTTAGACGGAAGCGTGTAAGAGACATCCTTGATTTTGACTTGAGCTATATCTGAGCTTTTTTCTGTTTCTGATTCTTTCTTCTCCGCGCTTGTTTTGCTGCCGGAACAAGCAGCTGTAAACATCATCAGCAGAAGAATTAGGAAAACAGCGTACGTTTTTTTCTGAAACATTCATTTTTCCTCCTCAAATGGTTTAGGAAAGGGGAGTCTTTTGTCTTTGAGAAATGGATCTTTTTGAATGGATTAGCATCATATAACCAAAAAAATCAGTTCTTTTCTCACGGTTTTCACCGGATTTTCTGGAAACTCCGCCCTCCTTTGTCATGAATGGACCTATAAAAAGTTACAACGGAATTAATTTTAAGATTATTAGCTTTTATATTGAATAGGTTCATCATCCTATTTTTGGTGAAAAATGTTCTGGTAAAACTGGTAAACTCAGAAAACTGTGTATTTTAGACTATTACTTTTTGATTAGTTGGAGGGAACTTAAGAAGGATGAAAGGGGCTGCCTTTGTGAAGAAAGAGGGACTGAAACAAAAAGCACTGGAAATCGGCCGGGTGCCGACACACTTAAAACTGGAAATTGAAGATTATGGCGGTGATGACAAAAGAGCTCATTTTTGTTGGGCAGATCCTCAGGATGAGAATATCGGCATTATCGTGGAACTTGGACCGGACGGAGAGCTGGAATCCCTTTCCCGTGATATTGAACCTGAAAGCGGAGAAAGGCTGTCTGAGGAGAAACTAGAGGATATCATGCGCCAATTTGTCGAGACTCATCATCCGGGGGCACTCTCTGCCTTTGTTCGTGAAGAAAATGACCGTGCATACGGCAATAAAGTGAGATTTTCATATGTTCAAATGGAGGCTGGGCTTCCTCTCCCCATGAGCGGATTTATGGCTGATGTTTCCTTATCAGGTGAGATCGTTTACTTCCGCTATTACGGCGAAGCAGGCAGCATCATCAAGCCAAAGAGGGTCGCGGATGTTGAAGAGGCACTTGCCTTTATCAAGAAGGACGTGGAGTTCGACCTTTTGTTTCAGGTTCTCCATCGTTCTGTTTACAAAAATGGAGATGATAAGCCGCATTTGGTGTATGAGCCTGAATGTAGGGCGATTACCGTACCTGCGGATTTGGTTCAAGAAGAACAAGGAGGAGTTGATGATGACGATAATTACAGGGAGCCTGAGAGCTTTCCTCTCCCTTTATTCGAGGGCATCCACGAAAAGGCCGATCCTGACAGCATGATTGGTATTGAAAATGGGTTTGTCAAAGAGCGGGAAGCGGATTTGGGAGATGGGAGAATCGGAATCGTTTGGCGGAATCCGGATGACCCTGTGTATCAGCCGGCGGATAAAAGCATGGACAGCTGGTTTAAGGGACGGACTCATCAAGTGCTGAAAACCATCTATAACAAAGAAACCGGAAAACTTGAAGGCGTCATGTCATTTATGGAGAAAAAAGGGCCGCTGACAGTAACTTTGGCAGAGTGTGAAAAAATCGCGCTTCGCTTTCTGTTTGCTTTATTTCCGAATGCCGATCAATATTTTAGGATCAGATACGACGAAAAGGATGAAGAGGAAAACGCAGTCGCTGTTTTTACATTTGAAGCGCATTGTCACGGAGTTCCGATCCGATTTGGGCAGATCAGAATTTGTGTCAGCCGCCAGACAGGGTATATCACCGTTTATATGGGACCGGATATTGACCCAAATGAGCTGGCAACCATTGATCCTGTGCCGGCCATTTCAGTTGAACAAGCCAAGTCTATCTTTTGTCAGCATTTTAAAGTTGAGCTTGGCTGGGAAAGAGAATATCACGATAATGAAGAACACAGCTACCGGCTCGTCTATAGGCCGGTGTATCCGCATTTTATCGATGCACATACAGGAGAGGCTGTCTTCAGCTTATGGTGAAACAGCCAAAAGTCACGCAATTGCCTCGGATATAGAAGAGAGTATGTGATGAAAGTAACAGAAAGAATCTCGAAAAACAATGACAATAATAGAAAAGGACCTTTCTTCACTTTAAATGAAGAAAGGTCTTTTTATATAATAAACAGGATTCTCTTTGTCGTAGACTCTTTGAAAGGGATGACTTCATTGGTTAATAAACAGCTGAAAAAGAAGGCGCAGGAGATCGGAAAAGTACCGACGCATTATGAGATTGAGATAGAAGATTACGACCAAAAGCAAAAGAAGAACGGGCAGGCATATTTTATCTGGAAGGACCCTAAAGATCCGGAAAAGCACATTACAGTTGAACTTAGAAATGACGGCGCTTTGCTCACCTTTTCAACAACTGTCCGCTCCGAGACAGACAAACAACTTCCAGATGCCGAGCTGAAGCTGACGGCTCTTCAGTTTGCCGCTGCCAATCATCCCGGCACATTTATGAATTTTCATTTTCAAGGCAAGGAAGAACGGGGGCAGCACATCCGGTTTGTCTATACCAAAATGGAGCTGGGGCTTCCGATTCCCAATTCAGGCTTTTTAATTGATATGACACGCAGCGGTCAGATTGTCCACTTTCTATATTACGGGGAAGGGCATAAAGCCGAAGTTCCGACGGAATTTGTAGCAAAAGAGAAGGTTGTGTCCCATTACTTAAACACAATGTCTTTTGAGCTGATGTACGATGTCATTGATGGCGAACAGGAACCAAGGCTCGTATATGAACCGATTCTCCCGGGATACAGCTATCCTGCAGATGTAGACGAAATTGTGCCCGACCAGCATATCGCAGATGAAAGAATAGAAAACACGGCGCCACTGCCGCCGCTTCAGAACAAGGAAGAAGTTGATATATTTGCCTTGCTGGGTTTTACCTCTGATATGCAGAAAGTCAGTGAAAGAGACTTTGGAGAACAAATTGGAAGCACATGGCGCAGGGGCGCTTCGCCGGAGCGTAAGGATTTAAGCATCGGAAGCTATTTTGAAATGAGAAATAAAAACACAATCAAAATGAAGACGGATAAAAGAACCGGAAAATTAAAAGCAGCGCTTTCTTTTATGGAGCGGCCGAACAACCGCCAATGCTCCACGGAAGAATGCCAAGAGATAGCGCTTCAATTTTTGTATGCCCTCTATCCGAGAGCGGCTGAGTTTTTCAGGGTGAATCCCGTCCGAATTGATGAGAGAGGGAGAGTCCGCAACCATTTTTCTGTCTGGTATAAAGGAGTGCCGCTGCGGTTCGGCGCTGCCCGCATCATTGTCAATCCGGAAACTGGGTTGATTGACGCTTTTATGGCGCCTGATATTGAACCTGAACAATTGGAAGCGATAAATCACAGGCCGGATGTTTCCGCTGAAGAAGCGAGAGAAGCGTTTTTAGCCGCTTTTGATGTGAAGCTGGAATGGCAGCCTGATTTTACTGCAGGCAGTGACCAGCACTACAAACTTGTCTATAAGCCGGTTTACCCTTCCTATATTGATGCGCACATTAGGAAAAAGAAAAGGCTGTGAGGGGTGTCTAGTTAGGAATCATCTCCAAGTGGGGGTAGTCCTTGAATCGTTTCCAATCCCCGCCCCATTCAAAACCGAGTGTCTTAGCGATCTCGACAACCTCCAGCCAATCTGATTTTCCATTTTGATTGCCGTCATATTCCATATCCCATATGATGCTTCCATCCTTTTTTTGAAGGGCGAAATCAATCGCTAAACCATAGTTATGATACGATTCCCCTCCTCTTGCATAGGTGACAATATTCCCTTTTTTTGTACGTCCCTGTTTATATAATTCATCTTGTTCCTTGAAGGACCTGAATTCTTCAGTAATGACGACGGTAATGCCTTTATTCGCTGCAGCGGCTTTGAGTGCATCGGCATTCTGCTTCACAATCGGATGAAGATCCGAGGGGACAGGCATGTCCTGCAAGGCGTTTTGAGAATGCCATTCATGCCGAATATAACTAAAACAAAGATCTAGAAGAAATAGAATACATAAGATGACAAATGTTTTTGCGGGTAACTTCATATCGGTCTCACTTTCTCAAGATGTGCTGAATGTTAACGCTTTTAAGTGATTGACTCTCTCTAAAAGCGAACAGCTATGATAAAATATAACATAAATAGTAGCAGGAGGAAGGAGGCAGACCGATGAGAGCAAAGATTCCATCAGAAGAAGTAGCAGTAAAGCTGAATGAATGGTACAAGCTCATTCGCGCATTTGAAGCAGATCAAGCAGAAGCGTTAAAGCAGGAGATTGAATACGATTTAGAAGATATGGAAGAGAACCAGGACTTGCTTTTATATTTTTCCTTGATGGAATTCCGCCATCGAATCATGCTTGATAAGCTGATGCCGGTGAAAGACAGCGACACCAAGCCTCCGTTCTCTGATATGCTGAACGAAATTGAAAGCAATCAGCAAAAACTCACGGGCTTATTGGAATACTACTTTTATTATTTCAGAGGAATGTACGAATTCAAGCAGAAAAATTTCATATTAGCGATCGACCATTATAAACATGCCGAGGAAAAGCTCGAGTATGTCGAGGATGAGATCGAAAAAGCTGAGTTTCTTTTTAAAGTCGCAGAAGTGTATTATCACATCAAACAAACGTATTTTTCCATGAATTATGCGAGCCAGGCGCTTGATATCTATACGAAATATGAACTGTACGGTCGCCGCCGGGTTCAGTGTGAATTTATCATCGCCGGAAATTTGACCGATGTGTATCATCATGAAAAAGCACTGACCCACTTGTGCAGCGCTTTAGATCATGCCAGGCAGCTTGAAGAAGCGTACATGATCGCCGCTGCCTATTATAATGTCGGACACTGTAAGTACAGTCTGGGTGATTACAAAGAAGCGGAGGGCTATTTCAAAACAGCCGCCGCCATTTTTGAGGAGCACAACTTTCAGCAAGCTGTTCAAGCTGTATTTTCACTGACCCATATCTACTGTAAAGAGGGAAAATACGACAAGGCAGTAGAGGCGTATGACCGCGGGATAAAGAGCGCGGCTGAATGGGAGGATGACATGTACTTGACGAAATTCCGCCTCATTCATGAGCTGTATCTTGGAAGCGGCGACCTGAACGTGCTTACAGAATGCTTTGACTTGCTGGAATCCAGGCAGCTTCTTGCCGACGCCGAAGATCTGCTGCATGATACAGCGGAACGTTTCAATCAGCTGGAACATTACGAGTCCGCTGCTTTCTTTTACCGCAGGCTGATGAATATTAAAAAGAAGCTTGCCGAGCAGCGTTTTCAATAGGAAATGGCAGAGAACTACAGGTTCTCTGCTTTTTTTGTGCTGTTTTCAACTCGGAAAAACAGGGTATTTTCCACTGCATAGTGAGAAATCAGAGGAGGATATCAAGTATGTACAAAGATTTAACCGGAAAAACAGCGATTGTGACAGGGTCTTCAAAAGGAATCGGGAAAGCCATTGCGGAACGGTTCGGACAGGAGAAAATGAATGTTGTTGTAAACTACCACAGCGACCCGTCTGGAGCCGATGAAACTCTGGAAATCATTAAGCAGAACGGAGGGAAAGCCGTCGCAGTTGAGGCGGACGTGTCAAAAGAAGAGGGGATTCAGGCGCTCTTGGACACAGCTTTAGAGCATTTCGGCACGCTCAATGTGATGGTAAACAACTCCGGTTTTAACGGCGTTGAGGCGATGCCGCATGAGATGAGTCTTGAAGATTGGCAGAGAGTGATTGATGTCAATGTTACCGGAACCTTTCTGGGAGCGAAAGCAGCACTTAACCACATGATGAAAAACAATATCAAGGGCAATGTGCTGAATATCTCAAGTGTTCATCAGCAGATTCCGCGCCCAGTCAACGTTCAGTATTCCACATCCAAAGGCGGCATCAAGATGATGACGGAAACGCTGGCGCTCAATTATGCGGATAAGGGAATCCGCGTCAATGCGATAGCGCCCGGCACCATTGCCACAGAATCAAATGTTGATACGAAAAAGGAAGAGAGCAGGCAAAAACAATTGAAAAAAATTCCGATGAAAGCCTTCGGAAAGCCTGAAGAAGTGGCGGCAGCAGCAGCTTGGCTCGTATCTGAGGAAGCAAGCTATGTGACCGGCACAACACTTTTCGTCGACGGCGGAATGACACTTTATCCATCTCAGCTTGAATAGAAGACAAAACAGGGGGATTGCGGGATGAAAACAGACTGGTGGAAGGATGCAGTGGTGTACCAAATTTACCCGAGAAGCTTTCAGGACAGCAATGGAGACGGAATTGGGGACTTGCGGGGGATTATTTCCCGTCTTGACTACATAAAGGAGCTCGGGGCAGATGTGATTTGGATTTGCCCGATCTATCCTTCTCCGAATGTTGATTACGGCTATGATGTGACAAACCATAAGGCGATTATGGATTCTTACGGAACAATGGACGATTTTCACGAGCTGCTGGACCAGGTGCATCAGCGGGGATTAAAGCTGGTGATGGACTTTGTGTTAAATCACACCTCGGTCGAGCATCCGTGGTTTAAAGAAGCGGAGCTGGACAAAAACAGCAAATACCGCAGCTATTATTATTGGCGTCCCGGCACAAAAAACGGCCCGCCGACGGACTGGCTCTCAGACTATGGATGCCCGGTCTGGCAATACGAAGAGCACACCGGAGAGTACTATCTCCATATGAATGCCGTCAAACAAGCTGATTTAAACTGGGAAAATCCCGAAGTTCGCCAGGCGGTGTATGACATGATGAAATTTTGGCTCGATAAAGGGGTCGACGGTTTGCGAATTGATCAGCTCCATCTCATTTCTAAGAAAGAATATCTTCCTTCGTATGAGGACTATATCAATCAGCAGGCAGAGCCGAGGCCCTTTCAGCCAAATGGCGAAAGAATCCATGACTATTTAAAAGAAATGACAGATGAAGTGTTTTCTCAATATGATGTCATGTCTGTCGGAGAGGTCGGCAGTGTCACACCGGAAGAAGGCCTGAAATATACGGGAACAGATAAGCATGAGCTGAATATGATTTTTCACTTTCAGCATATGGAGCTTGATCAGCAGCCCGGAAAAGAACATTGGGATTTGAAGCCCCTTGAGCTTTCTGATTTAAAATCGGTTTTGACAAAATGGCAAAAGAAGCTTGAACATCAAGGCTGGAATACATTGTTTTGGTGCAACCACGACCAGCCCCGGATTGTGTCCAGATTCGGAGACGATGGGGAATACCGTAAAACATCAGCGAAAATGCTGGCAACCGTACTTTATTTTATGAAGGGCACGCCGTATATTTATCAGGGAGAAGAAATCGGGATGACAAATGCGCCGTTTACCCGGATTGAAGACTACAAAGATATCCAAACGATCAATATGTATCATAAACGGGTGTTTGAAAAAGGCTATGATCCAAATGATGTGATGAGATCGATCTTAGCCAAAAGCCGGGATCACGCCCGGACCCCGATGCAGTGGAACAGCGGCAAAAATGCCGGATTTACTGACGGCACGCCTTGGCTGAAGGTCAATCCGAACTTCACCGCAATCAATGTGGAGGAAGCGCAGGGAGATCCTGATTCTGTCTTAATCTATTACAAAAAGCTGATCAGCCTGAGAAAGCAGTACGCTGACCTCATGAAAGGGAGCTTTGATCTTTTGCTTCCGGACGATCCGCAGTTGTTTGTATACATGAGAGAAAACAGTAAACAGCAGCTTTTGTCGGTCAATAATTTTTCAAAAGAGCAGGCTGTTTTTCAGTGGCCTAAGAACTGCGGCAAAGCTCAGGCCTCTCTGCTTCTCAGCAATTATAACAACGATGATCTTGCTGACGAAATGGTGTTCCGGCCTTATGAGAGCAGGGTCTATCTTCTGGACAAAACAAACTAATGATTTAAGTAGCCCGGCATTCTTAGCCGGGTTTTTTTAGTACATATATCCGCTCTGCAGGCGGGAAGAATAAATGAAAATGAAATTTATTCTTGCAAAACGTAATGACTTCGGTTTATTATGATATAGGATTACAAAATCGTTATCATTTTGATTTAAAGTTACTGAAAAAGAGGGGATATACGATATGTTTAAAAAATGGAGCGGTTTGTTTGTGATTGCAGCGTGCTTTTTATTAGTTGCAGCATGCGGCAACTCATCAACAAAAGGGTCGGCGGATTCAAAGGGTGATAAACTGCACGTTGTCACAACGTTCTACCCGATGTATGAATTCACAAAACAAATTGTAAAAGACAAAGGCGATGTGGATCTGTTAATCCCATCTTCCGTTGAACCGCATGATTGGGAACCGACGCCGAAAGACATTGCCAACATTCAGGATGCTGATTTGTTCGTTTATAATAGTGAATACATGGAGACATGGGTTCCGTCAGCTGAAAAAAGCATGGGCCAAGGCCATGCCGTTTTCGTTAATGCAAGCAAAGGCATTGATTTAATGGAAGGCTCTGAAGAAGAACACGAAGAGCATGATCATGGAGAGCATGAGCACAGTCATGCAATGGACCCTCACGTATGGCTCAGCCCTGTTCTGGCACAGAAGGAAGTTAAAAATATTACGGCGCAAATCGTGAAGCAGGACCCGGATAACAAAGAATACTATGAGAAAAATAGTAAAGAATATATTGCAAAACTGCAGGATCTTGATAAACTATATCGTACAACCGCAAAAAAAGCGGAGAAAAAAGAATTTATCACGCAGCATACAGCTTTTGGCTATCTGGCAAAAGAATACGGCTTGAAGCAGGTTCCGATTGCAGGGCTTTCACCTGACCAAGAACCGAGCGCAGCCAGCTTGGCAAAGCTGAAAACATATGCCAAAGAACATAATGTAAAAGTCATTTACTTTGAAGAAATTGCATCCTCAAAGGTCGCAGATACGCTCGCCAGTGAAATCGGCGCGAAGACAGAAGTGCTGAATACACTGGAAGGCTTGAGCAAAGAAGAACAGGATAAAGGTTTAGGGTATATCGACATTATGAAACAAAACCTCGATGCCCTGAAAGATTCACTATTGGTTAAATCATAAGATAGTGTGCGCCGGAGGGTGCACACTATTTCTTTGTGAGAAAGGAAGATTAACATGAATCTCGTCTCATTGAAAGATATCGTTTTCGGCTATTCCCATACGCCTGTTTTAGATAAAGTATCACTTGATATTGAAAGCGGTGAGTTCGTCGGCATCACTGGACCAAACGGCGCCTCTAAATCGACGCTCATAAAGGTAATGCTCGGCATGCTGAAACCGTGGGAAGGCACAGTGACGATCAGTAAAAGGAATACAGAAGGGAAACGCCTGACCATAGGGTACGTCCCGCAGCAAATTTCTTCATTTAATGCCGGCTTTCCGAGCACGGTGCTGGAGCTTGTTCAGTCAGGCCGCTACACAAAAGGGAAATGGTTTAAACGTTTAAATGAAGAAGATCATCTTGAAGTAGAAAAAGCACTGAAAATGGTGGAAATGTGGGAGCTCCGCCATCGTAAAATCGGTGATTTATCAGGCGGACAGAAACAGAAAATCTGTATCGCCAGAATGCTTGCCAGCAACCCGGATCTGCTGATGCTGGACGAACCGACGACAGCTGTTGATTACGACAGCAGAAAAGGATTTTACGAATTTATGCATCACCTTGTGAAAAATCACAACCGCACAGTTGTGATGGTTACTCACGAACAAAACGAAGTACAGCAATTTTTAGATAAAGTGATTCGATTAGAGAGAGGAGAAAAAGGCGGATGGAAATGTTTGACTTGGAATTCATGCGACGAGCTTTTCTAGCAGGCGGCATGATCGCCGTCATGGCTCCGATACTAGGAGTGTATCTCGTTCTCAGAAGACAGGCCTTAATGGCTGACACACTTTCACATATCTCATTGTCAGGTGTTGCCATCGGCTTTTTTCTCAGCACCAATATAACCGCAGCAAGCATAGTCGTCGTGACCATCGGCGCAATCGGAATTGAATACATGCGGCGGGCGTATCGGACTTATTCAGAAGTGTCCATTGCGATCTTGATGGCAGCTGGTTTGTCCTTCGCGATGTTTTTAATCAGCCTTTCCAAAGGCACAGCCAATATGAGCATCGATCAATACCTATTTGGATCGCTTGTGACAGTCAACCAGCAGCAGGTCTATATTATCAGTATTATCACACTGCTGATCCTGCTTTATTTTATCGTACTGAGAAGGCCGCTCTACCTGCTGACGTTTGATGAAGCAACAGCCAAAACATCGGGAATCAATACAAACGTTCTTTCATTGTCATTCAGTATTGTCACAGGCCTTGCGATTTCAGTCATTATTCCGATCATCGGGGTCCTTCTTGTCTCGGCCCTGCTCGTATTGCCGGCAGCATTCGCCATCAGAATTGCAAAAGGCTTTAACATGGTTTTCATTACAGCCATACTCATTTCGTTATTCAGTGTATTTACGGGACTGACATCATCCTATCAGCTCGGGACGCCGCCAGGTCCGTCTATTACCCTGCTATTGATCGTTTTGCTATTAATCGGATTTGCAGTTCAGGGAGTTTGGACGTTTATCAAAAAAGAAGCTCAGCGCAAAAAAAGGCGCCGATAACATGAAAAGCAGTTTTCCCCAGGGAAAACTGCTTTTTTTATAGAAACAATCCGGCAAGGCGCTCATACGATTCTTTTTTCGCCTCAAAATCAAATACATTGCACAGAACCATGATTTCATTTGTTTCATAGCGGTCTGTGAGGTCTAACAGCTGTTGTTTGACAGTGGTTGGAGAACCGATCACCATCCGCTTTCTGTTTTCTTCTATGAGTTTTTTATCGGACGCTGTATAGGGATGGGCTTTCGCCTCCTCGATGCTTGGCACGCGGCTGTCCAAGCCTTTCCCGACGCGAAGAAGCCACAAATCCTGGCTTAATGCGAGTTCTTCTGCCTCTTCATCTGTTTTTGCGCAAATGACAAAAATCGTAAACAGTGCGGACGGATTCGAAAAATGGGCTGAGGGCCGAAAGCTTTCCCGGTAGATGCGGAATGCATTTTCTCCTCGCTCGGGATTAATGAAATGCCCAAATACATATCCAATCCCCTGGTGCGCCGCGCGTCTTGCGCTGTTTTCACCAAGACCGAGCACCCATAGCTCGGGTGCCGTACCAATAAGGGGCGCCGCTTTGATTCCGGCATACGGATGGTCGGGAGGAAGGGAATCTGTTAGAAAATAAGAGACATCCTGCAGCTGTCTGTTAAATTCGGTTAAGCTTTTTTTCACCCCGTCCGTTAATGCAAGCCTGGTTTTTGTCGTGCCGCCGGGAGAACGACCGACGCCGAGGTCAATCCGGTTTGGATACAGGGCCTCAAGCTGGCGAAAGGTTTCAGCCACTTTAAATGGGCTGTATTGGGGCAGAAGCACGCCGCCTGATCCGACACGAATTGTGTTTGTCTGTGCTGCGATGCGGGCGATCATGATTTCAGGCGCTGTGCTTGCCAGTCCTTTCGTGCTGTGATGCTCGGCAAACCAATAACGCTTATAGCCCCACTCTTCGCTTAATTGGGCAAGCTCAACCGAATGCTGAAGAGTTGTCACAGGGCTTTCTCCTTTAGAAACAGGTGCCTGATCAAGTATGCTTAAATGAATCAAAAGGCCGCTTCCTTTCTGTCTGTTTTTAGATGGTGACACCAGAATAGGCAAAATGACTTGCCCGCGTCAAATGGTTTGTTTAAGAAGCGCACTTTATAGCATTTGCAAATCATATATCAAATATGGAAGTTTTTTTTCGAGGTTTTTCGTCAATTATTCTTAACTTTTACGAAACTTTGATATAATAACAAACGTATATATTAGTAATTTACGGCTTATTTTCCTTGTGAGCGTAAAAATAAATGTGACTATCTTCACATTTCGATGAGTAGGAGTGAATCGTGTGGCAATTTCTTTAGAAAAAGGTCAACGAATTGATTTAACAAAAGGAAAAGCCGGTCTGTCAAAATTGATGGTCGGTCTCGGCTGGGACCCAGTGTCCTCAGGCGGAGGATTCTTCAGCAAACTGCTTGGCGGAGGCGGTCCGAATATCGACTGTGACGCTTCAGTGCTGATGCTGGAAAACGGAAAATTTACCGATAAGAAAAACCTGATTTATTTCGGCAACCTGAAAAGCCGCTGCGGCGGTGTACAGCATACAGGCGACAACCTGACGGGTGACGGTGCGGGCGATGACGAGCAAATTATGATAGATTTAGATAAAGTGCCTGCAAACATCGATAAGCTTGTATTTGTAGTAAACATTTACGATTGTGTCAGAAGAAAACAAGATTTCGGCATGATTCAAAATGCGTTTATCCGCGTAGTTGATCAATCTCATCATGAAGAAATGCTCAAGTACAATTTGAGAGACAATTATGCCGGCAGAACAAGCCTGATTACAGCAGAAATCTACCGCAGCGGCAGTGAGTGGAAGTTTGCGGCGATCGGTGAGGGCACAAACGATACGAGATTAGAAGATATTATCAGCAGATACGTATAAAAGAAAAGGAGTGGATGAAACATGACAATTTCATTGGCAAAAGGACAAAAAGTAGATTTAACAAAAACAAATCCGGGTCTTTCAAAGGTTGTTGTCGGTTTAGGCTGGGATACGAACAAGTATGACGGCGGGCACGACTTTGATCTTGACTCAAGTGTGTTTCTGTTAGACGCTGCAGGCAAATGCGCATCTCCAAACGACTTTATTTTCTACAACCAGCTTGAAGGCGGCAACGGTTCAGTCGTTCATTCAGGCGACAACCTGACTGGTGCTGGCGAAGGCGACGATGAGAATGTAAAAGTAAATCTCAGCGCTGTACCGGCAAACATTGATAAAATCTCATTTGTTATTACCATTCACGATGCAGAAGCGCGCAGCCAAAACTTTGGACAAGTATCAAACGCGTTTGTCCGCATCGTAAATGAAGAAACAAATGAAGAGCTCATCCGTTACGATCTTGCAGAAGATTTCTCTATTGAAACGGCAATCATTGCAGGGGAGCTTTACAGACATAACGGCGAGTGGAAATTCTCCGCAATCGGCTCAGGCTACCAAGGCGGCCTTGCCCGCATTGCAACAGACTACGGTTTGCAAGTCGGTTAAGACAAATACGAAGAGCAGAAAGGAGAGAGGCAGTATGGCCATTCAATTATCAAAAGGACAGCGCATTGATTTAACAAAAACAAATCCGGGACTGACAAAAGCGGTGATCGGCTTAGGCTGGGATACAAACAAGTACTCCGGCGGACACGATTTTGACCTGGATGCTTCGGCCTTTTTAGTTGATGCGCATGATAACTGCGTAAATGATCTCGATTTCGTCTTCTATAATAACCTTGAACATCCGAGCGGCGGTGTCATCCATACGGGTGACAACCGCACGGGTGAGGGCGACGGAGATGATGAGCAGATTATCGTTGATTTCTCAAAAATCCCGGCTCACATTGAGAAAATCGGCATCACAGTGACCATTCACGACGCTGAAGCACGCAGCCAAAACTTTGGACAAGTTTCCAATGCATTTGTCCGCGTTGTGGATGAAGAAACGCAGAATGAGCTTCTTCGCTTCGATTTGGGAGAAGACTTCTCCATTGAAACAGCTGTTGTCGTTTGTGAGCTTTACAGACACGGCGGCGAGTGGAAATTCAATGCGATCGGCAGCGGATTTTCCGGCGGGCTGGCTGCATTGTGCCGGAATTACGGTTTGCAAGTGTAAGCGAGTGACAAATAGAGAAGTCACCGTTTCAAATTAATAGGAGGAAAAAACTTGGACTTTTTACATCATATTTTGTCTACGTATGCTTCATTTTTCGATTGGAAAATGTGGGGGGAAGTTCTGACTGATCCTGTTTCCTGGGGTTTAATCGGTTCCCTTGTTGTTCTGGAAGGCCTTTTATCGGCCGATAACGCGCTTGTTCTTGCGGTCATGGTTAAACACCTGCCGGAAAAACAGCGGAAAAAAGCGTTAACGTATGGTTTGTTTGGAGCTTATATTTTCAGGTTTATTTTCATCGGGCTCGGTATGCTTCTCATTAAATTCTGGTGGATCAAGGTGCTTGGCGCGCTTTACCTGGCTTGGCTCGTCATTAAGCACTTCTGGATAGGCGAAAAAGAAGAGGAAGCGGACGGCATGAAGAAAAACTCTTGGATGGTCCGCACGTTCGGGATCTTCTGGGCGACTGTCATTTCAGTAGAATTAATGGATCTTGCCTTCTCTGTGGACAGCATCCTGGCCGCGTTTGCAGTATCTGAAAAAGTATGGGTGCTTCTGATCGGCGGTATGCTTGGTATTTTAATGATGCGTACAGTGGCAAAAGTGTTCCTTGTGCTGATTGATAAAATTCCTGAGCTGGAAAACACAGCATTCGTCTTAATCGGCATTATCGCGCTGAAAATGGCGGGGAGCGCTTTCCATTACGAAATGCCGCACTCCGTATTCTTCATCATCATTATCGCTGCATTTGCGGTAACATTGATTATTCACTACATCAATAAACAAAAGCAGGTGCGCGAACAAACAGCCGCTTCAAAAGAAGAATAAAACAAAACAAGGAGGGAGGTTCAATGTCCTTCCTTTTTTGTTACCGAAATATCGTTCAATGACAAACCGGAAAGGAGGATATGATGAGACAAGAAGAACTAACCATTCATAAAGCACTTCCGGCTGATGGCGATTGGAAAAGCCTGCTGTTTCAGCCATTGCCGGAGCGGGATCACTATGAAACTGCACAAGGCCTTTCTTTTTCTCGTCTTGCCGGTCAGATATTGGGCACGCCTATTGATGAGACGGACTACTATAACGAGCTGTATGAGCTGTCTGTAAACGACCGCATAACGATTTTGAGTGAAACGCTTGATAAAACAATCGAACCGGAAACATTTCAAAAGCTTCAGCATATTCATTCCATCAATCAGAAAGAAAAAGGGCTGTCAGTCAGCCGCTTTGTTGCCTTTCTGGACGGGGAAAAGCTGATTGCGAAGCACTCAAATCCCTTGATGCACCGCCATTTAAGAAAAGCGCTGATGACGCTTTTACATACCTTTGCGGACAGTCATGAAAAGGGGCTGAATCATCCTGATTTTCGCAGAGTGCTGCTTGATGTCTCGAAGTTTTCCTTAAACCACCTGAATCCTTGGCTGGAAAAAACCGATATAGAGCGGGAGATGCCGAAGGTTGTTTGGTATGGAGATGCGACGAAAAGCCAGCTCTATTTCTTATATTATCTGATGCTAGTCGGCTGTGATGTACTACTGTTCCATCCGGCGGGAACGGATCAGCTGGCGCTTGTCGACCCGAAGCAGGAGCTCGGTTTTACGGAAAAGCTCCCGGATGTTTCGGAGCTTCAGCCGTTTCCGAAAGAAAAACCTGACCGGAAATCAACAGTGGCTTACCGCTCAACAAAGGAAATTGAACATGTGCTGAATCACGAGGAATCCATGCTGTATAAGCCGTGGCAGTTCAGAGATCACACACCGGTGTCCGTTACGCTGAAAACGACCTATGATGAATTGTTTTTAATCACGAAAGAACGCGCCTTTATTCGGCCGAATTTCAGAGCAGATAAACATTCAATTGAGATTCCGAATGTATTCGCCAAAATTATGGGCGTGTCGAAAGACAATAAGGAATATTGGAACAGGCTTCATACTCTAGCGGATTATCAGGAAACAGAAATGGTAAGAGGCTTTCCATTTACAGAAGAAATAAAGTCGAACTATCAATTTCACTACAGCCACGCACTTGATCAAGAAGGGAACATTGATCCGGACAAGCTGATGGCAAGCAATGTGTGGCAGTACAAACAGCTGCCGGCGGGCGTTCAGACTGCCATTGCCAAAACGATTTCGAGAATGTGCAGGCACCCGCGGCTTAAGGCTTTGCATCAGGAACAAGTCAAGGATGTTCAAATCTATTTGTTTAAACAAACAACAAACCTGCCTGCTAATCTGCTGAAATTGATTCAAATGTTCGACTATGCGCAAACCGTTCCGAAACTCGTTTTATATCATACGGAAATGAGCGGCGGACTCACGCGATCGGATGCTGCCGCCCTGCTGTTCCTGAATGAAATCGGAATCGATATCATCATTTATAATCCGCCCGGACACCAAGATATTGAGCAGTTTATTGAAGAGGACCAGTATGATATCCACTGGCTGGACGACATGGTGTTTCAGCAGGACTACAAAGAGCCTTCGCTTGTAAAAAGGCTCTTCAGAACCATTACCCAAAAATAAGGAGAGAAGAAAAGCATGACAACAGAAAATCAAAATCCGCTTGTTCTCGATAAAAATGAAGAGATTTCCCAGCAAAAAGCTGACGATATCCGTCTTCAGCTCCGTCAGGAACCAGAAGTAAAGCGGCTTGCTCAACAAATTGACGTCAAAAACCAAATGGAGCTGCTTGAGTATGGCAAGGAGCCGGCCGTTGAAATATCCAAGTTCTCTGACCGCATCTTGGGGATGATGAAAACAACAAGCGTGACAGACTCCGGCACAATGCTGACTCAGCTTGGGAAAATCATGGACCGCTTCGACAAAAATGATTTTGATGAGCCAAAGGGATTAATGGCGAAAATTTTCAAACGCGGCGGCAGCATGATTGAAAAAATCTTTAAAAAGTATCAGACACTTGGCGGAGAGATTGAAAAAATCCACGTTGAGATTTCAAAATACAAAGATGAGATGACGAAGACGAACTACACGCTCGATGAAATGTATGAAAACAATATCAAATACTATATGGAGCTTGAAAAATACGTCGTTGCCGGGCAGATGAAACTGGAAGAGATGCAGTCGATCCTTCCTTCATATGAGGAAAAAGCGGCAAGCGGGAACCAGCTGGCGCAAATGCAGCTCGATACGTTGCGCAACGGCATTCAGGCGCTTGAGGAACGGGTGTATGATCTGGACATGGCACGGATGGTGGCGCTTCAAACCGCACCTCAAATCCGTCTCCTGCAGCGAGGAAATGCAAAGCTGATCGGGAAAATCAACTCCGCGTTTATCATTACCATTCCGATTTTCAAAAACGGCATTATTCAGGCTGTTACGGTAAAGCGGCAAAAGCTTGTGGCTGATTCCATGAGCGAGCTTGACCGCCGGACAAACGAGATGCTGAAACGAAATGCTGAAAACATCTCGAGCCAAAGTGTTGAAATTGCCAGAATGGCCGGCAGACCGAGCATCGATATTGAAACGATCGAATCGTCTTGGAACACCATTGTCAGCGGCATGCAGGAAACAAAACAAATCGAGGAAGAAAACAAACGCCTCCGCGAAGACGGCGCGAAACGAATTGCACAGCTTCAGGATAATATTAAAAAAGCAGCATTGCAGCAATAATAAAAACCCCGCTTGTGGAACATAAGCGGGGTTTTTCATTTACATCATTTAGTTAATGACAATGTGTAAAGACAGGTGTAAACTTAAACGGTAATCATTTTGCATATCAGAGGTGTTGGCAATGGGAAAACAACAGCCTATATCCCAGCGTAAACTGCTGGGCGTCGCCGGTTTGGGGTGGCTGTTTGATGCAATGGATGTCGGAATATTATCGTTTATTATCGCCGCGCTCCATGTAGAGTGGAATCTGTCGCCCGAGGAAATGAAATGGATCGGAAGCGTCAATTCCATCGGCATGGCTGCGGGTGCGTTTTTGTTTGGTTTGCTTGCTGATCGAATCGGCCGCAAAAAAGTGTTCATCATCACCCTTTTATGCTTTTCCATCGGAAGCGGCATCTCCGCTTTTGTGACGAGCTTATCGGCATTTCTAATCCTTCGTTTCGTGATCGGAATGGGACTTGGCGGCGAGCTTCCAGTCGCTTCAACACTCGTTTCGGAAGCGGTTGTGCCTGAAAAGCGGGGCAGAGTGATTGTGCTTTTGGAAAGCTTTTGGGCCGTGGGCTGGCTCGCAGCGGCCTTGATTTCTTACTTTGTGATACCAAGCTTCGGCTGGCAGGCTGCCCTTCTGTTAACTGCGCTGACTGCTTTTTATGCGCTGTACCTGCGGACGAGTCTGCCTGATTCGCCGAAATATGAATCGCTTTCTGCCAAAAAGAGGTCGGTGTGGGAGAATGTAAAAAGCGTCTGGGCAAGACAGTATATACGGCCGACCGTAATGCTGTCGATCGTTTGGTTCTGTGTGGTGTTTTCTTATTACGGCATGTTCTTATGGCTGCCGAGTGTCATGCTGCTGAAAGGCTTCAGCATGATTCAAAGCTTTGAATATGTCCTGCTGATGACGCTTGCTCAGCTACCGGGCTATTTCTCTGCCGCCTGGCTGATTGAAAAAGCAGGCCGGAAGTGGATACTCGTCATTTACTTGATTGGTACAGCAGGAAGCGCCTATTTCTTCGGAACGGCGGATTCCTTAAGTCTTCTGCTTACGGCTGGAATGCTGTTATCGTTTTTCAATCTCGGTGCGTGGGGCGTGCTGTATGCTTATACCCCGGAGCAATACCCGACTGCGATTCGAGCAACAGGTTCAGGAACGACAGCAGCGTTTGGAAGAATCGGCGGCATCTTCGGGCCTTTGCTCGTCGGAACCCTGGCAGCCCGTCATATTTCGTTTTCGGTCATCTTTTCAATCTTTTGCATTGCAATCTTACTCGCGGTTGCTTGTATTTTGATTATGGGGAAAGAAACGAAACAAACTGAGCTGGAATAGGAAAAGCACCTCTTGAAAGAGGTGCTTTCAGCGTGTCGACAAACCCTCGCATTCGTTGTCAGGACTGCGCTTCGGCGCTCAATGCGAAGTGGATCAACGGCTAAATTCTCAGGCGTCCTGCCTAAACGCCGTCGTCATCACATCCTGTGAATGTCCGCTCCTATGCTCGTCCTTCCTAGACTTCAAGGGTTTTCAATCACGCTGAAAAGATGACAAAATCCTAAAATGAAAACCATTTTAGGATTTTGTCAACAATCTGAGGCACCTCTTGAATGAGGTGCTTTTTTTACAATTGCGCCCGGGCTGCGGAGCGGCGTTTCCCGGTTTTACTGATTGTCTGGTAGAGCGTCATAGAAAGTATGAACAAAATGGCAGTAAATCCTGTGACAGCTCCGAAATGCTGTGTGCTTTGATATAAAAAACCTGCAATACTTGTACCGACAGTGGTTCCGGCATACATAGCGGCATTGGAAAGGGAAGCGATGGTTCCTCGCGCATTTGGTGCAATGGATTGAAAGACACTCATCATTAACGGAAAGATGATGCCAGCTGTAAAGAACGTGAGAAAAAAGCCGGCTTCTACAAAAAACAAGTTTGGAAAGAACGGAAGAGCGAAATAGAGAGCGCCCATTAGCAGCATCCCGCTGATCAGTGTTTTAAACATGCCCAGCTTTTCTGAAACCCGGCTGCCGATAAGGCTCCCGAGCATATTTCCCAGTCCGAGTACAAGCATAGCTGCGCCAATTTGTGACACGGTTAAATGATAATCTGCGGAAAGCCAAGTACCCAGAAAGCTGAACGAAGCGAAGTTTCCGGTTTGAAACAGAAAATAGGCAAGCAGAATAACCGATGTTTTCGGCAATGAAAAAAGCTCCCGATAGGGGTTTACAATTGATGGGCGTATCAATTGTTCAGAAGGCCGGATATCAGGCATGACCGCCGCCAGGAGCAATAGAAGAATGAGCGAGCACGCTGACAAAACGAAAAATGGCGTATGCCATGTAAAGGAAGCGAGAAACCCTCCAATAGGAAGTCCGAGCATTTGTGAAGCGGCCAAACCTGCTGTCGCAATCCCCATGCCTTTTATGATCTGAGAAGGGTGGACAATGACTGGGATGGACGCCCAAATTTGAGGCGTCACAAACGCAGCGCTAACGCCTGCGGCAAAACGGAACAGGCACATGGCGGCAAAAGAGGGAGCGATGCCGCATAAAAACGTGGATACGATAAAGCCTGCAAGTCCCCACAGCATGACTGTTTTCCTGTTCAGCCGGTCTGAGATTGGGCCTGCAATGAAAGCGAAGAGCGCATAACCGAGTGCATAAGCACTGACCATCCAGCCTGACAAATCAGTAGAAACATGAAACTGATCCTGTAAAAGGGGGAGAAGCGGCGAAAGCAAAAAGGTATCCGTGCCAATGACAAACATGACACTGAAGAAAAGCCAAATGCGATTCAAATTTTATAACTCCTATTGTTTTATAACTTTGAAACTATAAAACAGATATGTATAGAGAAAACCCTTTGTTAGAGGGTTTCCAAAAAGCCAGGCAGGTAAGTTTGAAATGTGTCTTCACGCAGACTGACGTATTTTGTCCGCGAATCTTTCCGAGTTGCCGTCAATCCCGCTTCACGCAGCGTTTTAAAATGATAAGATGCCGTGGTTTTGACAATATTGCACTTTTCACCTACTTCACCGCAGCTTAGTTCTTTTCCGCTGACATAAAGCGTACGAATAATGGCAAGCCTTGATTCATCAGACAGTGCTTTGAAAATTTGCGCTCTGATTTGATCATCTGATTGTTTCATAGTCATGAAACTATAATACATAATGGGTGTTGAAAAAGCAACTTATTTTTCCAGTAAAGGAGCAGGAAGTCATAAGAGGAAGGAGGAATTCAATTCCGATAAAAGCGTTTTCAACTAAAGATAGGCGAAAAATCACCCGTAAAATACAATCATATAGGAGGATTACAGAGCATTTAGAAGCATAAATAAGATTATGTGGTCACATGGATGTTTATAAAGAAATGGTACAGAATAAAAGAGAATATGCTGTTTGTGCGGGGAGTTACATAAATGTTACGGTAATAAAGATTGCTTAATATGGAGGGAAAATATGAGTGTAGATGAGAAACCAATTAAGATAAAAGTCGAGAAAGTCTCTAAGATTTTTGGAAAACAAACAAAGAAGGCAGTTCAAATGCTTGCCAACGGAAAGACAAAAAAAGAGATCCTGAAAGCAACCGGATCAACCGTTGGGGTTAATCAGGCAGATTTTGAAGTATATGATGGTGAGATATTTGTCATCATGGGTCTATCAGGGAGCGGTAAATCAACTTTAGTACGGATGTTAAACCGGCTTATTGAACCGACTGCCGGAAGTATTTACATTGATGGTGACATGATAACAAATATGTCAAAAGACCAGCTCCGGGAAGTCCGCCGGAAAAAAATCAGCATGGTCTTCCAAAAGTTCGCTCTGTTCCCGCACAGAACGATACTTGAAAACACAGAATACGGACTGGAGCTTCAAGGCGTAGACAAACAAGAGCGGGAGCAAAAAGCGCTTGAGTCTCTTAAGCTCGTCGGGCTCGAAGGATTTGAACATCAATATCCAGACCAGCTCTCCGGCGGGATGCAGCAGCGTGTCGGCCTTGCCCGCGCGTTGACGAATGATCCTGACATCCTTCTGATGGACGAAGCGTTCAGTGCGCTTGATCCATTGATTCGTAAAGATATGCAGGATGAGCTCCTTGATCTTCACGATAATGTTGGAAAAACAATTATCTTTATTACGCACGACTTGGATGAAGCGTTGCGGATCGGCGACAGAATTGTCCTAATGAAGGACGGTAACATCGTTCAGATTGGCACGCCTGAAGAAATCTTGATGAATCCATCTAACGAATATGTTGCAAAATTCGTCGAGGATGTTGATTTGTCTAAAGTCCTCACAGCAGGCCACATTATGAAACGCGCTGAAACAGTGCGGATTGATAAAGGGCCTCGCGTAGCATTGACGCTGATGAAAAACCTTGGAATTTCTTCGATTTACGCAGTGGATAAACAAAAGAAATTGTTAGGTGTTATCTATGCGTCTGATGCGAAAAAAGCGGCTGAGTCTGATTTGTCACTTCAAGACATCTTGAATACAGAATTTACGACTGTACCAGAGAATACGTATCTGACAGAGATTTTTGACGTTGTGTCTGACGCGAATATTCCAATTGCGGTTGTAGATGAGAAGCAAAGAATGAAAGGGATTGTCGTAAGAGGCGCGCTGATTGGCGCACTTGCCGGCAATAACGAGTATATCAATGCTGAAGGCACTGACGGACAAACTCAAGATCCTTCTGCACAGGAGGTGAAGTAAGATGGATAGACTGCCTAGAATACCTTTAGCAGATATCATTGACCGTTTTGTTGACTGGATTACGATGACGTTTGGCGGATTCTTCGACGGAATTGCAAACGGATTGGCCGCTTTTGTAAATGGAATTGTCACTGGTCTTGGATTTATTCCATCTATTTTGTTAACGATTATTTTCGCCGCACTTGCGTGGTGGATCAGTACAAGGGGAATTGCGTTATTTACATTGATTGGATTCCTCCTGATCGATTATTTAGGATATTGGGACCCAATGCTGCAAACATTGGCGCTTGTTTTGACATCTGTGATTATTTCGATTGTGGTCGGAGTTCCGATCGGAATTTGGGCGTCCCAGAAAGAAACGGTTCGCCGTATTGTAACGCCAATTCTTGATTTAATGCAGACAATGCCTGCTTTCGTATATCTATTGCCGGCGATTTTCTTCTTTAACATCGGTGTTGTGCCGGGTGTTGTTGCATCTGTTATCTTCGCGATGCCGCCGACAATCCGCATGACTGTTCTCGGTATTAAACAAGTGCCGGCGGATCTGATTGAAGCGACTGAGGCATTCGGTTCCACAACAGCTCAGCGTTTGTTTAAAGTTCAGCTGCCGCTTGCGACAAAAACCATTTTGGCCGGAATTAACCAAAGCATCATGCTTGCGTTATCAATGGTTGTTATCGCCGCAATGGTCGGTGCACCGGGACTTGGTTCTGAAGTATACAGTGCCGTTACACAGCTGAAAACCGGGGTCGGAGTAGAGGCCGGTATCGCCATCGTTATCGTTGCCATTACCCTGGACCGTATTACTCAAAATATTAAAGTGAAGAAGAAAAGCAGGGGGAATGCCTGATGCTTAAAAAAATCATCGGCATCGGCGTTTCCGCCATGCTGGCGCTCTCACTTGCGGCCTGCGGTTCAGAAAACGATGAAAATGCATCCGCAGCAGAACAGGTGAATAAGACCATCATCGGGATTGACCCCGGTTCAGGGATTATGTCCCTGACTGACAAAGCGATGAAGGATTATGACCTGAATGACTGGACATTGATTTCAGCGTCAAGTGCTGCGATGACCGCTACACTTAAAAAGTCATACGACCGTAAGAAACCGATTATCATTACAGGATGGACACCGCACTGGATGTTCTCCAGATATAAGCTGAAATATCTCGATGATCCGAAACAATCTTATGGCAGCGCAGAGGAAATCCATACGATCACACGCAAAGGCTTCAGCAAAGAACAGCCGAATGCCGCAAAGCTTCTGAGCCAGTTTAAATGGACGCAAGACGAAATGGGCGAAATCATGATCAAGGTGGAAGAAGGCGAGAAACCTTCCAAAGTTGCTGCTGAGTACGTCAATAAACACAAGGATCAGATTGCCGAATGGACAAAAGGCGTTCAAAAGGTGAAGGGAGACAAAATCAACCTTGCCTATGTTGCGTGGGACAGTGAGATTGCAAGTACAAACGTCATAGGCAAAGTCTTAGAAGACTTGGGCTATGAGGTAACACTTACTCAGGTAGAGGCTGGGCCGATGTGGACTGCAATTGCGACGGGAAGTGCGGATGCATCCCTTTCCGCATGGCTGCCGAATACCCATAAAGCATACGCCGCTAAATATAAAGGCAAATATGATGATATTGGCACCAGTATGACTGGTGTGAAGATGGGGCTTGTTGTTCCTCAATATATGAAAAATGTCAACTCAATTGAAGATTTGAAGAAGTAATCAAAAAAAGCAGCCTGTGTCAGGCTGCTTTTTTTGCGTTATTTTACGTAAGCGGCAGCGGGTGAATCAGCCTTTTGAAAAGTTTTTAATACGGCATTCGCTAAAATGTGAATGCCGTTGAACATCGCATTTCTGTCAAAGGTCATGTGCGGATGATGGAGCCCCGGCTGGAGCCCGCAGCCTAGTCCGAGCATCGTTGTTTTCAGATTCGGCACCTTCACGGCGTAAAAATGAAAATCCTCGCCGCCGGTGGTGACAAGCGGGTCATCAAGCCGCTCAGCCCCGATGATATCTGTAATGGCTTCTGCCATGATCGCTTCAGCTTCTTTGTTTTGTGTTGCTGCAGGAAGGCTGTGTTCTTTTTGCAGCTCGATTTTTGCGCCGAATGCAGCGGCGGCCGCTTCACAGGCTCTTTCTGTTTCGGCGATTAACGCCTCCATGGCTTCATTGGTCTGTGCGCGCAAATCAAGGCTGAACGATGCTTTTCCTGGAATGATGTTAGAGCTTTCACCGCCGGCTTGAAGTTTTGTCATTTTGACGGTATGCGGGATTTGCGGGTCAATATGAATGAGTCCGAGCTTATGTACAAGAAATGCCGCAATTTCAATGCTGTTTTTCCCGAGGTGCGGACGGGCGCCATGAGCCTCTTCCCCGATGATCGTTCCCTCAATGTGCTGGCTTGATCCGTGCAGAATAGACGGAGCGCAGCGGCCGTTCTGTGTTTCCTGAATCGGACGGACGTGAACGCCGTACAAATAGTCGACATCATCAAGCACGCCTTCTTCTATCATTTTCAAGGCGCCGCCGCCTTTTTCTTCTGCCGGCTGAAAGATAAAACGGATTGTGCCCTTCGGAAGCTCAGGTTGTTTTTTGAGCAGCATTAACGTGCCCAATGCCATTGTCATATGTGAATCGTGTCCGCAGGAATGGTTGGCGCGAAATGTGCCGTTAACCTCCTGCCACAGCGCGTCAATATCAGCGCGTACCGCTACAACAGGTGAGCCTGAGCCGATTTCGCCGACAACCCCGGTGCAGTCTGAAAACGTGCGCGTCCGGCACCCTAAATCCTCAAGCTTTTGTTTCAAAAATGAAGTTGTTTCATATTCCTTCCAGCTGACTTCAGGGTTCGCGTGCAGATGCTCGAAGATATCCATAATGGTTTGTTTCATGTCTTCTGAAAGCTTTTGCATGGTAAGAAATACCTCCTTCTATCAGAATGAATTTTTACCTTCTTTACTTTATTTATATTGAAACAGGAAGATAGGCTGTATATAATATAGCACATATTGCTACTTTTCAGAATAATGAATATTTTCAAACAGAGGGGATGGATCGAAATATGAGTATGCCAGCAGCCGAAACACAGCCTAAGAAAAAACGTATGACATTTAAAATGCCTGACGCCTATGTCCTCTTATTTATGATTGCTTTCATTTGCGCAATCGCTTCATATATTGTGCCGGCAGGTGAATTTGACCGCGTGACAAAGGGGGATGTCACGACCGCTGTTCCAGGAAGCTATCATTCAATTGAACAGTCTCCGGTCAGCTTGATCAGCTTTTTTACTTCTCTACAGGATGGAATGGTTGGATCAGCACCCATCATCTTTCTGATTTTATTCACAGGCGGCACCATTGCTATTCTAGAAAAAACGGGTGCCATCAATGGCCTGATTTACAATGTCATCAGCAAATTCCGCACAAAGCAATTATTATTTATTTGTATTGTCGGCGCGTTGTTCTCCATTCTCGGAACAACCGGGATTGTCGTGAATTCAGTTATCGGTTTTATCCCCATCGGCCTCATTGTGGCACGATCCTTAAAATGGGACGCAGTCGCGGGAGCCGCTGTTATTTACATCGGCTGCTACGCTGGATTTAACTCCACCATATTATCACCGTCACCGCTCGGTTTATCACAATCAATCGCGGAGCTCCCTCTTTTCTCAGGAATCGGCCTGCGTGTTGTGATATACATATGCTTTTTGCTGTCTTCTATTATTTATATCTATTTGTATACGAGAAAATTAAAAAAATCAAAAGATGCCAGTGTGTTAGGAACAGATTGGTTCCCTGCGGCAGGAATGGGCGAAGCCGGTAAAGAAGAAGATCAGTCAGTGCCGTTTACCGTTCGCCATAAGCTGATTTTGGCTGTGGCGGGACTCTCACTTGTCGGATTTTTATACGGCGCTTTGAAGCTTGGCTGGTCAGATTCCCAAATGGCTGCGACATTTATTTTTATTTCTGTCCTTGCCGGTTTAATAGGCGGGCTTGCGGCGAACGATATTGCCAAAACCTTCATTACGGGCTGCCAAAGCCTTGTATACGGGGCGCTGATTGTCGGGATGGCACGAAGCATTTCCGTTATCCTTGAAAATGGAAAGCTCCTCGATACTGTCGTCAATGCTTTGGCTTCACTTTTGGACGGATTCAGCCCGATTGCCGGGGCAATCGGCATGTATATCGCCAGTGCGCTGCTTCATTTTCTCATCTCTTCAGGGTCTGGCGAAGCCGTTGTATTTATTCCAATCCTGGCGCCGCTCGCTGATTTGATGGGAATCACGAGACAGGTTGCAGTGGAGGCAGTTATGCTTGGAGAAGGGGTCGTCAACTGTGTGAACCCGACATCCGGCGTTCTCATGGCAGTGCTTGCCGCCAGCGGTATTCCGTATGTCAAGTGGCTGCGGTTTATGGTGCCGCTTGCTCTGATTTGGTTCTTGATCGGGCTTGTCTTTATCGTGATCGGCGTCATGATCAATTGGGGGCCGTTTTAACGATTGCTGCCCGCCGGCTTGTACGGCGGGCTTTTGAGTTATTCATTGCAGAAGCGCAGGCTGTTATTGTAACATGTAAGCCATAAGCCATTCGTAAAAGTGCGGGAGGAAGGTCATGAATAATCTGCGTAATAGACTTTCAGGCGTGAATGGGAAAAATAAGAGAGTAAAAGAAAAAGAACAAAAAATCTGGTCGGAGATTGGGATGATAGCGGGAGCATTTGCGCTGCTTGATGTGATCATCCGCGGCATTATGTTTGAATTTCCGTTTAAAGAATGGGCTGCAAGCCTTGTGTTTTTGTTCATCATTATCTTATATTACTGCATCAGGGCTGCGGCATCCGGAATGCTCATGCCGAGAATAGACACCAAAGAAGAACTGCAAAAACGGGTGAAGCAGCAGCGAATAGAATCAATTGCGGTCGCCTTTGCGGTAGTGGTGCTTACGATGTACGACAGGGGGATTCCCCATACATTCTTCGCTTGGCTGAAAATGATTCTTCTTTTTATCGTCTGCGGAGGCGTTCTGTTTCTGCTTCGGTATGTGATTGTGAAGCTGGCTTACAGAAGAGCGGTAAAAGAAGAAATAAAAAAGAAATCATCTTGAAAAATAGATGGTTTCTTTTTTTGTTTGGAAAGCGAGGGAAGCGTTCACAGTTTCGGGCAGCTTTTTTTATAGGAACATTGATTTGTATTCACTCTGCCAAGTTGTTTTGATAGATTGATTGTGATAATTTAAAATGTAAGCGTTAACAAAATTCTCCAGTCTTCACATCAGTTTGAAAGGAGGAAGCGGAAGAATGAAGTAAGAGGGATTTTTGACTCCGAAGTAAGTCTTCAAAAATCAAATAAGGAGTGTCAAGAATGTTTGCAAAACGATTCAAAACCTCTTTACTGCCGTTATTCGCTGGATTTTTATTGCTGTTTCATTTGGTTCTGGCAGGACCAACGGCTTCGAATGCTGAAACGGCTAACAAATCAAATGAGCTTACAGCGCCATCGATCAAAAGCGGAACCATTCTTCATGCTTGGAATTGGTCGTTTAATACGTTAAAACACAATATGAAGGATATTCATGATGCAGGATATACAGCCATTCAGACGTCTCCGATTAACCAAGTAAAGGAAGGGAACCAAGGAAATAAAAGCATGTCGAACTGGTACTGGCTCTATCAGCCGACATCGTACCAAATTGGCAACCGTTACTTAGGAACTGAACAAGAATTTAAAGAAATGTGTGCAGCCGCTGAAGAATATGGCATAAAGGTCATTGTTGACGCGGTCATCAATCATACCACCAGTGACTATGCCGCGATTTCCAATGAGATTAAGAGTATTCCAAACTGGACACATGGAAACACACAAATTAAAAACTGGTCTGATCGATGGGATGTCACGCAGAATTCATTGCTCGGGCTGTATGACTGGAATACACAAAATACACAAGTACAGTCCTATCTGAAAAGGTTCTTAGAAAGAGCATTGAATGACGGGGCAGACGGTTTTCGATTTGATGCCGCCAAACATATAGAGCTTCCGGATGATGGGAGTTACGGCAGTCAATTTTGGCCGAATATCATAAATACATCTGCAGAGTTCCAATACGGAGAAATCCTGCAGGATAGTGCCTCAAGAGATGCTGCATATGCGAATTATATGAATGTGACAGCGTCTAACTATGGGCATTCCATAAGGTCCGCTTTAAAGAATCGTAATCTGGGCGTGTCGAATATCTCCCACTATGCATCAGATGTGTCTGCGGACAAGCTAGTGACATGGGTAGAATCGCATGATACGTATGCCAATGATGATGAAGAGTCGACATGGATGAGCGATGATGATATCCGTTTAGGCTGGGCGGTGATAGCTTCTCGTTCAGGCAGTACGCCTCTTTTCTTTTCCAGACCTGAGGGAGGCGGAAATGGTGTGAGATTCCCGGGGAAAAGCCAAATAGGCGATCGCGGGAGTGCTTTATTTGAAGATCAGGCTATCACTGCGGTCAATAGATTTCACAATGTGATGGCTGGACAGCCTGAGGAACTCTCGAACCCGAATGGAAACAACCAGATATTTATGAATCAGCGCGGCTCACATGGCGTTGTGCTGGCAAATGCAGGTTCTTCCTCTGTTTCTATCAATACGCCAACAAAATTGCCTAATGGCAGATATGATAATAAAGCTGGGGCGGGTTCATTTCAAGTGAACGATGGTAAACTGACAGGCACGATCAATGCCAGATCTGTGGCTGTGCTTTATCCTGATGATATTGCAAAAGCGCCTCATGTTTTCCTTGAGAATTACAAAACAGGTGTAACACATTCTTTCAATGATCAACTGACGATTACCTTGCGTGCAGATGCAAATACAACAAAAGCCGTTTATCAAATCAATAATGGACCAGAGACAGCGTTTAAGGATGGAGATCAATTCACAATCGGAAAAGGAGATCCATTTGGCAAAACATACACCATCATGTTAAAAGGAACGAACAGTGATGGGGTAACGAAGACCGAGGAATACAGCTTTGTTAAAAGAGATCCAGCTTCGGCCAAAACCATCGGCTATCAAAATCCGAATCATTGGAGCCAAGTAAATGCTTATATCTATAAACATGATGGGGGCCGGGCAATTGAATTGACCGGATCTTGGCCTGGAAAACCAATGACTAAAAATGCAGATGGAATTTACACGCTGACGCTGCCCGCGGACACGGATACAACCAACGCCAAAGTGATTTTTAATAATGGCAGCGCCCAAGTGCCCGGCCAGAATCAGCCTGGCTTTGATTACGTGCAAAATGGTTTATATAATGACTCGGGCTTAAGCGGTTCTCTTCCTCATTGAGGGCAATGCTAGACGGGACTTACCGAAAGAAACCATCAATGATGGTTTCTTTTTTGTTCATAAATCAGACAAAACTTTTCCCTTGCAAAAGTTTGTGAAGTGTTGCACAATATAAATGTGAAATACTTCACAAACAAAAAGACATCAAAGAGAAACATACCCTGGAAGGATGATTAATGATGAACAAACATGTAAATAAAGTAGCTTTAATCGGAGCGGGTTTTGTTGGAAGCAGTTATGCATTTGCGTTAATTAACCAAGGGATCACAGATGAGCTTGTGGTCATTGATGTAAATAAAGAAAAAGCAATGGGCGATGTGATGGATTTAAACCACGGAAAGGCGTTTGCGCCACAACCGGTCAAAACATCTTACGGAACATATGAAGACTGCAAGGATGCTGATATTGTCTGCATTTGCGCCGGAGCAAACCAAAAACCTGGTGAGACACGCCTTGAATTAGTAGAAAAGAACTTGAAGATTTTCAAAGGCATCGTCAGTGAAGTCATGGCGAGCGGATTTGACGGCATTTTCTTAATCGCGACAAATCCGGTTGATATCCTGACTTACGCTACATGGAAATTCAGCGGCCTGCCAAAAGAGCGGGTGATCGGAAGTGGCACAACACTTGATTCTGCGAGATTCCGTTTCATGCTGAGCGAATACTTTGGCGCAGCGCCTCAAAACGTGCACGCGCATATTATCGGAGAGCACGGCGACACAGAGCTTCCTGTTTGGAGCCGCGCGAATGTCGGCGGTGTCCCGGTCAGTGAACTCGTTGAGAAAAACGATGCGTACAAACAAGAGGAGCTGGACCAAATTGTAGATGATGTGAAAAACGCAGCTTACCATATCATTGAGAAAAAAGGCGCGACTTATTATGGAGTTGCGATGAGTCTTGCTCGCATTACAAAAGCCATTCTTCATAATGAAAACAGCATATTAACTGTCAGCACATATTTGGACGGGCAATACGGTGCAGATGACGTGTACATCGGTGTGCCGGCTGTCGTGAACCGCGGAGGGATCGCAGGTATCACTGAGCTGAACTTAAATGAGAAAGAAAAAGAACAGTTCCTTCACAGCGCCGGTGTCCTTAAAAACATTTTAAAACCTCATTTTGCAGAACAAAAAGTCAACTAACCGCAACTTTAGAGTAAAGGGCTGATTGTCAATGTGGGAGCAGTTGTATGATCCGTTTGGAAACGAGTATGTGAGCGCACTTGTGGCGCTCACTCCGATTCTCTTTTTTCTTTTGGCTTTAACTGTTTTGAAAATGAAAGGAATTCTTGCGGCATTTCTTACCCTAGCCGTCAGTTTCTTCGTCTCCGTTTTGGCATTTCATATGCCGGTTGAAAAAGCGATTTCTTCTGTTTTGTTAGGAATTGGGAGCGGGCTGTGGCCCATTGGCTACATCGTCCTGATGGCGGTGTGGCTTTATAAAATCGCAGTGAAAACCGGGAAATTTACCATTATTCGGTCCAGCATTGCCGGCATTTCGCCTGATCAACGATTACAGCTATTATTAATTGGTTTTTGTTTTAACGCGTTTTTAGAAGGCGCGGCCGGTTTTGGTGTTCCGATTGCGATTAGTGCGGCGCTGCTCGTCGAACTTGGTTTTAAACCGTTAAAAGCGGCGGCGCTCTGCTTGATTGCAAACGCCGCCTCCGGAGCCTTTGGGGCGATCGGGATTCCTGTCATCACAGGGGCGCAGATTGGTGATTTGTCTGCTCTTGAGCTGTCACGGACATTGATGTGGACACTGCCGATGATCTCATTTTTAATACCATTCCTGCTTGTATTCTTATTAGACCGAATGAAAGGAATCAAACAGACATGGCCCGCTCTTCTGGTTGTGAGCGGTGGGTATACAGCGGTTCAGACACTGACAATGGCGGTGCTCGGGCCGGAATTAGCAAACATTTTGGCGGCCCTATTCAGCATGGGCGGGCTTGCCCTCTTCCTCCGCAAATGGCAGCCGAAAGAGATTTACCGCGAGGAAGGGGCCGGCGATGCTGGTGAGAAAAAGGCATACCGTGCCGCTGATATTGCGAAAGCATGGTCTCCTTTCTACATTTTAACTGCGGCGATCACCATCTGGAGCCTTCCTGCCTTCAAAGCGCTTTTTCAAGAAGGCGGACTGTTATATCAATCAACGCTCCTGTTCAAAATGCCTTTTCTGCATCAGCAAATTATGAAAATGCCGCCGATCGCGCCATCTGCCATGCCGTTAGATGCAGTCTTTAAAGTTGATCTGCTGTCAGCGACTGGTACAGCGATTTTAGCGGCGGTCATCGTGACAGGGCTGTTCAGCAAAAAGTTCTCCTCCCGGGATGCCTTTGCTTCCCTGAAGGAGACAGGAAAAGAGCTGTGGGTGCCGATTATGACGATCTGCTTCGTGATGGGCTTTGCCAATCTGGCCAACTTCGCAGGGCTCAGCTCTTCAATTGGGTTAGCATTGGCGAAAACAGGAGACCTGTTCCCGTTTGTCAGTCCTGTTCTCGGCTGGATTGGCGTGTTTATCACAGGTTCTGTTGTTAGCAATAACGCTTTGTTTGGCCATTTGCAGGTTGTCACCGGAGCGCAGATCGGTGCGGGTTCAGACTTGCTGTTAGCCGCAAATACGGCGGGCGGTGTCATGGCGAAACTTGTTTCTCCTCAATCTATCGCCATCGCTGCCGCAGCGGTTGGCCAAACAGGCAAGGAATCTAAACTGTTTAAAAGGACAGTGGCGTACAGCCTGATTCTGTTATTGATCATTTGTATATGGACGTTTATTCTTGCAAGATTAGGAGTGTAATAGAAAAAAGCAGTACATGCCCAGCATGTACTGCTTTTTTTATGTTAATTTGCTTTCTTTGTCATTTCGGCTGTTGTTTTCACTCTGGCTTTTCCCATAAACAAAATGGTAACCGCCGCGAGGACAATTGGAATCAAAGCGAGCAAAAAGACATACGTAATACTTGATGACATCGCGTCAATAATGCGATTCAGGATCGCATCAGGAATCTGGGAACGTGTTCCCGCTTGGAATATCTCCTGCGGGTCGCCAATATTTTGCGCAGCGCCTGATCCCGCTGAGCCTTTCATACCGCTGAAGGCGTCACTCAGCTTGTTCGTGAATACGTTTGTTTGCACCGTTCCGAAAATGGTGACGCCTAAGGTCATGCCAAATGATCGCAAAAATGAATTTGTAGAGTTTGCCGTTCCCCGAAAGCGAGGTTCAAGATCATTCATCGATGCCGCCGGCAGCAGGGAGAAGTTAAAGCCTACACCAAAGCCTGAAATCATCATAAAGACTGTCAGCCATACCCGTGCTGTGTCAGGCGTCATATTGGAAAGAAGCAGCATGCCGATAAAGAAAGCTATAACAGATATCAGCATCAAATTGCGGAAGCTTGCCTTCGTTTGGAAGATTCCGCCGATCATGCTTCCGATGACTGATCCAATCATCATCGGCGTCAGAATGAAGCCCGCGCTTGTCGCCGAGCTGCCGTAGACCGCCTGAACGAAAATCGGAATAAATACCGCTAAAATAATAAATGTTCCGCCATACAGAAAAGCGAGAATCTGCGCTGTGGCAAACAAGCGGTTCTTAAACATCCAGAAAGAAATAATCGGCTCTTCTGCTTTTCTCTCGACAATAAAAAAGGCAATGAAGAAAACGGCGAATACAATAAACAGCCCAATGATCTGAATGGAGTTCCAATCGTATGTTTTGCCGCCAAGCTCAAGGGCGAACATCAGGCATACAATGGATACGACTAAGGTAATTGCGCCGCCCCAGTCTATTTTCTGCTTTCTGTGCTCCAGAGATTCTTTGTAGTAGCGAATAATGAAAAACAATGACAATGCGCCGATCGGCACATTGATGTAAAACACCCAGTGCCAGCTGATCGAATCTGTTATGATCGCGCCTAAGAGCGGACCAAGAACACTGGATAATCCAAATACAGCACCGAACATGCCGGACATTTTTCCGCGTTTTTCCGGCGGAAACAAATCAAAGATAATGGTAAAGGCAATCGGCAGGAGCGCGCCGCCTCCTATCCCTTGAATGGCCCGGAAGATGATCAGCTGATTCATCGTCTGGGCAATCCCGCATAAGGCCGAGCCGATTAAGAAAAAAATAAGTCCAAACAGGAAAAACCGTTTTCGGCCGTACATATCGGAAAGCTTGCCGTAAATCGGCATGCCAGCCATAACCGCCACCATATAGGATGCCGTCACCCAGGCAAATTTATCGAAGCTTCCAAGATCGGCTACGATATTGCCCATCGCGGTGGCAACAATCGTATTGTCCATTGCAGACATCAAGATGCCCAGCAGGAGACCGAGGACCACAAATTTGGTGGAAGCCTGTTTTGCTGTTGTTGTGTCCATTTGTTCTACCTCCTCTTACTTTTCTATGTAAGTTCTGATATCATGATAATAGTTTGATTGTTGAATATCTCGATTATCAAGATAAATTCGATTTTATAGGGAGGACTGTCAGTTGTCAACAAGAAATTCCAGAAGTGAGTTGGAAAAGACTGCTGTTCAGCTTTTTCGAAAACTGGGCACAAGAACGGTTCTGTTTCATCAGGCAGCCGCTCAAGCTCTCGGTCTGTTTCCCACCGATTTGAAATCAGCTGACATTTTAAATGAAGCAGGGCCGATGACGGCCGGAGAGCTGGGAAAAAAAACCGGCCTCAGCACGGGTTCCGTCACGGCGCTTGTTGACCGGCTGGAAAAAGCGGGGTATGTGGCTCGTGAAAAGGACCCGAACGATCGCAGGAGAGTCGTAATCGTCCCTTTGACTGCTTCGAAAAAACATATAAAGGATTTGTTCCGTCCTCTGTCTGAGTCGACGATGGATTTGTGCCGCGAATATACGGAAGAGGAGCTGGAACTCATTTTCAGTTTTGTAGGCAAAGCCGCCGATATTATGGAGGAAGAGCTTGAACGTCTGAAACAGTAAGTGAATTTGTGCATAGCTTGGCCCGTTCCCGAATAAATTGTACAAGTTACATAAGAGAAGGGAGTACGGGCCGGTGAACATTTTTTTGAGCTATATTGTGCTGGGACTGTCCTTGTCTGCGCCTGTGGGGCCAGTGAATGCGGCGCAAATAGACAAAGGAATTAAAAACGGTTTTTGGCATGCATGGATTTTCGGTTTAGGCGCCATGACAGCGGATGGGCTGTACATGCTTTTTATCTATTTCGGGCTGTCACAGTTCTTGACTGCTCCATTTGTGAAAACGTTTTTGTGGCTCTTCGGTTTTTTTGTCCTGACCTATACCGGAATTGAAACGCTGAAAAACGTCAGAGAACCGATGGATGTGCGAAGCTCGCGGGGGAAACCGTCATACAGGAAAACATTCGCATCGGGTTTTCTCATTTCATTGTCAAACCCATTGAGCATCCTTTTTTGGCTTGGAATTTACGGAAGCATTCTTGCGAAAACAGCTGAGGCCTACAATATGAATCAGCTTCTAATCTATAGCTCCGGCATCATGATCGGCATTTTAATCTGGGATTTCTGCATGGCTATCACAGCCAGTACGTTCAGAAACCTGCTTCATGAAAAGCTATTGAGAGGATTGACCGGAATCGCCGGTGTATCCCTCCTTGTGTTTGGCTTTTACTTTGGTTATCAGGGCATCAAACAGTTATTGGGCTGATTCATGAAGGACAGTCACCTGCCGCTTCCAGTTTTAATATAGTATCCAGATGATACTGGAGGTGGATCAATGGTGAATGGGATTTACACCAAAAGTTTTCTGGAACGTATTCAGGAAGAGCTTCCTGAATGGCAAAGAATCGCTTTTGAGCTGCTGGCAGAAACTCTGGGGGACGACGCGGATACGTTTCCGTGCATTCCCGGACGCCAGGCGTTTCTGACTGATCAGCTTCGGATTGCTTTTGCCGGAGATCCGCGGGAAAACCGTACAGCGGAGGAACTGGCTCCGTTGCTTGCGGAGTACGGCAAGATATCGCGGGACACGGGAAAATACGCATCCCTCGTTGTGTTGTTTGATACACCGGAAGATTTGGCGGAGCATTATTCGATTGAAGCGTATGAAGAGCTGTTTTGGCGCTTTTTAAATAGACTGAGTCATCAAGACGAAAAAGAATGGCCGGAAGACATTCCGGCCGATCCTGAGCATTATAAATGGGAGTTTTGTTTTGACGGCGAGCCGTATTTCATTCTGTGCGCTACACCGGGGCACGAGGCAAGAAGAAGCCGGAGCTTTCCTTTTTTTATGATCACGTTTCAGCCAAGGTGGGTGTTTGAGGACCTAAATGGATCAACTGCATTTGGCCGTAACATGAGCAGGCTGATCCGATCTCGTTTAGAGGCCTATGATCAGGCTCCGATTCACCCGCAATTAGGCTGGTACGGAGGAAAGGATAATCGTGAATGGAAGCAGTATTTCCTCCGTGATGACGAAAAACAGGTATCGAAGTGCCCGTTTTCTTATTTAAAGAACATGTTCAACAAAATGAAATAAATCAAGGACTGGCAGGGCGATCTTTATGACCCTGCTTTTTTTGATAGATCAAGGTAACGATGGCGATGATCACGAGAAAACCTATGCTGACAAAAAAACCGGGCCGGCTTGATTTTTCAAACAATGTACCGGACACAGCCGCAGCAATCAGAACCATCGCTAAATAAATTTGCGTTTTTCCCATGCCCTCGGGATCAGTCAGCTTTTTGCTGGAGAACAGGATAAACAGCCAAGTGTATAAAAGCATAAGCCCCGCAGCTGTTGTCATATGCTCATAAATGTTTTTAGGCAGCACTAATGACAGAATAATGGAGAGGACAAGCCCCGCAAACGTCAGCCCAAGTGCCGGCCAGCATATTTTTTTGCCTTCCTTTAGAGTAAAGCATTTCGGCGCGTCGCCGTCATCAGCCATTGTACAAAGCAATGTCGTAACGGCAAAAAGCGAAGCGACAAGGGTCGAGAACCCGGCGATGATGAAAATCCCGTTAAATATATCAAGGATGATCTCAAGGTTATATCCTTTTAATGACGTAATGAACGGACTGTCCTGTTCAGTAAACGCGTGTAACGGAACCAAAAGCAGAGCAAGCCCGATTGAAAAGATATAAATAATCGCCAGCGTTGCCAGCATCAGTTTCCCTGATTTAGACGCTTCCTCAGGTTTTTTTAAGTGAACCGCCATCAGCCCCATGACCTCAATTCCGCCAAAAGCGTAAAACGCGTAGATTAAACCTGTCCACAGCCCCATGGCGCCGTATGGGAAAAACTCACTCGTCTTATTTGGAACATGTATGCCATGATTTCCGCCGGACAGGATACCGCATAAAGCCAGGATGGCAATGACAATAAACATAAAAATAGCAGCTGTTTTAATGACTGCCAGCACGTTTTCTGTTTTTTCAAAGACGGACAGGCCGGTGAAAATAATAAGGAGCCCCAGTACTGCGTAGATTGAGGCAAACACCCATAGCGGCACTTGAGGAAACCAATGCTTCGTAAAGAGCGAAATGGCTGTCAGCTGGCTTCCGGTAATCAGCATTTCTGATGACCAGTACACCCAGCCGTTGCTGAAGCCTGCCCATTTGCCGAATGCTTTTCGGGCATACGCACAAAACGAGCCCTTTTCCGGTTGCTTCGCCGACAGCTTGGCGAGCTGTTCAAAAACAAAATACGTACCGATCCCTGCGATCAGAAATGAAAGGAGAACGGAAAAACCGCTTTTTACAATTGCGATGCTGGAACCGAGAAAAAAGCCTGTTCCAATCGTGCAGCCGACTCCGATCAGTGACAGCTGCCACCAAGCCAGATTCCCTTTTGGCTGGTCTTTTTTTGTTTGGCTCATTATTTATTCAACCCCTTTTATCTAAGGTTAGATTGTGATCTGTCCGAAGCTTATATACATCGGATTTTTGCCTCTTTTTACATGGAGAAGGAAGCGGACGCTCATACTAATGAAAAAAGGAGCAAACCAATGACACAGCAATATATTGTGGAGCCGAAAAAAGGGCTGGGGCTGAAGCTGAAAAAGGGGCAGATTTTAAAGGTGGTTGATGTAGAAGGGCAGCAGGTGGCTGATTTTGTCGCATACCATGCCAAGGATTTTTATGAACACCTTGATCAGGGAGCGACGATAGACGCCAATCACTCCATTCATGTGAAGGTCAACGACCATCTCTACTCCAACCTGTATAAGCCGATGTTAACCCTGATTGAAGATACGGTCGGCAAGCATGATCTGCTGCTGCCCGCCTGCCGTCCTGATATGAACAGGCTCTTATATGGGAAGCAAAAGGATGAGTTTCAGGATACGTGCTATGACAATATGAACCGTGCGCTTGAGCAGTTTGGCGTACCGAAGCCTCACATGCATTACCCATTTGCGATTTTTATGAATACTGTCCTTGATGAGAAAGGGAATCTGTCTGTGGAAACGCCGCTTTCGAATGCCGGAGATTATGTAAGGCTCAGGGCGGAGATGGATTTAATTGTCGCGTTTTCTTCCTGCCCGATTGAAAAAGGGAAATGCAATGGCGACAGTGTGACATCCATACGGGTTGAAGTCAGCTGATCTCTCTTGTTCACTGTGAATGAAGACCTGTGCTATATTTAATAGGGATACATAACAGTCATGATTCATTTTCATTGATTTGGGGAAATGATTAGTAACAAGGGAAAATGTACAGGAGGAATGATTGGGATGAGCATGCAGGAAAAGATTATGCGTGAGTTACATGTGAAGCCCTCAATTGATCCAAAGCAAGAAATTGAGGACCGAGTCAATTTTTTAAAACAATATGTAAAGAAAACCGGTGCTAAAGGCTTTGTATTGGGAATCAGCGGCGGCCAGGATTCAACACTTGCGGGAAGACTCGCTCAGCTTGCGGTGGAGAGCATTCGCGAGGAGGGCGGAGACGCTCAATTTATCGCTGTCCGTCTTCCGCATGGCACACAGCAGGATGAAGACGATGCCCAGCTTGCTTTGAAGTTTATTAAGCCGGATAAATCATGGAAGTTTGATATTAAATCGACAGTCAGCGCTTTTTCTGATCAGTATCAGCAGGAAACAGGCGATCAGCTGACAGACTTTAATAAAGGAAACGTAAAAGCAAGAACAAGAATGATCGCGCAATACGCGATCGGCGGCCAGGAAGGCCTTCTTGTGTTAGGAACAGACCATGCTGCTGAAGCAGTGACTGGTTTCTTTACGAAGTACGGTGACGGCGGAGCAGACCTCCTGCCGCTGACAGGCTTGACGAAGCGCCAGGGAAGAACCCTGCTGAAAGAGCTGGGTGCACCGGAACGCTTATACTTAAAAGAACCGACTGCCGATCTGCTCGACGAAAAACCGCAGCAGTCGGATGAAACAGAGCTTGGCATTTCCTACGACGAGATTGACGATTATCTCGAAGGAAAAGAAGTATCTGCGAAAGTATCAGAAGCGCTGGAAAAACGCTACAGCATGACTGAACATAAACGCCAGGTTCCGGCGTCTATGTTTGATGACTGGTGGAAATAAGTTGAAGAAAGCCCGCTCTCGGAGCGGGCTTTTGTCGTGTACAGAAGCTTTATTTGATGCGGATATGATTCAGCTTTACCATTAATCTGTCGGTGAACCTTCGGAGGCTGCCTCTCGTATCAGGATCTAATGGGAGTTCGGCTCTCGCGGCAATGTACTCTGCCACATCCTGAATCGACAGGTTGTCTGTTTGAATGTGGTCCTCAAAAATGGGTGATGATAAACCTTCAACGCAGCGGTCAATTTGTTTGGCGGCCCATGAGTTTTTTCCTTCTGCTCTGGTGCGCAGCCTTTTTAACAAGGTTTCCTTTGAAGCCATTAGAGTAAAGTGGTGAACGATTCTGCCTTCATGTCTGAGCCTGCCGATGATCTCATTGAAGTATTCAGGATGTACAATCGTCATAGGCACAATAATGATGCCGCGGTATGTATCTGTCAGAGAAGCTAGCAAACTGTAATTGAACGCCCGCCATAAAGGATAGCTTTGAAAATCGTCCTTTGCGATCTCCTGCGGCACCATGGAGCGCAGCGCAAAACCCATTTTCTCGGGATCATACACGTAAGATGGGTTCAGCCTTCTGTGCAGTTCGAAGGCTGTTTGTGTTTTTCCGGAACCGAATGCCCCGTTTATCCAAATGATCATCGCCATTTCTCCCTTCCTATTTATCATACAGAAAAAGACCCTTCCATCGAAGAGTCAGCTGGAAAAACAATAAAGGCGGAAGGTTTTAACGCTTTTTTGCGTCGAAGTATTAAAATACCGGCAGAAATGTTGTACAATGAATGTCATTCAGGCAAAAATGGATAAACAACAAAGCGCACTATAAGCTTGACCGGTAAAGCCTGTATCTATATAAATATTCGCTAAATAAGCATATAATGAATATAAAATTTCATTCCTTAGGAGGATTTCGCCGAAGATGAACGCTAAACGAGCCATCCCAGTAAGAGAAAGAAATATCGTCCTGATCGGATTCATGGGTGTAGGAAAAACAACAATCGGCCAATTGGTCGCTAAAAAATTATATAGAGATTTTATTGATATTGACCAACAGATCGAAAAGGATTTCAATATGTCAATTCCTGAGATATTTGAGAAAAAGGGAGAAGCCTTTTTCCGGAAAACGGAGAAGGAATATATTTTAGACATCTGCCATCATAAACGATTCAAAATCGTATCTCTGGGCGGGGGATCTTTTAAACAAGAAGAAATCAGAAATTGCTGTCTGGAAAACTGTCTCGTGCTTCATCTGGACCTGTCATGGGAGAACTGGAAGCAGCGCGCGGATTTATTGATCGAAAGCCGCCCTGTACTGCATAACCGTTCAATGGATGAAATGGAACAGCTGTTTAACGAAAGAAAAGTCATTTATGACAAGCACAATTCAAAAGTGGCAACAGACAACCTTTCCCCGGAAGAGGTTGCCGATTACATTGTTGAGACATTAAAAATTGGCTGGGATCTTTATCAGCCGATGTAAAAAGCCGTGCGCAGCGCACGGCTTTTTTTATCGTTTTATCCCTTGTATCAAAATCGCTTTTAAACAAAAGGAGATGGGCTGTCCGTTTTGGTTCAATGTAATACAGAACGTGTCGCGTGCTTCGTCTGATGCGTGGTTCAAGTGGGCAATGATTTGTTTTTCTCGGTCAGCGGGGGTTCCGCCTCGTTTGATCCAGCTATCGTATTGAATCGGCAAGTTCCACTTTTGGATATCTTGATAGGCCAGTTGATTGGCGCTGAACATCGACTGCCATTCTGATAATGAGCTTTCTCGAACATGGGAAGGGTCTCGAAGCCGGTTCAAATGATTGACAAACTCATCAAGAATGGGATCATCAGGCGCGTAATGATCAACTAAGAGAAAACGTCCGTCCTGTTTTAGTACGCGTGCAACCTCTCTGACAGCTTTGCGGACATCTGAAAAATGGTGGGCTGCGTATCGGCAGGTGATGATGTCAAATGAATCGTCGGGGAAGGGGAGTGACTCTGCCGTTCCTTGCTGAAAGCGTACGTTTTCAACTCCTTTTTCTTGCGCGAAGGAGGACGCAACCTCAACCATCTCTTTCGTCGCATCAACACCGATGCACTCCTGTACATAAGGAGAAAATGCTAGGGCCGTATGGCCGGCGCCCGCTCCGATATCCAGCACCCGATGATCCGCACGGCATTCCGCTGTTTTGATCATCAACCCCAAATCTTCCCCCTCGGCAAATACCTTTTCATCCCGATACATCTCGGCGTTTTTAGAAAACGGTGTTTCATTTGTCATTTGAACCAGCTCCTTCTTTTCGTAAATGATGATATGGATTATGTTAGCAATTTCTGTTATGATTCGTCCAAGATATAAAAATGATGAAAACGATAGGTTCAACCTATGGGGGCTGAAATGGATATTAAAGTGATGGAATATGCAGCGGAAATTGCCCGGCGCCAAAGCTTTACAAAGGCGGCGGAACATCTTCATATCGCACAGCCGTCTCTCAGCCAGCAAATCAAAAAGCTTGAGGCTGAGCTGGGGCTTACCCTTTTTCACAGATCTCATGGCTCTGTTACACTGACACCTCACGGCAGGCGTTTCATTGAAAAAGCCGAGGACATCATTCGTTCCAGAGATGATTTGCTTCGGGAAATGCAGGAGCGATCACAGGGAATCGGTCATAAATTATCCATCGGGATTCCTGCTGTAACAGGGAGATATCTCTTTCCTCCGCTGCTGAAGCAGTTTTTGGCGCGCTATCCTCATGTGGAGGTTCAGCTTGTTGAAAAAGATCCGGTTTCATTAGAGGAGATGACGGCAAAGGGAGAAGTTGACCTTTCTGTTTTATCCTTGCCGATCGAGGATGAACGGCTCTCCATTATACCCTTGCTCACGGAACCGATTGTTCTCGCAGTACCGAAGGAAAAACAAAGGTGGATGCCGCCGGAAATGGTCGCGCTGATTGAGAAAGCGCTGGAAGAAGATGAGGGCCGCCAGCCGTGTGTGCCGCTTGACATGGTAAGGAACGTGCCATTTATTCTGTTAAAAGAAGGCTTCGGCTTTCGCAGGACAGTTCTCGATCTCTGTGCGGAAAGCGGCTTTAAGCCGAATGCCGCCTTTAAGACAAGCCATATTGAAACCGCCCAATCTCTTGTGGCTAACGGATTAGGTGTGACAATGGCACCGAATATGGTCAGAAGGGATAAAGATCCGGGTGTGATCTATTTATCGATTCAATCCGCGCCATCACGAACCCTCGTCTTCGTCTTTTTAAAGAACCGCTATGTCAGTCTGACCGCCCGGGCCTTTATGGAACTAAGCCGGGAAAGTCTTAAACAAACGTTTGATGAAGGCTGTCTGGGAAACAAAGATGAAAATATTTAGAAAACAAAGCCGAAACGTGGTAGTATAGGAATACAAACTAAATCTTATAAAACAAAGGGGAATAATCGGAAATGCAACTATTCGATCTGCCGCTCGACCAATTGCAAACATATAAGCCTGAAAAAACAGCACCGAAAGATTTTTCTGAGTTTTGGAAATTGTCTTTGGAGGAACTTGCAAAAGTCCAAGCAGAACCTGATTTACAGCCGGTTGACTATCCTGCTGACGGAGTAAAAGTGTACCGTCTCACATATAAAAGCTTCGAAAACGCCCGCATTACCGGATGGTACGCGGTGCCTGACAAGGAAGGCCCGCATCCGGCGATCGTGAAATATCATGGCTACAATGCAAGCTATGATGGTGAGATTCATGAAATGGTAAACTGGGCACTCCATGGCTACGCCGCATTCGGCATGCTTGTCCGCGGCCAGCAGAGCAGCGAGGATACGAGTATTTCACCGCACGGTCACGCTTTGGGCTGGATGACGAAAGGAATTCTGGATAAAGATACATACTATTACCGCGGTGTTTATTTGGACGCCGTCCGCGCGCTTGAGGTCATCAGCAGCTTCGACGAGGTTGATGAAACAAGGATTGGTGTGACAGGAGGAAGCCAAGGCGGAGGTTTAACCATTGCCGCAGCAGCGCTGTCAGACATTCCAAAAGCCGCGGTTGCCGATTATCCTTATTTAAGCAACTTCGAACGGGCCATTGATGTGGCGCTTGAACAGCCGTACCTTGAAATCAATTCCTTCTTCAGAAGAAATGGCAGCCCGGAAACAGAAGTGCAGGCGATGAAGACACTTTCATATTTCGATATTATGAATCTCGCTGACCGAGTGAAGGTGCCTGTCCTGATGTCAATCGGCCTGATTGACAAGGTCACGCCGCCGTCCACCGTGTTTGCCGCCTACAATCATTTGGAAACAGAGAAAGAGCTGAAGGTGTACCGCTACTTCGGACATGAGTATATCCCTGCTTTTCAAACGGAAAAACTTGCTTTTTTTAAGCAGCATCTTAAAGGCTGATAAATGTGAAAAGCCGCCGCATATCATCAGGCGGTTTTTTTCTGCAAACTGCCGGAATGAGAACAGACTGGAGACGAATAGATATGAAACAAAGAATCATTGATGAATTAAAACGGATCGAGCAGTCATACGGAGTCAAAATCGTGTATGCCGTCGAGTCAGGAAGCCGCGCATGGGGATTTCCCTCGCAGGATAGTGATTACGACGTCCGCTTTATTTATGTGCCGAAAAAGGAGTGGTATTTTTCAATTGAGCAGGAGCGGGATGTGATTGAGGAACCGATTCACGATTTACTGGATATCAGCGGCTGGGAGCTGAGAAAGACGCTGCGGCTCTTCAAAAAATCAAACCCGCCGCTCCTTGAATGGCTGTCCTCAGACATTGTGTATTACGAAGCATTTACGACCGCAGAGCAGTTAAGAAAACTGCGCACGGAGGCATTTAAGCCTGAAGCAAGCGTGTATCACTATATCAATATGGCGAGAAGGAACGTCAAGGATTATCTACAAGGACAAGAGGTCAAAATTAAAAAGTACTTCTACGTTCTTCGGCCTATTTTGGCCTGCCAATGGATTGAAAAGCACGGAACCATTCCGCCAATGGACTTTACTGTTTTGATGAATGAACTTATTGCTGAACCCGAGCTGAAGGCTGAAATGGAAACTTTGCTTGAACGGAAAAGAAGAGGAGAAGAGCTTGACCTCGAAGCAAGAATCGATGTTATTCACCAATTCATTGAAACGGAAATCGAAAGAATCATGGAAGCGGCAAAAGAACTGAAGGCAGAGAAAAAAGATATGACACCTGAGTTGAACCGTTTACTTTTGAATACGGTTGAAGAAGTGTGGAAGGATGGAGGAAGCTGATGTTTTTTGTCGCTTCCTTTTCTCCTTTATTCGACAGAATCCCCCCCGACTTTCTAACTATCTGATTGTGGCAAATCCACAAAAATAATCAGAATCTTTGTATTTTGAGAATATTGTGAACGCCGGTTTTGTCCATTTACAATAAACTCATACAAATACTTCTTAGATTGCGGGGTGTTGAGGTTGGAAGTGATCACAAGAGATTTTTTCTTATTTTTATCCAAAAGCGGCTTTCTCAATAAAATGGCGAGGAACTGGGGAAGCCGGGTAGCAGCGGGTAAAATTATCGGCGGGAATGACTTTAACAGTTCAATCCCGACCATTCGACAGCTTAACAGCCAAGGCCTGTCAGTTACTGTCGATCATTTAGGCGAGTTCGTGAACAGCGCCGAGGTCGCACGGGAGCGTACGGAAGAGTGCATTCAAACCATTGCGACCATCGCGGATCAGGAGCTGAACTCACACGTTTCTTTAAAAATGACGTCTTTAGGTTTGGATATAGATATGGATTTGGTGTATGAAAATATGACAAAAATCCTTCAGACGGCCGAGAAACATAAAATCATGGTCACCATTGACATGGAGGACGAAGTCAGGTGCCAGAAAACGCTTGATATTTTCAAAGATTTCAGAAAGAAATACGAGCATGTGAGCACAGTGCTGCAAGCCTATCTGTACCGGACGGAAAAAGACATTGACGATTTGGATTCTTTAAACCCGTTCCTTCGCCTTGTAAAAGGAGCTTATAAAGAATCAGAAAAAGTAGCTTTCCCGGAGAAAAGCGATGTCGATGAAAATTACAAAAAAATCATCCGAAAGCAGCTCTTAAACGGTCGCTATACAGCGATTGCCACACATGACGACAAAATGATCGACTTTACAAAGCAGCTTGCCAAGGAACATGGCATTGCCCATGACAAGTTTGAATTTCAGATGCTGTACGGCATGCGGTCGCAAACCCAGCTCAGCCTCGTAAAAGAAGGTTATAACATGAGAGTCTACCTGCCATACGGCGAGGATTGGTACGGCTACTTTATGAGACGCCTTGCAGAACGTCCGTCAAACATTGCATTTGCTTTCAAAGGAATGACAAAGAAGTAAAAAAGGAGAGATTATCATGACAACACCTTACAAACACGAGCCATTCACAAATTTCCAAGATCAAAACAACGTGGAAGCGTTTAAAAAAGCGCTTGCGACAGTAAGCGAATATTTAGGAAAAGACTATCCGCTTGTCATTAACGGCGAGAGAGTGGAAACGGAAGCGAAAATCGTTTCAATCAACCCGGCTGATAAAGAAGAAGTCGTCGGCCGAGTGTCAAAAGCGTCTCAAGAGCACGCTGAGCAAGCGATTCAAGCGGCTGCAAAAGCATTTGAAGAGTGGAGATACACGTCTCCTGAAGAGAGAGCGGCTGTCCTGTTCCGCGCTGCTGCCAAAATCCGCAGAAGAAAACATGAATTCTCAGCTTTGCTTGTGAAAGAAGCAGGAAAGCCATGGAACGAGGCGGATGCCGATACGGCTGAAGCGATCGACTTCATGGAGTATTATGCACGCCAAATGATCGAACTGGCAAAAGGCAAACCGGTCAACAGCCGTGAAGGCGAGAAAAACCAATATGTATACACGCCGACTGGAGTGACAGTCGTGATCCCGCCTTGGAACTTCTTGTTTGCGATCATGGCAGGCACAACAGTGGCGCCGATCGTTACTGGAAACACAGTGGTTCTGAAACCTGCGAGTGCTACACCTGTTATTGCAGCAAAATTTGTTGAGGTGCTTGAAGAGTCCGGATTGCCAAAAGGCGTAGTCAACTTTGTTCCGGGAAGCGGAGCGGAAGTAGGCGACTATCTTGTTGACCATCCGAAAACAAGCCTTATCACATTTACGGGATCAAGAGAAGTTGGTACGAGAATTTTCGAACGCGCGGCGAAGGTTCAGCCGGGCCAGCAGCATTTAAAGCGTGTCATCGCTGAAATGGGCGGTAAAGATACGGTTGTTGTTGATGAGGATGCGGACATTGAATTAGCGGCTCAATCGATCTTTACTTCAGCATTCGGCTTTGCGGGACAAAAATGCTCTGCAGGTTCACGTGCAGTTGTTCATGAAAAAGTGTATGATCAAGTATTAGAGCGTGTCATTGAAATTACGGAATCAAAAGTAACAGCTAAACCTGACAGTGCAGATGTTTATATGGGACCTGTCATTGACCAAGGTTCTTATGATAAAATTATGAGCTATATTGAGATCGGAAAACAGGAAGGGCGTTTAGTAAGCGGCGGTACTGGTGATGATTCGAAAGGATACTTCATCAAACCGACGATCTTCGCTGACCTTGATCCGAAAGCAAGACTCATGCAGGAAGAAATTTTCGGACCTGTCGTTGCATTTTGTAAAGTGTCAGACTTTGATGAAGCTTTAGAAGTGGCAAACAATACTGAATATGGTTTGACAGGCGCGGTTATCACAAACAACCGCAAGCACATCGAGCGTGCGAAACAGGAATTCCATGTCGGAAACCTATACTTCAACCGCAACTGTACAGGTGCTATCGTCGGCTACCATCCGTTTGGCGGCTTCAAAATGTCGGGAACGGATTCAAAAGCAGGCGGGCCGGATTACTTGGCTCTGCATATGCAAGCAAAAACAATCAGTGAAATGTTCTAAGCGGGACTAAATGGGCATCCTCCCTGCGGGGGTGTCCATTTCATCCATATACTATAAAAAAGAGGAGGAAGTGCCATAGAAAACACACAGCTGATTATTTCGATTTGTATTTATATGGCGGGAATGCTGCTGATCGGCTACTTTGCTTATAAGCGTACGTCGAATCTGACGGATTACATGCTGGGAGGTCGCTCTTTGGGTCCGGCAGTAACCGCTCTCAGTGCCGGCGCTGCCGATATGAGCGGCTGGCTGCTAATGGGGCTCCCGGGCGCCATGTTTTCAACAGGTCTGAGCGGAGTTTGGATTGTGTTCGGACTTTGCCTTGGAGCATGGGCGAACTGGCTCTACGTTGCGCCGCGGCTGAGAACCTATACTGAAAAAGCGGGGAATTCAATTACAATTCCCGGATTCCTGGAGAATCGCTTCGGAGATCAAACAAAGCTTCTCAGACTGTTTTCGGGAATTGTCATTTTAGTCTTTTTCACGTTTTATGTATCGTCCGGAATGGTGTCCGGCGGCGTCTTATTCAACAGCATCTTGGGGATGGATTATCACACCGGCCTGTGGATTGTGACGGGTGTTGTTGTGGCATATACCCTGTTTGGCGGCTTTTTGGCAGTCAGCTGGACAGATTTTGTTCAGGGGATCATTATGTTTGCCGCACTCATTCTTGTGCCGATCGTTACGTTTTTCCACACAGGAGGAGCAGGTGATACAGTTGCTGAAATCCGCTCTGTAGACCCTGATATGTTTAATATTTTCAAAGGAACGAGCGTCCTTGGCATTATTTCTTTGTTTGCCTGGGGGCTGGGATACTTTGGCCAGCCGCATATTATTGTGCGTTTTATGGCGATCACGTCTGTCAAAGAGATCAAAAGAGCGCGCAGAATCGGGATGGGCTGGATGATTTTGTCTGCAGTAGGCGCAGTGCTGACCGGTTTGGGCGGAATCGCTTATTACCATCAGCGGGGCATGACACTGAAGGACCCTGAGACGATTTTTATTCAGTTAGGGAATATCTTGTTCCATCCGATTATCACGGGTTTTCTGATTTCAGCGATTTTGGCTGCGATTATGAGTACCATTTCTTCTCAGCTGCTTGTGACATCAAGCTCTCTGGTAGAAGATTTGTATAAGTCGATGTTCAGACGCTCAGCTTCAGATAAAGAACTGGTGTTTTTAGGCCGACTGGCTGTTCTGGCTGTTTCAATTGTCGCGTTGGTTCTGGCTTGGGAGAAAAATAACACCATCCTTGGATTGGTCAGCTACGCGTGGGCGGGCTTCGGTGCATCATTCGGGCCGGTTGTACTGCTCAGTCTGTTTTGGAAACGAATGACCAAATGGGGGGCACTCGCCGGCATGATTGTGGGAGCAGCGACTGTAATCATTTGGGCGAATGCCGGTCTTTCGGACTTTCTGTATGAAATGATACCTGGTTTTGCTGCGAGTCTATTATCTGTCTTTTTTGTCAGCATATTGACGCAGGCTCCGTCACAAGCTGTCACAGACCAGTTCAACGACTACCAAGATACAATGTCACAATAGAGATCGAAAGGAGGAGGAAGGGGCTGTCCCTTTTTCCTCTTTTCTCCTTTTAAGCGGCCATTTTTTTCTTTTGGAAACAAACGTATTTTTTTCTATACAAAAAGACCCCGTATGGATATGATTAAAGTAAAAAAAGTATAGGAGAAAAAGGTATGGAAGAGCTTTTAGAGAGAGTTTTTTCATTTTCAGATGTTGATAAGCTGATTGATTTTATTAGCTATGAACTGCAAAAGCCAGTGATACTGGAAAGCGCGGATTTCTTTTTGTTAGCCTATAATTCTTACTATATTAACCATTTTGATTCTGCCAACCAGCAGACTATTTTTTCGAAAAAGTGTCCGGTCCAGATTTTTGAGAGGTTTCTGAAGGACGGAATTATTGAAAAATTGAAAACAGAGCCTGAGCCTTTTCGCGTCAATAAAATTGAAAGCATCGGGTTAAACCAGAGGGTGGTCGTGAGTGCAAAGCACAAAGGGGAAGTCATGGGCTACATCTGGATACAGGAGCTGGACCAAAATCTGACGGATGAAGAGCTCGACTTTTTGTACGAGACCTCCTTCCATGTCGGGAAAATCATTTATAAAACGAATAAATTGAAACAGGAAAAGGAAGAAAAAGCAGAGAATCTCATCAAACGGGCGATCTATCAGCAATTTACCTCTGAGAAGGAACTCAGACGGGAAGCTGAAAGGATCAACACCGTGCTGCCTTCCATGTTTTCAGTTGTTATCCTGCACGCCGCAAATGGGGATGGGGAAGCGGTTGAGGATCTAAAGGAAAATATCAGGTCGTACCTGAATTTACGGGATAAGGTCAGTCATGTCTTAACGATCGAATCAAATATTGTCATCGTCGTAGCGAGTTTTTCCCAAAAAAGCTCCGTCTCCTCAGCAGCTTCTGAGTTTATTAACAAGCTGTTAACACATTTTCACTTTCAAAAAATACCTACCCCTATTTATATCGGTATCGGAAACGAATATAATCACCTATTAAAACTTGGCAAGAGTTACACAGAAGCACTTGAAGTCATCAAAGCCGCAGAAATCACCGGCAATCAGGAAAACATTCCATATGAATATGCCAAACTCGGCATTTACCGCTATTTAGAAAGCATCGAACAGAAAAATGAATTTTTAGAATACGAGAATAAAGATTTAGCTTTATTAAAAGCGAAAGACGAAGAAAGCAGCACTGAGCTGCTCAAAACCTTGGAAATCTATCTCCTCAACAACTGCAAAACAAAACCAGCGGCAGAACAGCTGTTTATTCACCAAAATACATTGAATTACCGCATCAAACAGATTACTGAGATGACGTCGATCGATTTAAGCGATTTCAGAACGCGGTGCCAGCTCTATCTCGATTTGATGCTGATGAAAAAGAAATAAAAAAGAAACCAGTACTTGTACTGGTTTCGTCTTCACTTAAAATCCTCTGTAAACATACGGATCATCAGGTTTTTTTATGGTATTCCAGTCAGTTACTTTGACGACAGGGAGAGTTGACTTAAATGGCTGGTAATATTCTGAGGCCAGAGTGCCCTTAATGTGAATCCATTCATCATCCTTGATGTCCATGTCCTTCGGAAATTCCACAAGCATCCCGTACACGCCGGAATCAGCGATACAGTGAATGATGCCAAACCTTAATACGAACAGCTGATTTTTGTTAATTGCGTTTCCTTTGTAAGCAAATCCATGGAATTCTATCGTCCGTCCGAGAAATTCACCCGGATAGTTATAGATGGTTTCCATTCCTTTTAGGAAATCGTCATCGGTCAGAGAAATCTCTTTTTTGCTGGAATACTTATTAAACAGCTGTTTCATTTGTTTGTCATAGCTGTCTTGCGCGTAATACAGGCTGGCATCAGGACGCAAATACTGTGTTTGGGAGTAGTGATCTCCGCTCTCCATCGCCTTAAACGAGAACCCTTTTGTTTTAACAATGGATGAGTCAAGCGTCGCAATCGGGAAGAAGATGCCTGACACTAAAGGGAAAATAAAAACAACATAAATCAAATAACGCTGATAAAATGGCTTGTTTTGTTCATGGTCATGCTCGTGATCATGGCAGCACCCGCAATCATGGTCATGGTGATGCCCGCCTTTTTCAGGCGACTTGATAAATAGATATGCTTGAACGACTGTCAGAATGGCCAGCAGGAAGATCGCAATAAAGGAAAGATAGGCATATTTCATATTGATATATTTTGTTAGATTTCCTGAGGCATGCAGATGATAAAAGAAAAACGTAAATCCCATCAGCACCAATAGACGAAACATCCAATCACCCCTTTACCAGTAGTGATCCCGCTAAGACAATCACGACAATGTACGTAATCAGCAGGAAAACAAATCGTTTTTTGAAGGCCGCAAGCATCATCAATAGATTCTTAATATCCACCATCGCACCAAAGACGAGAAAGGCGATTAACGAGCCTAATGAAAATGTGCTGCTGAAGGAAGACGCGATGAACGCATCGACCTCTGAACAAAGCGACAAGACAAACGCCAGTCCCATCATCACGAGGGAAGAGGATACATCATTCTGCCCGATCGCAAGCAAAGTGGATGTTTTGACATACGTCTGCATAGCGGCTGCGATAAAGGCGCCGATGATTAAATATTTTCCCACGGAGAAAAATTCATCAATGGCATGCCGCAAGGTCCCGCCCAGTTTTTGGAGCAAGGTGCCGTGATGATGATGATGGTGCCCGGGTTCATCAGGCTTTAAAAGCTGGTTATCCTTAAATTGATAGGATAAGATGATCCCGATGATCAGCGAGACGGCGAGAGCCAGTCCGCCTCTGTAAAAGACAACGCTCCATCTATTCCCGAACGCAATATAAGTAGAAAATAAAACGATAGGATTAATGATAGGCGCGGTCAGCATGAAAGCAACGCCCGCATGCAGAGGAACTCCCTTTAACAGAAGCCGCCTCGTAATCGGGATGATGCCGCATTCGCAGGCGGGAAATAAAACGCCGGCCAGCGCACCGAATAAAACGGCGAGAAAACGGTTTTTCGGCATGATTCTTGCAATCATTTCTTCAGAAACAAACATTTGAATGATTCCGGAAAGTATGACGCCAATCAGAATAAACGGAATGGCTTCTATTAAAATGCTGATAAAAATAGAATTCAGCTGAAGAAAAGATGATTGTGCTGTCACAATAAAACCTCCGCTCATGTTAAGCTGCCTTTCTTATGATACCAGAAAAAAAAGGCACTGCTTGTTTGACGGAGGAGGGGAAAGGATCGTTTCACTTTGGTTAGGTTTCCAAAAAGCCGAGGAGGATACTGTCTGTTTCTGCAGCTTCTTTTCCGAGCCAAATCAGATGCCCCCATGAGTGAAGCAAACAGAGAGAAGCGCCACGAATGTGCTCTTTTGCATGATGTGCATGTGACAAGTCAACCAATCCATCATAAACACTTTGCATAATCAGCACGGGACATATGATGGCTTGCAGCTCTTTTGAAGAGACAGCGGCGGTTTGTGACAAGTCAAGCAGAAATCCTTCACCCGAGCGCTGCCGGCTGTTCATTTTCCGAAATGCTTCTATGTCTTTTTCATCCATCAAGGACTTGATTCGCTGAAACGGAATGGTGCTGAATTGGGGGCTCATAGCTTGAAACATCAAACGCGGGAAAGCGTTATTCAAAGAAGAAATCAGCTTCCATATCCACTTTTCCACCGGCGGGCGGAAGAGAATTCTCCCCAATTTATATTCAGTGTTTTTTGGAGTGAGCCACTCTTTGGTGACCGCGGATTGCAGGGTCAATGTATTTACTCTTTCCGGATAATGTGAGGCAAAGCATATGCCGCTCGGCCCTCCTGCTGAGATGGCGATCACATGGACACTATCGATTTGTAGATGATCTAATAATTTCACATAGAAACGGCAGGCGTTGGCAAGACTTTTTCCAATTTCTTTTGACGTTCGTCCATAGCCGGGCCTTGAAGGCGTAATGATGGAATACCCTTGCAAAATCAACGCTGTGTATCCGAATTCCTCGTAACAATTTGAATGCCCGCCATGCATGACAAGGATTGGGGTTCCCTTGCCTGTCACAGAATATTCTAGTGTACGGCCATAGAAGGTGATCGTTTCGACTCGTCTTTTCATCTGTTTCACCCATTTGTTTTTTGCCTATTATAGAGTTTTCAGCAATTGACCACAAGGTAGAAGAAATGAATAAACAAAGGCCCTTGAAATATGATATACTTTGTACTGATATTCATTCTCAATTAAAATTTTGATATAGATGTGAACGAACGGGAGGCAGGACGCATGGCTGAGAATCAAGAGGTATATGACGTTACGATTATAGGCGGGGGGCCGATTGGGCTGTTTACTGCTTTTTACTGCGGGATGAGGGAGCTGAAAACAAAGGTAATCGAATTTTTGCCGAAGCTCGGAGGGAAGGTGTCTTTATTCTTTCCTGAGAAAATCATTCGCGATATCGGCGGCATACCGGGGATTGCGGGAAAGCAGCTGATCGAGCAGCTGAAGGAGCAGGCGGCAACGTTTGATCCTGATATCGTATTGAATCAGCGTGTGACCGGGTTTGAACGCCTGGATGACGGCACCATTGTACTGACGGGTTCTGAAGGGGAAAAGCACTATACAAGAACTGTGATTTTGGCTTGCGGCATGGGTACGCTTGAGGTCAATGAGTTTGACAGCGAGGATGCGGCCCGATATGCGGGCAAAAATCTTCATTATGGAGTGGAGAAGCTCGATGCGTTTAAAGATAAGCGCGTGGTGATATCAGGCGGCGGAGATACTGCGGTTGATTGGGCTAATGAGCTTGAACCGCTTGCGGCGTCTGTGACTGTCGTTCATCGCCGCGAGGAATTCGGAGGAATGGAAAGCAGCGTGACGAAAATGAAACAATCATCGGTGCGGGTGCTTACTCCTTATTGTCTGGAGCAGCTGAGCGGCGATGAAGAGCGCATCAAAAGCGTGACGATTTGTCATACTGAATCAGGCCAAAGGGAAGATATAGAGGTTGATGAGCTGATCATTAATCATGGTTTCAAAATTGATCTCGGGCCGATGATGGAGTGGGGGCTGGAGATTGAAGAAGGCAGGGTGAAAGCCGACAGACATATGCGAACGAATCTTCCGGGCGTTTTTGTGGCGGGCGACGCGGCTTTTTATGAAAGCAAGCTGAGATTAATTGCCGGCGGCTTTACTGAAGGCCCGACAGCAGTCAACAGCGCTAAGGCTTATTTGGATCCTAAGGCTGAGAATATGGCGATGTATTCAACCCATCATAAAAAATTGGTACATAAATAAAACAGCCCTTGGGGGAAAGGGCTGTTTGCCATCAGCTGTGAAGGAGTTTTCTTTCCGCTTGTTGGTTTTGGATGAAAGCAAACAATTCATCCTGTTCTTGGATGGCTGTGAATCCATAAGCCCCGGCAGCTGAGTCATCGCCTAAACAGACGATAGGAGGCCGGCTTGCTGACGGTTCCGGCGACATGCCAATTTGTTCGCCAGTATTGATCAATTGCTGAACGGACAGCTTGTTCGGGCAAATGACCATGTGCAGCGGGGATTCACTGATGGTACGCTGAATCATGTGGGTGAACCGGTCATCTATGACGTTTTCATGAGTGATATAAAACGAACAGGATTCATGCTTTTGCATGTTTTCCACTGCATGGCGGCTCCCGACAACAAGACGTTTCTCTGAATCAGGCTCAATGGCGGTGACAAGAAAGCCCCGTTTCTCAAGCTCTGTCTTTGCTTGCTCAGATGCTGCACTCAGTTTGGCTGTCAACTGGCGGATATCGATTTTCTGAGAAGCCAGTGCTCTGAAAAATTCACAAACCGCCCGGCGCGATGTGAAAAAAACGTCTTCAAAGGTGCCAATCTTTCGAAGAATGTCTTCATTGACTGGCATGTTTTCGGTCCGCCATTTCGGCCACTCGATGACATCGGCGCCGGAATCGCGCAGCTTGTCTGCAAGCGGGTCTTCATCTTCGCCATGAGTCACAACCATCAAATGCCGTCCGATGAGCGGTTTGCTTTCAAACCAGCTGTGTGTTTGAAAGTTGACGATGTCTCCGATGACGATAATCGCGGGGTTTGTAATCTGGTGTTCCTGCACTTTTTGCTGGATGTTCTCAAGTGTTCCTTTCACACTCCGCTGGCGGCCCCACGTTCCCCATTGGATGACAATGACAGGGACAGAAGGTGATTTCCCGTATGAAATAAGCTGCTGGCAAATATAAGACAAGTTCTTGACACCCATGTAAAAAACAAGGGTTTGTACGCTTCGTGCAAGCCCTTCCCAGTCAAGGTTCGGCGTGCCTTTTAATGATTTATCATGCGCTGTAATCATGGCAAAAGACGATGCAAAATCCCGATGCGTGACGGGGATGCCCGCATATAGCGGCGCTGCAATTCCAGAGGTGATTCCCGGCACCATTTCATAGCGAATGCCGTGCTCATGAAGAGCATCTGCTTCCTCGCCGACTCTGCCGAATACGCTCGGATCTCCGCCCTTCAAGCGAACGACGGTTAACCCATTTAATGCTTTTTCAACCAGCAGGGCGTTAATTTCTTTTTGTTTCATAAAATGGCGGTCTGGCAGTTTTCCGCAATAAATAAACTGACAATCCGGTGATGCAAATTCGAGCAGCTTCGGGTTGGCGAGCCGGTCATATAAAATCACATCTGCTTCCTCGAGCGCCTGTTTTCCTTTGATGGTGAGCAGGCCTGGGTCGCCGGGTCCGGCTCCCACGAAATATACGATTCCGTTCTTCATGATCATGTCATCCTTCCGTCACTGTAAAAAATGAAGGACCACTAGAAAAGTGATCCGGTCTTTTGATCAATATACGAGATAAACATGTTCTCCTTCGATCAGCGTTTCATATGTTTTGACACATCCGTGGTCAGGTTCTTGGACGATTCCGTCTTCTAAGGAAATTTTCCAGTCGTGCATCGGGCAGAAAACATATTGACCGCTGACGATGCCTTCTGCCAGGACGCCGCCTTTATGCGGACAGCGGTTTTCGATGGCGCGGATGCTTCCGTCTGAAAGCTTGAAAACCGCGAGCTCCTTATCTTCAATATACACTGTTTTGCCTAATTGTTCAGGCAATTCTTCAATTTTTCCGATACATACTTTTGTTACGTCTTTGTTTACCATGTCCATTCCTCCTCAATGATTGTTTTTGTCATTATGATGTGGTCACGACATTTTCAAATAATTCTTTAGAGGTTTGTTTATCCTCTAAAAAGTCTTTCCACGGATCCTTGTGGACAGAGAGTGTTTCATTCATTCGGTCGTTAAGCTCCTGCCGCTTTTCCGGATCGTTTAACACGGATTGGACATGGGATAAACCGACGCGCTCAAGCCATGCGGACGTACGCTCCAGATAGTTTGCGGTTTCCCTGTAATATTGCAGGTAAGCGCCTGCGTATTCTAAGACTTCTTCATTTGTTTTCACCTTCATCAGCAAATCGCCGGCACGCAAATGGGTTCCGCCGTTTCCGCCGACATAAAGCTCCCAGCCTCCGTCGATGCCGACAACGCCAAGGTCCTTAATGCCGGATTCCGCACAGTTTCGCGGGCATGCAGACACGGCCATTTTGACTTTGTGCGGCGTGTTCAGCCCTTCGAATTTTTTCTCAAGCGCAATGCCCAGTGCCATGGAGTCTTGTGTGCCGAAGCGGCAGAATTGCTCGCCTACACATGTTTTCACTGTGCGGAGCGTTTTTCCGTACGCGTAGCCCGACGGCATATCAAGATCTTCCCATACCTTCGGAAGGTCTTCTTTTTTCACGCCGATAAGATCAATTCGCTGGCCGCCTGTCATTTTCACGAGCGGGATCTCATATTTGTCAACGACATCGGCAATCTTGCGCAAATCTGTGGAGTTGGTCACGCCGCCGTACATCCGAGGAACGACTGAGTATGTTCCGTCTTTTTGAATATTGGCGTGCATTCGTTCATTAACAAAGCGGGATGTCCGGTCATCCTCGTATTTGGTTGGATTGATCATGCCTAAGTAGTAGTTCAGAGCGGGCCGGCATTTGGAACAGCCTTCTGGTGTTTTCCAGCCGAGCACATTCATGATTTCTCTTGTATGTGACAGCCCTTTGGCTTTTATTTCTTCTACGACTTCATCTCTCGACAATGTGGTGCAGCCGCAAATGGCTTCTTTTTGCGCTGACGCATCAAAGTCTGATCCGAGCGTATGCTGGAGGATTTCTTCTACGAGCGGCTTACAGCCTCCGCATGAGCGGGATGCACCAGTGCATGCTTTGATTTCGTCCGTTGACGAGCAGCCCTTTTCCTGTATGGCTTGAATAATCGCACCTTTTGACACGCCGTTGCAGCCGCAGATGATTTCATCGTCGCTCATCGCTGCGGTAATGCTTGTGCCTGCTTCTTGGCTGAGAGGCTGTAAGATTGATATTTTAGAGGTTTCAGAGATATCGGCTTCTTTTTGAATCATAGAAAACAGGCGATTGCCTTCACTGCTGTCGCCGAATAAAACAGCACCGACAATTTGATTGCCTCTCAGGACGATTTTTTTATAGATGCCGTCCTGCTCATCGAAGACTTTAATCGCTTTTTTCTCCTCTGATTCGTTAAAGTCACCGGCAGAGAAGACCTCGACGCCTGATACCTTTAACTGTGTGGAGAGAACGGAGCCCTCATACGGTTTTGTTTCGATGCCGCAAATATGCTTTGCCAGCACTTTTGCCTGTTCATAGAGCGGCGCCACAAGCCCGTAGGCGATTCCGCGGTGCTCGGCACATTCGCCGACCGCGTAAATGTGCGGGATTTCAGTCTGCATATAATCGTTGACGATGATGCCGCGGTTAACCGGAATGCCGCTCTCGGCCCCGAGTGTTGTATTCGGACGAATGCCGACAGCCATGACGACTAAATCAGCTTCAATGCTTGTGCCATCTTTGAAGCGGAGGCCTTCGACACGGTCATCACCGACAATTTCTTCGGTTTGCTTTTCAAGTAAAAAGGTCATACCTTGTTTTTCTAACTCGTTTTGCAGCAGGCGTCCTGCCGTTGCATCAAGCTGGCGCTCCATCAGGAATGGGGCGAGGTGGATGACGGACACGTCCATGCCGAGATTCAGCAGTCCGCGAGCTGCTTCCAAACCAAGAAGTCCTCCGCCGATGACGGCTGCTTTTTTATATTGTTTTGACGCGGCGAGCATTGTGTCTGTATCTTTTATATCCCGGAAAGCTGTGACGCCTTTTTTGTCTGCGCCCGGAATCGGAAGGATAAAAGGGAGCGAGCCTGTTGCCAGGATCAATTCGTCGTAAGGCTGGATTCTGTCTGCATCTGTGATGACTGTTTTGTTTTCCGTGTCCACTTTGATGACTGTTTCATTTGTATACAATTGAATGTTGTTTTCTTTGTACCAGTCCCAATCGTTTAACGTAATATCTTTAATATCTGTATCGCCTTGAAGCACTTTTGACAAAAGGATTCGGTTATAATTGGGATGCGGTTCGGCACCGAAAATTGTGATCTGAAACTCGTCTTTAGCAACACTCAGTATCTCTTCAATGGCCCTTACCCCGGCCATTCCATTACCAACAAGAACTAGCTGTTTTTTTCCCATCAGATGATCCGCTCCTTATCAATGTTTTTTCCAGCGTAGCACAGCAAAAAGGAATATTTAAGATACATGTTATAAAATGTAACAAAATATACGAAAAGTTCTAAAAATTTTATGAAAAATTTAAATAGGTCTGATTCGGACGGCACATACCTTAAAACCGGGCATTTTACAGGCTGGATCTAAGGCTTCCCCGATTAAATCATTCACATTTTGAGCGTCTGCCCAATGGATGGGAACAAAAACGGTATCTTTTCTGATTTGTTCTGATAATTTGCTGCGGACGGTGATGCTTCCCCGCGGCGATTCTATTTTTACCAGTACACGGTCCTCGATATTGTAGGTCGCTGCTGTTTGCGGATGGATTTCCATAAACGATTCAAAATGTCTCGCGGCAAGGGCGGCGCTTTTTCTTGTTTGGACGCCTGTTAAGTAGTGAGACATGACTCTGCCTGTCGTTAAATAAAGCGGATAATCGGCTGTCGGATTCTCTTTTGGAACAGGCGGTTCGTTTGGAATCACACTTAATGCCGCTTTTTGATCCGGATGAGCAAATGATTCTGTAAACAAGCGCCGAGTTCCGGGATGATCAGGTTCCGGACACGGCCAATGAATGCCGCCTTCACGTCTGAGCCTGCCGTATGAGATGCCTGAATAATCGGCAATCCCGCCTCGGCTCGCTTCTCTCAATTCATTAAAAATATCCTCCGCTGACGTATAAGAAAAGTAGCGGCCCTTGCCGAGAGCGGATGCGAGATCACAAATGATCTGCCAATCATGCTTTGCTTCGCCGGGACATGGCCGGCTTGCTTCTCTTAATGTCACGCGTCCTTCTACATTTGTCATGGTGCCTTCATCTTCTAAGTAAGAGGAGGCGGGTAAAATCACATCTGCGTATTTCGCAGTCTCAGAAATAAACAAATCGATTGCAACAAAGAATGTCAGTTTCCTTAAAGCCTTTTTCACGAGATTCGCATTTGGGCTGGAGACAGCAGGATTGGAGCACATGAGGAACAATCCTTTGATGTCGCCGTCGTTGATTTTTTCCATCATTTCATAGGCTGAGACACCTTTTCGCGGCAGATCATCCTGATGGATTCCCCACACTTTCGCAACATGTGCCCGGTGTTGTTCGTTTTCAATAGATCGATAGCCCGGAAGCTGATCGGCTTTTTGGCCATGCTCTCTTGCACCTTGCCCGTTGCCTTGTCCGGTGATCGCCCCGTAACCTGAGTAAGGCTTGCCGATTTTTCCTGTGATCAGCACCATGTTTAAGAAGCCTTTCACAGCCGCTGTTCCATCGGTTTGCTGTTCAATCCCGCGGGCTGTAAACAGCATGCCGGATGTTTCCTTGGCAAACTTTACAGCAGCTTTTCTTATATCCACCAGCGGGACACTCGTCTGTTCGGCGATGTCATTCAGGTCCAACGAGTCAGTATGCTGCTTCAGCTCTTCGAATCCATTTGTTCGTGATTGAATGAAATCCTCGTTTATAAGCTGTTCGTCAATGATGATTTTGACGAGGCCGTTGGCAAGAGCGGCGTCTGTGCCGGGTTTGATTTTCAGATGAAGATCGGCGATTTTTGTTGTCGCTGTTTCACGCGGATCAATGGCAATGATGTAAGCTCCGTTTTCTTTCGCTTTTTCAAAATATGGCATAATCGTAGGCTGGCACTCCGCGATATTGGTGCCGGCCAGAATGATCACACGGGTGTGGGGAATGTCTGATAAGGGATTCGTTAAGCCTCTGTCCGCGCCGAATGTTTGGTTGGCTGCGGTTGCTGCGGCGGACATACAAAGCCTCCCGTTGTAGTCGATGTATTTTGTCTGTAAGCCCACCCGTGCGAATTTCCCTAACAAATACGCCTCTTCATTTGTAATCGAGGCGCTTCCGTATACCGCCATGGCGTCATGGCCGTGTTCTGCCTGGATCATCGTCACTTGGTCTTTCATGTAATTCAATGCTTCTTCCCAGGAAACAGGGATAAACTCGCCGTTTTTCTTCAGCAGAGGGCGGGTGATGCGAGAGGAGTTCAAGGCATGCTGGTGAGCATTCATGCCCTTCATGCATAGCCGACCCTGTGTTGTAGGATTATCAATCCCGATCGCAGTGTATTTTTTGCGCGTGACGATGGTTTGTTCCACGAGCTGCATTTTGCACTGCATGCTGCAAAACGGGCATTGAGTGTCATATGTTTTTTCTGATTGGACGTCTTGCTGTTTATCACGGAAATATCTAAGCAGTCGTTCAGTCAAAATGCCTCATCCTTTCTTATATGCGCCCGTCTCTACAGTCGGGTTTTGAATCAGTGACAGATCTGTTTGGAGGCTTTCCAGCAGCTGTGCCCTTAGGTCTTCTTCGAATAGCACTTCTCTGATATGAACGATCCCGAGACGGTCTATCCACTGATGAACAGCTTCTAAGTAATGAGCCGTTTCCCGATAATACTGGATCAGTCCTTTGATCATGCCGGCAGTGCTGTCTTCATTCTCAGTCACGCAAAACAGAGCTCCTGAACGGGCATGAGTTCTCCGGACGCCGCCGATGTAAATGTCCCATCCAGCTTGTGTCCGAATTGCGCCGACATCTTGCAGGGCGGCATCGGTGCAGTCTGTTTCACATGATAAGCTGATAGAAATGGGAGCGGGTAAGGGAAGCATCTCAAGTTGTCTTTCGATTTGGGCTGCCAGCTGCTGAATCGATCGATTTTGCCCGCATGTACATGCTTTGATGCTTTGCAGCGCGTGTCGGTGTTCATTGGTGTAAACGGGCATTTTCAGGTCTTTTTTTATATTCGGGAGATCCGCAGGCTTGATCCCGGAAAGCTTCAGCCTTTGGCCGTGAGTGATGGATACGTCGGGAATGCTGTATGCCTCAATGATGTTGGCGATGGTTCTTAGCTGCTCCGCGTTTGTCCGTCCGCCGTACATTTGCGGAATCAGGATGCATGCCTCTTCAGTGGCTGGCTCCGGCTGGACAAACCCGGGGTACAGCATTTCCAGATAGTATTGAATCGCAGGAACACAAGTACTGCATCCTTTTTTTGTTTTCCAGTCAAGCTGGTTCATCACTTCTGCCGGATTAGTGAATGGCCTGCGCTGAAGCTCAGCGATGATGTCGTCTTCTGTAAAATCAGTACAGCTGCAAAACGAAAGTGTGCCGGCGGGCTTCGTATATTCGCTGTTGGTCATGTACCTCAAAAGGTCTTCAACGAGCGGTTTGCATCCTCCGCAGGACCCAGAGGCTTTGGTGCAGTGCTTGACTTCCTCAACAGTTGTTAAGCTTTTCGTGTTCACCGCGTCTTCAATCGCGCCTTTCGTCACTGTGTTGCATTGGCAAATCGTTTCACTGGAAGGCATGGATTCAAATAAAGTGCCGCTTGTCTCCGGTTCGATGATCTGCTTTTTGACAATGGAGATGTCTCGTTGTTTAAGCAGGCTGTCGAGAAGCCACTGCTTGTCACGGGTGTCTCCAAATAAAATAACGCCGGCCAGTTTGTCATCTACAAAAAGTGCTTTTTTATAAATTCCTGCTTGTTCGTCGTAGATTTTGATGCTCGTCGTGCGTTCATCCTCTTGGATCTTTCCTGCTGACCACACATCGATTCCAGCTATTTTTAACGCCGCAGATGGTGCTGAGCCTTGATATTTCTCACATGGAACGCCGCAAATATGACTGGCGAGAGCTTTTCCCTGCTCATAAAGCGGTGCCACCAATCCGTACACCGTTCCGTTATGCTCAGCGCATTCACCGACGGCGTAGATATTCGGTTCGCTTGTCTGCATGAAGTCATTCACGATGATCCCGCGGTTCACTTTGATTCCAGCGGATACAGCCAATTCAATATTCGGTCTGACGCCGGCCGCCATCACAATCAAGTCTGCTTTTAATGAAGAGCCATCTTTAAAATGGAGTCGGTCTGCCTTCGTGGTGCCGGAAATGGAGACGGTGTCTTTCTCCAAAAGAAAGGTTAGGCCTTTTTGTTCCAGATCTGTTTGCAGCAGCCGTGCCGCTGTTTGATCGAGCTGTTTTTGCATAATGCCGGCGGAGTGGTGAATGACGCTGACATCCATACCAAGATGCTGTAAACCGACTGCAGCTTCCAGTCCTAATAAGCCGGCTCCGATTACCGCAGCCTTTTGAAAGTGCTGGGCCATGTTCATCAGCGCTTGGCAGTCTTCTATTGTCCGAAATCCATAGACGCCTTCTTTGTCTGCCCCGGGGATAGGGAGAATATGAGGGGAGGAACCTGTTGCCACAATGAATTTGTCATAAGACAGGATGCGCTTGCGATCCGTTATGACCTGCTGCTGATCTGTATCAATTTGAATAACCGTTTCGCCTGTGTAAAGCGTGATCCCGTGCTTGTCGTACCAATCCTTGCTGTTCAGTGTAATATCATCGAGTGACGCTTCACCCTGCAATACAGAGGATAAGAGAATGCGATTGTAATTGGGATGCGGCTCGCTGCCGAAAATGACAATCTCAAACATGTGGCGATTCAGCTTTAATACTTCTTCAATACAGCGGATTCCGGCCATGCCGTTTCCCGCTAACACCAATCTTTGTTTCTTCATGTATCAGACCTCCTTTGGCGAAGCTCGTAAGTTTTCTCCTATTAAAAATTATGTCACAATGCACTGTTAACGCATTAAACGTGTCACAAAAACTTACACATGTCTTTTCCAGAAAATAATGGTCCTATATCCTTGATTCAGAAAATGTAAAATAATGAGGGTCTAGAAAGGGGAATCTTATGAAGCTGTCGGAACTGAAAACTAGCGGTCATCCACTCACGTTGCTCTGTTCCTTTTTATACTTTGATGTCAGTTTTATGATATGGGTTATGCTTGGAGCGCTGGGTGTTTATATTTCTCAGGATTTTGGCCTGTCTCCTTTTGAGAAAGGGCTTGTCGTAGCTGTGCCGATTTTATCTGGATCTGTGTTTCGTATCATTCTTGGTATTTTAACGGACAGAATCGGACCGAAAAAAACGGCAGTGATCGGGATGCTGGTGACGATGATTCCGCTGCTTTGGGGGACATTCGGCGGCCGTTCCCTGACTGAGCTGTATGCCATCGGGATTCTGCTTGGCGTGGCGGGGGCAAGCTTTGCTGTAGCGCTGCCTATGGCCAGCCGCTGGTATCCGCCTCATTTGCAGGGACTTGCGATGGGGATTGCTGGAGCGGGGAACAGCGGCACGTTGTTTGCAACCCTGTTTGGCCCTCGTCTGGCAGAGCAGTTCGGCTGGCACATTGTCATGGGAATTGCGCTTATTCCATTATTGATCGTCTTTATTCTTTTTGTATCCATGGCAAAGGATTCTCCTGCACAGCCGTCTCCCCAGCCGCTCAAAAGCTATCTGCATGTGTTCGGGCAAAAGGAAACATGGTTTTTCTGCCTGCTGTACAGCGTCACATTTGGCGGATTTGTCGGGCTCTCAAGCTTTTTATCAATTTTCTTTGTTGATCAATACCAGCTGTCAAAAATTCACGCGGGCGACTTCGTTACATTATGTGTGGCGGCGGGGAGCTTTTTCCGGCCTGTCGGGGGCTTGATTTCGGATCGTGTCGGCGGCACGAAAGTTCTTTCTGTACTGTTTGTCATCGTGGCACTGTGTATGGCCGGAGTCAGCAGCCTGCCATCTCTTTCAATGGTTATTGTTCTATTGTTTGTCGGAATGATGGGGCTCGGAATGGGTAACGGTGCAGTATTCCAGCTCGTGCCGCAGCGTTTTCGCAAAGAAATTGGCATGGTGACGGGAATCGTCGGTGCGGCCGGAGGAATCGGAGGGTTTTTCCTGCCGAACATCTTAGGATCTCTCAAACAGATGACAGGCACATATGCTATCGGTTTTATCACGTTTTCCTGTATCGCGCTGCTGGCGTTTGCACTTGTGCTTGCCGCAGGCTATTACTGGAGAAAAAGCTGGAGCGCGGAAAGCAGCCCGGCGGATGTTTAGGGTTTTGACAGACACGCGTTTGTGCGTGTCTTTTTTATTTTCTCTTGATTTTCAACAATGAACCGATCAAAATAAATAGTAATTATTACGATTTATTAGCGAGAGGAGTTTTCTGAATGAATCAACATACGCTGCTCCCGAAAAAAACGGAGCGTCTTCAATACTTTGGATCGGTCAGTCCGATCAAAGGCGAGAAACCAGTGGAAAAAGAGAAAATGAAGGACCTGCAAAATATCAGGAAGGATTATTTTTTTGACATTCAGCATGTAGGTGTCGCTAATGTGTCCCATCCCGTCACAATCACTTCAGCCATGACGCCTGCCGAGCAAACAACGGCTGCGAACTTTACAATGACTTGTAATTTGCCGAGAAATCAGAAGGGGATTAACATGAGCCGGTTAACAGAGCTGCTGCAAGTCTATCATCAAAACGGCTGGATTCTCTCATTTTTCTCTCTTCAGCAATTTACGAAAGAGCTTGCAGAAAACATGGACACATCATCTGCCACAGTTGAAGTGAGGTTTCCGTGGTTTTTCGAACGGAAAAGCCCGAAGCTTGAGAAAGCGGGTTTGATGCATGCTGATATATTCATGTCTGTCACCTATCGCAAAGATCAGCCGTTTAAACAGCGAGCCGGCATCTCAGCAAAAGTAACGACTCTGTGCCCTTGCTCCAAGGAAATCAGCGAATACAGTGCCCATAATCAGAGGGGAACGGTCAGCATTTGGGCAGATATTCACCCGGCCGCATCGCTGCCAAGTGATGTTAAAGCTGATTTGCTTCACGCCGCAGAATCAAATGCTTCTGCGAGACTGCATCCGGTATTGAAGCGGCCTGATGAAAAAGCCGTGACAGAAACGGCCTATGAAAATCCGAGGTTTGTTGAGGATCTCGCCCGGCTGATTGCTGCAGATTTGTTTGAGCTTGAATGGGTGTCAGCCTTTGAGATTGAATGCCGCAATGAAGAATCGATCCATCTCCACGATGCCTATGCGAAGCTGTGTTTTTCGAAGGAAGTGGATAAAATATGAAACTCTCATTATTCATTATTGCAGTTCTTATGCCAGCCTGCCTGCTGTCAGCCTGCTCCGATCATGCAGAAGAACACGCAAGTATCAATACAAAGAAAACGGTCGAAAACATAACGGACGTTCGAAAAACAGCAAAAACAAGCATTGATTGGACAAAGCCTTCGGGCGGAGAATACCCGGATATTAAACAGAAGCATGTCTGGATTGATGTGAATGTGAAGGAGCAGAAGGCTTACATCAAGGAAGGAAGCAACACCATCTATACAATGATGATCTCTTCTGGTCTTGATCAAACAAAAGATGATGCTACGCCAAAGGGCACCTTTTATGTAGAGCCTGAACGGGGAGAATGGTTTTTCTCCGAAGGATACCAGGAAGGCGCAGAATACTGGGTATCATGGAAAAATCACGGTGAATTTCTATTTCATAGTGTGCCAATGACTAAGGATCAAAAAGTCATCAAAACGGAAGCAGAAAAACTAGGAACGAAAGCATCTCACGGATGTATCAGGCTGACCATTCCAGATGCGAAATGGGTATTTGAAAATATCCCTGAACATACAAAAGTGGTGATCAGCTGAATTGAAAAGCCATTGACAAAAAGGAAAAAAGACCATACAATTTAAATCGTAACAATTACGTTTTGTGATAAATGGCTTATCATTGTCTGTGCATCTGTGAAAAGCGGAAAGGCATCGATTAAGGATCTTGCTGTCGGCAAGGGGCAGGGATTTGGGAAAAGGATTAAACGCGGTTGGAGCCTTTACGGATTTAGAAATCGGGCGGCAACGCGAATGTTTTCGGAGCGCGAAAAGCTGCTCTACACCATTGTACATACGGCGAAGTATTCAATTTAAATCGTAATCATTCTATTTTAATGGAGGCACTATTATGAAAAAAATTCCGGTTACCGTACTGAGCGGTTATCTAGGTGCAGGAAAAACAACATTGTTGAACAGCATTCTGCAAAATCGCGAAGGCTTGAAAATAGCGGTTATCGTAAACGATATGAGCGAGGTGAACATTGACGCGGGTTTGGTTAAGCAGGAAGGGGGCCTTTCCAGAACAGATGAAAAGCTTGTGGAAATGTCAAACGGCTGCATTTGCTGCACGCTTCGCGAAGACTTATTAATAGAAGTTGAGAAGCTGGCAAAAGACGGACGGTTTGATTATATCGTCATCGAATCGACCGGAATCAGCGAACCGATCCCGGTGGCCCAGACTTTCTCTTATATCGATGAAGAGATGGGAATCGATCTTACAAAATTCTGTCAGCTGGATACGATGGTGACAGTGGTTGATGCCAACCGTTTTTGGCATGATTATCAGTCAGGCGAAAGCCTTCTGGACCGCAAAGAAGCATTGGGGGAAGAGGATGAAAGAGAAATCGCCGACCTCTTGATCGATCAAATTGAGTTTTGCGATGTACTGATCTTAAATAAATGTGATTTGGTCAGCGAGCAAGAGCTCGAACAGCTTGAAAAAGTTCTTCGTAAACTGCAGCCAAGAGCCAAGTTCATTCGTTCTGTCAAAGGAAATGTAAAACCGCAGGAGATTTTGCATACAGGGTTATTTAACTTCGAGGAAGCGAGCGGATCGGCCGGCTGGATTCAAGAGCTGACGGCAGGCCATGCGGAACACACCCCGGAAACAGAAGAATACGGTATCTCTTCATTTGTATATAAGAGACGTTTGCCGTTTCATTCTACACGGTTTTATCAATGGATAGATCAAATGCCAAAGAACGTGGTTCGTGCCAAAGGAATCGTCTGGTGCGCATCTCATAACAACCTCGCTTTGCTGATGTCTCAAGCAGGTCCGTCGGTTACGATTGAGCCTGTATCTTATTGGGTGGCGGCGCTGCCGAAGCTTGAGCAGGAGCAAGTCAAACAGCAGGAGCCGGAAATCCTGGAGGAGTGGGACCCGGAGTTCGGCGACCGCCTAACGCAGCTAGTTTTTATCGGAACTGACCTGGATGAAGAAACGATCACGAAAGAGCTTGATCAATGCCTGCTGACTGAGTATGAATTTGATTCCGACTGGTCGCTGTTTGAGGACCCGTTTAAATGGAAGCTGAATCAATAGAAAAAAAGCCGTCCCCTGGGGGAGCGGCTTTTTTTAATGAAACGTTTGTTTAAACATAATGAGCGTATTTTTTCTCAAGGATATTCTGAAAGACCGCGGCAATGGAGCAGATGGCCCAATAAATGAGAGCGGTCAGAATATACATGGTTATATAATCAAACTCTCTGCCCCCGATGATTTTCGCATGCTGGAGCAATTCCGGCACTGTAATCATCGCAGCGAGAGAGGACGCCTTGATTAAGTCGAGCAATACATTGGCAAGCGGAGGCAGCGCAATACGTATCGATTGCGGCAAAATGATGCCCCTCATCGTCTGCCAATAGGAAAGACCCAGCGAGGATGCGGCTTCCCACTGCCCTTTTTCGACGGATGAAATGGCTGAACGGTTAATTTCCGCAATGTAGGCGGCGCTGTTTAGGCTAAACCCCATTAAAGCAGCCGTGACAGCGGAAAATTCAATGCCGATATAAGGAAACCCGAAATAAAGGATAAACAATATCACCAAAATCGGAACGCCCCGCATAAATGAGATATAGAGCTTCGCCGGCCATCTTAACAAAGCAAGTTTAGACATTCTGGCGAGTGATATAAACAGGCCGATCACAGTTCCCGCAAACATGCTTACAAAAGAGATGAGCAGTGTATACCCAATGCCTTTTATGACATAAGGGAACGATTCAATAGCCAGCTTCGTGTTGAAAATATATTCCCATTGAATGCTATTGATCATGGCGTCCGATTACAAATCAACGTCCTGAACGTCGGCATCAATTTTTTTTGATACATCTGCTTTATTGAAGAATTGTTTCGACAGTTTAGTCAAAGAGCCATCCTTGCTCATCTCTCTCAATGCTTCGTTCATCTTTTTCTGAAGTGCCGCATTGCTTTTTTTCATGACAAGGGCCTGTTTGTTCGGCATGTACTTGATGTCAGGATGAATTGTAATGTTGAGATCCGGGAATGCCGCGAGCGCAAGTGTCTGCAGGTAATAGTCGTTTAAAATGACGTCAGTGCGTCCGTTGGCAACATCTTTTAAATATTGCTCATTCGTCGCATTATCATAAATCACTTCTTTGGCGCCGTATTTTCTCGCGACCTCCATGTAGACGGTTGTAGCCGCGCCAGCCGCTTTCTTCCCTTTTAAATCCTTAAGCGTTTTAATCCCGGATATATCGTCTTTACGGACGATTGCCGTGCCGTATGAATATTTATATGGAGTAGAAAATGCGAACTTCTTCTCGCGGTCCTTCGTCATATCGATGTCATTCGCGGCTGCGTCAACCTGTCCGCTGTTCACCGCTGTCAGCATCCCGTCAATGCCCATCTCCTTGAACTCAACCTTCAGCCCCAAGCGTTTTGCCGCTTCACGAACAACTTCAACCTCGTAGCCCGTCAGCTTATCGGAGCCTGAGTCAGTATCGTGATAAGAAGTGGGATAGAGCGTACCTGATGTAGCGACTACGATTTTCCCTTTGTCCTTGATTTGCTCCCAGCCTGTATCCTTGGAATCGGATTCATTTTTGCCGGAACAGGCTGCCAATATAAGAAAGAAAGCCATTGTGAAACTGAATATAACGGCTTTGGAATGCATGAATGATTTCACCTATAGTTCCCCCAATCTGTTAATCAACTAAAAAGATAGCATTGAACATAAGGGGTTGCAATATGTTGATGACGTTTTCAAAAAGTTCGAATTGTGTATACAAAAGGCATAGTGGGTGTTTAAAAGCGTCTATGAAGGGAAGAGGTGATGAAAAAAGGAGTTGTCCAAGGATGATTGCCCGACGTACCAAGGAAACACATGTGGACGTGAAGGATGCAGTAGATCCGTTATTCCTCTATGCCAATACCGTAAGAAATGGTCAAGAAGCATGAAATCGATCTTCAGAATAAATTTAAGTCTTGCTGATGCCCCTAAGGCATATGATATATTCGATGAGAAAGAAAACGGAAACATTTAAACCATAATGGGGGAGTCAAATGAATATTTACAAACCAGCCGGATTTTGGATCAGACTTGGAGCTGCATTGTTAGACTATATTATAGTCTCCGTGCCGCTTTTGCTGATCTATTGGCTGATTACAGGAAAAGACCCAAACGACAGCATGTTCATCAGTTTGGTTGTTCTGCTGTATTCTATTTTGCTGCCGGTGTTTTGGCGCGGTTATCTTATCGGAAAAAGGATCTGCGGAATCAGAATCGTAAAAAAAGACGGATCACAGGTCAGTCTGTTAACAATGTTTTTACGGGTTATTGTAGCCGGCCTGGTTTACTGTATAACCTTCGGACTCGGCTTGATCGCCAGCCTGATTCTGATTGCCGTACGAGAAGACAAACGGACCCTGCATGATTTAATCGCGGGAACATATGTCACTTATGCGACACCAGGTGAAGAAGAACTTAATGCTGACGAAGAGATTAGAAAGAGCGAATAATGGTTCGCTCTTTTTATTTTTATGCATAAAAAATACAAGGCAGCAAAACATATGAAAAATAGGATTGGAGGAATAAGCTGGATGAAACGAATAACCATCAACATCATCACAATGTTCATTGCAGCGGCTGTCATTTCTCTGACCGGTACAGCTGAGGCCGCTGAAAAACAGCAGCAGCCTCCCGCAAATGTTACACTGACAGATCAGCAAAAGAAAGAGGTTGAACAACTGGAAGCAGAGATTCTTAAAAAGCGCAAAGATGTGATCTCAAAGTATGTACAATACGGTGTCCTGCCTAAAGAAAGAGGAGAACACATCAAAAATCACTTGGATAAACACTTTGAAATGATGAAACAAAACGGCTTTGTTCCAAAGCATCATCCTCATCCGCATAAATTTGAAAAAAGACATTAAGATGGAAAGCATCCAATGGGAATTGGGTGCTTTTTTATTGTTAAAAGTTACTGAATGAATTTTCCGAAAAAATATATCGCTTTTGTTGATTATATCTTATAATAAGATATAAATGGGGTGTATAATGATGGAAATGGATTTAATCTCTAAACTTAATCAGCAGTGGACAGATATTTATTATTTATTACATTATCAACATAAAGATAATATTTCTCACCAGGCAATACGGATTATGCAGCATATTGAAAAGCAAGGTGAGGCGACAATAGGAGCTTTGGCTGAATACTTGTCTGTCTCTCACAATACAGCGTCAGAGCATACTAAACGTTTGATTCAAAAGGGATTTATAGCTAAACGGCGAAGTCAACAGGATGAACGAAAAGTTTTAGTTTTCTTAACACAAGAAGGAAGATCTGTTCTTGAACAGCACACACAGCTAGATAAAGAGAAATTAAAAGAAATAATTGAACGAATGAGCACATCAGAAAAGGAATTACTTGAACAGGCATTTGAACTTTTAAGTAGGGAAGCTAAACAATGGCAGTTTTAAGTAAAGTAATCATCTCTGCGTTGATTATCGGTTTTGTTACTGAAATATCAAAAAGACATCCGACCTATGGCGGCATCATTGCCGCTTTGCCCTTGGTCAGTTTATTAAGCCTTTTTTGGATGCAAATACAAGGTGAAAAAACAGCTCAATTAAGTCAATTTGCATCTGGTGTGCTTACAGGAATCCCAGCTACAGTTTGTTTACTAGCTATTTTGGCTTTTTTGCTGAAAATTCATGTGCCGTTTTGGTTTGCATTATGTGTTGGAATACTAGGATGGGCTATGTTTTTATGGATGCAGAAGATCTTTCTCAATATATTATTTAACTGAGTATAGAAAGGAGATGCTATGTTTTTAAAAAAGGTTACTCTTCTTCGAGATAAGATTTTGGACTTTGACAGATTTCCTTTTACTATCCCAGCTATAAGTCAATTAAATGACATCTTATTTACTAGCCAAGTGACTTTTTTTGTGGGGGAAAATGGATCTGGAAAATCTACTTTGCTTGAAGCGATAGCAGATAAGTGTGAATTCAATACAGCGGGCGGAAGCCGAAATAATGTCTATGAATTACGGGAGTCAGATTCCCATTTAGGAGATTACATACGTTTATCTTGGCTTCCAAAGGTAACAAATGGCTTCTTCTTAAGGGCTGAATCGTTTTATCATCTTTCTCTTCATCTGGATGAGATGGAACTAGATGCTCCTCAGCCATACCGTTCCTATGGAGGGAGGCCGCTACACAATCAATCACATGGAGAGTCCTTTATGTCTCTATTCCGTCATCGTTTTAAAGAGAAAGCGATTTACCTTTTAGATGAGCCAGAAGCAGCACTTTCTCCAGCTAGACAATTAGCTTTTTTGAGAGTTATACATGATTTGGTGAAGGGCGGAAATGTACAGATGATCATTGCGACTCACTCCCCAATCCTACTGGGCTATCCCAATGCTAATATTTTAAGCTTTGATGGTGGAAGAATACATCATATTGAATATGAGAATACAGAGCATGTTCAATTAACACGATATTTTCTTGGACAAAGAGAAAAAATATTAGCTGAGCTGTTCCGCGACTAACATCGAGTTGATATGAAACGCGTTTCATAGCCTATGATAGGTTTATCAATAATTCAGGAGTGATAAACACTATGATCCACCAGCATCCAGAATCTTTTCCGAAACATTTTTTGTGGGGCTCTGCTTCTGCAGCGTACCAGATTGAAGGCGCTTGGAATGAAGATGGCAAAGGCCCTTCTGTTTGGGATGTGTTTACGAAAATACCGGGCAAAACGTTTAAAGGAACCAATGGCGACATTGCGGTTGACCATTATCACCGATTTAAAGAAGATGTCGCTCTGATGGCTGAGATGGGGTTAAAAGTATATCGATTTTCCGTCAGCTGGCCACGGGTTTTTCCAAAAGGAAAAGGAGAGATCAATGAAGCAGGTCTAGCGTTTTACGATAGACTGATTGATGAATTGCTTTCTCATCACATCGAGCCGGTTCTGACTTTATATCACTGGGATTTGCCTCAAGCGCTTATGGACGAATACGGCGGGTTTGAATCCAGAAACATCATAGAGGATTTTAATCACTACTGTATTACTCTTTATAAACGTTTTGGAGACAGGGTGAAATATTGGGTTACGTTAAACGAACAGAACTACAATTTTAATCACGGATTTATTACAGCCATGCATCCGCCTGGAGTGAAAGACAGAAAACGATTTTACGAAGCAAACCATATTGCGTTTCTGGCTAATGCAAAAGCCATCGAATCATTTAGAGAATATGTGCCTGAAGGCAAAATAGGTCCTAGCTTTGCTTATTCTCCGGCTTACCCTTTATCAAGCCATCCAGAGGATATACTGGCATTTGAAAACGCCGAAGAATTTATGAACAATTGGTGGCTTGACATGTATTGCTGGGGAACCTACCCGCAAATTCCATTCCGCTACTTGGTAAAACAGGGATGGGCGCCGACAATCGAAGCAGGAGATATGGAGCTGCTTGCCAAAGGGAAGCCTGATTTTGTAGGTGTCAATTATTATCAGACGATCACCTATGAACGAAATCCGCTTGATGGTGTGTCTGAAGGGAAAATGAATACGACAGGCCAAAAGGGAACCAATCAGGAGACGGGGATACCCGGAGTGTTCAAAACGAAAAAAAATCCGCATCTGACAACGAGCAACTGGGATTGGACAATTGACCCAATTGGGCTGCGTATCGGTCTTCGCCGAATTACAAGCCGCTATCAGCTTCCAGTGTTTATAACAGAGAACGGTTTGGGTGAATTTGATAAAGTTGATAACGGCACTGTACAGGATGATTATCGAATTGATTATTTACGTTCGCATCTTGAGCAATGCAGACAAGCCATCAGTGACGGTGTCGATTTAATCGGCTATTGCAGCTGGTCGTTTACTGACCTGTTAAGCTGGCTGAACGGCTACCAAAAAAGATACGGATTTGTATATGTCAATCGTGATGAAGAAAGCACATGCGATTTAAAACGCTTGAAGAAAAAAAGCTTTTATTGGTATCAAGATGTCATCAAGACGAACGGAGAAAGTTTATAAAGAGTCCCTGAGAGTTATTCTCTCAGGGGTTTTTCATTACACAGAAACAGCATCAATAATATAAGTGTCGGCGTGCAAATCTGACATTTCAGCCGGCACAGTCCAGCATGTCAATTGATAGTCTCCTTTAGGCAGATCAAAGGACAGTCTTTTAGACATGATGCTTTCAATATGAATTCCGTTTTCTGTGACATGAAAAGGAACAGTCACTTTTGTTTCGTAGGAGTTTACTGTTTCTGAACTGTTCAGGCGCAAAAGAATAAAGGCCTTTGTATTTCGCTGTGCCTCAAAGGAAATGGCTCCGTCTGCCGCAGCATATCCTTTTTCAATCGCTTCGTCAGTCCAATCCATTACAGGAGGTGTAGAATCCTTTTGAAATACAGTAAATTGATGATATGAAATAGAAAGTTCTTGCGGCTTCCATGATTTGATCAATGTGCTGTTCCTCCTCTATGTACTGTTTACTGAATTGTGAATAAAACCTTTGTGCCGTCTGGGTAATCGGTAAGCTGATGCCCGACCCAAGAGCCTGCTCCGCGGTTGTCAGCGGGAGAAATGTATTCTACAGAAGCTCCCTCACCGCCTTCTTTGCACATGGCCATTGGCCATTCATCTCTGTCATACCCCTTTTTGGAAGGTACGTCCTTTAATGATTGCTCGCGGCGTTCTTCAGCTCCGTCTCTGTCAATAGTGCACACCTCTGAGTGCCCCTCATTTATCGCATCCTTAATATGCTTGGCAGTTTCGGGATACCGGTCAGATGGGAAGGCGATTGTTTCATCATATTCTTTCGTTTGAGACGTTTTTTGATCAGCTGAGAAAAAGTCTCCTTTTATCAGGCCGACAGCTGCAGCTGCTATGATGACGATGACGAGAAGTATCGTTTTTATGATGTCCGTCGTGATGTTCACCTCCCGCTTTTAAAACTGACACAAGAGTAATCCAGAAAGCATTTGGTGTAAAGGTTTAAATTTTATGTTTTACGCTCAGTTTATTGCAGAAATCGTAATTTTAGCAGGTCGAAATATTTGTTTTCAGCAAAATACGATTGCCAATTTACAATAATGATAGTAAGTCATCAGCCGTTTTCGGCTTGATTAATCATTTTAAATTGGCTTATGATACCGGTAAGCTCCTCAGCTAATTGAGAAAGCGTTTCAGAAGCTGCGGTAATCTCCTCCATTGCAGCAAATTGCTCCTCTGTTAATGCAGCCGCTTGCCGGGTATTTTTAGTAGATTCTTTAATGTCGGCCGTATTGGCTGCAAAGGAATCATTTATTTGATGTGCACTGGCTGAAATGTTTGTTACAGATGATGATAAATCACTGATCTCGGCGCTGATTTCACCTGTTGCAGCTGCAATTTCCTTAAATGCATCTCTGGTGCGCTGGATCATGGTGACTCCTTCTGCAGCTTCTGTTTTCACATGCTCAACAGATCTTGCAGACCGGTTCATATCCTTTTGTATTTCTATGATCAGTTTTGAAATCTGTCCCGCAGACTGTTGAGACTCTTCTGCTAATTTCCGTACTTCATCAGCAACAACAGCAAAGCCTTTTCCTTGTTCACCGGCTCTGGCAGCTTCAATCGCTGCATTCAGCGCAAGCAGGTTTGTCTGATCGGCAATTTGGGTGATGACCGATAAAATTTGCTCAATTTGTTTAGAGCGGCCGTCTAACTGGTGTATGATTTCTCCGCTTTTCTGAATTGACTGGTGAATCGCATCCATTTGCGCCTGTACATTTGCAATTTCCTTTTGCCCAATGTCTGCTTTTGATTGAGCGAGCTGCCCTTTGTCAGCGATAGCGGCAGTATTTGCAGAAATATCCCGGATGTCTGCTGAAGCTTGTTTTAATGAGCTTTCACTGTTTTCAATTCGGGCGATCTGATCTTGGGCTCCATTTGCAATCTGCTGTACAGCTTCTGTGATCTTTTCTGAAGCTTGATTTGTTTCCTCTGCTCCGGCTGAGAGCTGCTGAGAGGCTGACGCAAGCTGAAGGGCTGATTGTTGTACGGTTTGTATGGTATCGTTCAGCTTTATTCTCATCTTATTATAATAGTTGCTTAGTTCTGATAGCTCGTCACCGGTTTTGTCTGACACCTCTATTGTCATATCTCCGTTTCCGGCACTTTCAAAGGCGCTTTTTAAAGAGTTCAGCCGCTTATTGATTTTTCTGGTGAAAACCAAGACAAGGATGACTGATACCATAATGACGATAACAAGAACGATAGCGAATTGAGTGAAAAGTGATTGTGTAAGTGATGCTAAAATACTTTGATTAGCTCCGGTATACAGCATGCCGATGATGTTCCCATTTTGATCTTTTAAAGGCATGTATGCAGTCTGATAAGAAGAACCTGCTACATCTGCTTGTCCGTAAAAACGCTTTCCTTTCTTTAAAACAGCGGCAATAACTTCAGAAGAAGCCTGGGTGCCGACAGCTCTTTCGCCATTCTTCATGACATTGGTTGCAACACGAGTATCGCCTTGGAAAATGGTAATTGTATCACCTGTTTTTTCACCAAGCAGATCAACAATATCTTCATTTCCATTGATTTGTGTTTGCCCTTTATAGAGCTTATTGTTTTTCACCTGCCAGTCGCCTGACACGACATCATCAATATAAGTGCTGCTTAAAGCGAGATCACCTTTCGCTTTTTCAGTTGCCATTTGTTTCATGCTTTCTGTAATTTCCTTAAGCATCACAGTGCCAACTGATGCCGAAAACAAAAGAATCACCACGAAAACAAGGCAAAGAATTTTAGTTCCTAGCTTCATCTTAAGTCGTTTTATCAACATAATTCCTCCTTTTACGATTTGTAGGTCATATTACTTATCGGGTTTTTAGGTTTAAAGTTTTATTTTAGAAAAAATAAAACCGGCCTGATCTTCAGGCCGGTTGTGTGATGCTATTCAAGGTTTGCGTGGTGAGTGAACATAGTTTCAGAATCGAGTCCTTTTTTCTCCATGAGTTTTAAAATCACTGCATCATAGAAGAGCAGCAAAGTTTGTTCAAATAATGATCCCATTGGCTGAATGGTTTTATAGCTTCCGTTTGACTGGTCTTTAGGAGAACCAGGCATTCTGATGATGAGGTCCGCTTGTTTTCCGATGCTTGATTCCGGATTGATGGTTAAAGCGGCAACAATTCCGTGTAAGCTTTTTGCTTTTGCTGCGGTATGAATCAAGCTTTTTGTCTCGCCTGATCCTGAGCCGATAATAACTAGATCTCCTTCGCGGAGCGGCGGAGTGAGAATCTCACCGACAATATGGGCGTTGAAGCCCATGTGCATCAATCTCATTGCGAAGGATTTTGCCATCAGGCCAGACCGCCCCGCACCCGCGGTGAAAATTTGGTGGGATGAAAGAATGTGATCGGCAAGCTGGTCAGCTTCTTTATCAGAAATATAAGCCGCTGAACGGTGTAACTCATTGAGAATTTCTGTTACGTATTCAGTCGTTTTCATCTGATTTATCCTTGGGCAATAAGCTGCTTCATTTTTGAAGCTGTTTCTGCCTTATCAGCTGCGCTTGTAATTCCGCCCCCAACAATGACAAGGTCAGGCTTTTGCTGGATCACTTCTGGCAGTGTATCAAGTTTGATGCCGCCCGCGATTGCGGTTTTTGCGTTTTTTACGGTATTTTTGATTGTCGTTAATTCTTCGAAAGAGTTTTTACCCTCTGCTTGAAGATCATAGCCAGTGTGGACGCAGATGTAGTCAACACCGAGTGCGTCAATTTCTTTCGCACGGGATTCGATATCTTTCACGTTAATCATGTCCACTAAGATTTTCTTCTTTTGTTTTTTGGCTTCTTCTACTGCGCCTTTAATCGTTGCATCGTCTGTAGCCCCTAAAACGGTGATGATGTCAGCGCCTGCTTCCGACGCTTTCATAATTTCGTAGCCTCCGGCATCCATGATTTTCAGGTCTGCAAGAACCTTCAATTGAGGAAATGCTTCTTTTATTTCTTTAACGGCTCTTAGGCCTTCATTAATGACGACCGGTGTTCCGATTTCAACTACGTCGATATATTGTTCCACCTCTTTGACGAGCTCAATGGCTTCCGGGATGTTGACGAGGTCTAATGCAAGCTGTAATTCCATTGTTAATCCACTCCCTTTTTCGAATTATTTTTCATTCTATAGGTTCTCTCATTTGATGAGAAGTAGGCACTTTAAAGTCAACAAGTTACTTGGAGGATACTGTGAGGAGAGGCAATCAGATTTCTTTCGCTTAATTTTATGAGTGAGTATAATGAAAAAAGAGTCTGCAAAAAAGTAAGTAAGTGATGATACGTATCTAACATACAAAAAGGTTACTAAGGGGGGATTCTATTGAGCCGGATGGACGACAAAAGGTTTAATTGTGAGAAGGAATTAACGCTTGCAGTGATTGGCGGTAAATGGAAAATGCTCATTTTGTGGCATTTAGGAAAAGAAGGCACAAAACGGTTCAATGAATTAAAAACATTGATTCCTGATATTACGCAGAAGATCCTCGTGAATCAGCTGAGAGAGCTTGAGCAGGATATGATTGTTCACAGGGAAGTGTATCCGGTTGTCCCGCCGAAGGTTGAATATTCTCTGACCCCGCACGGAGAAAGCCTCATGCCTATTCTTGAAGCCATGTATGAGTGGGGGAAAGGCTATATGGAATTGATTGATATCGACAAAAATATCATGAAAGAATCGTTGTAAGACGCTCTTCGCAAGGGTGTCTTTTTTTTGCCTTTTTTTCGGTTTTTGCGCGGTACACATAGTCATGTAAAGATTGTAAATTGCAGTCAGCAATAAAAAAAGATTGAACGCAGGAGTTTGGTTTAAAAATTTTTATTTTTCTGTAAATAATGTTTAGTGGAAATGATTGCGGCATCCCGCAAAAATATCCCTGTAAATAATCTGGAATCTTTCGGCATCCCGCATGAAACTTTTCACCCATTTTTCGGTGATAAAAACATTTTTTTCATTTAAAGTGAACGGTAGTAAGATAAAAAATATTGAAAACAATGAATAAATAGCCAAAATTGTTTCCTATTAGGATAGGGGATCTTGCGGTCTTTATCCGCTTATGTTAAACGCCGCAATGCTGACTGACGGCTGCCCGTTTTAATAGCGGCAATCTGTTTTTTTGTTTGGAAGCATTGCTTTTTAAGTGTAGTACTTTGGGCTATTTCGGCTGTTAGTTCATAAGCATTAAAAGCTGATATGGATAAGAAAGAGAAAATGCGTTGCACATGTTCACTGCTTATAAAGATTAGGGGAGGTATGACAATATGGAAATAACTTTTTACCCTTTAACGGATGCACAAAAACGAATTTGGTACACAGAAAAATTTTATCCTCACACGAGCATTTCAAATCTTGCGGGGATTGGTAAGCTGGTTTCAGCTGATGCGATTGATTATGTGCTTGTTGAGCAGGCGATTCAAGAGTTTATTCGCAGAAATGACGCCATGCGCCTTCGGTTGCGGCTAGATGAAAACGGGGAGCCTGTTCAATATATTAGCGAGTATCGGCCTGTTGATATAAAACATACTGACACTACTGAAGATCCGAATGCGATAGAGTTTATTTCACAATGGAGCCGGGAGGAAACGAAGAAACCGTTGCCGTTGTACGATTGTGATTTGTTCCGTTTTTCCTTGTTCACCATAAAGGAAAATGAAGTGTGGTTTTACGCAAATGTTCATCACGTGATTTCTGATGGTATCTCCATGAATATTCTCGGAAATGCGATCATGCACATTTATTTAGAATTAGCCAGCGGCTCAGAGACAAAAGAAGGAATCTCGCATTCATTTATCGATCATGTTTTATCTGAACAGGACTATGCTCAATCGAAGCGGTTTGAAAAGGACAAGGCGTTTTGGAACAAACAATTTGAATCGGTGCCTGAACTTGTTTCCTTGAAACGGAATGCTTCCGCAGGAGGAAGTTTAGATGCTGAGAGGTTCTCTAAAGATGTGCCTGAAGCGCTTCATCAGCAGATTCTGTCGTTTTGTGAGGCGAATAAAGTCAGTGTTCTTTCGGTATTTCAATCGTTGCTCGCCGCCTATTTATACAGGGTCAGCGGCCAGAATGATGTTGTGACGGGAACCTTTATGGGCAACCGGACAAATGCGAAAGAGAAGCAGATGCTTGGCATGTTTGTTTCTACGGTTCCGCTTCGGACAAACATTGACGGCGGGCAGGCGTTTTTAGAATTTGTCAAAGACCGGATGAAGGATCTCATGAAGACGCTTCGCCACCAAAAGTACCCGTATAATCTCCTGATCAACGATTTGCGTGAAACAAAGAGCTCTCTGACCAAGCTGTTTACTGTTTCTCTTGAATATCAGGTGATGCAGTGGCAAAAAGAAGAGGACCTTGCCTTTTTGACTGAGCCGATTTTCAGCGGCAGCGGATTAAATGATGTCTCGATCCATGTAAAGGATCGATGGGATACTGGGAAACTCACCATAGATTTTGATTACCGCACTGATTTATTTTCACGTGAAGAAATCAACATTATTTGTGAGCGCATGATTACAATGCTGGAGGACGCGTTAACGCATCCAGAACATACAATTGATGAATTAACGATGATTTCTGATGCGGAGAAAGAGAAGCTGCTTGCGAGGGCCGGCGGTAAATCTGTGAGCTACCGTAAGGACATGACGATCCCGGAACTGTTCCAAGAAAAGGCTGAGCAGCTTTCAGATCATCCAGCGGTTGTATTTGAAGATCGCACATTGTCCTATCGAACGTTACATGAGCAATCTGCACGCATCGCCAATGTGCTGAAACAGAAAGGGGTTGGCCCGGACAGTCCTGTCGCGGTTTTGATTGAACGTTCTGAACGGATGATTACAGCTATCATGGGGATTTTACAAGCCGGCGGAGCCTATGTGCCGATTGATCCGGGTTTTCCTGCTGAGCGCATTCAATATATTTTGGAGGACTGCGGGGCGGACTTCATCCTGACTGAATCGAAGGTTGCGGCGCCTGAAGCCGATGCTGAGCTGATTGACTTAGATCAAGCGATTGCGGAAGGTGCAGAAGAAAGCCTGAATGCAGATGTGAACGCACGGAACCTTGCCTACATTATTTACACATCGGGAACAACCGGACGCCCGAAAGGCGTTATGATCGAGCATCGCCAGGTTCATCATTTGGTTGAATCTCTGCAGCAGACGATTTATCAAAGCGGCAGCCAAACCCTGCGGATGGCATTGCTTGCGCCGTTCCACTTCGATGCGTCAGTGAAGCAGATCTTCGCGTCGCTTCTTTTGGGACAAACCCTTTATATCGTACCGAAGAAAACGGTGACGAACGGGGCCGCCCTTGCTTCATATTATCGGAGAAACAGCATTGAGGCGACGGATGGAACACCGGCTCATTTGCAAATGCTGGTAGCAGCGGGCGATTTTGAAGGCCTAAAACTGAAACACATGCTGATCGGAGGAGAAGGCCTGTCATCTGTTGTTGCGGACAAGCTGCTGAAGCTGTTTAAAGAAGCCGGCACAGCGCCGCGTTTGACCAATGTGTACGGGCCGACTGAAACGTGCGTTGACGCGTCTGTTCATCCGGTTATCCCTGAGAGTGCAGTTCAATCAGCGTATGTGCCGATCGGGAAAGCACTGGGGAACAATCGCTTATATATTTTGGATCAAAAAGGCCGGCTGCAGCCTGAAGGCGTGGCGGGCGAGCTTTATATCGCGGGAGACGGTGTGGGCCGAGGCTATTTGCATTTGCCTGAATTAACGGAAGAGAAGTTTTTACAAGATCCATTCGTGCCGGGCGATCACATGTACCGGACCGGGGATGTGGTGCGCTGGCTTCCAGATGGAACAGTCGAATATTTAGGCAGAGAGGACGACCAGGTCAAAGTCCGCGGATACCGGATTGAGCTTGGGGAAATTGAAGCCGTGATTCAGCAGGCGCCAGACGTTGCAAAAGCCGTTGTTTTGGCACGCCCTGACGAACAGGGAAATCTTGAGGTTTGCGCATATGTTGTGCAGAAGCCTGGAAGCGAATTTGCGCCAGCCGGCTTGAGGGAGCATGCGGCCAGACAGCTTCCTGACTATATGGTGCCGGCTTACTTTACAGAAGTGACAGAAATTCCGCTTACGCCAAGCGGCAAAGTCGACCGCCGCAAGCTGTTTGCACTAGAGGTGAAGGCTGTCAGCGGCACTGCCTATACAGCGCCGCGAAATGAGACTGAAAAAGCAATCGCAGCCATTTGGCAGGACGTGCTGAACGTTGAGAAGGCGGGGATCTTTGACAATTTCTTTGAAATCGGCGGGCATTCATTGAAAGCCATGACCCTTTTAACAAAGATTCATAAGCAAACAGGCGTCGAGATTCCGCTTCAATATTTGTTTGAGCATCCGACGATTGCGGCTCTTGCAGAGGAAGCTGATCACAGAGAAAGCCGGGCATTTTCGGTGATTGAACCTGCTGAAAAACAGGAACATTATCCGCTTTCTCTGGCACAGCAGCGAACATATATCGTCAGCCAGTTCGAGGATGCGGGAGTCGGCTACAACATGCCGGCAGCAGCAATTCTAGAAGGGCCTTTAGATATTCAAAAGCTGGAGCGCGCATTTCAGGGGTTAATCCGACGCCACGAGTCGTTGAGAACATCATTTGTTCTTGAAAACAGCACGCCGAGACAGAAAATTCACGATAGCGTTGATTTCAACATCGAAATGATTGAAAGAGGCGGCCGCTCAGATGAGGCAATTATGGCTTCATTCGTTCGGAAATTTGATTTGGCGAAAGCGCCGCTGTTCAGAATCGGTTTGCTGGAGCTTGAAGAGAACCGTCATATGCTGCTGTTTGACATGCACCATTTGATTTCTGACGGTGTATCCATTGGCATTATGCTGGAGGAGTTAGCACGCATTTATAAAGGCGAACAGCTTCCTGAGCTTCGTCTTCAGTATAAGGACTACGCTGTATGGCAAAGCAGACAGGCTGCTGAAGGATACAAGAAGGACCAGGCTTATTGGAAGGAAGTCTTTGCAGGCGAGCTCCCGGTGCTTCAGCTTCTGTCCGATTACCCAAGACCGCCTGTTCAGAGCTTTGAAGGGGATCGGGTGTCAATCAAGCTGGATGCGGGGATAAAGGATCGCCTCAATCGTTTGGCTGAACAAAACGGCGCCACTTTGTATATGGTGATGCTGTCCGCTTACTATACGCTTTTGTCAAAGTATGCGGGACAGGATGACATCATTGTCGGGACGCCGTCAGCCGGCAGAAATCACTCCGATACAGAGGGCATTATCGGGATGTTCGTCAATACGCTTGCGATTCGCAGTGAGGTGAAGCAGGATGAGACGTTTACCCAATTGATCTCGCGTGTTCGTAAACAGGTGCTGGATGCCTTTTCTCATCAGGACTATCCGTTTGAGTGGCTTGTTGAAGACTTGAATATCCCGCGTGATGTAAGCAGGCATCCGCTGTTTGACACGATGTTCAGCCTCCAAAACGCGACAGAGGGCATTCCGGCTGTCGGCGATCTGTCCTTGTCTGTTCATGAGACCAATTTCAAGATTGCCAAATTTGATTTGACGGTGCAGGCGAGAGAAACCGATGAAGGCATTGAGCTTGATTTGGACTACAGCACGAAGCTGTTTAAACAAAGCACGGCAGACAGGCTGCTTACGCATTTTGCGCGTTTGCTTGAAGATGCTGCGGCTGATCCGGAGAAGCGGATTTCCGAGTATAAGCTTCTTTCTGAAGAGGAGGCTGCTTCGCAAATTCAGCAGTTTAACCCGGGCAGAACACCTTATCCGAAAGACAAAACAATTGTTCAGCTGTTTGAGGAGCAAGCGGCGAAAACACCAGACCATCCGGCACTTCAATATGAAGGTGAAACACTCACTTATCGTGAGCTGAATGAACGGGCCAATCGTTTAGCCCGCGGCATTCTTTCTCTTGGAGCTGGCGAAGGCAGAACTGCGGCTGTCTTATGCGAGCGGTCAATGGATATGATTGTGTCGATCTTGGCAGTATTAAAATCAGGTTCGGCTTATGTTCCGATTGATCCGGAACATCCGATTCAGCGGATGCAGCATTTCTTCCGTGACAGCGGAGCAAAGGTGCTTCTCACTCAGAGGAAATTAAAGGCTTTGGCGGAAGAAGCGGAATTTAAGGGCGTTATCGTGCTAGCCGATGAGGAAGAAAGCTATCATGCCGATGCGCGCAATCTCGCACTGCCTCTTGATTCTGAAGCAATGGCAAACCTGACGTATACTTCTGGAACGACTGGAACACCTAAGGGGAATATCGTGACACATGCCAATATTCTCCGCACGGTGAAGGAAACGAATTATCTCAGCATTACAGAACAGGATACGATTCTCGGTCTTTCCAATTACGTGTTTGACGCGTTTATGTTCGATATGTTCGGCTCTTTGTTAAACGGAGCCAAGCTGGTGCTGATACCGAAGGAAACCGTTTTGGACATGGCTCGCCTGTCCCGCGTCATTGAACGGGAGAACATCAGCATTCTCATGATTACAACCGCTTTGTTCCACTTGCTTGTGGACTTGAATCCGGCGTGCTTGTCAACGCTTCGCAAGATTATGTTTGGCGGGGAACGGGCTTCGGTTGAGCATGTCAGAAAAGCTTTGCAAACGGTTGGAAAGGGCAAGCTCCTTCACATGTATGGGCCGTCTGAAAGCACGGTTTTCGCGACGTATCATCCGGTTGATGAATTGGAGGAGCACACGCTGTCTGTTCCGATTGGAAAACCGGTTAGCAATACGGAAGTATACATTCTTGACCGCACGGGACACGTGCAGCCTGCCGGGATTGCCGGAGAGCTTTGCGTCAGCGGCGAAGGACTCGTGAAAGGCTATTACAACCGTCCAGAACTGACTGAGGAGAAATTTGTTCCCCATCCGTTTACATCTGGCGAACGCATGTATAAAACGGGAGACCTTGCGAGATGGCTGCCGAATGGCGACATCGAATTTATCGGGCGAATCGACCATCAGGTGAAGATTCGCGGACAGCGCATCGAGCTTGGAGAAATCGAACATCAGCTGCAAACCCATGATCGTGTTCAGGAAAGTGTTGTGCTTGCCGTTGATCAAGGAGCGGGAGATAAACTGCTTTGCGCTTACTATGTCGGAGCGGGAGACATCTCATCACAAGAGATGAGAGAGCATGCTGCGAAGGACTTGCCGGCATATATGGTTCCTGCGGTGTTTATCCAAATGGACGAGCTGCCGCTGACAGGGAACGGAAAAATTGACCGAAGAGCGCTGCCGATTCCTGATGCCAACGTTTCAAGAGGTGTTTCATATGTTGCGCCACGCAATGAAACGGAACAAAAAGTCGCAGACATTTGGGCACAGGTGCTTCAGGCTGAACAAGTCGGCGTTTATGACCACTTCTTTGACGTTGGCGGACATTCATTAGCAGGCATGAAGATGCTTGCCTTGGTTCATCAGGAACTGGGCGTTGAGCTGTCACTCAAGGATCTCTTCCAGTCACCAACGGTTGAGGGCTTGGCACAGGTGATTGCCTCTGCTGAAAAAGGGACAGCCGCCAGTATCAGCCCAGCAGAGAAACAAGATACGTATCCTGTTTCTTCACCGCAAAAACGGATGTACGTGCTTCAGCAGCTTGAGGATGCGCAAACGAGCTATAACATGCCTGCGGTTCTGCGCCTGACAGGTGAGCTTGATATTGAAAGGCTTAACAGCGTCATGCAGCAGTTAATGCAGCGTCATGAAGCCTTGAGAACCACGTTTGAAATAAAAGATGGAGAAACGGTGCAGCGGATCTGGGAAGAGGCTGAGTGTGAGATAGCCTATTTCGAAGCCCCGGAAGAAGAGACAGAGCGGATCGTTTCTGAGTTTATTAAGCCTTTCAAAATCGACCAACTTCCACTGTTCAGAATAGGACTGATCAAGCATTCAGACACTGAGCATGTGCTGCTGTTCGATATGCATCACATTATTTCTGACGGTGCGTCTGTCGGTGTGCTGATTGAGGAGCTTTCAAAGCTGTACGACGGAGAAACCCTTGAGCCGCTCCGTATTCAATATAAGGATTATGCCGTGTGGCAGCAGCAGTTCATTCAGTCTGAGCTTTACAAGAAGCAAGAGGAGCATTGGCTGAAGGAGCTGGACGGAGAGCTGCCGGTGTTGACGCTTCCGACTGATTACAGTCGGCCTGCCGTTCAAACATTTGAGGGAGACCGCATTGCATTTTCATTAGAAGCAGGCAAAGCTGATGCTCTGCGCAGGCTTGCAAAAGAAACGGATTCCACGCTTTACATGGTGCTTCTGGCTTCATACAGTGCGTTTTTATCAAAACTTAGCGGGCAAGACGATATCATCGTCGGTTCACCTGTGGCCGGACGATCTCAAGCGGACGTCAGCCGTGTCATCGGAATGTTCGTCAATACACTGGCGCTCCGCACGTATCCGAAGGGTGAAAAGACGTTTGCTGACTATCTTAACGAAGTGAAAGAAACGGCACTAAGCGCTTTTGATGCGCAGGATTATCCGCTTGAGGACTTGATCGGAAATGTTCAGGTTCAGCGTGACACAAGCAGAAATCCGTTATTTGATGCAGTTTTTTCAATGCAAAATGCGAACATAAAGGATTTAACAATGAAAGGGATTCAGCTTGAGCCGCATCCGTTTGAACGGAAAACAGCCAAGTTTGACCTCACGCTGACGGCTGACGAAACCGACGGAGGGCTTACATTCGTACTCGAATACAATACAGCTCTGTTTAAGCAGGAAACGATTGAACGATGGAAGCAATATTGGATGCAGCTTTTGGATGCTGTTACTGGGAACCCGAACCAGCCGCTTTCCAGCCTGTCATTTGTCACTGAAACAGAAAAACAAGCGCTTCTTAAGGCATGGAAGGGCAAATCGCTGCCTGTGCCGACAGACAAAACGGTTCATCAGCTATTCGAAGAGACTGTCCAGCGCCACAAAGACCGCCCGGCTGTCACATACAACGGCCAGTCTTGGACGTACGGCGAGCTGAATGCGAAGGCAAACCGTCTCGCGCGGATTCTGATGGACTGCGGCATCAGCCCGGATGACCGCGTCGGCATTCTCACGAAGCCGTCGCTTGAAATGTCCGCCGCGGTGCTCGGTGTCTTAAAGGCGGGAGCGGCGTTTGTGCCGATTGATCCTGACTACCCGGATCAGCGGATTGAATATATTTTACAGGACAGCGGCGCGAAGCTTCTCTTGAAACAGGAAGGCATTTCAGTGCCGGACAGCTATACGGGAGATGTCATTCTTCTCGACGGAAGCCGCACGATTCTAAGCCTGCCGCTTGATGAAAACGACGAGGAAAATCCAGAGACGGCTGTAACCGCGGAGAACTTGGCGTACATGATTTACACGTCTGGAACGACCGGACAGCCGAAGGGTGTCATGGTCGAGCATCATGCGCTTGTGAACCTGTGCTTCTGGCACCACGACGCGTTCAGCATGACAGCGGAGGACCGCAGTGCGAAGTACGCAGGCTTTGGGTTCGACGCTTCCATTTGGGAGATGTTCCCGACCTGGACGATCGGTGCTGAACTTCACGTCATTGATGAAGCGATCCGCCTCGATATCGTCCGCCTGAACGATTATTTTGAAACGAACGGCATAACGATCACGTTCCTGCCGACACAGCTTGCGGAACAGTTCATGGAGCTAGAGAACACATCGCTACGCGTATTGCTCACAGGCGGAGACAAGCTGAAGCGCGCAGTGAAAAAGCCGTACACACTCGTCAATAACTACGGGCCGACAGAGAATACGGTCGTTGCCACAAGCGCAGAAATCCATCCGGAGGAAGGCTCGCTTTCCATCGGACGGGCCATTGCCAATACGAGAGTATACATTCTCGGCGAGGGCAATCAGGTGCAGCCGGAAGGCGTAGCCGGAGAGCTTTGCGTGGCGGGGCGCGGACTGGCACGCGGCTATCTGAATCGAGAAGACGAAACCGCGAAGCGGTTTGTCGCTGATCCGTTTGTGCCGGGTGAGCGCATGTACCGCACCGGCGATTTGGTGAAATGGACGGGCGGAGGCATCGAGTACATCGGCCGGATCGACCAGCAGGTCAAGGTCCGCGGCTACCGGATCGAGCTCTCAGAAATCGAAGTCCAGCTCGCCCAGCTTTCTGAGGTGCAGGATGCGGCGGTGACAGCTGTCAAAGATAAAGGCGGCAACACAGCGATCGCGGCGTATGTCACACCGGAAACAGCTGACATAGAAGCACTGAAATCAGCACTGAAGGAAACCCTGCCGGATTACATGATCCCGGCGTTCTGGGTGACGCTGAACGAGCTTCCGGTTACGGCAAACGGCAAAGTGGACCGCAAAGCCTTGCCTGAGCCGGACATCGAAGCGGGAAGCGGAGAATACAAAGCGCCGACGACCGACATGGAAGAGCTGCTTGCCGGCATCTGGCAGGACGTGCTTGGAATGTCTGAAGTCGGTGTCACCGACAATTTCTTCTCGCTTGGCGGAGATTCCATCAAAGGAATTCAAATGGCGAGCCGCTTGAACCAGCACGGCTGGAAGCTGGAAATGAAAGATCTCTTCCAGCATCCGACGATCGAAGAGCTTACCCAATATGTAGAGCGTGCCGAAGGCAAACAGGCAGACCAAGGCCCGGTGGAGGGCGAAGTCATCCTGACGCCGATCCAGCGCTGGTTCTTTGAAAAGAACTTCACGAACAAGCACCACTGGAACCAATCGGTGATGCTTCACGCCAAGAAGGGCTTTGATCCTGAACGGGTGGAGAAAACATTGCAGGCGCTGATCGAGCATCATGACGCGCTCCGTATGATCTACCGTGAGGGACAGGAAGACGTCATTCAATACAACAGAGATCTTGAAGCTGCTTCAGCTCAATTGGAGGTCATCCAGATTGAGGGCCAAGCTGCAGATTACGAAGACCGTATAGAGAGAGAAGCGGAGCGTTTGCAAAGCAGCATCGACTTGCAGGAAGGCGGCTTGTTAAAAGCAGGCTTGTTCCAAGCGGAAGACGGAGACCACTTGCTTCTTGCCATTCATCACTTAGTGGTTGACGGCGTGTCGTGGCGGATTCTACTGGAGGATTTCGCCGCAGTATATACACAGCTTGAGCAAGGCAATGAACCGGTTCTCCCGCAGAAAACACATTCATTTGCAGAGTATGCAGAGAGATTGCAAGACTACGCGAACTCCAAAGCCTTTTTGAAAGAAAAAGAGTATTGGAGACAGCTTGAAGAACAAGCAGTCGCGGCAAAGCTTCCGAAAGACCGCGAATCTGGTGATCAGCGAATGAAACATACAAAGACAATTGAATTCTCGCTGACTGCTGAAGAGACAGAACAGCTCACCACAAAGGTGCATGAGGCATATCACACAGAAATGAATGATATTTTGCTGACGGCATTCGGATTGGCAATGAAGGAGTGGACGGGTCAAGATCGAGTAAGTGTTCATTTAGAGGGGCATGGACGTGAAGAAATCATAGAAGACCTGACCATTTCCCGCACAGTCGGCTGGTTTACAAGTATGTACCCAATGGTGCTCGATATGAAGCATGCGGATGATCTGGGCTACCAGCTGAAGCAAATGAAAGAAGATATCAGACATGTGCCGAATAAGGGAGTCGGATACGGCATTCTGCGCTATCTGACGGCACCGGAACATAAAGAAGATGTGGCGTTCTCGATTCAGCCGGATGTCAGCTTCAACTATTTAGGTCAGTTTGACGAAATGTCGGATGCAGGTTTGTTTACGAGATCAGAGCTGCCATCAGGACAGTCATTAAGCCCTGAAACAGAAAAACCGAATGCGCTGGATGTTGTTGGATATATCGAAAACGGAAAACTGACGATGTCACTGGCCTATCATTCTCTTGAATTTCATGAAAAAACAGTACAAACATTCAGTGACAGCTTTAAAGCGCATCTTCTCAGAATCATTGAACATTGCCTATCTCAAGACGGTACGGAACTGACCCCGAGTGATCTTGGTGACGACGATTTGACGCTGGATGAGCTGGATAAATTAATGGAAATTTTCTAATAGAGGTGGCATATGAGCAAAAAATCGATTCAAAAGGTGTACGCACTGACACCAATGCAGGAGGGAATGCTGTATCATGCGATGCTTGATCCGCATTCTTCCTCGTACTTCACACAATTAGAGCTTGGGATTCACGGCGCTTTTGATCTTGAAATCTTTGAGAAAAGCGTCAATGAACTGATTCGGTCATACGATATTCTCCGTACGGTATTTGTGCATCAGCAGCTGCAAAAACCGCGTCAGGTCGTGTTAGCGGAACGCAAAACAAAGGTGCATTATGAGGATATCAGTCATGCAGACGAGAACCGCCAGAAAGAGCAAATTGAGCGTTACAAACAAGACGTTCAGCGCCAAGGCTTTAACCTGGCAAAAGACATATTGTTCAAGGTGGCGGTTTTCCGCCTTGCTGCAGATCAGCTGTATCTTGTCTGGAGCAATCATCATATTATGATGGACGGCTGGAGCATGGGCGTCCTCATGAAAAGCCTGTTCCAAAACTATGAAGCGCTCAGAGCAGGAAGGACACCTGCAAACGGTCAAGGCAAGCCTTACTCCGACTACATCAAATGGCTTGGAAAACAGGACACTGAAGAAGCGGAGAGCTACTGGTGCGAGCGCTTGGCGGGTTTTGAACAGCCAAGCGTGCTCCCGGGCCGCCTGCCTGTAAAAAAAGACGAATACGTCAATAAAGAATATTCCTTTACATGGGACGAAACATTGGTTGCCCGTATTCAGCAAACCGCAAATCTCCATCAAGTGACAGGGCCTAACCTATTTCAGGCCGTTTGGGGCATTGTTCTCAGCAAATACAACTTTACGGATGATGTTGTCTTCGGAACGGTCGTCTCAGGAAGGCCGTCTGAAATCAACGGAATTGAAACGATGGCGGGGCTGTTTATCAACACCATTCCGGTGCGGGTGAAAGTTGAACGAGATGCTGCATTCGCTGATATTTTCACAGCTGTTCAGCAGCATGCAGTAGAGGCGGAGCGTTACGATTACGTGCCGCTCTATGAGATTCAAAAACGCTCAGCCCTTGATGGCAATCTCTTAAACCATCTGGTCGCGTTTGAAAATTATCCGCTTGATCAAGAGCTTGAAAACGGCAGCATGGAAGACCGCCTCGGGTTTTCGATCAAAGTAGAAAGCGCATTTGAACAAACGAGCTTCGATTTCAACCTGATTGTGTATCCGGGCAAAACGTGGACCGTCAAAATTAAATATAACGGAGCCGCCTTTGATTCCGCTTTTATCGAACGGATAGCGGAGCACCTTACCCGCATGATGGAAGCAGCTGTCGATCAGCCGGCCGCTTTTGTGCGTGAGTACGGGCTTGTGGGAGACGGAGAGCAGCGGCAAATTGTCGAGGTGTTTAACAGCACGAAAGCCGAACTCCCTGAAGGAAGGGCTGTTCACCAAGTATTTGAAGAGCAAGCGAAACGGACGCCGGCGAGCACTGCCGTCGTATATGAAGGAACCGAGCTGACATACCGCGAGCTGAATGCAGCGGCTAACCGTCTTGCGGGAAAGCTTGTCGAACAAGGGCTTCAAAAAGGGGAAACAGCAGCGATTATGAACGACCGCTCAGTAGAAACCGTTGTCGGCATGCTGGCTGTGTTAAAAGCAGGCGCCGCATATGTGCCGCTTGATCCAGCGCTTCCTGGGGATCGTCTTCGTTTCATGGCAGAGGACAGCTCTGTTCGAATGGTTTTGACCGGAAATTCTTATACAGGGCAGGCACATCAGCTGCAGGTGCCGGTTCTTACACTGGACATAGGCTTTGAAGAGAGTGAAGCGGCTGACAATCTCAACCTGCCATCCGCCCCGTCTGATTTGGCGTACATCATGTACACATCCGGTTCAACGGGCAAACCGAAAGGCGTCATGATCGAACATAAAAGCATTCTGCGCCTCGTCAAAAATGCCGGGTACGTTCCTGTTACTGAAGAGGACCGCATGGCGCAAACGGGAGCTGTCAGCTTTGATGCCGGAACGTTTGAGGTATTCGGCGCACTGCTAAATGGCGCAGCGCTTTATCCGGTCAAAAAAGAGACGCTGCTTGATGCGAAACAATTTGCTGCATTTCTGCGTGAGCAAAGAATCTCGACGATGTGGCTGACGTCACCTTTATTCAACCAGCTTGCCGCAAAGGATGCTGGTATGTTCGGCACACTGCGCCATTTAATCATCGGCGGAGACGCACTTGTCCCGCATATAGTCAGCAAAGTAAAACAGGCATCGCCGTCACTTTCATTGTGGAACGGATACGGCCCGACAGAAAACACGACGTTTTCAACCAGTTTTCTGATCGACCGTGAGTATGGCGGCTCTATCCCAATCGGGAAGCCGATCGGAAATTCCACTGCCTACATCCTGGATGAGCAGCAATGTCTGCAGCCAATCGGCGCGCCTGGTGAGCTTTGCGTAGGCGGAATCGGTGTAGCGCGAGGATATGTGAATCTCCCTGAGCTGACGGAGAAGCAATTTCTCGAAGACCCGTTCAGACCGGGTGAGAGAATTTATCGCACTGGTGACTTGGCAAGATGGCTGCCGGACGGCAATATCGAATTTTTAGGCAGAATCGACAACCAAGTGAAGGTGCGCGGCTTCCGAATTGAGCTTGGCGAAATTGAAACAAAACTGAACATGGCTGAGCATGTGACAGAAGCTGCGGTGATCATCCGCAAGAACAAAGCGGATGAAAATGAAATTTGCGCGTACTTTACGGCGGATCGTGAAGTGGCTGTGAGTGAGCTGAGAAAAACACTGTCTCAGTCTTTGCCTGACTATATGGTCCCTGCCCACCTGATTCAAATGGAAAGTCTGCCGCTCACGCCAAACGGGAAAATCAACAAAAAGGAACTGCCTGCACCGCAATCAGAAGCCGTGCAGCCGGAATACGCAGCACCAGAAACAGAGAGTGAAAAGAAATTAGCGGAGATCTGGGAAGGAATACTCGGCGTCAGAGCAGGCGTTACCGATAACTTCTTTATGATCGGCGGTCATTCTTTGAAAGCGATGATGATGACGGCGAAAATTCAAGAGCATTTTCATAAGGAAGTTCCGATAAAAGTGCTTTTTGAAAAGCCGACTATTCAAGAACTGGCACTGTATTTGGAAGAGAACGAGAGCAAGGAGGAGCAGACGTTTGAACCGATCAGGCAAGCACCTTATCAGCAGCATTATCCTGTATCCCCGGCCCAGCGGAGAATGTATATCCTCAATCAGCTTGGACAAGCAAACACAAGCTACAACGTCCCCGCTGTACTTCTGCTGGAGGGAGAAGTAGATAAAGACCGGCTTGAAAACGCGATTCAGCAATTAATCAATCGGCACGAAATCCTCCGTACATCGTTTGACATGATCGACGGAGAGGTTGTACAAACCGTTCATAAAAACATATCGTTCCAGCTGGAGGCTGCCAAGGGACGGGAAGAAGACGCGGAAGAGATCATCAAAGCATTTGTTCAGCCGTTTGAATTAAACCGCGCGCCGCTCGTCCGTTCGAAGCTCGTCCAGCTGGAAGAAAAACGCCACCTGCTGCTCATTGATATGCATCATATTATTACTGACGGCAGTTCAACAGGCATTCTAATCGGTGATCTTGCCAAAATATATCAAGGCGCAGATCTGGAACTGCCACAAATTCACTATAAAGATTATGCAGTTTGGCACAAAGAACAAACTGATAATCAAAAAGATGAGGAATACTGGCTCGATGTCTTTAAAGGCGAATTGCCAATACTGGATCTTCCCGCGGATTTCGAGCGGCCTGCTGAACGGAGCTTTGCGGGAGAGCGCGTGATGTTTGGGCTTGATAAGCAAATCACGGCTCAAATCAAATCGCTCATGGCAGAAACAGATACGACAATGTACATGTTTTTGCTGGCGGCGTTCAATGTACTCCTTTCCAAGTACGCGTCACAGGATGATATCATTGTCGGCTCGCCGACAGCTGGCAGAACACATCCTGATCTGCAAGGTGTGCCGGGTATGTTTGTCAACACGGTGGCACTCAGAACGGCACCAGCGGGAGATAAAACCTTCGCGCAATTTCTTGAAGAGGTCAAAACAGCCAGCCTTCAAGCATTTGAGCACCAGAGCTATCCGCTTGAGGAGCTGATTGAAAAGCTTCCGCTTACAAGGGATACAAGCAGAAGTCCGCTGTTCAGCGTGATGTTCAACATGCAGAATATGGAGATTCCTTCATTAAGATTAGGAGATTTGAAGATTTCCTCGTATTCCATGCTTCATCATGTTGCGAAATTTGATCTATCCTTGGAAGCGGTCGAGCGTAAAGAGGATATCGGCCTAAGCTTTGACTATGCGACTGCCTTGTTTAAGGACGAGACGATCCGCCGCTGGAGCCGCCACTTTGTCAATATCATCAAAGCGGCCGCGGCTAATCCGAACGTTCGGCTGTCTGATGTAGATCTGCTTTCATCTGCAGAAACGGCTGCTTTGCTAGAAGAAAGACATATGACTCAAATTACCGAGGCAACCTTTGCAGCTCTTTTTGAAAAACAGGCCCAGCAAACACCTGACCATCCTGCGGTGAAGGCTGGCGGAAATCTGCTGACCTATCGTGAGCTTGATGAACAGGCGAACCAGCTGGCGCATCATCTTCGTGCCCAAGGGGCAGGAAATGAAGACATTGTCGCGATTGTTATGGACCGGTCAGCTGAGGTTATGGTATCGATTCTCGGTGTCATGAAGGCGGGGGCAGCTTTCCTTCCGATTGATCCTGATACACCTGAAGAACGAATCCGTTATTCATTAGAGGACAGCGGAGCAAAATTTGCGGTCGTGAATGAAAGAAACATGACGGCTATTGGGCAATATGAAGGGACAATCGTCAGCCTTGATGACGGTAAATGGAGAAATGAAAGCAAGGAGCGCCCATCATCCATTTCCGGGTCTCGCAATCTTGCATACGTCATTTATACGTCCGGCACGACCGGAAAGCCGAAGGGCGTGCAGATTGAGCATCGCAATCTGACAAACTATGTCTCTTGGTTTAGTGAAGAGGCGAGCCTGAAGGAAAATGATAAGACTGTATTGCTTTCATCTTACGCATTTGACCTTGGCTATACGAGCATGTTCCCCGTACTTCTGGGCGGGGGCGAGCTCCATATCGTACAGAAGGAAACCTATACGGCGCCGGATGAAATAGCGCACTATATCAAGGAGCATGGGATCACTTATATCAAGCTGACACCGTCTCTGTTCCATACAATAGTGAACACCGCCAGTTTTGCAAAAGATGCGAACTTTGAATCCTTGCGCTTGATCGTCTTGGGAGGAGAAAAAATCATCCCGACTGATGTTCTCGCCTTCCGTAAGATGTATGGACATACCGAATTTATCAATCACTACGGCCCGACAGAAGCAACGATCGGCGCCATCGCCGGGCGGGTTGATCTGTCTGAGCCGGATGCATTTGCGAAACGCCCGACAATCGGACGGCCGATTGCGAATGCCGGCGCGCTTGTCTTAAATGAAGCATTGAAGCTTGTGCCGCCGGGAGCGAGCGGACAGCTCTATATCACGGGACAGGGGCTTGCGAGAGGGTATCTCAACAGGCCTCAGCTGACAGCCGAGAGATTTGTAGAAAATCCATATTCGTCGGGAAGCCTCATGTACAAAACCGGAGATGTCGTACGGAGACTTTCTGACGGTACGCTTGCATTTATCGGCCGGGCTGATGATCAGGTGAAAATCCGCGGCTACCGCATTGAGCCGAAAGAAATTGAAACGGTCATGCTCAGCCTCAGCGGAATTCAAGAAGCGATTGTACTAGCGGTTTCCGAGGGCGGTCTTCAAGAGCTTTGCGCGTATTATACGTCGGAACAAGCTATTGAAAAAGCAGAACTCCGGAAGCAGCTTTCCCTAACACTGCCGTCTCATATGATTCCTGCTTTCTTTGTGCAGGTTGACGCGATTCCGCTGACGGCAAACGGAAAAACCGACAGAAACGCTTTGCCGAAGCCGAACGCGGCACAATCCGGAGGCAAGGCCTTGGCCGCACCGGAGACAGCGCTTGAAGAAAGCTTATGCCGCATTTGGCAGAAAACGCTTGGCATAGAAGCCATCGGCATTGACGACAATTTTTTCGATTTAGGCGGCCATTCATTAAAAGGGATGATGCTGATTGCCAACATTCAGGCGGAATTGGAGAAAAGCGTACCGCTTAAAGCACTGTTCGAGCAGCCGACTGTTCGCCAGCTGGCGGCTTATATGGAGGCGTCTGCCGTTTCAGGCGGCCATCAAGTCCTCAAACCGGCTGACAAGCAGGATATGTATCCATTGTCATCCGCACAGAAACGGATGTACGTGCTCAATCAGCTTGACCGCCAGACGATAAGCTACAACATGCCATCTGTTCTTCTAATGGAAGGCGAGCTTGATATTTCGCGCCTGCGCGACTCACTCAATCAGCTTGTGAATCGTCACGAATCATTGCGGACGTCATTTATGGAAGCTAATGGTGAGCCTGTTCAGCGCATCATTGAGAAGGCGGAGGTTGATCTTCATCTGTTTGAAGCCAAAGAAGACGAAGCGGACCAAAAGATTAAGGAATTTATCCGGCCATTCGACTTAAACGACGCACCGCTCATTCGCGCAGCTTTGCTTCGAATAGAAGCGAAAAAACATTTGCTGCTTTTAGATATGCATCATATCATCGCAGACGGCGTCTCAAGAGGCATTTTTGTAAAAGAATTGGCGCTGCTTTACAAAGGAGAGCAGCTTCCGGAGCCGGCGCTTCATTATAAAGATTTCGCCGTTTGGCAAAATGAAGCTGAGCAAAAAGAACGAATGAAGGAGCATGAGGCGTACTGGCTGTCGGTTCTTTCAGGAGAGCTGCCAGAGCTTGATCTCCCGCTCGATTACGCCCGTCCGCCTGTGCAAAGCTTTAAAGGAGATACGATCCGTTTCCGTACGGAAAGTGAGACGGCAAAGGCGGTAGAAAAACTGCTTACGGAAACCGGAACGACCTTGCACATGGTGCTCCATGCTGTTTTCCACGTCTTTTTAAGCAAAATTTCCGGACAGCGGGATATCGTCATCGGCTCCGTTACTGCCGGCCGGACGAATGCTGATATTCAGGACATGCCGGGAATGTTCGTCAATACACTTGCCCTGAGAATGGAAGCGAAAGAACAGCAAACATTTGCGGAGCTTTTGGAGCAAGCAAAGCAGACGAACCTGTCAGCGCTTGAGCATCAGGAGTATCCGTTTGAAGATCTGGTTAATCAGCTTGATCTCCCTCGGGATATGAGCCGAAACCCATTGTTTAATGTGATGGTGACGACAGAAAACCCTGATAAAGAACAGCTTACATTGCAAAATCTGAGCATTTCACCTTATGAGGCTCATCAGGGAACTTCTAAGTTTGATCTGACACTGGGCGGATTTACCGATGAAAATGGCATTGGCTTGCAGCTCGAATATGCGACAGATCTGTTCGCAAAAGAAACAGCTGAAAAATGGAGCGAATACGTTCTGCGGCTACTAAAGGCTGTTGCGGATAACCCGAACCAGCCGCTTTCCAGCCTGTCACTGGTCACCGAGACAGAAAAGCAAGCGCTTCTTAAGGCATGGAAGGGCAAATCGCTGCCTGTTCCAACAGACAAAACGGTTCATCAGCTATTCGAAGAGACTGTCCAGCGCCACAAAGACCGCCCGGCTGTCACATACAACGGCCAGTCTTGGACGTACAGCGAGCTGAATGCGAAGGCAAATCGTCTTGCGCGGATTCTGATGGACTGCGGTATCAGCCCGGATGACCGCGTCGGCATTCTCACGAAGCCGTCGCTTGAAATGTCCGCCGCGGTGCTCGGTGTCTTAAAGGCGGGAGCGGCGTTTGTGCCGATTGATCCTGACTACCCGGATCAGCGGATTGAATATATTTTACAGGACAGCGGCGCGAAGCTTCTCTTGAAGCAAGAGGGGATTTCAGTGCCGGACAGCTATACGGGAGATGTCATTCTTCTCGACGGAAGCCGCACGATTCTAAGCCTGCCGCTTGATGAAAACGACGAGGGAAATCCAGAGACGGCTGTAACCGCGGAGAACTTGGCGTACATGATTTACACGTCTGGAACGACCGGACAGCCGAAGGGTGTCATGGTCGAGCACCATGCGCTTGTGAACCTGTGCTTCTGGCACCACGACGCGTTCAGCATGACAGCGGAGGACCGCAGTGCGAAGTACGCGGGCTTTGGGTTCGACGCTTCCATTTGGGAGATGTTCCCGACCTGGACGATCGGTGCTGAACTTCACGTCATTGATGAAGCGATCCGCCTCGATATCGTCCGCCTGAACGATTACTTCGAAACGAACGGCATAACGATCACGTTCCTGCCGACACAGCTTGCGGAACAGTTCATGGAGCTTGAGAACACATCACTTCGCGTCCTCTTGACTGGAGGAGACAAGCTGAAGCGCGCAGTGAAAAAGCCGTACACACTCGTCAATAACTACGGGCCGACAGAGAATACGGTCGTTGCCACAAGCGCAGAAATCCATCCGGAGGAAGGCTCGCTTTCCATCGGAAGGGCCATTGCCAATACGAGAGTATACATTCTCGGCGAGGGCAATCAGGTGCAGCCGGAAGGCGTAGCCGGAGAGCTTTGCGTGGCGGGACGCGGACTGGCACGCGGCTACCTGAATCGAGAAGACGAAACCGCGAAGCGGTTTGTCGCTGATCCGTTTGTGCCGGGTGAGCGCATGTACCGCACCGGCGATTTGGTGAAATGGACGGGCGGCGGTATCGAATACATCGGCCGGATCGACCAGCAGGTCAAGGTCCGCGGCTACCGGATCGAGCTCTCAGAAATCGAAGTCCAGCTCGCCCAGCTTTCTGAGGTGCAGGATGCGGCAGTGACGGCTGTCAAAGATAAAGGCGGCAATACAGCGATCGCGGCGTATGTCACCCCGGAAACAGCTGATATAGAAGCGCTGAAATCAGCACTGAAGGAAACCCTGCCGGATTACATGATCCCGGCGTTCTGGGTGACACTGAGCGAGCTTCCGGTTACGGCAAACGGCAAAGTGGACCGCAAAGCCTTGCCTGAGCCAGACATCGAAGCGGGAAGCGGAGAATACAAAGCGCCAACGACCGACATGGAAGAGCTGCTTGCCGGCATCTGGCAGGACGTGCTTGGAATGTCTGAAGTCGGTGTCACCGACAATTTCTTCTCGCTTGGCGGAGATTCCATCAAAGGAATTCAAATGGCGAGCCGCTTGAACCAGCACGGCTGGAAGCTGGAAATGAAAGATCTCTTCCAGCATCCGACGATCGAAGAGCTTACCCAATATGTAGAGCGTGCCGAAGGCAAACAGGCAGACCAAGGCCCGGTAGAGGGCGAAGTCATCCTGACGCCGATCCAGCGCTGGTTCTTTGAAAAGAACTTCACGAACAAGCACCACTGGAACCAATCGGTGATGCTTCACGCCAAGAAGGGCTTTGATCCTGAACGGGTGGAGAAAACATTGCAGGCGCTGATCGAGCATCATGACGCGCTCCGCATGGTCTATCGTGAGGAAAACGGGGACATTGTTCAGGCGTATAAACCGATCGGTGAGAGCAAGGTCAGCTTTGAAATCGTGGATCTGTACGGCTCCGATGAAGAGATGCTGAGAAGCCAGATTAAGATTCTCGCGAACAAGCTGCAAAGCAGTCTCGATCTGCGAACCGGGCCGCTTTTAAAGGCGGAGCAATATCGCACAGAAGCTGGGGATCACCTGCTCATTGCTGTACACCATCTCGTGGTCGACGGTGTGTCATGGCGGATTTTGCTTGAAGACTTTGCTTCAGGCTACATGCAGGCTGAGAAAGAAGAGAGCCTTGTCTTCCCGCAAAAAACAAACTCCTTCAAGGACTGGGCGGAAGAACTGGCGGCATTCAGCCAATCAGCACATCTTTTACAGCAGGCTGAATACTGGTCGCAAATTGCCGCTGAACAGGTTTCTCCTTTACCGAAGGATTGTGAAACAGAGCAGCGGATCGTCAAGGATACATCATCCGTCCTATGTGAATTAACGGAAGAAGACACTAAGCATCTTTTAACAGATGTTCATCAGCCATATGGAACTGAAATCAACGATATTCTTCTCAGCGCGCTCGGTTTGACAATGAAAGAATGGACAAAGGGTGCCAAAATTGGCATTAACCTTGAGGGACACGGCCGGGAGGACATCATCCAGAATGTGAATATCTCCAGAACGATCGGCTGGTTTACGGCACAATACCCTGTTGTGCTCGACATGTCTGAAGCAGATGCCTCAGCTGTGATCAAAACAGTCAAAGAAAACCTGCGCCGCATTCCGGACAAAGGTGTTGGCTACGGCATTCTTCGTTATTTCACAGAAACAGCGGAAACAAAGGGCTTCACACCGGAGATCAGCTTCAACTATTTGGGCCAATTTGACAGCGAAGTCAAAACCGATTTCTTTGAACCGTCCGCTTTCGATATGGGGCGCCAAGTAAGCGGAGAATCAGAAGCGCTGTACGCATTAAGCTTCAGTGGCATGATCAGAAACGGCCGGTTTGTGCTTTCCTGCTCCTACAATGAGAAGGAGTTTGAAAGAGCTACAGTCGAGGAGCAAATGGAACGGTTTAAAGAAAACCTCCTGATGCTAATCCGCCATTGCACGGAAAAAGAAGACAAGGAATTCACACCAAGCGACTTTAGCGCCGAAGACCTTGAAATGGACGAGATGGGAGATATCTTTGACATGCTTGAGGAGAATTTAAAATGAAACGCAAGGGAATTACAGAAGGCGGGAGCGAAACATATGAGTCAATTTAGCAAGGATCAGGTTCAAGATATGTATTACCTATCGCCGATGCAGGAAGGGATGCTTTTTCATGCCATCCTGAATCCCGGCCAAAGCTTTTACCTTGAACAAATCACGATGAAAGTAAAAGGCAGCTTGAATATCAAATGTCTTGAAGAAAGCATGAATGTGATCATGGACCGGTACGATGTATTTCGTACCGTGTTCATTCACGAAAAAGTAAAAAGGCCTGTCCAAGTCGTATTGAAAAAACGGCAGTTCCATATAGAAGAAATCGATCTGACACACTTAACGGGCAGCGAGCAAACAGCCAAAATCAATGAGTACAAAGAACAGGATAAGATCAGGGGTTTTGATTTGACGCGGGATATTCCGATGCGGGCAGCCATTTTCAAGAAAGCTGAAGAAAGCTTTGAATGGGTGTGGAGCTACCACCACATTATTTTGGACGGATGGTGCTTCGGCATCGTCGTACAGGATCTATTTAAGGTATACAATGCTCTGCGCGAACAAAAGCCGTACAGCCTGCCGCCCGTCAAACCGTATAAAGACTACATCAAGTGGCTTGAAAAGCAGGATAAACAAGCATCACTGCGTTACTGGCGCGAATATTTAGAGGGCTTTGAAGGACAAACGACGTTTGCGGAGCAAAGAAAGAAACAAAAGGACGGCTATGAGCCGAAAGAGCTGCTCTTTTCACTGTCGGAGGCGGAAACAAAGGCCTTTACCGAGCTTGCAAAATCGCAGCATACCACTTTGAGTACGGCGCTGCAGGCAGTCTGGAGCGTATTGATCAGCCGCTATCAGCAGTCTGGCGATTTGGCCTTCGGTACAGTTGTTTCAGGGCGTCCCGCGGAAATCAAAGGCGTTGAACATATGGTCGGGCTGTTTATCAACGTTGTCCCGAGACGTGTGAAGCTGTCTGAGGGTATCACATTTAACGGCTTGCTCAAGCAGCTGCAGGAGCAATCGCTGCAGTCCGAGCCGCATCAATATGTGCCGCTTTATGACATCCAAAGCCAGGCCGATCAGCCGAAACTGATTGACCACATCATTGTTTTTGAGAACTATCCGCTTCAGGATGCGAAAAATGAAGAAAGCAGTGAAAACGGCTTTGATATGGTGGATGTTCATGTTTTTGAGAAGTCGAATTATGATCTCAACCTGATGGCTTCCCCGGGAGATGAGATGCTGATTAAGCTTGCCTATAATGAGAATGTGTTTGATGAGGCGTTTATCCTGCGCTTGAAATCTCAGCTTCTCACAGCAATTCAGCAGCTCATCCAGAATCCGGATCAGCCTGTCAACATGATCAACCTCGTTGACGACAGGGAGAGAGAATTTTTGCTAACCGGCTTAAACCCGCCGGCTCAAGCTCATGAGACAAAGCCTCTGACGGATTGGTTCAAGGAAGCAGTGAACGTCAATCCGGATGCGCCGGCGCTTACGTATTCCGGCCAGACCCTGTCTTATCGCGAATTAGATCAGGAAGCGAACCGCCTTGCACGCCGGCTGCAAAAACACGGTGCGGGCAAAGGCTCCGTTGTAGCACTGTACACCAAGCGCTCACTTGAACTGGTGATCGGCATTCTCGGTGTATTAAAGGCGGGAGCAGCCTATCTGCCGGTTGATCCGAAGCTGCCAGAGGACCGAATCTCGTATATGCTGTCTGACAGTGCCGCAGCCTGTCTTCTGACGCATCAGGAGATGAAAGAACAAGCGGCTGAGCTGCCGTATACAGGCACAACGCTCTTCATTGATGATCAAACACGGTTTGAAGAACAGGCAAGCGATCCTGCAACCGCGATTGATCCTAATGATCCGGCATATATCATGTACACGTCCGGCACAACCGGAAAGCCAAAGGGCAATATCACCACTCATGCCAATATTCAAGGATTGGTCAAGCATGTAGACTACATGGCATTTTCTGATCAGGATACGTTCTTGTCTGTTTCGAATTACGCCTTTGACGCATTTACCTTTGATTTCTATGCTTCTATGCTGAATGCGGCACGGCTCATTATCGCAGATGAACATACGCTGCTTGATACAGAACGGCTCACAGATCTGATCCTGCAAGAGAATGTCAATGTCATGTTTGCGACAACCGCACTATTTAATCTTCTCACAGATGCGGGAGAGGATTGGATGAAGGGACTACGCTGTATATTATTCGGCGGAGAGCGCGCCTCAGTGCCTCATGTCAGAAAAGCGCTGCGGATCATGGGGCCGGGCAAGCTGATTAACTGCTACGGGCCGACTGAGGGAACAGTGTTTGCGACAGCTCACGTCGTGCATGATCTGCCGGATTCCATCTCCTCATTGCCGATTGGAAAGCCGATCAGCAATGCCAGTGTTTATATTCTGAATGAGCAAAGCCAGCTCCAGCCATTCGGGGCGATCGGTGAACTGTGCATCAGCGGAATGGGCGTGTCAAAAGGATATGTAAATCGTGCTGACCTCACGAAGGAAAAGTTTATCAAGAACCCGTTCAAGCCGGGAGAAACGCTTTACCGCACAGGGGATTTAGCACGCTGGCTGCCGGATGGAACGATTGAATACGCCGGCCGTATTGACGACCAGGTCAAAATACGCGGACACCGGATTGAGCTTGAAGAAATCGAAAAGCAGCTGCAGGAATACCCAGGTGTGAAAGATGCGGTCGTTGTGGCGGACCGCCATGAGTCTGGCGATGCATCAATCAATGCCTACCTTGTGAACCGAACGCAGCTTTCAGCTGAGGACGTGAAGGCGCACCTGAAAAAACAGCTTCCTGCTTATATGGTGCCGCAAACCTTTACCTTCTTGGATGAGCTTCCTTTAACGACGAACGGGAAAGTCAATAAACGGCTGCTCCCAAAACCTGATCAGGATCAGCTGGCGGAAGAATGGATTGGACCGCGGAACGAGATGGAAGAAACAATCGCACAAATATGGTCTGAGGTTCTCGGCAGAAAGCAAATTGGCATTCATGACGATTTCTTTGCGCTCGGAGGGCATTCCTTGAAGGCCATGACCGCCGCGTCCCGCATCAAGAAAGAGCTCGGGATTGATCTTCCAGTAAAGCTTTTGTTTGAAGCGCCGACGATCGCCGGCATTTCAGCGTATTTGAATAACGGGGGTCCTGATGGCTTGCAGGATGTAACGATAATGAATCAGGATCAGGAGCAGATCATTTTCGCATTCCCGCCGGTCTTGGGCTATGGCCTTATGTACCAAAATCTGTCCAGCCGCTTGCCGTCATACAAGCTGTGCGCCTTTGATTTTATTGAGGAGGAAGACCGGCTTGACCGCTATGCGGATTTGATCCAGAAGCTGCAGCCGGAAGGGCCTTTAACATTGTTTGGATATTCAGCGGGATGCAGCCTGGCGTTTGAAGCTGCCAAAAAGCTTGAGGAACAAGGCCGTATTGTTCAGCGGATCATCATGGTGGATTCCTATAAAAAACAAGGTGTTAGTGATCTGGACGGACGCACGGTTGAAAGTGATGTCGAAGCGTTGATGAATGTCAATCGGGACAATGAAGCGCTCAACAGCGAAGCCGTCAAACAAGGCCTCAAGCAAAAAACACATGCCTTTTACTCATACTACGTCAACCTGATCAGCACAGGCCAGGTGAAAGCAGATATTGATCTGTTGACTTCCGGCGCTGATTTTGACATGCCGGAATGGCTTGCATCATGGGAAGAAGCTACAACAGGTGCTTACCGTATGAAAAGAGGCTTCGGAACACACGCAGAAATGCTGCAGGGCGAAACGCTAGATAGGAATGCGGGGATTTTGCTCGAATTTCTTAATACACAAACCGTAATGGTTTCATAAATGAAGTGATGAAAGGAGGAGACAGCCAATGAGCCAACTCTTCAAATCATTTGATGCGTCGGAAAAAACGCAGCTCATCTGTTTTCCGTTTGCCGGCGGCTACTCGGCGTCGTTTCGCCCTCTCCATGCTTTTTTGCAGGGGGAGTGCGAGATGCTCGCTGCCGAGCCGCCGGGACACGGCACGAATCAAACGTCAGCCATTGAGGATCTCGAAGAGCTGACGGATTTGTACAAGCAAGAACTGAACCTTCGCCCTGATCGGCCGTTTGTGCTGTTCGGACACAGTATGGGCGGAATGATCACCTTCAGGCTGGCGCAAAAGCTTGAGCGTGAAGGCGTCTTTCCGCAGGCGGTTATCATTTCTGCAATCCAGCCGCCTCATATTCAGCGGAAGAAAGTGTCCCACCTGCCTGATGATCAGTTTCTCGATCATATTATCCAATTAGGCGGAATGCCCGCAGAGCTTGTTGAAAATAAGGAGGTCATGTCCTTTTTCCTGCCTTCTTTCCGATCAGATTACCGGGCTCTTGAACAATTTGAGCTTCACGATCTGGCCCAGATCCAGTCGCCTGTTCATGTCTTTAACGGGCTTGGTGATAAAAAATGCATACGAGATGCGGAAGGCTGGAAGAAGTGGGCAAAAGACATCACATTCCATCAATTTGACGGCGGGCACATGTTCCTGCTGTCACAAACGGAAGAAGTCGCAGAACGGATTTTTGCGATCTTGAATCAGCATCCGATCATTCAACCGTGATCAAAAGCGGACAGCTTCGGCTGTTCCGCTTTTTTTGTGTTGAATGTCAATTTTTGCATGGTATAATAGTCGAAATACTCAAATAAAGGCGGGTCGAAACATGCGCACGTCTCCCAGGATGAAATGGTTTGTATTGCTGTTTACGTTTGTTTTCGCCATCGGAATGAACTCATTCAGAAATTCCTTTCAATTTTTTATGCTGCCAATGGCGGATGCCTTCCATGCCGACAGGTCACTGATCTCAGTTTCTGTCAGCATTTTTATGATCACAACCGGCATCGTCCAGTTTTTTGTCGGTTTTTTTATCGACCGTTTCAGTGTCAGAAAAATTATGGCGCTTGGAGCTGTCTGCATCAGCGCAAGCTTTTTGGTGCTTCCTTATTCACCGAATGTTCATGTGTTTTCCGCCATTTACGGTGTGCTTGGCGGAATCGGCTATTCCTGCGCGGTCGGCGTGACGACCCAGTATTTCATCAGCCGTTGGTTTGACATACACAAAGGTCTGGCGCTTGCTATTTTGACCAATGCCAACTCTGCGGGCCTGCTGCTTCTCTCGCCCATTTGGGCTGCGGCTCCGTATCATGCCGGCTGGCAGAGCACCTATACGATTTTGGGAATCGTCATGGCGGCTGTTCTGCTGCCGCTCCTCGTCTTTGGGATGAAGCATCCGCCACATGCGCAAGCGGAGTCTGTGAAAAAATCTTATGATTGGCGGGGGTTTTGGAACGTGATGAAGCAATCCCGCCTCATTCATATCCTGTACTTCGGCGTGTTTACTTGCGGATTTACAATGGGAATTATTGATGCTCACCTCGTCCCGATACTGAAGGATGCGCATGTCTCTCATGTCAACGGAATGATGGCCGCGTTCGGGGCGTTTATCATCATTGGCGGGTTATTGGCAGGCTGGCTGTCCGATCTCCTCGGGAGCAGAAGCGTCATGCTATCCATCTTATTTTTCATTCGACTGCTCAGCCTCATTTGCCTGCTCATTCCCATTCTCGGAATTCATCACAGCGACCTTTGGTACTTCGGGTTTATCCTGTTATTCGGGCTCAGTTACACAGGCGTGATCCCGCTGACCGCGGCGTCAATTTCGGAAAGCTATCAAACAGGATTGATCGGATCGCTGTTAGGCATCAATTTCTTTATCCATCAGGTTGCCGGAGCTCTCAGCGTGTATGCGGGCGGTTTGTTTTTTGACATGACTCATGGTTATTTGCTGATTGTCGCTGTGTGCATCGTGTTTGTGGGTTTATCAGCTGTAATAGAGCTGGTGCCGTTTTTAGATAAACAAAAGGCAAAAGAAACCCACCAATCAATATAAAAGGATCAGCACTGTCAATGCTGATCCTTTTTAAATTTGAGTTTTTTTGTTTCGGTATTTTTAAGGATAATCTCCTTGAATCTGTTCATCTCCACTTCGGAATGAAAAAAATGTTTTGGGATCGCAATATATTGGCCGCTTGATGTATTGACCCTGAAGATATTTTTATATTCGAAAACAGCTGTGATTTCATCCCAATTGAAAATGAGGTCATATTTTTTAGAACATATATGAATTCCTTCTTGGTTCAGAGTATATGTTCTTTTGGATTTCATCCGTTCGTTCTTCTTGTATGCTCTGGAAAACTTCACATATAGAAGAAGGAGGAGCAGCAGTGTAAACAGAACGGACATCACGATAATCAACATACTGTTCATAAACAAGTTAAGCGCGTCACTGCCATAAACGATACGGGGCCATCCGTTAATGAAGTTAACTGCAGCAAATATGGCGCAAAACAACAGAAAGTAAAAACATGATAATTTTGCGATTTGATAAAAAAAGATTTCTCTTACATCCTTAAAAGTGATTTCTCCTGGAAGATTGATACTTTCACTAGCATATTGAACCATACGGTAAACTTACACCTCTAACCATGTTTTTCCTTTCAGTCTAGCATAATTTCTCATTTTTTTGCAGGCATACCAGGGCGCTTTGTTTTTTTCTCCAAATTGATATTGCTCCCCACCACGCCAATCATAATACAAACAGCCCCGGCAAGATGATACCAGGCCAGGCTTTCGTTGAGAATCACAACTCCTGCAATCATCGTCACAATGGTAGATACATGATTAAAAGCACTCATTTTAAACGCCTCAATTCGCGACAGCGTATAGTTAGACAGAAATGAAGTGACGAGTGAAGACAGCACGCCCAAATACACAATGGCGAGAACGAAGCCGGGCTCCCGGAACGGCAGAAAATAAGTGCCGACTGTTCCCGCCGCTCCGTGACGCACAAGGGCGATGGCGTTGAAGACGACAAAGCCGATGGCTGACATGATGTAGGTGAGCTCGGTCAGCTTGAACCGCTGCGTCATTTTTCTGGCAGCAGTATTGTACATCGCTGAAGACAAAGCGGACAATAGGATCAGCAAAGACCCTTTTAAGCTGGCTGATTCCACGTCAACGCCTTTCATCACAAAAATAAACATGACGCCGGCAACGGATAAAACCGTGAACCCCTTTTGCGTCCACGTTGGGCGTTCCTTTAAAACATAAGCGGCAAAGACCATCGTGAAAATCGGAATGGCTGCCTGAATAATCCCCGCTTCAGAGGAGGATGAGTACACAAGGCCGAATGCCTGAAAGCTGAAAAATAACGCGGGATACAGCAGGGCGAGCGGCAAAATGGCAATGACGTCCTTTACGCGGATTGATAGCTTTACCCAGCCGAATAAGATCGGTACAGTGGCCGCAGCAAACGCAATGGTGAACCGATGCGCCAAAATATCAAACGGCTCTGCTGTTTGCAGTGCGATTTTTACGAATAGAAAGGATAAACCGATAATGAACGAATATAAAATAGCCGCTATATAAGCGGGGGCTTGCTGATGTTTAACCATAATGGGAATGGCTCCTTTACCTGAATTGCAGCGCCGGTCGCTCTTTTTATTGTATGGCCGCGGTCAGAACGGTACAATGAGAAAAACAATGAACTGTACCGGTACAAAATAGGGGGAGAAGGCATGGAGAAATATATGAGTCTATTAACGAGGATAGAGGAGATGATGCAAAGCACCGCCTATCAAGAAGGAGACAGGCTTCCATCTATCCGTCAGCTGTCCGCCCGCTACCAAGTCAGCAAAAGCACAGTGATCCGCGCGCTGCAGGAGCTGGAAAAGCGCCACCTTATCTATTCTGTTCCGAAAAGCGGCTATTATATTGTGAAAAAGACAGGGAAATCAAAAAGCGGGCAGCCTGGCCCCATCGACTTTGCCACATCTGCGCCGGACCCAGATGTGTTTCCGTATCTTGATTTTCAGCACTGTATCAACAAAGCGATTGATACATACAAAAACGATTTGTTTATTTATGGGACGCCAAAAGGGCTTCCATCACTCATCCGTGTACTCCGAAAGCTCTTGGCCAATCAGCAGGTATTTGCGGATGAACGGCATATTTTCATTACATCAGGTGTCCAGCAGGCGTTATCTCTGCTTTGTGCCATGCCATTTCCAAATGGGAAAGAAAAGATCGCCATTGAACAGCCGGGCTACCATTTGATGGTCGAACAGCTTGAGACGCTAGGGATTCCCGCCATCGGGGTGAAACGAACGGAAGAAGGGCTTGATATAGCTGAGGTTGAACGGTTATTTCAAACAGAATCGATTAAATTTTTTTATACGATGCCGCGCTTCCATAACCCGCTTGGCTGCTCATTGTCAGAGCGTGATAAACAGGAGCTTGTGAGACTGGCAGAAGCGCATGATGTCTATCTCGTTGAGGATGATTACCTCGGTGATCTGGAGGAAAATAAAAAGGCAGATCCGCTGTACGCATATGATCTGTCCTCACATGTCATCTATTTGAAAAGCTTCTCGAAAATGATGTTCCCCGGCCTTCGCGTGGGGGCGGCTGTTTTGCCCGAAGCGCTGACTGACACGTTCTATGCGTACAAAAAGCTGAACGACATCGACTGTTCGATGATTTCTCAAGCGGCATTGGAGATTTACCTGAAAAGCGGTATGTACGGCAGGCATAAGGAGAAAATCAGAGATTCTTATAAAGAGCGGTCGCTGAGGCTACATCAAGCCATTCAAACACACAGGCAGCTGGGAAGCGGACGCTTTACGTTCTCCAGCGGGCAGGCACCCTGTATGCACACCCATCTGGTGCTTCCTCAGGATCTGCCCGCCTCAAGAGTGATTCAAAGGCTGAAAAAACAAGGGGTTCTCCTTGAGGCGATAGACCGTCATTATTTATCAGATTATCAGAAAGAAAATCTATTAAAAATCAATATTTCCAATGTGAAAACGGAAGATATTGAGCACGGTGTCAAGCTGTTGATGAGCCATTTATAAAAGCTCTTCGTACGAGACCATTGTGATATCCTCGGGGAAATCAGGGTGTGCGGCGCATACAGCCATTTTGTAGCCGGGATCGACCTCATACGTTTTGATATAGCATGGGGAATGGCTGTCCGGAAGCTCAATGGATACTTGTCCGTCCTGGTGCAGGCGCACTGAAAAGGAATCAAGCGGAAGCGATAAGCCTTTGCCTTCCTGTTTGATAAAGCTTTCTTTCATTGACCATAGATGATAAAAATAGTCTGTCTGCTCGTCCTTGTCTTTTGCTAAAAGGTCGCTGTACTCTGTTTTTGAAAAGAAGCGCTTGGCGATCTCAAGGCTGATCGGTTTCGTTTTTTCGATATCTATGCCGATCGGCTGTGAATCAAACGCACCAATGACCCAGCGGCCGGAGTGGGAAATGTTGAAATGAGCGTCGGGAAGATCAGGGATGCACGGCTTCCCGTATTCCTGCGTGCTAAAGCGGATATCGGATTTGTCCAACTGATACTGCCTGCTTATGACTGAGCGAACGAGCACATCTCCCAGCAGGGTGCGGTGAGCATCTTCTTTATGATAAAATCTCCGGCATTTCTCCCGTTTTTCAGGTGCTATGAAAGTCATGAACCGTTCATTTTCTTCCTGTGAAAGCGGGCGGTCCATATAAATTCCGTAAATCTTCATTCTAGATCCTCCGTCTGCAAAAGATTGTCAAAACCATCCTATCATACTTCCACAAGACTCATATAGAGGAGAAAATAAAAAAACAAAGCCAAGGCGGCTTTGTTTTAGTGTACAGGCGGAGATGCTTTCACAGCGGCTGTCCGCCTTGCCACAGCATAATTCAGCAGCTGGATTGACTGGGGCAATGAAAAGCGCAGAATGAGCCCGGTGAGGATGGCGGTCAAAATGGTGCCAAAACCGATCGGGCCGCCCATGCCCCATGCCGCAAACAAAATGGTTAATTCCATGCCGTTCCGCACCCATTGCACATTCCAGCCGGTTTTTTCTGTAATCAGCATCATCAGTGAATCACGCGGCCCCGCGCCAAGGCCTGCTGATACATAAACACCGACGCCGTAACCGATCAGCACCACGCCGAGAGAGAAGACGATGATCGAGCCTGTGTAGGTCGAGGGGGCAGGCAGAATGAAATTGAAAAAATCTATAAATACACCAATGAGCACCATATTCAGGAGGGCCCCAATTTTCGGCCAAGCTCTCGTAAACAATGACGTGAATCCGACGATGAGCGCTCCAATAATGATGGACCACTGGCCGACGGTAAGCCCGAAGTGCTGAAACAGGCTGTAATGAAATGCATCCCACGGACTAATGCCGAGTGCTTTTCCTTCTATCGTCAGGGATACACCAAAAGCCAAAATGATCAAACCGGCAAAATAAAATGTCCAGCGCAGAACAAGTTCTTGCTTCACGTGAGGTCCCTTCTTTCGTAAAAATCAGTCGATTGTCATTGTAGCACATCTGACAGAAGGGCGGAATAGGCGAAAGGGGCTCAACAAAAAAACAGGGCCGCCGCAGGCGCCCTGTTTCAGCGTGTTGGCAAACCCTTGCATTCGTTGTCAGGCCTGCGCTTCGGTGCTCACGAATTTCACATTCGCTGTGCTCCAATGCTCGCCCTTCCTAGACTTCAAAGGTTTTCAATCACGCTGAAAATGACAAAATCCTAAAACGAAAATCGTTTTAGGATTTTGTCAACAATCTGTAACAGGGCGCAGGCGCCCTGTTTTTCTTATTACAGCGGGTTCAAAATCCGGTTCAAGAACCGCTGTGTCCGTTCTTCTTTTGGTGCGGAGAAAATTTGCTCCGGCGGTCCTTGCTCCACGATAACGCCGCCGTCGATGAAGATGACTTCATCCGCAACTTCCTGTGCGAACTTGATTTCGTGGGTCACGACGACCATGGTCCAGCCTTCATTGGCCAAGTCCTTGATAACCTTCAGCACCTCTCCGACAAGCTCGGGATCAAGCGCTGAGGTCGGTTCGTCAAATAGCATGAGCTCAGGCTGAATCGCCAGTGCGCGGGCGATGCCGACGCGCTGCTGCTGGCCGCCGGAAAGCTGGAACGGATATAAATCCATTTTGTCCTTCAATCCGACTTTATCAAGAAGCTGAATCGCTTCTTTTTTGACTTCCTCTTTGTTTCGTTTTTGCACCTGAACAGGGCCCTCCATCACGTTTTCGAGGGCTGTGCGGTGCGGGAACAGGTGATACGCCTGAAACACCATTCCGGATTTTCGGCGAAGCTTTAGGATATCCGCCTGTTTCACCTTTTTGGAGAAATCGATGGAGAAATCATCAAATGCAAGCTCTCCGCGATTCGGGATCTCCAGAGCGTTCAGGCAGCGGAGCAGCGTCGTTTTCCCTGAACCTGAAGGCCCAAGTATGGCGATGACTTTTCCTTTTTCAATCTTCATATCTATCTTTTTTAAAATTTCATTTTCACCGAATGATTTGTTTAATCCTTTAACGGTAAGCATACTCGGAACCTCCTTATTTGGCCACGTAGCGGTCAAGACGCCGTTCGATGACATGCTGGACGAGTGAAAGCAGGAAGCAGATAATCCAATAAATAAAAGCTGCTTCAATATAGATCACTAAAATTTGATCAAGATTCCGCGCGCCGATTTCCTGGGCTTTTCTGAACAGCTCAGCGACCAGAATTTGAGAGGCGAGGGATGTATCTTTAATCAGGCTGATAAAGGTATTGGATAATGGCGGGATCGACACACGAAACGCCTGCGGCAAAATGACGCGGAACAGCGTTTTTTGATGTGTCATGCCAATTGTGTAGCCGGCTTCCCATTGCCCTTTCGGCACGGATAAAATAGATGCCCGAATGATTTCAGATGCATAGGCGCCGACGTTTAAAGAAAAGGCGATAACTGCGCTTGGAAATGGATCTAATGTGACGTTAAAGGCCGGGAACAGATAGAAAATGATGAACAATTGAACGAGAAGAGGAGTGCCGCGTATTGCGGATACGTATACGCTGAACACCCATCTCAAAGGTCTCACTTTCGACATTCTGGCAAGCGCCGTAATCAGCGCCAGGATCATTCCGAATATAAAGGAAAGAATCGTAAGGGGAATCGTATAGTAGATTCCCCCTGAAAGTATCGGCCAGAATGACTGCTGCACCAGATCCCACGGGATCGCCGTGCCAAGCGTCAATGCCGGCAGATTATTTAGAAACATCTTCGCCGAACCATTTTTTAGAAATTTTAGAAAGAGTCCCGTCCTCTTTCATTTCTTTTAATGCTTTGTTGACTTGATCAACAACCTCGCCGCTTCCTTTGCGGAACGTGAAATATGTTGACTGAGGCTCACCTGTTTCAAACGCGATTTTCACGTTTTTGTTGCCTGATGTTTTTAAGTAGTTCAATACGGCAAGCTTATCGTTATACGTCATATCGACGCGGCCCTGCTGGATCAATTGAAGGGATTGTGCCAAGCCTTCAACGCCTTCCACTTTCGCGCCCGCATCTGTAGCTAATTTGTTGTAATTGCTTGTCAGTGATTGAGCTGACGTTTTTCCTTTTACATCTGCTTCAGACTTAATATCGTTGTTGTCTTTTTTCGTTACGACAACGGCTCTTGATGTTGTGTATTTATCTGAGAAATCGTATTTGTCTTCACGATCTGTTTTTCCGACTTGGTTGGCAACAACGTCAAACCGTTTGGAATTCAGGCCGGCAAACATACTGTCCCACTGTGTTTCCTTAAAGTCGACTTTAAGCCCGAGGCGTTTTGCGACTTCTGTGATAACTTCGACATCATAGCCAGTCAGTTTATCAGTGTCTTTGTCGTGGTAAGTGAACGGCTCATATGTTCCTTCCGTTCCGACTGTGAGCACACCTTTTTTCTTAATTGAAGCCCAAAGATCGCCATCTTTGGCATTATCTTTTGACTGATTGTCATTTCCTGCTCCGCAAGCTGCAAGAGCTGCAATACTTACGACCATGAATAAAGCCAATAATGCTTTTTTCATCTTATTCCCCACTTTTCTGGTTGATTTTATTGAAATAAAAAATTAGCTTACAAATCTAAAGGATAACTTTTTTTTAGTATGAGTCAAGTATTTGGTTTTCATAAGACAAAATCTTTTAAAATAAATCCAAAAATTGCTGTGCCGGTTTAGGCAAATAACTGTCCGTTCTCCACATGACAGCCGGTGTCATAATGAAGGGATTATTTTCGATATGGACGGTGTGAACGTGATTTCTCATATGAACGGGAATCATTGTGACAGGCAAAATAGACGCGCCGAATCCGGATGACACGAGGCTGAGCAAAGTTGCAGAGTCGTGGCATTCACAAACAATGCGCGGCTCCAGGTTCAAACGATGAAATTCATTCATGACCTGATTATAAACGCCTTTTCCGTTAACAGGCCGCAGCAGGATCAGCGGAAATGAAGGAATGTCCTCCATCTTAATGGTGTCTCCGCACGGATATCCGGCTTCATCTGAAAGCACGAGCACACATGGAATGTCATCAAGCTGCTTGAATTGTACTGTGTCACTTTTGATCAGTGTTGTCGTGACCGCTGCATCAATTTGCCGGCTTTCCAGCAGTTCCAACAGTGTTGCGGGCTCATTTTCCCAAATATTAAAGGTGAGATGGGGGTATCTCTCTTTGATTTTTGTTACTTTTTCAAGCATCAAAGCCGCGCAATAAATCGTTGATCCCACGGCAAGTGTGCCGGCTACTTCCTCCTTCAGCTCCTGTACCTCAATGACTGCATCTTCAAACCTATGCAGAATCTCTTTTGCTCTTTTTAGAAAAACAGCTCCTTCATATGTAAGAGTCATTTGTTTTTTCTTGTTACGGTCAAACAGAACAACACCAAGTTCGTCCTCCAGCTGTTTGAGCTGCCTGCTTAAAGGCGGCTGCGCCATGTGAAGCTTTTTGGCTGCGGACGTGATTTTCTGTTCTTGGGCAATGGTAATGAAGTATCGAAGCTGGCGAATGTCCAAAAGAAAGCGCCTCCTTATCATACCCTTTAGGTATTAAATATAGATTTAATAGATATTTTTCATATGGATATATCAGGAGTATGATTGAAATGAAAGCAGAATTCAAGCGTAAAGGAGGGGGCAAAGTGAAACTCGTTGTCGGAATGACAGGGGCAACAGGGGCCATTTTCGGGGTCAGGCTGCTGCAGTGGCTGAAGGCCGCCGGAGTGGAAACCCATCTCGTTGTGTCTCCTTGGGCAAACGTCACGATCAAACACGAAACAGGCTATACCTTACAAGAAGTAGAACAACTGGCCACATACACTTACTCACATAAGGATCAGGCGGCAGCCATTTCAAGCGGGTCGTTTGATACCGATGGAATGATTGTTGCGCCGTGCAGCATGAAATCTCTCGCAAGCATTCGCACCGGCATGGCGGATAATCTGCTGACACGTGCGGCGGATGTCATGCTCAAGGAGAGAAAAAAACTCGTCCTCTTAACGAGAGAGACGCCTTTGAACCAAATACATCTCGAAAATATGCTAGCGCTTACGAAAATGGGCACCATCATTCTTCCTCCGATGCCGGCATTTTATAATCAGCCGAGCAGCTTAGAGGAAATGGTTGACCATATTGTATTCAGAACGTTGGACCAATTCGGCATTCGGCTTCCTGAAGCGAAGCGCTGGAATGGGATTGAAAAACAAAAAGGAGGAGCTTGATCATGGCTTATCAAGATTTCAGAGAATTTCTCGCTGCCCTTGAAAAAGAAGGACAGCTGCTTACAGTGAATGAAGAGGTAAAGCCGGAACCGGATTTAGGGGCCGCCGCACGGGCAGCCAGCAATCTTGGCGATAAAAGCCCCGCGCTCTTATTTAACAACATTTACGGCTATCATAACGCGCGAATTGCGATGAATGTCATCGGCTCTTGGCCAAACCATGCCATGATGCTGGGCATGCCGAAAGACACACCGGTAAAAGAACAGTTTTTTGAATTCGCAAAGCGTTATGACCAGTTTCCGATGCCGGTCAAACGTGAGGAAACAGCGCCATTTCATGAAAATGAAATCACAGAAGATATCAATTTGTTCGATATACTGCCTCTTTTCAGAATAAACCAAGGAGACGGAGGCTACTATCTAGACAAAGCGTGTGTTATTTCCCGTGATCTTGAGGACCCTGACAACTTCGGCAAACAAAATGTCGGCATTTACAGAATGCAGGTCAAAGGAAAAGACCGTCTCGGCATTCAGCCTGTCCCGCAGCACGATATTGCAATCCATCTGCGCCAAGCTGAAGAACGCGGCATCAATCTTCCGGTCACCATTGCACTCGGCTGTGAGCCGGTCATTACAACGGCGGCATCGACTCCGCTTCTCTATGATCAATCAGAATACGAAATGGCAGGTGCGATTCAAGGCGAACCATATCGCATCGTCAAATCAAAGCTGTCTGATCTTGATGTTCCGTGGGGCGCTGAAGTGGTGCTTGAAGGTGAGATCATTGCTGGAGAGCGCGAATATGAAGGGCCGTTCGGTGAATTCACAGGCCATTATTCCGGCGGACGCAGCATGCCGATTATCAAAATTAAACGCGTCTATCACAGAAACAATCCGATCTTTGAACATTTATACTTAGGCATGCCTTGGACAGAATGCGATTACATGATCGGCATTAACACATGCGTGCCGCTTTATCAGCAGTTAAAAGAAGCGTACCCGAACGAAATTGTGGCAGTGAACGCCATGTACACACACGGTTTAATCGCGATTGTTTCCACCAAAACCCGCTATGGCGGATTTGCGAAAGCGGTCGGCATGCGCGCACTCACAACGCCGCACGGACTTGGCTATTGCAAAATGGTCATTGTCGTTGATGAGGATGTCGATCCATTCAACCTTCCGCAGGTCATGTGGGCGCTTTCGACCAAAATGCATCCGAAACACGATGCGGTCATCATTCCGGACTTATCTGTCCTGCCGCTTGATCCGGGATCCAATCCATCAGGAATCACTCACAAAATGATTCTTGACGCCACTACACCGGTTGCGCCGGAAACAAGAGGCCATTATTCACAGCCGCTTGATTCTCCGCTAACAACGAAAGAATGGGAACAAAAACTAATGGACTTAATGAATAAATAAGGAAAGGATGTTCGAAATGCATACATGTCCTCGATGTGACTCAAAAAAGGGAGAAGTCATGAGCAAATCGCCTGTAGAAGGCGCATGGGAAGTTTATCAGTGCCAAACATGCTTTTTTACATGGAGATCCTGTGAACCGGAAAGCATTACAAATCCCGAAAAATACAATCCAGCGTTTAAAATTGATCCAAAGGAAACAGAAACAGCAATTGAAGTTCCGGCGGTGCCGGAACGAAAGGCTTGATCCCGTGAACTGTATGTCAGACCGTCTCTTTGAACTGCTTGACGGGAGCTGCCTGAATGAGAAGCAGCATGAGGCCTTCGTTCTGCAAACAGTATCAGAGGATGGCTGGCCGCATGCCGCTATGATCAGTGCAGGTGAAATTATCGCGCTGAGCCGAACTGATATCCGAATCGCTCTGTGGAAAAACACAATGACTTCGGCCAACATCCTTCGTACAGGAAAAGCACAGTTCACGGCATGGTGGAAGGGAGCGGCCTATTATGTAAAGCTTGAATGCGCGCCTTTACCGCCTTTGAAAGATGCCGAATATGATAGAGACCGTTTTTCCTGCCGCATCGTTTCAGTGAAGGAGGACGTTGCGAAATACGCTGATTTGACTTCTGGTGTCCGTATACAGCTTCATAGCGCTGAAGAGGTGCTGGGCAGATGGGAAAAGACCCTTGAAGATTTAAAGCGGTAATATCGATAGCCTGACGCCATGCGTCAGGCTTTTTTTATATAATGAAAACAAAGGGGGTGTGAAAAATGGAACGTGCGGGGATCTGTCATTCGGACGGCTTTGATTTAGCTTATCGAATTGAGGGCGAGGGTGCACCCATCCTTGTGATCGGGAGTGCGGTTTACTATCCGCGCCTTTTTTCCTCAGATATCAAACAGAAATATCAATGGGTCTTTGTCGACCATAGGGGATTTGCTAAGCCTAAGCGGGAGCTTCGTGCGGAGGATTCGAGGCTTGATGCCGTCTTGGCTGATATCGAAAGGATGAGAACATTTCTTCAGCTTGAGGATGTTACTATCCTGGGACATTCCGGGCACGCTTTTATGGCTTTAGAGTATGCCAGGACATATCCCAAACAAGTTCGGAAGGTGGCGCTCTTCAATACTGCGCCTGATAACAGTGAAGAAAGACAGCGAAAAAGCGAATCATTTTTCAGGGAAGCAGCCAGTCTTGAGAGAAAGAAACGCTTTGAAAAAGACATCGCGAATTTGCCGCAGGACATCGACAAAGATCCTGAAAGGCGCTTTGTGCACATGTGTATTCGCGCTGAAGCGAAAAGCTTTTATCAAGAGCGGCCGCATGCAGCTGCCTTATGGGACGGTGTATTCACGAATATGCCGATCATTGATGAATTATGGGGCAATACATTTGCCCGGCTTGATCTTATTCAGCGGTTAGCTGATGTTCGTATGCCGGTGTATATTGGATTAGGGAGATATGATTATTTGGTTGCGCCCGTTTCGCTATGGGATGCAGTTGACGGTTTATATCCCCATGTGGATAAGGTTATTTTTGAAAGGAGCGGCCATCAGCCGATGCTGGAAGAACCGGAAGCCTTTGATCAAAGCGTCAGCAAATGGCTGGATCAATAAAAAAACAGCCCGCAGATCAAAATCCGCGGGCTGTTTCTGATTATAAGACCCCTTTCATCGCGCGTTTGATCATCGGCGAGAGCAGCAGGAGAATGCCGCCAAGAACGATAGAAATCAAACCGATGGTGCCGAAGTACATTGTTTCAGGAATTTTATCAAACAATCCGGCTACTTGGGCATTGATCGCTTGGGCTGCTGCGTTAGTCAGAAACCACATACTCATTGTCTGTGCAGAGAATGCAGCTGGCGCCAGTTTCGTTGTTACGGATAAACCGACTGGAGACAGGCACAGCTCTCCAAGCACGACAAGCAGGAAGCTGAGAACGAGCCAAAGCGGGCTTACGAGTGCTTCTTTTCCTTGCATAGCAGGGAATACCATAATGATAAAAGACAATCCGGCTAAAATAATTCCGATTGAGAATTTAACTGGTGTAGACGGCTGGCGTTTGCCAAGCTTCATCCAGAGCCATGCGAATATTGGCGCAAAAATGACAACAAACAATGGATTTAATGATTGGAACCATGATGACTGAAGTTCGAATCCGCCCAATGAAAGTCTAATGCGTTCATCAGCGTATACCGCAAGAATGGTCGCCCCCTGTTCCTGAATGGCCCAGAACATGACAGCACCGATAAACAAAGGAACGTAAGCGGCAAGACGGGATTTTTCTGTGCTGTCCGCTTTTTTGCTTGTAAACATGATGATGAAATAAATGACAGGAATCAAAATACCGAGAATACTTACAAGGTCGATAAAACGATTGATCGTCAGCACGCCTGTTTGTACAGAGATAATCACTGCGATCGCCACGATGATAACACCGATTCCGGTGCCAATCGCAGATTTTTTAGACAGCGGATTTGGCACATTGGAACCTGCAAGCCCGAGGTTTTTCTTCCTTGTCAAAGCAAATACGATAAGTCCGAGAAGCATTCCGACTGCGGCAGCTCCGAAGCCGAGATGATAGTTGTACTTCTGTCCGAGTGTTCCGACAATTAATGGCGCAAGTAAACCACCGAGGTTAATCCCCATGTAGAAAATACTGAAACCTGAGTCGCGGCGCGGGTCTTCTTTCGTGTAAAGATCCCCAACCACGCTTGAAACGTTTGGTTTTAATAAGCCTGTTCCGACAATAATAAGCACCATGCTGATATAGAATGCGATCGCGCTGCCCGGATAGGCGAGTGCAATGTGGCCGAACATAATGAATATGCCGCCGTAAAACACGGTGTTTGCGGTACCGAATACCCGGTCAGCGAGCCATCCGCCAATAATGGTGGACATGTATACGAGTGATCCGTAAATCGACATAATGGCAACCGCAGTGCCCTTATCAAAGCCGAGCCCTCCGTTTACCGTCTCTGTATACAAATAGTAAAGTAAGATTGCTCTCATTCCATAGTAAGAGAAACGCTCCCAAAATTCGGTGAAAAATAGTGTAAATAGTCCTCGCGGGTGACCAAAGAACCCTTTTTGCGGGACGCTTTTAATGATACTTTCGTTATCAATCGAAGCCATGTCAGCCAAACCCTTTCTAAAAAAAGTGTATTATAAAAATCATATTCTTATATAATACTTGTGTCAATATAATTTATACTCATTTCAAATAGTTCCATATTGGAAAAATTATAAATACCTAAAAATAGTGATTTCCTCCTAATTTTTAAACTTTTTATCGTGAGATTTTCTTACACAACTATTCCTTTATATTTTTTTAATAAAATTTTAGAGAAATGTACAAGCAGATCGGGCCTTTGTGAGTAACATGATAGTAATCATAGAGAAGGAGGCTCGCAATTGGCTGAATTCATATTAAATGCAGCGGATTTCGGTGTTCCTGGAGATGGTAAAACGGATTCGACAGAACGGATTAATCAGTGCCTCAGTACAGCTGTATCGAAAGGCTATCATACTGTCTGGTTTCCAAAGGGAACATATTTAATAGACGGAACGCTTGGCGGAGATCTTAATCAGAAGTTTCGAAACGCGGGGATCATTGTTCCCGGCAACCTTGAGATTATGATGGACCCCGAATGTATCATGAAAGTGATACCGAATAGTTCGTGGGGTTATTCCGCATTTTATGTAGGCAAGCAAGAGAATATAACCATTTCCGGGGGACAAATTATCGGCGAACGGGATGAGCATACGTATGCTTCGGCGGGGATAAGATCAACCCATGAATGGGGCTTTGGCATATGTATTGAAGGATGCTCGAATGTTGTCATTGATGATGTGAAAATTTCTGATTTTACCGGCGATGGGATCATAGTCAGCCCAAGGGGATTAAAGACCAATCAAGATTATCGAACGTCAGAGCAAATTATCATCCGCCGCTGTGAGGTTCGGCGGTCGAGGAGAAATAACATTTCCATTACCGGATGTGACATGGTCACGGTGGAGGAATGCTTGATTGAAGATGCCGGAACGGGGAATGGAACAGCGCCGAAATTCGGAATTGACATTGAAGGATATGGCGAAGGTGACGTTGATTATGAGGAACCGATTAATGTATCAATTCGCAATAACCACTTTGTTGGAAACGTTTCAAGTTCTGTGACCAATTTTAACGGGTATGGCATTTTAATAGAAGGAAATCACTCAGACAATACAATCAGCTACGGATATGGGACGCAAACAGTGATCAAAGAAGACGCGGCGGCTGCGCCAAGAGTCGGGATAACCGGACTCGGTGTATCACAAGGAAAAGAGTCCAGTGATGCAGTGATCGCTGGCAACCTCATTACCGGATTTTCAACAGGAATTGATGTCAGGGGAAAGAGCGTTCTTGTGACGAACAACAAAATCAGCAACTTTGAAAACACAGGGATATTGGTTTATCAGTCCTCCGACGTAAAGGTAGACGGAAACCAAATTCAAAACGGACTGTCTGAAACAAGGCGCAGCATCGGTCTTCGCGCAGTGCTGTCAGATGACATCGCTTTTCTGAATAACTGTCTCATTCAAGTCGTTGACGGTGTGAACGTTTCCGGCGGAAATATGATCATTAAAGATAATCTCCTGAGAAAATTCAGCCGGGGCATTTGGATTGCTCAAGGGAACGCGGTGATTGAAGGGAATACACTGAATCCTGATGCGTTTGAAGCAGTGCCGGAATCATATTCTGTTTCCGTCACAAACAATGCCGGCGCTATCATCAAAAACAATACATTTAAAGAGTTCAAAAATTACCCCATTTATTGCTCCACAAGTGCAAAAACCTCAATTATCGGCAACCACTTAGAGAGATCTCCGCTTTTGGTCACCATCTATATCAGCGCCGGTGTGCATGAGATTTTTGATAATACCATTTCAGTCAACAGAACAGCCGGGAATCCGATTGTGATTTATATCAATGGCTCGGCAGGCTCTATCATCTCAGGAAACACCATCAATAACCTCTCCGCGGGCACTGCGATAGCTATTCAAACAAACACGGCAACCAATTCTAAAATCATCGGCAACCGCATTTTTAAAGGGACCATCAACAAACACAGCAGTGACACAATAGACGGCAATATTATTGTCTGAAAAAAGCGCCCCCTCTAGGGGTTCTTTTTTTTCGATTTATAGATCACGTACATTTCTCTCACAAGTACTAAAACAAAAAATAAAAGCACGACCCATTCCGCAAATGTTGTCATCTTAAAGCTGGACATATTGTTATAAATGGCTTTTGTTAAACTGAACCCTTGAAGCATGTCCATCAATACAGAAATAGCTAATAAACAAATTAATATAACTCCTGTCACGCTCAATATCTTCATGCTTCATCATCCTCCGTTTTTAGTGTCTATCGTTGGCGGAGAAGTTATACCGCATCTAAACCTAATGCATAATCTCAATTTTAAAAGGAAGAATATGAGAAAACGACAAGGAAAGGTATTTGTGTATGCCTTTATTTTCTAAGCAAAAGAACAATACCGATTCAAAAGACAAGCAGAATACAGACGAAAGGAATCAGGAACAGCAGCAAGAAAAAGAAAGGCCGGTTCTCATTTCTCCAAGTTTGGCAAAGAATATAGCGGAAACGAAAAAGGAAGTCGGAAGCAGCTCTGACGTCATCATTCGTGAGATTAAAATCGGGGAGCAGGATCATGTCCATTTGGCTGTTATTTATATTGCAGGCCTGGTCGATAATAACACAATCCATGAGTCGTTAATCGATCCTTTGGTACAGGATGAGTCTATCCAGAATTCCCATGCGATCCAGCAAATTCTTGAAAAAACGCTCCCCCTGGGCGGAGTGAAAGCGGAAAAGAGCTGGGGCAAGCTTTTTTCCGAGTTAATGCTCGGCAATGCGCTCGTTTTTGCAGATGGCTATGATGAAGCTTTGATTTGCAGCACTCAAGGGGGAGAGCAGCGCTCCATCCAAGAGCCGAGCACCCAGGTGTCATTCCGCGGCCCGCGCCAAGGGTTTACAGAGTCTCTGCAAACCAATATTTCCATGATCCGGCGATACATTAAAAATCCGAATTTATGGGTTGAAAAAATGAAAAAAGGTTCTGTTACGAATACGGATATCGCTCTCATGTACATTCAAGGAATATGTGATGAAAAGGTGCTGAAGGAAGTGAAACAGCGCCTGGAAAAAATAGATATTGACAGTATTTTGGAATCTGGATATATTGAGCAGCTGATTGAAGATGAAACCTTTACGACATTTCCGACCATGTATCATACAGAACGTCCTGATGTTGTAGCGGGAAATCTGTTAGAAGGAAGATTCGCGATAATTGTGGACGGAACACCGTTTGTGCTTATTGCTCCGGCCTTATTTGTTCAATTTTTTCAGTCTGTTGAGGATTATTATTCGCGTTTTGACATTGCGACAAGCATACGGATTCTTCGTGTTTTAGTCTTTTTCATTTCGCTTGTGGCTCCGGCTGTATACGTGGCAGCTACGACGTTTCATCAAGAAATGATACCGACTCAGCTGTTAGTGGTCATTGCGGCCCAGCGGGAAATTGTCCCGTTTCCGGCTGTTGTGGAGGCGCTGACGATGGAGGTTGCTTTTGAGATTCTGAGGGAAGCGGGAGTTAGGCTGCCCCGGGTTGTCGGCTCGGCAGTATCAATCGTAGGCGCGCTCGTAATCGGCCAGGCTGCCGTACAGGCTGGTATCGTCTCTCCGGCAATGGTTATTGTCGTTGCACTCACCGCGATTGCGAGCTTCGCAACACCTGCGTTCGCGATGGCCATTTCAGCCCGGCTTATTCGGTTTATTTTTATTATTGCCTCAGCTGTTTTGGGTTTTTACGGGCTGATTTTAGGGATCATTATGATGTTTGTCCACTTATGCAGTCTTCGTTCATTCGGCGTTCCATATATGTCGCCGCTTGCACCCTTTTCTTCACAAGGCGTAAAGGACGCGCTTTTCCGTGTTCCGTGGTGGGCCGATGAAAAAAGGCCGGAATCGGTCAGTAAGGAAGATAAGGTGCGGCAGGGGCAAGATCAACGCCCAGAGCCGGCCGCTTCACGAGGAATGGTGAACAAAGATTTGGAAGAAGGGGATCAGAATGGTACGTAAATGTCTATTAGCCGTTCTCATGATTTTGAGCGTCATTGTGCTGCCCGGCTGCTGGGATAAGCGGGAACTGACAGATCTTGCGATTATCTCGGCAATTGGCATCGATCGGACAAACGAAGGCAACTACGTGCTGCATCTTCAAATTATCAATCCCGGAAATGTCGCCGGCGGGCTTCAGGGAGGCGGTGCTGGAGACAGGCCGCCTGTATCTGTCTATTCGATTGAAGGCGACAATTTGACGGAAGCACTCAGAAAAGCCTCCATGAAGGTATCGCGGCGGCTTTATTTTGCCCATACCAACCTGGTCGTAATCAGCGAAAAGCTGGCGAAAGAGGAAGGGCTGGATTTTGTATTAGACAATCTTGACCGGGACACGGAATTCAGGACAACGGCGACCTTCGTCGTTGCCCATAAAACAAAAGCAGAAAATATCGTGAAAATCCTGACTCCGATTGATAAAATTCCGTCAAACAAAGTCAATAAAACACTCGATTTCACGGAGGCGCAATACGGACGGGTGGTCAAAACCAATATTCAGGACGTTTTGAAAACACTTGCCAGCGACACAAGGGCACCGATTATTCCGGGTTATTTGATGATTGGCGATGATAAAAAAGGAGTCAGCATGGAAAACACGCAGGCGACTGACCCGAAAGCCATTCTTCAGGCAGACGGTTTGGCGATTTTTGATAAGGCTGGGTATTTAAAGTATTGGATTGAAGATGATGAAAGCGTGGGGGCAGTCTGGCTTATGAATAAGGTCCAGCATACGTTTATTAATGCTGATTGGGGCAAGACGAAGGATGCGGTCAGCTTGCAGGTTACCCATCAAGATACAAAGCTGGTACCCGATATGCGGAACGGACGTCCGCACATCCATGTGAAAGTGACGGTTGAAGGAATTATAGATGCTGTCAAATACCCTTTCCAATTGTCTAATCCGAAGGTGTTGGCCGCTATTGAAAAAGCGCTCAACAAAGAGCTTGAAAAGGAAATCAGCCATACTGTGAAAATGATCAAGAAGAATAAGATAGATTTTGTCGGTTTTGGTGACACGATATATAGAAAGTATCCGGAGCAGTGGGAGAAAATGAAGGACACATGGGACAAAGAATATTTGCCCGAACTGCCTATCGATGTGAAGGCCGAGACGTATATCAGAAGAACGGGATTGCGAAACAATCCGATCAAACACCAGTTTAAAGATGATTAGGTCTGGAGAAAGGGGAAGTGACAGATGGAAAAAGCCAGAATAAGCATCAGGCAGCTGTTTGTCATGATTATCATTTTTGAGCTGGGCAGCTCCTTATTGATTACACCGGGATCAATGGCGGGCAGGGATGCTTGGATTGCAGTTCTGTTGGGGTGTGCAGCCGGTTTGTTTCTTTTCTATTTGTATCAAGGCATTTATCAATGTTACCCGAATTCTTCTCCGAAAGAATATATGGATGATATGCTGGGAACCAAGCTGAGCTGGCTGTTTTCATTTCTCTATATCTTGTACTTTGCCTATATTGCCGCAAGGGTCCTGCGTGACTTTGGAGAAATGCTGCTGACATTTGCTTATCATGATACACCTATCATTATTGTAAATGGTTTGTTAGTGGTAGTTAGCATATACGCCGTAAGAAAAGGAATCGAAGTGCTCGCCCGCGCGGCTGAGCTGCTTTTCGGAGCCATGTATTTACTGGGCGCAATCGGCCTCTTGCTGATTGTTGTCTCAGGTTCTATAGACCCGCATAACTTAAAACCGGTTTTGGCAGACGGCATTTCTCCTGTCCTTTACTCTGTTTTCACTCAGACCATGTACGTTCCGTTTGGCGAAGTCGTTTTATTTGTGATGATTTTCCCTAACCTGAATGACAGAAAAGATGTGAAAAAAGTGGGGATGATCGCCATGGCTATTAGCGGATTGGTTGTGGCGCTCACCGTGGCGATTAATATCAGCGTGCTTGATGTTGATCTTACACTTAGATCCCAGTTCCCGCTTTTAAGTACGATTCAGACAATCAAGGTCGAAGAATTTTTAGACCGGCTCGATGTCTTTTTTATGCTGGCGCTGATCATCGGTGGCTTCTTTAAGGTTAGCCTCTACTTATATGCCACTGTGGTTGGGACATCTACGCTCTTTAAGGAAAAGAACCCCTCTCAATTGGCTTATCCGATGGGATTGGGCATCTTAATCCTTTCTATAACGATCGCGACTAACTTTTCAGAGCACTTGAACGAAGGCTTGAAAGTGGTGCCGCTGTATATTCATTTGCCTTTTCAATTATTGTTTCCGCTCTTTCTGTTTATTGTGGCTGTTTGGAAAAAGAAACGAAGAGAGAAGTCAAAAGGGGCGGAAGCAAAAAAATGATAAAAAGAGCGGGGGATGCAGCCGCCGCTCTTTTTATGTTCACTTCTATATAAAAGGGGGATATAGGGTGCGCCCCTGTCTGCACTGGCAGAGGCGCGTTTTGTTATACGACTGCGATGTTTTCCTTCACAGTAAAGCTTCCTCTTGAAAGTCTGATATTGATGTCTGACACTTTTGCAATTTGTTCATCGTGCGTCACCATGATGACACATTTATTTTCCTTGTGTGCCAGATCTTGAAAGAGCCGTACGATCTCTTTTGATGTGTCCTCATCAAGGTTTCCGGTCGGTTCATCGGCTACGATAAGATTCGTGTCACAGCAGAAAGCCCTTGTAATTGATACCCGCTGCTGCTGTCCGCCGCTCAGTGTGAGCACTTTTTGCCGGGCTTGTTTTTCGTTGATGCCAACCTTCTGCAGCATGTCAAGCGCATATGATTCTTTGTTCTTTTCTTTAGAACCTGTGATTTCCATAGCGGTTGTGACGTTCTGCAAAGCCGTCATATACGGGAGCAGGTTGTACGCCTGAAAGACGATTGATACATATTGATTTCTGAAATTGGTTAAGCCGATTTTGGAAACAGCTTTTCCGTCGTAAAGGATGTTTCCTTCTTTTGGTGCGTCAAGTCCGCCTGCCAGAGACAGGAAAGTGGTTTTCCCCGTCCCTGATGTGCCGACGATTGTGTAGAATTTGCCTTTTTGAAAGCTGATGTTAATATCCTGAAACAATGGCTGGCTTTTGTCTTTATACCAGTAGCCGACTTGTTGAAATTGTAATAAGCTCATAGGTTCCGCCTCTTTCTATTCCTGTTTTGTCAATATCGTTTTCGGATGAAGCCGCAGTACTGAAATTGACGGCAGCAATGTTGCAATGATTGCGATAAGGATGCCGATCCCGCCAAGTATAAGCATGTCGTTCATAGAAACCGCGACGTTCAGTGAATCGATAACGTCCACGTTTGATGAACTGTGGCCGAACATTTTGCCGCCCATGCCGCCGCCGCCGGGCATTTGTCCGCTTGCGGTTTGCGTTGAATCGGTTGATGAACTGATTTGCTGGGATAAAAGCTGATTTCCAAGCTGATTCGCGACGAGATTTCCTGTCACAGATGCAAGGCCGATAGCGATAACGGCCACGATCAGAATCTCAGTCAAGAACTGTCCAATCAATTTCCATCGTTTTTCACCGATGGCCATTAACACGCCCATTTCGTATTTGCGCTCCCTGATTGACATCATGACAATCAGGCCAAGAATGACGGCGCCTGCCACTGATACAAGATACACCACGTTTTTAGAGAAAGAAGCCACATTTTCAATCGGCCCGACCATTTGCTGGTAAAGCTGATCGTTTGTATTCAGTGTGTACGTATCGAAGTCAATTGATGTTTTCTTCGCAGCTTTTACGAAAGCATCCATATTTTTCGCGTCGTCCATATAGTAAACGGCTGAGTCAACCGTATTTTTATAGTCGTCGCCTTTCAGCGCCGCTGCCGCTGTGTAAGGCGTATAAAGCTTGTTATAAGGATTTAAGAAAGAGAAATTTTGGGCTTGGTCATCGCCTGAAGATGTTGTTTTATAAATACCGACGATCTTCAGCTTTACCGTCGTATCTTCATCTGTTGCTGATTCAATTGTGATCGAATCGCCAACGCTTAAATCATTTTCTTCCGCTAATGTTTCATTGATCACTGTTACTTTTTTGCCGACATCTGATTTTGTAATCGCGCGTCCGTCAGTGATTTTTGAATCTCCGTCAGAGAAATCATCGACTAACGCTGTGCTGATGACACCTTCAATAGAAAGATCGGCTTGAACCATTTGCGGTCCGCCTTGTCCTCCGCCTTGACTGTTTTTAGCGGTTGAGCTTGAACTGCTTGAGCTGGAATCACTTGAACTAGAGCTTGAGCTTTCAATCGCATCAAAGTTTCCCGCGTTGGCTGAAGCTGATGTGGTGTAATTGTAGCTCTTCACATGATCAAGCGCTGCAAGCTTATTCGCATCAGACACTTTGATCGGTGTTGATTCGAAGCTGCGTTTTTCACCGCTGTCCTGCTGTTTTTCCATTTGCTTTTGGCGGTCAACCTGAAGTGTCACGCTTCCGCCGAGTTCCTGTCTGGCCAGTTCGCTTGACTTTTGTGCTGCCGACTGGATGGTGAGGCCTGATAGAACAAAGACACATATGACTGTAAACACAAATAATTGCAATAACGTTTTTCCCTTTTTAGCCTTCATATTCCAAAAGGCCCGTTTGATAAAGTTCATTTATGTTCCTCCGTATTGGTATTTTTATTGATAAGACCGCCTCTTGGACGCGCCCGCTTGCTGATAAATTAATAGTAGTCCAAAGGTATGAAAAAAATATGAACAATCTATTTCTAGTTGATGAAATAAAAACTAACAATTGTGAAACGCAAAACCTTCTGTTTAAAATGGTGCTATTATATAAAAAAGCATCAAAACAACCGGAGGATATAATGAAAATATTAATGATAGAAGATAATGTTAGTGTATGTACGATGACCGAGATGTTCTTTTTTAAGGAAGGTTTTGAAGCGGAATTCGTTCATGACGGGTTAGAAGGGTACCAGCGTTTTACGGAAGAAAATTGGGATCTGATCATTTTGGATATCATGCTTCCATCTATGGACGGCGTGACCATCTGCAGAAAAATAAGAGAGACAAGCACGGTGCCGATTATCATGCTGACTGCCAAAGACACTGAATCAGATCAGGTCATCGGATTTGAGATGGGGGCGGACGATTATGTCACAAAGCCGTTCAGCCCGCTGACATTGGTTGCCCGCATCAAAGCCGTCATCAGAAGATACAAGGCGACAGGCAAAGCGGTTATTGATGAAGATATGATTGAAACGGAATGCTTTACCATTAATAAGAAGACGAGAGAAGTATTATTAAACGGAGAGCCTGTAGAAAATCTCACGCCGAAGGAATTCGATCTGCTTTATTACCTTGTCCAAAATCCGCGGCAGGTGTTCTCCAGAGAACAGCTTCTTGAGCAGGTATGGGGCTATCAATTTTATGGAGATGAGCGAACGGTTGACGTTCATATCAAACGGCTGCGGAAAAAGCTTGCCAGCGAAGACAAGCCTTTCCTGTATACTGTGTGGGGAGTAGGGTATAAATTTGATGAAGATTAAATATTTATATCAGCTGCTGCTAAGCCATATCAGCATTTTGATTTTAGCGTTTGTCATTATCATTTCTCTGTTTTCCCACTTTGTGAAAGAATTTGCCTATCAAAACAAAGTAGAGGAATTGACGTCATATGCGGTGCAGATCGCAAATGAATTCCAAGCCGGCCAGGTGGACATGCGCAGGCTCTATCCTTATCAGGACATGTTAAGCACAAGGAAGACGCAATTTATCATCTTTAATGAAGAGCAACAGCCTTATTTTCTTCCTGAAGGCTTTCATCACCCACCAAGGGAACAGCTGAAGAAATCAGAATGGAATAAGCTAAAAAAAGGGCAGACTGTCATGATCAGGGCAGATGGCCGTTTTGATGATGAAGTGTCACTTGTGGCGCAGCCTATATTTGTTCAGAACGAATTTAAAGGCGCCGTTCTGCTGATTTCTCCGATCAGCGGTGTTGAACAGATGGTCAATCAGGTCAACCTCTATATGTTTTACGCTGTGATCAGCACGCTTGTGATTACGATTCTCGTGAGCTGGCTTCTGTCCAAATTCCATGTCAAGCGGATTCAAAAGCTGAGAGAAGCGACAGATAAAGTGGCTTCCGGCGATTATGACATCCATTTGGAAAACAGCTATGGGGACGAAATCGGCGTTCTGGCGTCTGACTTTAATATCATGGCGAAAAAACTAAAGCAGTCAAGGGATGAAATTGATCGCCTTGAGAAGCGGAGAAGGCAGTTTATCGCTGACGTGTCACATGAATTAAAAACACCGCTGACGACGATCAACGGTTTGGTTGAAGGGTTGAATAGCCATACGATTCCAGAGGATAAGAAGGATAAATGCTTCTCTCTGATCAGTGAGGAAACGAAGCGCATGCTGCGGCTCGTAAAAGAAAACCTGGATTATGAAAAAATCAGATCCCAGCAAATTACCTTGAACAAGCTAGACGTTCCTCTGATCGAGGTGTTTGAAATTGTGAAAGAGCACTTGCAGCAGCAGGCGGAAGAAAAACAAAACAAGCTGATGATCCAAGTAGAGGATCACGTCATCGTACATGCCGATTATGACCGGTTCATTCAAATTCTCGTCAACATTACGAAAAACAGCATCCAATTTACGCAAAACGGTGACATTTGGCTGCGCGGAATGGAAGGTTATAAAGAGACGATTATTGAAATTGAAGACACGGGAATCGGCATTTCAAAAGAGGATATTGAGCATATTTGGGAGCGATTCTATAAAGCAGATATTTCAAGAACGAACACGGCATATGGTGAATACGGACTCGGTCTCTCGATCGTCAAGCAGCTCGTTGAAATGCACCAGGGCACAGTAGAAATCCAGAGTGAAGAAGGGAAAGGCACAAAGTTCATCATCCGCCTTCCTTTAACGGCAAAACAGCAATAGCATACAGGGCGGCGCATCAACTGATGCAGCCGCCTTTTTTGCACACCGCTTCGGTTTATTGCGTGCTCCCGAAAACAAAGATTGCGTGTTTTTCGGGTTGGGACGGTCTATAAACATGATAAAATATGACATAAACAGTTTTTGATGGGAGAGGGTGAAGGAATGAAGAGCGGGGTAATTCCTTCTTCAGCGGTCGGTCAAAAAATTAACGAGTGGTACAGATATATCCGGACATTCAGCGTGCCGGATGCCGAAGTGTTAAAAGCTGAAATCCAGCAGGAACTGAAACACATGCAGCATGATTCCAACTTGCTGCTTTATTATTCACTAATGGAATTCCGGCACCAGCTTATGCTGGATTATCTTGAGCCGTTAGAGAAATTAAATATCGAAGACCAGCCAAGCCTGTCTGAATTATCGAGAAACATTGACAGCAACCAGGCAGATCTCAAAGGGCTTCTCGACTATTACGTGAATTTTTTTCGCGGGATGTATGAGTTTGATAAGCGGGAATTTATTTCTGCCATTACATACTATAAACAGGCGGAGAAAAAGCTCTCCTTTGTCGCAGACCATATTGAACGGGCTGAATTCTATTTTAAAATCGCGGAAGCTTATTATTATATGAAGCAAACGTATTTTTCATTGATTAATATAAAAAACGCTTATGAAATTTACGTGGAGCAGGAAACCTATAATGTGAGAATCATTCAATGCCATTTCGTGTTCGGGGTCAACCTGATGGATGAAAGAAATTTCGAACAAGCCGCACGCCATTTCAAATTGGCGCTCAATATGGCCCAAGCGGAACAAAAAGCCCAGCTGGTCGGAAGAGCATACTACAATCTCGGATTATGCTATTACAATCAAGACCTTCTAGACCCTGCCATTGATTACTTTGAAAAAGCGGTCTCCACATTTGAAAGCAGCAGGATCGTCAATTCACTGCCGCAAGCATACTTCTTAATTACCTTGATTTATTATAAACGGGGAAAACATGATAAAGCTTCGGAATATCACAAGCGGGGCTATGAATATGCTAAAGAAACAGACGATGCAGACTATGCCGTAAAATTCGAGTTTTTGCAATCCCTATATCAGGATCAGCCCAATGAAGAAGGAATCGAACGATGTTTCCAATACTTAAAAAATAAAAATATGTACGCTGATATAGAGGATTTAGCCCTAGAAGTAGCAAAATATTACTATGAACAGAAATGGTTTAAACTGTCTGCTTCCTACTTTCTACAAGTTGAAGAGGCAAGAAAACAAATACAAAGGAGTGAAGGTTTGTATGAAATTGAAATCTAAGTTGTTTGTTATTTGTTTGGCCGCAGCCGCGATTTTTACAGCGGCTGGCGTTTCTGCTAATGCGGAAGCACTCGACTTTCATGTGACAGAAAGAGGAATGACGTAAGAACAAGCCCCTTCTCATTAGCGAGAAGGGGTTTTTCTTTTTAAAAAAACACCGCAAGACATAGTCTTGCGGTGCCGCCTTCATGGAGATTACGTTTATTTAGTAGCCTCCTACAAATGCAGTTCCCACAATGATCAAGAGGATAAATAACACAACAATCAAAGCGAAAGAAGTTCCGTAACCTGACATTTTGTGCACCCCCTTCGAGATTGCTTTAGCAAATGCTGCTGCAAAACTGTGGCGGACAGGGTCCCGCAGAGACGGTCAGCAGCTTAGAAGCCGCCAACAAACGCAGTCCCTACGATAATTAAAAGAATAAACAATACAACGATTAAAGCGAAAGAACTGATGCCGCCGTAACCGCCGCCGTTAGAGTATCCTGACATAAGGTTTCACCTCCCTATGAAGGATACTATAAGATATGCTGAACCGATCCATTTGGCAGGGATAATAGTGGACAAGAGAAAAAATGAACAATTCGGCTATAGGAAGGTAATATAAAAAATAGCGGGCGCTGCCGCCCGCTATTTATGTACGATTAAGAGATTAATACGCCCGCGAAAAATTCCTGGTATAACGCTTGAACGGCTTTTCTTTCTTCGGCTTCTTTTACGCCAAACATCATGCTCACTTCAGAAGATCCCTGATTGATCATTTCGATATTCACCTGTGCCTCTGATAATGCTTTGGCGGCTCTTGCCGTTGTACCGACATTGTGGCGCATCGCTTCCCCTACAACCATAATCAGGGCGAGATGATGCTCGACGATGACTTCATCGGCATGCAAATCCTCTTCGATCCGCTTGATGACGCTGCGTTCAGTGGCGGCATCCATTTGCCCCTGCCGTAAAATGATCGTCATGTCATCGATTCCCGATGGAACATGCTCATACGTCAAACCATGCTCCTCCAGGATTTGAAGGGCCCTTCGGCCAAAACCGATTTCTCTGTTCATGAGATACTTGCTGATATAAATGCTGCAAAAACCGGTGTCGCTGGCAATGCCGACGACAGGCCCGTTTTTGTTATCCCGCTTGTTGACGACGCGGGTGCCTTCGGCTGAGGGGTTGTTCGTATTTTTGATCTGAACAGGAATCCCCGCTCTGAATGCCGGAATGAGCGCTTCATCATGAAACACTGAAAAACCCGCGTAGGACAGCTCCCGCATCTCTCTATATGTCAGCTCGCTGATTTCCTTTGGATTCTCAACGAAGGACGGATTGACAGAATACACAGCGTCTACGTCTGTAAAGTTTTCGTACAAATCGGCTTGTAGTCCGTTGGCAAGAATCGAACCGGTAATATCAGAACCGCTCCGTGAGAATGTGATCACATCGCCATCCTTGCTGAATCCGAAAAAACCGGGAAAAATGATGAGTCCGTCACGTTCCCGAAGACGATAGAGGTTTTGATAGGATTCAGGAAGAACTTGCGCGTTGCCGGGTTCATTTGTCACAAAGAGGCCGGCATCTTTCGGGTTTACATATTCCGCTTTGACGCCTTTATAGCGGAAATAAGCGGCAATCAGCTTGGCATTGTTATCCTCCCCGCTGGCCTTGACTGCGTCAAGGTATTGCTCGGGATTGCTTTTATCTCCTTCTAAAAGCGTAAACAGATCATCTCTGATTTTTTCGATAATGCTTTGCCCCAGCTGAAGCTCATTGGCGATGAGAGCGTACCGTTCCACAACAGCTTCCGCCAGTTCAGGTGCGCTGCCTGTTTCCAAATATTGTTTTGCACATGCGATTAAGAGATCAGTCACTTTCGTATCCTCGGCATAGCGTTTTCCCGGAGCTGAAACGACTACAGCTTTCCGTGCCGGGTCTGAGGTAACGATGTGAAACACCTTGTCAAGCTGGGCGCCTGAAGCAAGTGAGCTGCCTCCGAATTTAACGACCTTCATGTTTACATCTCCTAATGTTTAAAATTTTCACACAAATTTAGTATTTATTATCTCTCTTTCAGTACTGTAAATCAAGGGTTAATTTCTTTCTGGAGAGAACATTTGTATTTTCCACGAGGAATAATGTCAAGTTTGCTGACCGTATACCTGCGTTATAAAGATAAATATGGTAAACAGCCTAACGTTTTGGGATGGAAAATGGTTAGAATGATTAGTAAAATGGATAAATGACTAGGTTAATATTTTTAAAGAATATTGACTAACCCTAAAAAAATGGTAACATGTAAATGATAATGATAATCAATTACTATATGGCCATATTGTTTTGAGTCCTTGCGGAGTAGGAGATACGTTCTTTTTGCTGTAAGGATGTAAGGAGGCAGCATGAAGCTACGTTACTTATTTATTCTACTTATCATATTAGCAGTCACATCTGTATTTATCGGTGTAGAAGATCTGTCGCCGCTTGATCTCTTCGATTTAAGCAAACAAGAGGCGTCAACGCTGTTTGCAAGCCGTTTGCCGCGATTGATCAGCATTGTCATCGCGGGATTAAGCATGAGCATCTGCGGTTTGATTATGCAGCAGATCAGCAGAAATAAATTCGTGTCACCGACGACGGCGGGCACGATGGATTGGGCGAGGCTCGGCATTTTAATTTCCTTGCTGCTGTTTACATCCGCCAGTCCTTTAATCAAAATGCTGATTGCGTTTGTCTTTGCCCTTGCAGGAAATTTTCTGTTTATGAAAATCCTTGAAAGAATCAAGTTTAACGACACTATCTTTATTCCGCTTGTCGGTTTAATGCTCGGGAATATCGTCAGTTCAATCGCGACATTTATCGCATATAAATATGACTTGATCCAGAATGTGTCATCATGGCTGCAGGGGGACTTCTCTTTAGTCGTGAAAGGAAGATACGAGCTTCTTTATCTGAGTATTCCGCTCGTCATCATTGCCTATGTGTATGCGGATAAATTCACATTGGCCGGTATGGGTGAAAGCTTTTCTGTCAACCTCGGCCTCAAGTACAAACGGGTTGTGAACATCGGGCTCATTATCGTGTCCCTGATCACGTCCCTTGTCATTTTGACTGTCGGTATGCTGCCGTTTCTCGGTTTAATCATCCCGAATATTGTATCGATTTACAGAGGAGACAATCTGAAGAGCAGCCTGCCGCATACTGCGCTGTTGGGAGCGGTGTTTGTGCTGTTTTGCGATATACTGGGCAGAATCATTATCTTCCCTTATGAAATCTCGATTGGCCTGATGGTCGGAATCATCGGCAGCGGCATTTTCCTGTTTATGCTGTTAAGGAGAAAAGCCTATGCGTAACCAGATGAAAATAGCTTTGCTCGTTGGTTTAGCCATTGTATGTATTGGCTTGTTTTTGTTTTATGACTTAGGCAATTGGGATTACACCCTGCCGAGACGAATCAAAAAAGTCGCTGCCATTGTGCTGACTGGGGGAGCGATTGCGTTTTCGACCATGATCTTTCAAACGATTACGAACAACCGCATCCTGACGCCGAGCATTTTGGGCCTTGATTCTCTCTACATGCTGATTCAGACTGGCATTATCTTTTTGTTCGGTTCTGCGAATATGGTCATCATGAATAAAAACATCAACTTTATCATCTCTGTTCTGCTGATGATCCTGTTTTCTCTTGTTTTGTATCAGATCATGTTCAAGGGTGAGGGGAGAAATATCTTTTTCCTTCTGCTTATCGGAATCGTGTTTGGCACGCTGTTCAGCAGCCTGTCTTCCTTTATGCAGATGCTGATTGATCCGAATGAGTTCCAAGTTGTGCAGGACAAGATGTTTGCCAGCTTTAACAATATCAATACGGATTTGTTATGGCTCGCGTTCATCATCTTCCTGCTGACAGGCATTTATGTCTGGCGTTTTACAAAATTTTTCGATGTGCTGTCGCTCGGACGCGAGCACGCCGTGAATTTGGGCATTGACTACGACAAAGTGGTGAAGCAGATGCTGATCGTGGTTGCGATTTTGGTTTCTGTTTCAACAGCGCTAGTCGGGCCGATTATGTTTTTAGGCCTTCTGGTTGTCAACCTGGCGAGAGAATTCCTGAAAACATATAAGCATTCATACTTAATCGCAGGCTCCGTTTTCATCAGCATCATTGCGCTGGTCGGAGGGCAGTTTGTGGTTGAGAAAGTGTTTACCTTCTCAACGACGCTGAGTGTCATTATTAATTTTGCCGGCGGGATTTATTTTATCTACTTGCTGTTAAAGGAGAATAAATCATGGTAGAGGTCAGAAATGTAAGCAAACAATATGGCGGGAAAGTTGTTCTTGAAGAGACGTCAGTCACGATTCAAAAGGGCAAAATCACCTCGTTTATCGGTCCTAACGGCGCCGGCAAAAGTACGCTGCTGTCTATCATGAGCCGCCTGATCAAAAAGGATTCCGGCGAGATTTACATAGACGGACAAGAGATTGGAGCATGTGACAGCAAAGAGCTTGCCAAGAAAATGAGCATTTTGAAACAGGCGAACCAAATCAATATCAGGCTCACGATCAAAGACCTCGTCAGTTTTGGCAGGTTTCCGTACTCACAGGGCCGGCTGACAGAGGAAGACTGGGTTCATATCAATCAGGCCCTCAGCTATATGAAGCTGGAAGACATTCAAGACAAATACTTGGATCAGCTGAGCGGCGGACAGTGCCAAAGGGCATTTATCGCCATGGTCATTGCCCAGGACACAGATTATATCTTTCTGGATGAGCCGCTGAACAATCTGGATATGAAACACTCAGTTGAAATTATGAAACTGCTGAAACGGCTGGTAGAGGAGCTTGGAAAAACGATCGTCATCGTCATTCACGATATCAATTTTGCTTCAGTCTATTCGGACTATATCGTCGCTTTGAAAAACGGCCGAATCGTAAAAGAAGGACCGCCTGAAGAAATGATAGAAACATCGGTGCTTGAGGAAATCTACGATATGACCATCCCGATTCAGACGATTGATAATCAAAGAATAGGTGTCTATTTTTCTTAATATATAGAAGAGGTGAAGAGCATGAAAAAGTTCGCATTACTATTCATCGCTTTGGTGACGGCAGTTGTCATTTCTGCATGCGGAAACCAAAGCACAAGCAGCAAAGGTTCTGATTCAAAGAAAGAACAAATCACGGTGAAACACCAGCTGGACAAAAACGGCACAAAAGTACCGAAGAACCCTAAAAAAGTTGTCGTATTTGACTTTGGAAGCTTAGATACATTAGATAAACTAGGACTTGATGATAAAGTAGCGGGCCTGCCGAAACAAGCCCTTCCTAAATATCTGTCCAAGTTCAAAGATGACAAATATGCTGACGTCGGAAGCTTAAAAGAGCCAGACTTCGAGAAAGTGGCAGATTTAGACCCTGACTTGATCATTATCTCAGGAAGACAATCTGAGTCTTACAAAGAATTCTCTGAAATTGCGCCGACAATTTACCTTGGCGTAGACACAGCGAAGTATATGGAATCATTTAAGTCTGACGCAGAAACAATCGGTAAGATCTTCGATAAAGAAGATGAAGTGAAGGATGAACTCGCAAAAATCGATCATTCAATCGCAGATGTAAAGAAAACGGCTGAAAAGCTTAACAAAAACGGTCTCGTCATCATGGCGAACGACGGGAAGATCAGCGCATTCGGTCCTAAATCAAGATACGGCCTGATCCATGACGTGTTCGGCGTGAGACCGGCTGATAAAAACATCAAAGCGTCTACTCACGGACAAAGCGTTTCTTACGAGTACATTTCAAAAACAAACCCGGATTACCTGTTTGTCATTGACCGCGGTACAGCGATTGGTGAAACATCATCTACTAAACAAGTCGTTGAAAATGATTATGTGAAAAATGTAAACGCAGTGAAAAATGATCATGTCGTCTACCTTGATTCTGCTACTTGGTACTTATCAGGAGGCGGTCTTGAGTCTATGGCACAAATGATCAAAGAAGTGAAAGACGGTTTAGAAAAGTAAAACCAAAAAGAGCCTCCGCTAAGTAGCGGGGCTCTTTTTTTGTTAATCAGCGTGCCGGCTGCTGTTCGGCAGGGCGCTGTGGTTTCTTTAATGTGAATGAGAGAAGGAAGCCGACAAGTGCAATGACGGCAGCCACAATAAAAGCGGCGTTCATGCCGTGCAGGGCGGCGTGCTTCACATTTGTCGTGCCTGCATGTGCCGCCTGGTTGCTCATCACGGAAACCAATAGTGCGGTTCCGATCGAGCCGCCGACTTGGCGAATCGTGTTGTTCATCGCAGTTCCGTGCGGAATCAAGTGGCGCGGCAGCGCGTTGATTCCGGCTGTTGTCACCGGCATCATGATCATGGCGGTGCCTAAGAGACGAACAGTGTATAAAACGACAATCCAAGCGAGTGACGTATGGTCAGTCAGCTGCATAAACGGCAGAGATGTCAGGAAGATGATGCAGAAACCGGCAATCGCCAGCCCTCTTCCGCCGACACGGTCAAAAATTCTGCCGATAATTGGCGACATAAAGCCCATCACAACGGCTCCCGGAAGGAGCATAAGCCCTGTATCAAAAGCTGTGACGTCTCTGACATTTTGTGTATAAAGCGGCAGGATGGTTTCCGTACCGATCAATAATGCAAAGACGAGGGTTCCCAGCAGTGTTGTTAAGCTGAAAACGCCAAACGTGAAGACGCGGAATTCCAGCATCGGTTTTTCAAGCTTCATTTGTCTTGTGATAAACAAGAGCAGCGCGATGACACCCACCAGCAGTGAAATCAAGACGGTTGAACTGGACCAGCCGTAAGAGCCGACGCTTGAGAAGCCGTACAGAAGGCCGCCGAATCCAAATGTTGAAAGGATGACTGATAAAATATCAATCTGTGTTTTTCTTAAAGTCGTCACGTTTTTCATCAGGATGCTGGCAAGAATCAAATCAATCACAGCAAACGGAAGAATAATATAAAACAATGATCTCCAAGAGAAAGCTTCGACAGCCCATCCGGAAAGAGTCGGTCCGATCGCAGGCGCGAATGAGATGACCAATCCGACCATACCCATAGCCTGGCCGCGCTTTTCAATCGGAAAGATTGTCAGGAATACAGTCTGCATGAGCGGCATCATAATGCCGGCTCCGGCCGCTTGAATGATACGCGCTGTCAGCAGAACCGGGAAGTTCGGCGCGAACGCTCCGACGACTGTTCCGGCAGTGAAAATGCTCATTGCTGTGATGAGCAGCGCCCGGCTTGTGAATCTCTCAATTAAAAACGCGGTAATCGGAATTAAAATCCCGTTGGTTAACATAAATGATGTGGTCAGCCATTGTGCTTGGTTGGCATCGACATTGAAATCCCTCATGATATGGGGAAGTGCGGTAATCAACAATGTCTGGTTCAAAATCGCCACAAACGCTCCGGCTAACAAAATGCCGACAATGACAGAACGGTTAAAAGGTTTTTGTTCAATACTTGTGTTCAATACATATCCCTTCTTTTCTCTAAGTAATTAACAGTGTTTTTAACATGGAAACGGGCTGTGTTAAAACACCGGTTTGTTCCAGATAGCCAATCAGTGATTTGAGTAAAAAAGCGCGGGGTTCTTCCTTCTTCGCTTCTTCCTCCAGCATGGCGGCTGCGGATGTCAGTTCATCTACGTCATAGTCCGCGGCGGACAGGGAAGAGATGCCTTTATGTAATTCCTTCAGGCTTTCCGATAATAGGACTGATTTATCCTTTGGCTTGTAGGAGGATGCTGAATGAATATAAAGCTCGATGGCTTCGGGCGGAAGAAGAGACTGGCGGGTTTCCCTGTTTTTGATAATCTGATTGAGGGTGCTGATGATAAACTCTGCGATCGGGTCAAGCTCAAGCGGTTTTTCCTCGATTTTGATCAGCATTAAAAACTCACGCATCATGCCGTGAAGAATGATGACCAAATCCCACACAAACGGGAGAATGGTTTCTCCATACGCCTGGATCAGCGAATCGCGGTGCCAGCAGATAATCGTCGATCTGGTCTGATGGATATGCTGTTTGACCCGGTCATTATGCAGCTTGGGGTTTCCGTAGGTCAGCATATTGAAAAACTGCTGATTCCGCCTGAAGCCCTCCAGTTCCATTTTGACCTTTTGCGTCAAACGCTCCTCCGGTGTAAGTGCGGTATTTTCCTGAAGTCTTGAGGCTGCGGCCACCATTTGCTTCTGGTTAAATGACAGCAGCTCCAAAAGCAGATCTTCTTTAGATTGGAATAGCTTATATATCGAAGCTTTTGACATCTTACATTCTTCTGCGATCGCCTGCATGGAAACCGACGTAAAATCCTTTTCCGAAAAAAGCTTTCGCGCGGCTAACAAGATATCTGTTTTTTTATCAAGCATCTCATGGCTTCCTTCTTTCTTGAACATTAGAAAACCCATTGGTTCACAGAAAACCAATGAGTAACTATGAAAAAATTTTACCAAATAAACAAAATAGAAGTCAATGGATTTTAACCGGGTAAATGAAAGGCCTGCCGGAAAATCCGACAGGCCGAATAAGAGCTTATTTTTCAACTTTAAATCCTTGTTTTTCAAGCATTTCACGGATGTGCGGATAGTACAGGCGCTCATAGTAGGAAGCGATGCTCTGTGACCAATTTCTTGTTTCTTTTCCGTTTGTCCGTTTATTCATGTATTCAGACATCTGTTCGTCGTATGCCTGAATGTGAGACGTCAGCTCATCCTGATTCAAATAAGTTTCCTGATGATTGACAGCTTCCTGCGGCAAGCGCGGTTTTTTCGCTGAACGGTCGGCAGGATGCCCAATGACAAGGCCGGATAAAGGGAACACGTATTTTGGAAGCTCAAGCAGTTCGATCAGCTCTTGAGGGTTTCCGCGAACCGCACCGATCGGAACTGTGCCAAGTCCGAGTGACTCAGCCGCTGCTGTTGCTGTGCCGAGGGCAATACCAGCGTCTACTGCGCCGACAAGAACAGATTCCAATCCATTTGTGATTTCCATTTTGAAATCATGCAGATCTTCAAGCGCAATTTTGGCCCGGTTGAAATCTGCGCAGAACAGCAGGAAAACAGGAGCTTGATCGATCCATGGCTGGCCGCCTGCCAGCTCGGAGATTTTCTTTTTGCGCTCTTTATCCTGGACTGTGATCACAGTCACTTGCTGTCCGTTGATAGAAGAAGGGGCTGATTGCACCGCTTCAATGATTTGGTCCAATTGCTCCTGAGCTACAGGCTCATCTGTGTAGCTGCGAATCGAGCGGTGGTCTGTTAAAGATTTAATCACTTCATTCATATGGGACACCCTTTCTTTACTCGCTAAGCTCTGTGCGGACAACATCAAGAGGGGCGCTCAGCAGTTCTTTTCCTTTTGCGACAAACCCTTGGAAATGCGCAGTTTCGTTATGGAATTTCATTGCCGCTTCATCTTTCCATTTTTCAAGCATGACAAATGTATTTTCTTCGCCTACTTTTTCGAATAGGTCGTATTGCGCGTTGCCTTCCTCAGCTCTTGAATGCTGAACAAGTGATTGAGCCTCGCTCAAAAATTCCTCGCGTTTTTCTGGTTTTACTTTGATGTAAGCTTGTAATACGATCATGTAAATCTCCTCCGTCGTTATGCGAATTTATTGTTCGAATTTCATCGAACTAAATGTAACATGTATTCTAAATGAGGTAAAGGAAAAACCCTTATATAGTAAAATTGTCATTCTAATTGTTGTGTGATACATTTGTGTCATGAACATTCCAAACCATCCAGAAACAGAAACATTGCAGCTGACAAAGGTTCTTCATGCACTTAGTGATCCGCTTCGTTTAGAGCTCGTCAAGCAATTAGCTGAAGCAAAAGAAAAAACGTGCAGCACCTGTGCAGATGTGCAGGTTGCCAAATCGACTTTGTCGCATCATTTTAAAGTTTTGAGAGAATCAGGCATCGCTCAAGTTCGGATAGAAGGAAAGCGCCGGTATTATTCGCTTCGCGCTGAAGACCTTGAAAAGGCATTTCCGGGCCTGCTTGAAGCCGTGCTGAATGTAGACCAGGACCGCTGGTGAATCAATCCCCTGTAACGGGGATTTTTTTATGTCCGTAAACAGCTTTGAAAAGCCGCTGCACACCCTCCTGAATATCTTCTTCCTTCAGCCGTGCAAAGCCGATAATGAGAGCAGGCCTGCCCGTTTGCCGCTTGTTTTCCTTCAAGTTAAATCGGCTCATTCCGAATATTTCAAGCTGCAGCCCGGCAGCATGTGACAGGATGTCTTGTTCGGTGCGCCTGGTATCAAATTCGGTAACAAAATGCAGCCCCGCATTTGCCCCTTTTACGGTAACCTCTCCGCTGAACTTTGCTTCTAAAGCGGTGATCAGGCGTTCTCTCTTTTCTTTATAATGCTGCTTCATTTTTTTTATATGCTTCTGATATTCACCAGACTCGATAAATTCCTGCAGGGTGAGCTGTGTAAGTGATGAGCAAGTCTGCAGATCATAGCCTCGCTGTTTGTATGCCCTCAACAGCTCAGGCGGCAACACCATATAGCTGATCCGCAAGCCGGGGAGAAGGGACTTTGAAAAGGTTCCCATATAGATGACATTTTGAAAACGGTCGAGGCTTTGCAGCGCCGGAATACTGTCTACATCATATGTGAATTCACTATCATAATCGTCCTCAATGATATATCGGCGCGGCTCCTCGGCTGCCCAGTTCAGCAGCTGAATTCTTCTGGATACAGGCATAATCGTTCCGGACGGAAACTGATGCGACGGGGTGGTCACCAGCACATCTGGCTGCTGTCTGGTGATTTCAGCAATCGACATGCCCTTTTCATCCAGCATGATCGTCTTGACTTGTTTTCCGGCATTCTTCAAAAGCTGATACATGCGCCTGTAGCCAGGCTCCTCCATCGCATACACGGCTTCCTTGGGTAAAAGCTCAGTCAACAGCTGCATGAGCACCTGTGTGCCTGCCCCTATGATCATTTGTTCCGGCCTGCATTTTACACCCCTCGTCAGGGAAATGAGCCTGGTAATGGCCGCTCTCACTTCATATATCCCTTGCGGATGTGACATATTGCCGAGCGTGCGGTATGAGCGGGAGGCCGCTTTTTGCTCGCAGCGGAACCAGCTTTTGATCGGAAAATGGTCTGTATCGGAACTCATGTGTGAAAACGATATCCAATCACTCTGGTCGATGTGAATCTCTTTTAGATCATCCGGCAGTGCAAATGGAGGGTGCTCCTCGGCGGAAAACATGTCTAGTTCCTCCACGAAGAAACCCTTTCGTTCAATGGCGTACAAATACCCTTCAGCCAGCAGCTGCTGATAGGCTGAATTCACTGAATTTACGCTGACCTTGAGATTTTCAGCCAGTTCCCGCTTGGAGGGAACCTTCGAGTGAGGCAGCAGATTGCGGCTGAGGATTTCTTTTTTCAGCTTTTGATAAATTTGCTGATAGATATAATCGGCTTGCTCTGAACGATCGAGTGTAATTGTGATATCCATTTTGTAGTTTCTCCTTCTGATACCATCAAAAAGTTATAATTGGTACTTTTCATCATACCAAAGAGAAGTCAGAATGATAAGAAAATACCGACAGGGGGATATTCACATGAGTCAAACAACAGCAAGCATCACAACTGCACAATGGCAGAAAAAACGGGATCAATTTGTGTCAAAAGGTGTGAGCAACGGCAACCGCAGTCTGGCGGTCAAAGGAGAAGGGGCCGAGCTGTACGATCTGGACGGCCGGAGATTTATTGATTTTGCAGGCGCCATCGGCACGTTAAATGTCGGACACTCGCATCCGAAGGTGGTTGAGGCTGTGAAGCGGCAGACAGAGGAGCTGATTCATCCTGGCTTTAATGTCATGATGTACCCGACTTATATCGAGTTAGCCGAAAAACTGTGCGGCATTGCACCGGGCAGCCATGAGAAAAAAGCGATTTTTCTTAACTCAGGGGCGGAAGCAGTCGAAAACGCTGTGAAAATCGCCAGAAAGTATACAAAGCGCCAAGGCGTTGTCTCGTTTACACGCGGGTTTCACGGGCGCACGAATATGACGATGAGCATGACAAGCAAGGTAAAACCTTATAAATTCGGTTTCGGGCCTTTTGCGCCAGAGGTTTATCAAGCGCCGTTCCCTTATTATTATCAGAAGCCGGCCGGCATGAGTGATGAAAGCTATGACGATATGGTCATTCAAGCATTCAATGATTTCTTTATCGCTTCAGTGGCGCCTGAAACGGTGGCGTGTGTCGTGATGGAGCCGGTGCAGGGAGAAGGCGGGTTTATTATTCCTTCGAAACGGTTCGTACAGCACGTCGCTTCATTCTGCAAAGAACACGGCATTGTTTTTGTTGCTGATGAAATCCAAACCGGCTTTGCCAGAACTGGCACTTATTTCGCAATTGAGCACTTTGATGTAGTGCCCGATCTGATCACGGTTTCTAAATCGCTTGCGGCAGGCCTGCCATTAAGCGGTGTAATCGGGCGTGCGGAAATGCTTGATACGGCAGCGCCAGGGGAGCTGGGCGGCACGTATGCCGGCAGCCCGCTCGGCTGCGCTTCGGCTTTGGCAGTCTTGGATATTATCGAAGAAGAAGGACTGAATGAGCGATCTGAAGAAATTGGCAAAATCATTGAAGACAGGGCATATGAGTGGAAAAAAGAATTCCCGTTCATCGGTGACATCCGCAGACTCGGGGCGATGGCCGCAATCGAAATCGTCAAGGATCCAGACACGCGTGAGCCTGATAAAGCAAAAGCAGCAGCGATCGCGGCCTATGCGAATCAAAACGGATTACTTTTGCTGACAGCGGGAATTAACGGTAATATCATCCGCTTTTTGACACCGCTCGTCATCTCAGACAGCCTTTTAAATGAAGGGCTCAGCATCTTGGAGGCGGGCCTGCGAGCTTAATCATTGGAAAGAAAACGGCTGGGTCTGCTATCATTTTAAGTAATCATGAAAAGAAAGGAATGTTCAATATGCCAGATCAATTAACGGTCTACAACCCGGCTACGGGCGAGGAGATCAAAACGATTCCTCAGCAATCAGCCACAGAGGTAGAAGAAGCCATTGAACGTTCACATCAAGCGTTTAAAACGTGGTCTAAAACATCAGCGAACGAAAGAGCGTCTCTTTTGAAAAAATGGTATGAGCTGATTGTTGAACATAAAGAAGAGCTTGCAGATTTAATTACAAAGGAAAACGGAAAACCCTACCAGGAAGCAGTCGGCGAGGTACTTTACGGCGCAGGCTATATCGAATGGTTCGCAGAGGAAGCGAAGCGTGTGTACGGAAGAACGGTCCCGGCCCCGACAACTGGTAAACGAATTGTTGTCACACGCCAGCCGGTCGGCCCCGTTGCTGCTATCACGCCCTGGAATTTCCCGAATGCGATGATTACACGTAAAGCGGCGCCTGCTCTTGCCGCCGGCTGTACATTTATCATCAAGCCGGCGCCGGACACACCGCTGTCTGCTTATGAACTAGCGCGCCTCGCATATGAAGCGGGCATTCCGAAGGATGTTCTTCAGGTTGTGATCGGCGATGGAGAAGAAATCGGAAATGTGTTCACAAGCAGTCCGAAAATCCGCAAAATCACGTTCACAGGCTCAACACCTGTAGGGAAAATCCTTATGAAAAACAGCGCGGACACCGTAAAGCACGTCTCAATGGAGCTCGGCGGACACGCCCCGCTGATCGTAGATGAAGATGCGGACATTGACCTTGCCGTTGAACAGGCGATGGCGTCCAAATACCGAAACGCCGGCCAAACCTGCGTATGTGCCAACCGCCTGATCGTTCATGAATCCATTAAAGATGAATTTGCTGCGAAACTGAGCGAGCAAGTGTCTAAGCTGAAAGTCGGAAATGGACTTGAGGAAGGCGTCAATGTCGGCCCGATTATCAACAAACGAGGCTTCGAAAAAATCGTCAGCCAAATAGATGATGCGGTTGAAAAAGGCGCGAAAGTGATTGCTGGGGGCACATATGACCGAAACGATGACAAAGGGTGCTACTTTGTGAATCCGACAGTGCTCACCGATGTCGATACGTCCATGAACATCATGCATGAGGAAACATTCGGCCCGGTCGCCCCGATCGTCACGTTTTCTGATATTGATGAAGCGATTCAGCTTGCCAACGATACACCGTATGGCTTGGCTGCTTACTTCTTCACAGAAAACTACCGCCGCGGCATCTATATTTCCGAGAATCTAGAGTATGGCATTATCGGCTGGAATGACGGCGGACCGTCAGCGGTTCAAGCGCCATTCGGCGGAATGAAAGAAAGCGGCATCGGCCGTGAAGGCGGTTCAGAAGGTATCGAGCCGTACCTTGAAACAAAATATTTGTCCATCGGTTTATAAAAAGAATGCACGCTCCTGAGAGCTGCCGGATTTTCCGGCAGCTCTTTTTGTGTTCCGGCGAATAATCACAACAATTCCAGCCAAAATAACAGCAAATACATTTTGAAAGAAGGTTCCCCAACAATGGATTTATTATTGGCTCTTCTCCCGGCTTTGTTTTGGGGGAGCATTGTTCTCTTCAATGTGAAATTAGGCGGCGGGCCGTACAGCCAGACACTGGGAACGACGATCGGGGCACTCATTGTTTCTATCGTTATTTACTTTTTTGTTCAGCCCGTTCTGTCACTTCGCATTTTTATTGTTGGAATCGTATCCGGCTTATTTTGGTCACTTGGACAGGCCAACCAGCTGAAAAGCATTCAATTGATGGGCGTGTCGAAAACAATGCCGATTTCCACAGGAATGCAGCTCGTTTCCACCTCGCTGTTCGGTGTGATCGTGTTCCGCGAATGGTCAACACCGATTGCGATTACGCTTGGCGTTCTCGCTTTGATCTTTATCATTGTGGGAATCATTCTCACGTCCTTGGAAGATAAGAATGATAAAAAAGAGGGCGAGCCAAGCAATTTGAAAAAGGGCATTTTGATTCTCCTTGTTTCGACTCTTGGTTATTTGGTTTATGTAGTCGTGGCTAGATTATTCAATGTGTCCGGCTGGTCCGCGCTGCTGCCACAGGCAATTGGCATGGTGGTCGGGGGGTTAGTTTTAACCTATAGACACAAACCCTTTAACAAGTATGCGATCAGAAATATTCTCCCAGGGTTAATCTGGGCAGGCGGAAATATGTTTTTGTTTATTTCTCAGCCGCGAGTCGGCGTTGCAACGAGCTTTTCCCTTTCACAAATGGGAATTGTCATTTCTACGCTCGGCGGTATTTTCATCCTGCGTGAAAAGAAAACGAAACGCCAGCTTATAGCAATTGCGATCGGGATTATCCTGATTATTGCCGCCGCCGTATTCTTAGGAATCGCCAAAACAAATTCATAACAAATGGAGGAGGATGTATATGTATCCGGATTTAAAAGGAAAAGTCGTCGCTATTACAGGAGCTGCTTCAGGGCTCGGAAAGGCAATGGCCATTCGCTTCGGCAAGGAGCAGGCAAAAGTGGTCATTAACTATTATAGTAATAAACAAGATCCGAACGAGGTAAAAGAAGAAGTCATCAAGGCGGGCGGTGAGGCTGTTATCGTCCAAGGAGATGTCACGAAAGAGGAAGATGTAAAAAATATCGTGCAAACGGCAATTAAAGAGTTCGGCACACTCGATATTATGATTAATAATGCGGGTCTTGAAAATCCTGTGCCATCTCATGAAATGCCGCTTAAGGATTGGGATAAAGTCATCGGCACGAACTTAACAGGTGCCTTTTTAGGAAGCCGTGAAGCGATTAAATATTTCGTAGAAAACGATATCAAGGGAAATGTCATCAACATGTCCAGCGTGCATGAAAGGATTCCGTGGCCGTTATTTGTCCACTATGCAGCTAGTAAAGGCGGAATTAAGCTGATGTCTGAAACGTTGGCTTTGGAATACGCGCCGAAGGGCATTCGCGTCAACAATATCGGGCCAGGTGCGATCAACACGCCAATCAATGCTGAAAAATTCGCTGACCCTAAACAGAAAGCAGATGTAGAAAGCATGATCCCGATGGGCTATATCGGCGAACCGGAGGAAATTGCCGCAGTGGCAGTGTGGCTTGCTTCGAAGGAATCCAGCTATGTTACAGGCATCACGTTGTTTGCGGACGGCGGAATGACGAAATATCCTGCTTTCCAGGCAGGCCGCGGTTAAACATAAAAAGCGACCCAGACATGACATCTGGATCGCTTTCTTTATTAGGCGCGTTTTTTCTTAACAAGCGCTGCTACAGATAAAATAATGGCAGCCGCAGACAGCACAATCGCTGTAATGTCTAGAGCTGAAGAACCTGAGTTTTCGGAATCGTCTTCTGTTTTCGTGGCGCCGTGCTCATCTGTCACTTGTTTTGCAGACGTGATGTTTGTAATGGAATGAGGTGTATCGGCATCCTCGTCACCTGTCCACTCAACAATGCTTCCGTCTTTGTAATATTGGTATGCGTCCCAAGCAGCTTCCTCCGCTTTGTCAGGGTTTTTGGCAACAAAGGTAAACTGCTGGAACTGTCCTTCCTGAATGCCTCCATCAGTCGCCTCCCATGTCACGGACACTGATTTGTCATCATGTTTTTGAGTGGAAACCTTCCAGCCCGGAATTGGCTCATATTGCTGGAATTCAACATCCTTCGGCATTTTGAGGACAACCTTCGTTGTCGGCAGATTTTTCTCAGAAGGAACCTTCATTGTATATGTTTCCCAAGAGCCTGCAGCAGACTCAGCCGGTTTTACAGAAACGTGCGCGCTGGCAGGGGCCGTAAAGAATAAGAGGGAGCCGACAATAGCCGGACATAGTGTCAATGCGATTTTTTTCAACAACGTAAACACTCCTTAATTGGTCTTTGTAAACATGATATTGATTTCGTTAAAGTCGCCGGTTAGGCCGTGGACTTTGATCTTCCAGTTTCCTTTTTCATTAATCGACAGGTTTTGATCCTGGAAGACGCCTTTTGTTTTTTCTTTTAATGTAAAGGTGCTTTTGTTTTCGCTGCCTGACAGGCCTGTTTTATAAACGGTTAACGTGATTTGCTGGATGTTTTTCACGGGATCTCCGTTATGGTCGGTGACCCGCAGCTCAAAAACATTTTTTCCGGGCTGGTTTGGGCTGATGCTGAGAGAAACGCTTTGTCCGTTCTCAATCGCTTTGGTTTGGTAGAACGGTTCCGGCGCTGGCTCAGGCGGGCTTGGCAGGCTTGTAAACACGGCCGCTGTGATCAATACAGCGATGCCGATTGCCCACTCCGCTTTCAACGTTTGGCTGATTCTTGTGCGGCGCTGCTTTCTGGTAAGCAGAAAATGAAACGCACCTAAGACCAGCATGAAAACAAACAGCCCGCTTTTCACTAAAAGAGCTTGGCCGTACGCTGTATGGAACAGTGAATCCATTGAACGAATGATGAAAAATCCATTGAGCAAGCCTGAAAACAAAATGACGCCGACTGCAGTGAGCGCCCATGGGGAGAACCGTCTGACCGTCTCCCACGCGAGCGTTTTGTCAGGCTGCCTCCATTCTTTTGAGAGCAGCAAAACAAGTGCCGCTATTCCGCCGACCCAGATGGAAGCGGAAGTTAAATGAAGGAAATCCATCAAAATGCCGACCGTTTTTTCTTCAACGACAGCAGCATGCCCTGTAAACGCCTTGGCAAGCAGGAGACCGAAAAAGAAAATGAGCGGCGCTGTCCAATAGCCAAAGGATGAAAAGCGGTTTTTCCGTATCGCAGGGATTACAGACAATGCGAGCAGCACGAACAGCGCGGCCTGTATGATCCAAATGGAGCCGCCTGCTGTCTCAAACAGTGTTTCTCTGATGTAGCCCAGCTGGAATGAGCTGCCCCAGCCGCCGCCTGCGTTCGCTTTTGTCTGAATCGGAAGCTGAAGCAAAAGCGCCAGACCCAGTGCTGCGATCGAGCCGGTCAGGATACGTCTCGTCCGTTTGACGAGCTGTTCTGATTTCCCTTTATACCAGAAAAGATGGAAGAAAACCGTTCCGATAAACAGAGATAGGGCTGTATACAGAATCGCGCGATCTGCTGCTGTTCCCGGATTCAGCGCTGAATCGGCTGCTTTTTGGCTGCTGAATCCGCCATCCGCTTTCCCGATACTGAACGGAATGACGCCGGAAACAGGATGCCCGTCCGCGGATACGGCATTCCATTCCGCTCTGTACACATCTTTAGACAGATTCTTCTTCAGCTTCACTGTCATGATGTGATGATTATCTTTTCTGATTTCAGTCTTGTCCGTATCCACACGGTCGCCGTTTGAATTATAGACTTTAATGTAATGAAACCCTTCTTCAATCGGTTCATTAAATTCGATTTCCACCTGCGCAGGGGCGCTTTTTAATTCGCTGTTTTCCCCAGGTGAAGATTTGACAATATAGGCGTGAGCAAAGCTTGTTTTCGGCAGGAAAACAAGAAAAAGCAGAAGGATGATCCACCATCTGTTTCGCTTCATCACTCAGACACCACCTTCCGCTGTATGTGTTGTGTTATTTCTTGGTGCAGGTGCAGCGTTTCTTTCTGTCTTGAAGCATGTCTTCCAGCGCTTGGTCGAAAGTGCGGACGGCTCCGCCGAATCCTTTTTGAAATCGTTCGGCATGGTCAAGTGTCGCAAACGGAATGGCCTGCGGCTGGCAGCAGTGCAGGTTTAATTCAGCATTTACGACGAAATAAGCCGAACCGGCACTGACGGTTGTCTGTAACAGAAAATCTCTGCAAATCAAGTGTGAAACCTCTTCCGTTTTATCGGCATAACGCAAAAACGCACAATGTGCGCAGCATAGCTGTTCAATGTCTTGGTTTACCGTAATCAGCTGAACCGAATGAGCTTGATTGACGGGCTTCAAGCAATAGCTGCACATATGATCCGTTTGAGGTGTTCTGGCGGGGAGCGTGATGCCGCCGGCCGTTTTAATGACCTGATTTGACTGAACCAGCTGATTGACATCTCTGTATACCGTCATTTCCGAAACGCCAAACTTTGCGCTGATGTCAGAAATTCTGAGCGCGCCTTCTTCTTTCAGCCACTTCAGTATGTGTTGCTGTCTATTAATCGGAAGCATTCATACACCCTCTTCATTAAGATCTATTTAAGCGTAGAGGATTTTAGAGACAGAGACAAGTAAGCTGATGATAAAAAATGTGAAAATGTGTTGAACAGCAACAAAACGAAACAGAAGGGACTCTGGTATAATAGACATATGGAATAGAAAGTGAGGAATACCCTATGAAAGAAACACCATGCCCGAACTGCGGCAAACCTTTGACAGGCGACATGGTCAGATCATCAAATGTGCCTTGTCAATTTCGCTGCGGACACTGCCGGGAACGGCTTTATGAATATAAAGTATCAGCTCCGATTATGCTGGTATCATTAGCTGCCATTGTGCTGCTCATTTATCTTTTGCTGCTCCTCCGCAATGCGGCAGGTTCAATGCTGCCGGCCGTACAGCACGTGCCAATGGCTGTTTTTGCGCTTGTGTGCGCCTATCCCGTTTTTATTGTGAGTGAGCGAATGATCGCAAAGTACGTGATTCAAAACGGCAACATTATTTATAGAGGAAAAAGAAAAGGCTCCTGAAACCAGGAGCCTTTTTATTTTTAAAAAATTGTCACAGTCATGTGCCAAAGTCCTCTTTACTTTCAATTGTATAGGGACTGTAAGCGTTTTAACATAGAGTCAAAGGGAAGCATCATTCTCTGAGCATATTTTTGTATCTTACAGCGACAAACAAAACAGGGAGGGTTTATATATGCAGCAGCAAGAACAGCAGCAAGGCGGCATGAAAGTGAAAGTGCAGCGCTTTGGGAGTTATTTGAGCGGAATGATCATGCCGAATATCGGCGCGTTTATCGCGTGGGGTATCATTACCGCGTTGTTTATTCCGGCAGGATGGTTTCCGAATGAACAGCTGAACACGCTGGTCAGCCCGATGATTACGTATTTATTGCCGCTTTTGATAGCGTATACAGGCGGAAAAATGATCTACGACCACCGCGGCGGAGTTGTCGGAGCGACAGCGGCAATTGGGGTGATTGTCGGATCGGATATTCCAATGTTTTTAGGCGCAATGATTATGGGACCGCTTGGCGGATACCTCATTAAACAGACTGATAAATTATTCAAGGATAAAGTCAAACAAGGCTTTGAAATGCTGATCAACAACTTTACGGCAGGGATTGTCGGCGCGGCTTTAACGATTCTCGCGTTTTACGCCATCGGCCCGGTTGTCCTGACGCTAAATAAATTGCTGGCGGCTGGTGTGGAAGTCATTGTACACGCGAATTTACTGCCGATAGCCAGTGTTTTTGTAGAACCGGCGAAAGTGTTGTTCCTCAACAACGCCATTAACCATGGAATCTTAAGCCCGATCGGAATCGAGCAAGCATCCCAAACAGGAAAATCAATTCTGTTTTTAGTAGAAGCAAACCCTGGACCGGGGCTCGGCATTTTGCTGGCGTACATGTTCTTTGGCAAAGGATCTTCAAAATCAACGGCTCCTGGTGCGGCGATCATCCATTTCTTCGGCGGGATTCACGAGATTTACTTCCCGTACATTCTGATGAAACCGGCCCTGATTCTCGCAGCCATTGCCGGCGGAGCAAGCGGACTCTTAACGTTTACGATCTTTAATGCCGGACTTGTCGCGGCAGCGTCACCGGGAAGCATTATCGCATTGATGGCAATGACGCCAAGAGGAGGCTATTTCGGCGTATTAGCGGGTGTATTGGTCGCTGCAGCTGTATCGTTCATCGTTTCAGCAGTGATCCTGAAATCCTCAAAAGCTAGTGAAGAAGACCTGGCTGCCGCAACAGAAAAAATGCAGTCCATGAAGGGGAAGAAAAGCCAGGCAGCAGCTGCTTTAGATGCGGAACAAGCCAAAGCAGAGGAAGCGTCTGAGCTGTCTCCTGAAAGCGTGAACAAAATTATCTTTGCATGTGATGCGGGAATGGGATCAAGTGCGATGGGGGCATCCATCTTAAGAAACAAGGTGAAAAAAGCAGAACTTGACATTAGTGTGACCAACACGGCCATTAACACTCTGCCAAGCGATGCGGATATTGTCATCACCCACAAAGATTTAACAGATCGCGCGAAAGCAAAGCTGCCGAACGCGACACACATATCAGTGGATAACTTCTTAAACAGCCCGAAATACGACGAGCTGATTGAAAAGCTGAAAAAGTAATCTTATAGAAAGAGAGTGATACTCATGCAAGTACTCGCAAAGGAAAATATTAAACTCAATCAAACGGTATCATCAAAAGAAGAGGCCATCAAATTGGCAGGCCAGACGCTGATTGACAACGGCTACGTGACAGAGGATTACATTAGCAAAATGTTTGAACGTGAAGAAACGTCTTCTACGTTTATGGGGAATTTCATTGCCATTCCACACGGCACAGAAGAAGCGAAAAGCGAAGTGCTTCACTCTGGGATTTCAATCATACAGATTCCAGAGGGCGTTGAGTACGGAGAAGGCAACACGGCAAAAGTGGTATTCGGCATTGCGGGTAAAAATAATGAGCATTTAGACATTTTGTCTAATATCGCCATTATCTGCTCAGAAGAAGAAAATATTGAACGCCTGATCTCCGCTAAAAGCGAAGAAGATTTGATCGCCATTTTCAACGAGGTGAACTGACATGATCGCCTTACATTTCGGTGCGGGAAATATCGGGAGAGGGTTTATCGGCGCACTGCTTCACCACTCCGGCTATGATGTGGTGTTTGCGGATGTAAACGACACGATGGTCAGCCTCCTCAACGAAAAAAAAGAATACACAGTCGAACTGGCAGAAGAGGGACGTTCATCAGAGGTCATTGGCCCGGTCAGCGCGATTAACAGCGGCAGTCAGCCCGAAGAGCTGTATCGGCTGATGAATGAGGCGGCGCTCATCACAACAGCTGTCGGCCCGAACGTGCTGAAGCTGATTGCTCCGTCGATCGCAGAAGGTTTAAGACGGAGAAACGCTGCAAACACACTGAATATCATTGCCTGCGAAAATATGATTGGCGGAAGCAGCTTCTTAAAGAAAGAAATATACAGCCATTTAACGGAAGCAGAGCAGAAATCCGTCAGTGAAACGGTAGGTTTTCCGAATTCTGCCGTTGACCGGATCGTCCCGATTCAGCATCATGAAGACCCGCTGAAAGTATCGGTTGAACCATTTTTCGAATGGGTCATTGATGAATCAGGCTTTAAAGGGAAAACACCAGTCATAAACGGCGCACTGTTTGTTGATGATTTAACCCCGTACATCGAACGGAAGCTGTTTACGGTCAATACCGGACACGCGGTGACAGCATATGTCGGCTATCAGCGCGGACTCAAAACGGTCAAAGAAGCAATCGATCATCCGGAAATCCGCCGTGTTGTTCATTCGGCGCTGCTTGAAACTGGTGACTATCTCGTCAAATCGTATGGCTTTAAGCAAACTGAACACGAACAATATATCAAAAAAATCATCGGTCGCTTTGAAAATCCTTTCATTTCGGACGATGTGACCCGCGTAGCGAGGTCACCTCTCAGAAAACTGGGAGAAAATGATAGACTTGTAGGCCCGGCAAAGAAAATAAAAGAACCGAATGCACTGGCGGAAGGAATTGCCGCAGCACTGCGCTTCGATTTCACCGGTGACCCTGAAGCGGTTGAACTGCAAGCGCTGATCGAAGAAAAAGGATACAGCGGCGTACTTCAAGAGGTGTGCGGCATTCAGTCCCATGAACCGTTGCACGCCATCATTTTAAAGAAACTTAATCAATAACCGACCACCCGTGACACAATGTCACGGGCTTTTTTTACTATCTCGCAATCTAGTATAATAGAAAGCGCTTACGAAAACAGGGGAAGGAGAATGACGATGAAACAATTCGAGATTGCGGCAATACCAGGAGACGGAGTAGGAAAAGAGGTTGTAGCTGCTGCTGAGAAAGTGCTTCATACAGCGGCTGAGGTACACGGAGGTTTGTCATTCTCATTCACGGCTTTTCCATGGAGCTGTGATTATTACTTGGAGCACGGCAAAATGATGCCCGAAGATGGAATACATACGCTTACTCAATTTGAAGCGGTTTTTTTGGGAGCCGTCGGAAATCCGAAGCTGGTTCCCGATCATATATCGTTATGGGGACTGCTGCTGAAAATCCGGAGGGAGCTTGAGCTTTCCATTAATATGAGACCCGCCAAACAAATGGCGGGCATTACGTCGCCGCTTCTGCATCCAAATGATTTTGACTTCGTGGTGATTCGCGAGAACAGTGAAGGTGAATACAGTGAAGTCGGCGGGCGCATTCACAGAGGCGATGATGAAATCGCCATCCAGAATGCCGTGTTTACGAGAAAAGCGACAGAACGTGTCATGCGCTTTGCCTTCGAATTGGCGAAAAAACGGCGCAGCCATGTGACAAGCGCCACAAAGTCTAACGGCATTTATCACGCGATGCCGTTTTGGGATGAAGTCTTTCAGCAGACAGCCGCTGATTATAGCGGAATCGAAACATCATCTCAGCATATTGATGCGCTGGCCGCTTTTTTTGTGACGCGTCCGGAAACGTTTGATGTCATTGTGGCGAGCAACTTGTTCGGTGATATTTTAACCGACATCAGCTCAAGCCTGATGGGAAGCATCGGCATTGCGCCTTCTGCGAACATCAATCCATCCGGCAAATATCCGTCCATGTTTGAACCGGTTCACGGCTCTGCTCCTGACATTGCCGGACAGGGCCTTGCCAATCCGATCGGCCAGATTTGGACAGCGAAGCTGATGCTCGACCACTTCGGAGAGGAAGAATTGGGGGCGAAAATTCTGGATGTAATGGAGCAAGTGACTGCCGACGGCATCAAAACACGCGACATTGGGGGACAAAGCACAACGGCTGAGGTCACTGATGAAATCTGTTCGCGCTTAAGAAAGCTCTGATGAATCAGGCCGGGGCAGATGGCTGCCCCGGCCTGTCCATTTCCTTACGAAAATTTCCACGAAAGTCTAACCAAGCAGTTCCAAATGCTGTATAATAATTTGGAATTCTTAGGAAAGCATCGGGTGAATGAAGTTGAATGCAAAAACAATCACGTTAAAGAAAAAAAGAAAAGTCAAAACGATCGTTGTACTCAGTATCATTATGATCGCAGCTCTCATTTTTACGATCAGATTGGTGTTTTACAAGCCTTTTCTTATTGAAGGATCATCAATGGCCCCAACGCTTAAAGACTCAGAAAGAATTCTGGTTGATAAAGCAGTCAAATGGACTGGCGGGTTTCACAGAGGCGACATCATAGTCATTCATGACAAAAAGAGCGGCCGCTCATTTGTCAAACGTTTAATCGGTTTGCCTGGTGACAGCATTAAAATGAAAAATGATCAGCTGTACATAAATGATAAAAAGGTGGAAGAACCGTACTTAAAGGAACAACAACAAGAGGTCAAAGAATCGGGTGTAACCTTAACGGGTGACTTCGAGGTTGAGGTTCCTACCGGTAAATATTTTGTAATGGGAGATAACCGTCTCAATTCACTGGATAGCAGAAACGGAATGGGCATGCCTTCTGAGGACGATATCATCGGTACTGAATCTCTCGTCTTTTATCCATTCGGTGAGATGAGACAGGCAAAATAAAACTCAGTGCAACAAAGAACATGGAACGTATGGAACCAAAACACGCGATAATAAAGCACTGTAAGCGATTAATAAATTTCTGATGAAACAGGGCGGAGCCGTTTTTCCGCCCCGTTTTTTATGATAGAAAGCGTTTGGAAGAAAAGGGTCCTGTTGAAATAAACAGAATCAGGATTGGCGAAACCGTGAAGCGCATCGAATTGATAAATCTCAAGATGGGTATGCTGTTTTTCCCGCAGTTTATTGATAAGAAGCGCTACGTCAAACGACGGCTCATAATTAGGGAAAAACAATAGGACCGGGCAGGCTGGCACGTGATGAAGAGAGTCGCGTATCCGGGAACCGTAATAACAAACCGATCCGCTCACCTCAGGCATACTGCTGCATTTCCATGCGATAGTAGCCCCCACGCTGAATCCAATCACAAAGATGTGCCGTCCGGCGTTTTGCCTGATCACATTCTGGATGATGGTTTCTCCCGTTTTCAGCCGTTCGTGTTTTGTAAATTGTTCGTATGCCGTTTTTTCTTCTTGCAGTGTGTAGACTTCATCTTCGCCGAGCAGGTTGGGCGTCAACACATCATATCCAGCCATTTTGATCAGCCGGCCCATCTTTTTCATATGGCTGTTTACACCGTATATTTCGTGTACGAGAATGACAAGCGGTTTTGGGGACATAACGGCCTCCTTTTGTGTTTTTTCCATTATATCCTATCGTTTCGCTTTAGGCTGAGATATAATGGTCAAAAAAAGGAGATATAAAATGAACTCATTATCTTTGCCTCACCGCTATCCATTTTTGTTTATTGATGACGTGACGGATAGCGAGCCCGGCAAACATGCGGCAGCTTATAAGCTGATTAGTGAGAACGACTGGTTTATCACTGATACGCAAACAGAAATGCCGTTTTCACTTGTGATTGAAGCGCTTGCGCAAACCGCGGCTTTTACAGGAATTACAGATGAGAACAGCTTGGGATTATTGTCTTCGGTGAAGAAAGCGGAAAAGCTGGGAGAAGCTGTGCCCGGTGACCGGCTTGATCTTACGTTTGAAGTCACGCGCAATCGGCGCGGGTTTGTGTTCGGACATGCCAAGGCATCAGTTGGAGAGCAGCCTGTTGCTGAAGCTGAAATCGGCATCTATATTGAAAAATGAAAAAAACCCTTCACAACATTTTGTGAGGGGTTCTATTTTGTGTCGTAATCCCGTTCGCTTTGAGAGTTATCTCTTTGCTGGCGTTTGTGTTTTTCATCATTCATATTTTCCTTCAGCTCTTCATTAGGAATCGGATCGGTTAAGTCGTTGTGCTCGGGGTTTTCATTTGGTTTGTTTTGCTGTTTTTTTTCTGTCATGTTTGATCACCTCATCGTTTGTTTTCCTCTTATCCGTTCTCCTCAAACATAGGAAATCGCTTTTTTGTCCCGCTGGGTATAATGTATTAGAATAGAGAGAAGCACAACAAAAAGATAAAGAGAGGTACATATATGTCTGTTCAAAGAGAAGATGTAGATATCAAGCTGATCGCAATTGATATGGATGGTACACTGCTGAACGACGAGCAGCTGATCTCGGATGAAAACCGCAAAGCCATTCGTGAAGCGGAGGATAAAGGTGTGTATGTGGTGATCAGCACGGGCCGGACGCTGATGACGTGCCGGGAGCTGGCGGAATCGCTAAAGCTGTCATCCTTTCTAATCACGGCAAACGGAAGTGAAATTTGGGATTCGAATTTTAATTTGGTGGAACGGAAGCTGCTCCATACGGACCATATTCAAATGATGTGGGATTTGCGGAATAAGCACAACACTAATTTCTGGGCCTCTACGGTGAATAAAGTATGGAGAGGCGAGTTTCCGGAAAACATTACGGATCATGAATGGCTCAAATTCGGCTTTGACATCGAGGATGATGATATCCGAAATGAAGTGCTGGAGGAGCTGAGAAAAAACAAAGAGCTCGAAATCACAAATTCAAGTCCGACAAACATTGAAGTCAACGCGCTTGGCATCAACAAAGCTGCAGCCCTTGCCAAGGTTACGGAAAAACTCGGCTTTACAATGGAGAATGTGATGGCGATGGGTGACAGCCTTAATGACATTGCGATGATCAAAGAAGCGGGTCTTGGCGTCGCAATGGGCAATGCGCAAGACATCGTAAAAGAAACGGCTGATTATATCACGGATACAAATATTGAGGATGGTGTCGCTAAAGCGATTCGCCATCGGGTACTATAAAAAAAAGAGAGTCCTAAGATGGACTCTCTTTTTTAGTTTGGCAGGTTTTCTTCTGGGACCATGGTAGGTTTTCTGACAAAAGTATTTCACAAACTGATATGATTCACTTATAATGAAATAAAGTTCAAAAATTCGGAATAGTCGTTCCGAATTTCGGGACAATAAATGACATAAAGCATATCGTTTGCTTTGGCAGGAGGGATTCTGTGTTTCAGATTGATTTAAACTGTGATTTAGGAGAAAGCTTCGGAGCCTACAAGATAGGCCTTGACCAAGATATTTTAGAGTATGTGACATCAGCGAATATCGCATGCGGATTTCATGCAGGAGATCCTAGTGTTATGCGAAAAACCGTCGCGCTTGCAGCGGAAAAAGGCGTAAAAATCGGCGCGCACCCGGGCTTGCCGGATTTACTCGGTTTTGGGCGCCGCAATATGGCGATTTCTCCTGAGGAAGCGTATGATCTTGTCGTTTATCAAATTGGCGCGCTCTCTGGCTTTCTAAAAGCAGAGGGACTTCACATGCAGCACGTCAAGCCGCATGGCGCTTTATACAATATGGCGGCAGTCGATCAAAAACTGTCGGATGCTATCGCGAAAGCTGTCTATAAGATTGATCCAGGCCTGATTCTTTTCGGTCTTGCTGAGAGCGAGCTTGTAAAAGCGGGAGAACGGATCGGACTTCAGACCGCAAATGAAGTGTTCGCCGACAGAACATACCAATCGGACGGCACGCTGACACCGCGCTCCCAGCCGGACGCACTCATTGAAAGTGATGATGCCGCCGTCACCCAGGTCATCGAAATGGTGAAAGAAGGGGCGGTCAAATCTCAGCAAGGACATGATGTGCCATTAAAAGCAGATACAGTCTGCATTCATGGAGATGGAGCCCATGCGCTGACATTTGCGCAAAAAATCAGAAAACAGCTCAAAGCGGCTGGAATTGAAGTGACAGCTATTTCAGAACAGAAGTCAACATAAAGGAGGAACAATAGATGGAGCAGCAGAAAAAGACAGCAGGAAAAAAAGCGGGCAGCTGGTCATTGCTGATGGGCGCCGCCTTTTTAATGGCGACATCAGCAATCGGACCGGGTTTCCTCACCCAAACCGCAACATTCACAAACACACTCGCAGCAAGCTTCGGTTTTGTCATCTTAATCTCTATTATTTTAGATATTTTCGCCCAAACCAATGTGTGGCGCATCATCGCAGTTTCTGGAAAACGAGGTCAGGAAATTGCGAATATGGTGCTTCCCGGATTGGGGTATTTCATCGCCATTCTCGTCGTGCTTGGCGGACTAGCTTTTAATATTGGGAATATCGGAGGGGCCGGGCTGGGGCTTCAGGTGCTGTTCGGCATTACACCTGAAACAGGCGCTTTAATCAGTGCCGTTATCGCCATTTTGATTTTTGTCATCAAGGAAGCAGGAAAAGCGATGGACCGTTTTACGCAAATCGCGGGATTCGTGATGATTATTTTAACGGTCTACGTTGCGGCGACGACAGCTCCTCCGGTCGGACAGGCAGTCGCAAATACATTCGTCCCGGAACACATCAGCATATTTGCCATTGTCACCCTAGTGGGCGGAACCGTCGGCGGTTATATCACATTTGCCGGGGGACACCGTTTGCTTGATGCCGGAATTAAAGGGAAGGAATCCATTCCGCAGGTGACAAAAAGCTCGGTTGTCGGCATTTTAATTACATCTGTCATGCGTATCGCTCTTTTTCTTGCGGTTCTAGGCGTTGTATCGAAAGGCCTGCACATCGATGAAAGCAACCCGGCGGCTTCTGTCTTCAAGCTGGCTGCTGGAAATGTCGGTTATAAAATTTTCGGATTGATCATGTGGTCTGCGGCGATTACGTCTGTTATTGGAGCAGCCTATACATCTGTTTCATTTTTTAAAACCTTTTCTCCAAAAATTGAAAAGAATTCACGCGGTATTATTATCGGATTTATTGTGGTTTCTACGTTAGCTTTTGTCACAATCGGCCAGCCTGCGAAGATCCTCGTCCTTGTCGGTTCACTGAACGGCTTAATTCTGCCGATTGCGCTCGGAACGCTGCTTGTTGCCGCCTACAAGAAAAACATTGTCGGTGATTATAAGCATCCGCTTTGGCTGACAAGCACAGGCGCGCTTGTAGTGATTGTAATGGCAGTTATGGGAATCTACACGTTATGTACACAACTTCCTCAATTGTGGAGCTGATATAAGTGGAGCAATTAAACAAAATGGCGCCAAAGGATGTACGCGCCCTGATACGAGAGGGGAAAATAAACGGGCCGACCGCTGGCATGTCCGGCGGCTACGCCCAAGCGAATCTTGTGGTTTTGAAAAAGGACCTTGCGTTTGACTTTCTGCTGTTTTGCCAGCGAAATCAAAAGCCCTGCCCCGTGCTGGATGTGACTGAAGCAGGTTCGCCCGTGCCGTCTCTGGCTGTGCCTGATGCTGATATCAGAACGGACTTTCCGAAATACCGTATTTACAGGCACGGTATCTTAACGGAAGAAGTATCTGATATTACGCCATACTGGGAGGACGATTTTGTCGGCTTTCTGATCGGATGCAGTTTCTCCTTTGAACAGGCACTGATCAATAATGGGATAGCTGTCCGGCATATTGATGAGGGGACAAACGTCTCAATGTATAAAACGAATATCGATTGTGTTCCGGCGGGGGCGTTTCATGGACAGATGGTTGTCAGCATGAGGCCGGTTCCTGAACGGCTGGCTGTACGTGCCGCACAAGTGACCTCGCGTTTTCCGGCTGTGCACGGAGGGCCGATCCATATCGGCAATCCGGGAGCAATCGGGATTCGCGATCTCGGGAAACCGGATTTCGGAGATGCCGTTTCCATTCGTGACGGCGAGGTTCCTGTTTTTTGGGCATGCGGGGTGACCCCGCAAGCCGTGGCTATGAATGTAAAGCCTGAAATGGTCATCACACATGCGCCGGGGCATATGCTCATCACAGATATTCGAGACGAGTCGCTTGCGGTGCTGTAACCTCTCGTCATCCTGATGAACGAGAAATAAAAGAGGTGAGAAAGATGACTGTACGATATCAAATCGAACAGCTCGGTGATTCTGCAATGATGATCCGATTCGGAGAAGAAATCAATGAACAGGTCAACGGCATTGTCCATGCCGCGGCCGCTTATATAGAAGAACAGCCATTTCCGGGATTCATTGAATGTATCCCGGCTTTTACAAGTCTAACCGTATTTTATGATATGTATGAAGTGTACAAGCATTTGCCTCAAGGCATAAGCTCACCTTTTGAGAAGGTCAAGCGCGATGTCGAAGAGCGGCTGGTAGAAATAGCCGAAGACTATGAGGTCAACCGCCGCATTGTAGAAATTCCTGTCTGCTATGGCGGTGAATTCGGTCCGGATTTAGAAGAGGTGGCGAAGATCAATCAGCTGTCACCGGAGGAAGTAATCGACATTCATACAAACGGTGAATATGTGGTGTATATGCTTGGCTTCGCGCCCGGTTTTCCTTTTCTAGGCGGGATGTCAAAACGCATTGCTGCTCCGAGAAAATCATCGCCAAGACCGTCGATTCCCGCAGGTTCGGTCGGTATTGCGGGATTGCAGACAGGCGTTTATCCGATTTCAACGCCGGGCGGCTGGCAGCTGATCGGCAAAACGCCGCTGGCTCTTTTCCGGCCGCAGGAAAATCCGCCGACATTGCTGCGGGCGGGAGATACTGTGAAATTCGTTCGCATCTCAGAAAAAGACTATCACGCCTATAAGGAGGAGTCCAATTGAGCATGAAAGTATTAAAGCCCGGACTGCTCACAACGGTTCAGGATATAGGCAGAACGGGTTACCAAAAATACGGCGTTCTGGCCAGCGGCGCTATGGACACGGTTTCACTGCGCATTGCCAATCTGTTGATAGGAAACGGCGAAAATGAAGCAGGTCTCGAAATAACGATGATGGGGCCCGGTCCGTCGTTTCATTTTTCAAAACAGACACTGATTGCTGTGACAGGGGCGGACTTCACGCTGCGTATTAATGACGAGGAAGCGCCTTTATGGAAGCCTGTGCTCATCAAGGAAAACAGCACGGTCAGCTTCGGCCCCTGCAAACTCGGCAGCCGTGCTTATTTGGCGGCAGCCGGCGGCATCGAGGTGCCTGCCGTCATGGAAAGTAAAAGCACATACGTCAGAGGAAGCATCGGCGGACTTCATGGCAGAGCGCTTCAAAAAGAAGATGAACTGAACATTGGAGAGATGTCAGCTCTTTCACAAACCATCCTTTCCCGCTTAAGTTTGCAGCTTGGAAAACAGGGATTTGCAGCACCGAAGTGGTCAGTCAGCCGCGGCAGATTTCTGCCATTGAAGAAGAATCCCGTCATTCGGGTGCTGGAAGGAAAGCAATTTGCCTTTTTCACAGAAGAATCAAAAACGCGTTTTTATGAAGAAGCATTTCGTGTCACGCCGCAGTCTGACCGTATGGGCTACAGGCTCAAAGGAGAACCGCTCGAACTGAAAGCACCGCTTGAGATGGTGTCGGAAGCGGTTTCATTCGGAACAGTTCAGGTGCCGCCTGACGGCAACCCGATTATCCTGCTTGCAGACCGGCAGACGACTGGCGGCTATCCGAGGATCGCGCACATCATATCCGCTGATCTTCCGATTGTTTCCCAAATCATGCCGGGCGAGCACGTCCAGTTTGAGCCTGTGTCCCTTCAGGAGGCAGAAGCGCTTGCGGTAGAACGGGAACAGCATATAAAAGAACTGAAAACGAGAATGAAGATGGAATGGCTGACATAGCAAAGGGGATGAATGATGCAGAATAAAAATAAAACCGTAGTTAAATCTATGGCGCTGCTTAATTTGTTTTTGCATAAACCAAGCCTAACCTTAAGTGAACTGGTGTCGCTGACAGGAATGCCGAAGACCTCTGTTCACCGGATGGTCAGCTCTTTGGAGGAAATGGGGTTCCTCAGTCGGGATGTGTCCGGCGCTTATTCGCTGGGATTGGTGTTTTTGGAATTCGGACAGCTTGTCGCTGACAGGCTGGATATCAGAAAAATAGCGAAACCGGTGATGGAAGAGCTGTGCCGGGAAGTGGATGAAGCCGTGCAGTTGATCATGAGGGACGGCAATGAAGCGATATACGTTGAGAAAATAGAAGGGACACAGACTGTGCGGCTGTATACGGCGATCGGCAGGCGTTCCCCCCTATACGCGGGAGCGTGCGCCAGAAGCATTCTGTCCTTTCTTCCCCGTGAAGAAATCGAAGCATACATCAAACAAACCGAGCTCATTTCGATTGGCTCCGGAACGATTACCGATCCCGAGAAACTGCTTCAGGAGATTGATGCCTCTGTGCAAAATGGCTATACTGTCAGCTATTCAGAGCTCGAAAACTATACGGCGGCGATCGGCGCCCCGATCTTTAACCATAAGCATCAGGTGGCAGCCGGCATTAGCATTGCAGGCTTTGAAGCGAGATTTACAGAAGACAGGCTGCCCTATTTAACAGAAAAGGTGAAGGACGCCGCTTTACAGATTTCAAGAAAAATAGGATATACATAAGTAGCCAATCTTTTCTCTGCTGCGTACATTAACGTATCGACGTTCAAGAGTGGAGGAAAGAACATGGTGCTTCAATATACAGCTCTGGGCGATTCCTTAACGACAGGGAGAGGCTCCGGGCTGTTTTCACCCGGCTTCGTCCAGCGTTTTGGGGACATGATGGAAGCTGACTTGAAAACAAGAACGGCAATAAACATATTTGCCAGATCAGGCCTGAATACAGAAGAGATTTTGGGACTCCTGTCATATCCCTATGTGCAAAAATGCATTCGAGATGCTGATATGATAACGATCACAGGGTGCGGAAACGATCTCATTGATTCGGTCTTAGCCTACCAAACCTCTAAGGATGAAACGATTTTCAGCCGTGTATCCGCCCATTGCCATGAGAATTTTGAAAAGATGATTGCCAAAATCGCCGAGATTAAAGGAGAAAATCCTTCCCCGTACGCCATCCGAGTGTTCAACTTATACAATCCATTTCCCGGCATTGAAATCGCCGGCAAATGGATCACATCCTTTAATTCACATTTAGAAACACTTGCAACAGCACCCCATGTCAAAATCGCGGATGCCTATAGCATCTTCAAAGGCAAGGAGCGGGAATATCTGTCCTTTGACGGTGTCCATCCGAACTGCAAAGGCTATCAAGCGATGGCTGAAGCCGTTCACAAGTTAGGCTATAAAGAATGATCAGTTTCATAGAAAACGCGCCTCATGACAGGCGCGTTTTTTATGTGTGATCGAAATATTAAAAGAAACTTAAAATTCACTGTCTTCTGTTCTACAGACAAACAAAGTGCGCTAGAATAATGGAGGGCGTAGGCAAATATAGCCATAACGTTCAATATTTCGTATATAAGGAAGGATGGTCCTTTTGTTTCGGATTTTTAAAATGTCTTTTGCGGTTATCATTATTATACTGGCGCTTATTGCTTTTAACTATACGGAACACACCTCTGTTATCCAATCGGTCATGCTCGTCTTTCTTGGTGCGGTCATGTTTATGCAGGGGCTTGAAGAACGCAAAAAAGAAAATGACGGCTCAGGCGCTTTTAATATTTATACCGCCGTTTTTGTATGGTCTGTCTCCCTTATCGGTTTTACACTTCATATTATATAAATCTATTACACATCCTGAAAATGCTCGACCGTCGGGAACGGGGTATAGAACTGATGAAGCAAGGCTTTCCACTCTTGATACTCTGAAGAACCGCGAAAGCCTTCCGTATGGTCCTCAAGTGTTTCCCACTCCACAAGAAGCAGATATTTATGCGTTTCCTCCATGCATTTTGATAACGAGTGAGTGATATAGCCCTTCATGCCGGAAATAATCGGCGCCGCTTGCCGGAATGCATCCTCAAACTCTTGTTCAAGGCCTTCTTTAATGTGAAGCATTGCTGCCTCTCTGACCATGCTATCCCTTCTTTCTGTCTTTTCAAATAGTCTACAGCAAACGATAGGAGATTTCTGCAAAATCGGTGAACTTTTCCTTCATTTTCAAAAAAATCTTGCACGCACCAATTCAATTAAGAGAAAATAACAAGTGGAAGGCAGGGGAAAGTCATGTTAAAAAAGTGTATTCTACTAGTATTTCTATGCGTCGGATTGATTGGGTTAATCGGATGCTCCAAAACAGATTCACCAGAGGATCGCATGGAAGCATTCGTGAAACAGTGGAACGATCAGCAATTCGATGACATGTATCAAAGCCTGACTAAAGATGTCAAAAAAGAAATCTCCAAAAAAGATTTCGTCAACAGGTATAAAGCCATCTATGAGCAGGCCGGCGTAAAAGATTTGAAAGTCACTGCGGGAGAAGTAGATAAGGACGATCAAGACAACAAGACGATGAAACATATCCCGTATAAAGTCAGCATGAACACAAATGCCGGCAAAGTCAGCTTCAAGAATACTGCTGTGCTGAAATTAGAAAAAACAGATGACGAGGAGTCATGGAATATAGATTGGGACCCATCGTTTATTTTCAAGCAGCTGGCTGACGACAAAACCGTGCAAATTATGAGCATTGAACCGAAACGAGGCCAAATTTACGATAAAAATAGAAAAGGTTTAGCTGTCAATACAGATGTTCCGGAAATTGGAATTGTTCCCGGAGAGCTTGGCGATAAAAAAGAGAAAGTTATAAAAGACCTCGCCAAAAAACTTGATTTGACTGAAGACGACATCAAGAAAAAGCTGAATCAAGGCTGGGTAAAAGACGATTCGTTTGTGCCGCTCAAAAAGGTCAAGCCTGACCAGGAGAAATTAGTTTCTGAAGCGACGTCATTACAAGGCGTAACAAGAACGAATGTCAGCTCCCGCTACTATCCGTATGGCGAAAAGACAGCCCATTTGACAGGCTATGTCCGCGCCATTACAGCGGAAGAACTGAAGAAAAAGAAAGAAGGAACGTACAGCGATACGTCTAACATCGGTATCGCCGGACTTGAAAATGTGTATGAAGACAAGCTAAGAGGCACAACTGGCTGGAAAATCTACGTGCCGCAAACCGGGGAAGTCATTGCTGAAAAGAAAGCAAAGGACGGCGAGGATCTTCACCTCACAATTGATATCAAAACGCAAACGAAGCTGTATGATGAACTGAAGGATGACAGCGGGGCGGCAGTCGCGCTGCAGCCGAAGACAGGCGAAACACTAGCCCTTGTCAGTGCGCCTTCCTACGATCCAAACGGATTTATTTTCGGCTGGAGCGATAAGGAATGGAAAAAGCTAAACAAAGATAAAAACAATCCGTTTTCAGCGAAATTCAATAAGACATACGCGCCAGGTTCTACCATTAAACCGATTGCGGCTGCTATTGGAATCAAAAACGGCACCCTTAAAGCCGATGAGAAGAAAACAATTAAAGGCAAGGAGTGGCAAAAAGATTCGAGCTGGGGCGGCTATTCAGTGACACGTGTGTCTGAGAGACTTCAACAAGTCGATTTGGAAAACGCCCTTATTACGTCAGACAATATTTATTTTGCCCAGAATGCGCTTGATATGGGAGCGGACACCTTCACAAAAGGCTTAAAAACATTCGGTTTTTCAGAGGACGTTCCGTATGAATTCCCGATCCAGAAATCGTCTATTGCAAATGACAAGCTTGATTCAGACATTTTGCTTGCGGATACAGGCTATGGACAAGGGCAAATGCAAATGTCTCCGCTTCACTTGGCAGCTGCTTACACGCCATTTGTTGACAATGGAGATCTTGTCAAACCGACGCTGATCAAAAAAGATTCACAAACAGCTGATGTTTGGCACAAGCAAGTGGTCACGAAGGAAGGAGCGGCAGACATTACAAAAGGTCTGAAAGGCGTTGTGGAAGATGAGCGCGGATCAGCGTATAAGCCTGTCGTGAAAGGAATCACAGTGGCTGGGAAAACAGGAACAGCCGAGCTGAAAACATCAAAAGATGATAAAGACGGCACGGAAAATGGCTGGTTTGTCGGCTACGATTACAAAAACAAAGACCTGCTTGTCGCCATGATGATCCAAAATGTGCAGGACCGCGGCGGCAGCCACTATGTCGTTGAGAAAGCGAAAAAGCAATTTCAATCGAATTAAAATGTCTTTTTAAAAGGAGCGAAAGGAAAAAGGGGATCTGAGGCCGAATGAACTAGTAAGGGGCAAAACCCGGTTTATACAAAGAAAAGAGGGATTTTGCATGCAGCGTATTCAATTGGCGGAGGATCTTCAATTTTCAAGAGTCATACACGGGCTTTGGCGGCTGAATGAATGGAACTATTCAGATGCTGAACTGCTTAGCCTCATTGAATGGTGTATCGATCACGGCATCACGACCTTTGATCATGCGGATATTTACGGAGGCTATACGTGCGAAAAGCTGTTTGGAAACGCCCTTGCCCTTTCGCCTGGATTAAGAGAAAACATAGAGCTGGTCACAAAATGCGGTATCGTTCTTGAATCGCCTGAACGGCCCGCTCACAGATCGCATCATTATAACACAAGCAAATCGCATATTTTGGCATCCGTTGAGCAATCGCTTATGAACTTAAGGACGGATTATATTGATGTGCTGTTGATTCACAGACCGGACCCGCTCATGGATCCGGAGGGGGTAGCAGAGGCGTTTCAGGCCTTGAAATGCTCTGGCAAGGTCAGGTACTTTGGCGTTTCAAATTTTAAAGATCACCAGTATCGGATGCTGGAATCGTATTTGCCTGAGAAGCTTGTGACCAACCAGATTGAGCTTTCCGCATACGAATTAGAAAATATGCTCGACGGCACTTTGAACCTGTGCCAGGAAAAACGGATTCCGCCGATGGCTTGGTCGCCTCTGGCAGGCGGCAAAGTATTCACTGGAAACACGGATAAAGACCGGCGTGTCCGCACGGCGCTTGAATCTGTCCAAGGGGAAATCGGCGCTGCTTCATTGGGCGAGGTCATGTACGCATGGCTGTTCACGCATCCGGCCGGCATCATGCCGATTGTCGGAAGCGGAAAGCGCGAGCGGATTTCCGCCGCGATAAATGCGTTGTCAGACAAGCTTGACCAGGATCAATGGTTCCGCATTTTTACAGCCGTACAGGGTTACGATATTCCATAAAAAGCATCAGCTTACCAGCTGATGCTTTTTCAATATTGTCACACCGCTTAGTGCCAAATTACCATTTATAAGTGATTGATTCTTTCTTGAAAGCGTTTTATATTAAAAGGAAACCTCTCTATATCCTCTACTGCATCTCCTTGCGACTTCATCCGCACATCAAGATTGTCTAGGAGGTCTTTTTTATGTATATGACTGCCAGAGAACAAAAGCTGTTAAAGCACTTATTATTACAAAACAGATATATAACCGTAACTGAGCTTGCTGAGCTGATGCAAGTCAGCACGAGAACCATTCACAGGGAACTCAAATCAATTAAACCGCTGATGGAAACCGTGGGGCTTACATTAGATAAACAGCCCGGTAAAGGGTTGAAAGCAGTGGGAAGTCCCGAGGATAAACAAAAGCTGCTTACTGATTTATCATATGAACAGCATGAATACAGCGCCGACGAACGGAAACTGCTCATTCTTTGTTCGTTATTAGAGTCTCAGGAGCCCGTCAAACTGTACACGCTTGCTCATGATCTCCAGGTGACGAATGCCACGGTCAGCTATGACTTAGATGAGCTCGAGAAGTGGATTTCTCCCTTCGGACTGACACTGATCCGCAAAAGAGGTTTTGGCATCCAGCTCATAGGACCGGAGAATGCGAAACGGAAAATTGTCGGCAACTTGATTGTGAACCGTCTCGACATCCAAATGTTTTTGGAAGCGGTTGAATTAAACATCAAAGGAAAAACCGATTCTTCAGAGAAAATGTTCGGTGTTGTCAGCAAAGGTGAGCTGCTAAAAATGGAGCGCATCTTATTTCAGCTCAAAGAAAAAATCGCTTTTTCATTGTCCGACAGCTCCTATATAGCGCTTGTCGTCCATCTGACGTATGCGATCGAACGAATTAAGCTTGGGGAAACCATCACCATGGAGGAAAATGAGCTTGAGGAACTGAAGAATGCGAAAGAATACAGTTCGGCTCTTGAAATCGCGGGCGAGCTTGAACGTGCCTTCGGCGTGACGATTCCAGAGGCGGAGGTCGGCTATATTACAATCCACCTTCGAAGCGCCAATCGAAAATACAAAACAGAATATAAAGCGCAGGAAATTGAGCTGGAAACAGCCCTGCAAACAAAGCGGCTCATTGCTTTTATTTCAGACAAAATCAGAATGGATCTGACGAAAAACTACTCTTTATATGAAGGCTTGATTGCCCATTTGGAGCCGGCCGTCAGCCGCATAAAAGAAAATATTGAGATATACAATCCGATGAAGGAACAGATCAAGCGCGATTATTTTCTGCTTTATATGGCGATCGAAGAAGGCGTCGAAAAGTATTTTCCGGGCATGTCCTTTTCTGATGATGAAATCGCTTTTATCGTTCTTCACTTTGGCTCGGCTCTTGAAATCAAAAAAGAAGAAGCAAAAGTGAAAGCGCTTGTCGTCTGCTCAAGCGGGATCGGCTCCTCGAAAATGCTTGCCTCCAGACTGAAAAAAGAGCTGCCGGAAATTGAATCGTTTGATATGTCATCCCTGATCGAGCTAAAGGGGAAGGATGTTCAAGCCTATGATATGATTGTGTCCACTGTACCGATTCCTTATGAAAACATTGATTACATCATGGTCAGCCCGCTATTAAATGAGGAAGACACAAACCAGGTCAAGCAGTATATCAAGCGGAAGATTCCCCTTATTCTTAACAAAAAAAGAAGCCCGAAGGAAGAGGCGCAGCAAGCTGATGTACCTGACATGCTAGAGGCGGCGGAAAGCATAGGGCGGTATATGGAGGTTATCCAAGATGTTCTGCGCCATTTTACGCTAGCTCCACTCAAAACAAACCCGGATCATAGCATGCTTCTGTTAGAGCTTTTTCAACAGCTGAAGAAGGATGGCCTGATCCGTGATCCGGAAAAAGCCGCGGTTTGCCTGGCTGAGCGGGAGAAACAAGGGGGATTGGGAATCCCCGGAACAAACATGGCGCTTTATCATCTCAAAAATGATGAAATCGTCCTGCCTTTTTTCAAAATGTTTGATCTCAGCACCTCCTATGAAGTGGATGGCATGGACGGAAATACCCTCAGGATGACACGCATCCTCGTCATGATGGCGCCTAGCTCATTATCTGCTGAAGGCTCGGAGATTTTAAGCGCGATCAGCTCGGCAATTATCGAGAGCGGAGAAAGCATGGCGGGGTTTCAGGAAGAAGGAGAACAAGAATTGTATCAGCGGTTAAACCGCATATTTTTCACATGGATGAAAGAAAAAAACATACTGTAAACCTGCATGGCACACGTCAAAAATTTGGCGTGTGTTTTTCTGTGGATGGGGAACAAAATAAGAAAATGTGGGACTATTTTATCATTCAGTATTGGAATAATTCCAAAATGAAATAGTTTTACAAGTTATCTTTTTTGGGTTAAAATGGGTGAGGTAAGGAAGAAAATCTAACAAATTATTGAAGATTCAAGAGAATATAGGAGATGACGATATGGAAACATTACAGCATCTGATTCTGCATGACATGCCGAATAGCGAAGAAATAGAGGCTGTAAAAAGCGGAGACCATACACTGACATATAAAGGTTACCGTAAACGGATTAATCAGCTGGCGAATGCCATGCTTCAAAAAGGAATTCAAAAGGGCGACCGTGTTGCATTGCTTTGCAAAAACGGCCATCCCGCATCAACTGTTATGTTCGCCGCACTTGAAATAGGTGCTGTTGTCGTACCTGTCAGCTGGCAGTTGAAACCATATGAAATGACAGGCATTTTAAAAGCAAGTGAACCGAAAGCGATGTTTTACGGAGCGGAGTTTAAAGAGACACTGGATGAAGTTCTTCCTGAATTGTCCTCACTGTGTGTAACAATGGAAACAGGAACAGCTTACGAAACATCTGCTGAATTTGAAGCGCTGTTTGCAGGTCCTGATCATTTGCCAGAGACGGAAATGGTTTCCCCTGATGATACAGCACTTCTGATGTTTACATCTGGAACAACGGGAAACCCGAAAAGATGCATGATTACACATGGCGGTATATACAGATACGTTAAAAAATCCAACAGCTCAATAGCACGCATGAAGGGCCTTCGTTTTCTCGCGTGCCATCCGATTTATCATACGAGTGCGCTCATTTGCATCATGCTTGGAACGTTTGCAGAAACAACCTTTGTGTTTACAAAGGATCAAGATCCTGTTCACATGCTGAAGGTCATTGAAGAAGAAAAAATTCAAACGGTGATGGCTCTTCCTGTGTTTTACACGTATTTGCTTGAAGCGTGGGAAACGCATCAAACCGACTTATCTTCGCTTGTGATTTTAATGACAGGCGGAACAAAAGTGCCGAGCAGCCTGATCCGCCGCTATCTTGATATCGGCATTCCGCTCGCGCACGGCTATGGAAGCACTGAGGCTTGGGGAATCAGCACATGGCTGCCTGAGATGGGAATGGATAAAGCGGCATCTGCGGGGAAACCTGTGGAAGGCGTTAAAGTTAAAGTGGAAGATCCTGTAACTGGAGAAGAGCTTCCTCAAGGAGAAATCGGCGAAATCGTTGTTCATACGCCATTCTTATTTAAAGGCTATGAAGACAACCCTGAAGCAACAGCGAAAGTGCTGCAAAACGGATGGTTTAGAACCGGAGATTCAGGATATGTAGATGAAGATGGCTTTATTTTCATCACGGGACGCTACAAGGATGTCATTATTTACGGAGGCGATAACGTCTATCCTGATCAGGTTGAAGAAGTTATCCAGCAGATCCCGGGAATCCTTGAAACGTCTGTGGTCGGTATTCCAGACCCGCTTTACGGTGAAAAACCGAAAGCTTTTATCGTGAAAAATGGCGGCCAGCGCATCACGGAAGAGGATGTCATCGCATTTTGTAAAGAACGCCTGTCCGCTTACAAAATACCTGAAGTTGAATTTGTTAACGAACTGCCGAAAAACAACCTTGGCAAGGTGAAAAAAGACGTCCTGCGCAATCAGGCTGTACATTCATAAAAGAAGAAGCCCGTCCACTTTATGTGGCGGGCTTCTTTGCACTTGCACAGACGGAAAGCTCAGGCTTAATGTTCTTAAATTGTATATCAATGTCTTCGAAGCCGGCTGCTTTAAAGTCAGCAATCATCTGTCTTCCAAATGATTTGGTTTTTTCAGGACTGGCATCCGCTTCCCGCGGCTGCATCGTAATGGCTGCTTTGCCGCCTGGCTTTAATGCCCGATAAATCTGTTTCATGCCTTTTGTTTGGTCATTCCAAATGGTGTAGTTGTTAACGGAAATCACTTTATCATAAAACGAGGCGGGGAGAGGAAATGTCTCGATGCTTCCTTGTATCAGGCGTACGCCCTTTGGTTTCACTCTGCGGGCGGCCAGCTTCAACATGGCCTCTGACACATCAATCCCATGAAGATGAATATCCTTCTCGCGTTTCAGCATCTGCTGCATGCAGTATCCTGGGCCAAACCCGACTTCTAAAATGCTGTCCCCGCGCGTGATACCCAACTGATTGATTGTCCACTGATTCAGTGTTTGATTTTCAGCAGCCATGATGTACCCGGCAATCATGCCGATGACGCCCTTTGGCCTGCTGAATCTTCTAGAAAGCATGTTAATCATTCAGCAACCAACCCCCTTTTTGAGTTAATTTCCTCCCAGCGTTCCATGTGAAACATTTTTCTGATAAAGCAATGCGAAGGTGCCAAGCCATGTTTATCCAAAGAGTGTGTGAGGTACACAACAAATAGACATGAAAACAAAGGAGGAGAATCATCATGGCAAATTATCCAAAAGAACTGCCGGCACAAACTCAAAGTCGCCAGCCGGGAATTGAAAGCGAAATGAATCCAAGTCCGGTGTATGAGTACGAGGATTATAAAGGGGCAGACAAATTAAAAGGAAAAGTAGCTCTTATTACAGGCGGCGACAGCGGGATCGGACGCGCGGTTTCCGTCGCTTACGCAAAGGAAGGCGCAGACATCGCCATTGTGTATAAGGATGAGCATGAAGACGCTGAGGAGACGAAGAAACGTGTTGAACAAGAGGGCGTAAAATGCCTGCTGATTGCTGGTGACGTAGGTGAAGAGGAATTCTGCAATGAAGCGGTTGAAAAAACAGTCAAGGAACTAGGCGGCCTTGATATCCTTGTCAACAATGCAGGTGAACAGCATCCGAAAGAAAGCATCAAAGAGATTACGAGCGAACAGCTTCACCGCACATTCAAAACAAACTTTTATTCTCAATTTTATTTGACTAAAAAAGCAATTGATTACCTGAAACCAGGCAGCGCCATCATCAATACGACATCCATCAACCCGTACGTAGGGAACCCGACACTGATTGATTATACAGCGACAAAAGGGGCGATCAACGCCTTTACAAGAACAATGGCGCAGGCGCTTGTCAAAGACGGCATCCGTGTAAATGCAGTCGCGCCGGGTCCAATCTGGACGCCACTGATCCCAGCTACGTTCCCTGAAGAAACAGTTGCTCAATTTGGGCAAGATACGCCGATGGGCCGTCCTGGACAGCCTGTTGAGCACGTCGGCTGTTATGTGCTTCTGGCATCAGATGAGTCCTCTTACATGACAGGACAGACCCTGCATGTCAACGGCGGAAACTTTGTGACGACATAAGAGGGAGTGAACATATGGGCATCACGAAAGAAGAAGTGAACAGCTACTATCAAAAAGCAGGGATTGTATTAACGGACGAGGAAGTAGACCAAATCCAGCTGATGGATTACGGCTTAGGAAAAGAAAGAAAAGTCGGGCTCCAGCTCTTCGTCTACGTCAATACAGACCGTTATTGCTCAAAGGAATTGGTGCTGTTTCCGGGACAGACTTGCCCGGAACACCGACATCCGCCGGTCGACGGCCAGGAAGGCAAGCAGGAGACCTTCCGCTGCCGCTACGGAAAAGTGTATCTTTACGTAGAAGGAGAAAAAACGCCGCTTCCAAAAGTTCTCCCTCCTCAGGAAGACAGAGAACACTATACGGTCTGGCACGAAATTGAGCTAGAACCGGGCGGGCAATACACGATTCCACCAAACACAAAGCATTGGTTCCAGGCCGGGGAAGAAGGTGCTGTCGTGACGGAAATGTCATCGACGAGCACGGATAAACATGATATCTTTACCGATCCAAGAATATAAGGATGGGCTTAAACAGCCCATCCTTTTTTTGTATTGAAAAAAACAGAATCATCGCTATAATGGGTAAAAAAGGAAAGAGGGCGAGGCAATGTTCACTTGCAAGGTAAATGAGCACATCACCATCCGATTATTGGAGCCGAATGATGCGGAGCGGCTTGCCGAACTCATTATCCAAAATCAGCAGCGGCTCAGCCAGTGGCTGTTTTTTGCGGAAAATCCAAGCAGCGCTGAAACGTATAGAGAAACACTCATTCCAGATTGGCGGCGGCAATATGCCGACCTGAATGGCATCGAAGCGGGGCTCCTTTATGACGGCAGCCTATGCGGCATGATCGGGCTGCATAACCTTGATCAAGTGAATCAAAAGGCGGAAATCGGATATTGGATTGCCAAAGAATTTGAAGGTCAAGGCATTATTACAGCTGCCTGCCGAAAACTCGTTACGTATGCTTTTGAAGAGCTTGGGCTGAATCGTGTGGCAATCTGTGCGGCAGTCGGAAACAAAAAAAGCAGAGCGATTCCGGAGCGGCTCGGGTTTCTAGAGGAAGGAAGGGCACGGGATGGCTTATACGTAAACGGCAGGCATCACGACCTCGTCTACTACAGTCTGTTAAAGCGTGAATGGGAAGGCGAAAAATAAAGAGCACACTTTCTTGTTTAAATCTTCCCCGGATGTGGAAAAGTAACAGCGGAGACGTTAAAAAGGAGTGATTCGAGATGAATCAGCAAGACATTAAACAAAAAGTGCTTGATGTTCTAGATCACCATAAAGTAGGTTCGCTCGCAACAGTTCAAAAGGGCAAACCGCATTCCCGCTACATGACTTTTTTCCATGACGGGCTGACGATTTACACACCGACAAGCAAGGAAACTCATAAAGCAGAAGAAATTGAGAACAACCCCAATGTCCACATTTTATTAGGCTATGATTGTGAAGGTTTTGGCGACGCATATGTCGAAGTTGCCGGAAAAGCCAAAATCAACAATTCGGCAGAACTCAAGGACAAAATATGGAGTTCCAAATTAGAGCGCTGGTTTGACGGCAAGGATGATCCGAATCTGGTGATTCTTGAAATTGAACCGGAGGATATCAGATTAATGAATGCCGGGGAGAAAACACCGGTCTCACTCGAACTATAAAAAATTTGTGTTTTCAGGGGCAATATGTTATTATGAATAGCTAGTAAGAAAAATAAGCAAATAAAAAAGAAAGTAAACTTCTTTTTTCTGTTTTGAGAGAGAAGCTTACCGCTTCCCAAGCAGCATAACCAGCTGCCCTTATTCTTTTCCTTCATAACAAATCGCCCCTAACGATGAGATGGAAAAAAGACTTTTTTGTTTTACAATTCACACCGGCGCGGCTTCGGAGCCGCAGTGACGATTGAGAGGTAGGGCTTTCGTTGTCTTGTGTTCAAGAAATTTCCATGGTGTTTACTTTCCAGAATGATTCTTCGGAACAATGCTTTATGAATCTAACCCGCCTGACTTGGCGGATGATATAATCTTTATTTGCGTATAGAAAAGAATAAGACAAACCGCCCGGCGTACGCCGGACGGTTTTTTTATTGCAAAAAACACATCGTACTGAAACCTCCTTGTCTTCTTTCTAGTCTTATCTCTAGGATGAAATTGGAGGAAGAATAACGTGCATGTCATTACAACACAAGTACTTTTTATTTTTTGTTTTTTATTGCTGATTCACTCGATAGAAACCTTAGCCTATGCTACAAGGCTTTCCGGGGCCCGCGTTGGATTTATTGCGTCCGCGCTTTCTCTGTTTAATGTCATGGTCATCGTATCCAGAATGTCGAACATGGTGCAGCAGCCCTTTACCGGGCATTTAATTGATGATGCTGGAAAAAACGCACTGGCGATTGTAGGGGAGCAGTTCCGCTTTTTAATTTTCGGATCGACAGTCGGCACCATTTTGGGCATTATCCTGCTCCCGTCTTTTGTCGCTCTTTTTTCACGGGCGATTATTCACTTGGCGGGCGGCGGCGGCTCCGTTTTTCAAGTTTTCCGAAAGGGATTCTCGAAACAAGGATTCAAAAATGCCCTTTCCTATTTGCGTCTGCCGTCTATTTCATATGTAAAAGGATTTCATATGCGCTTGATTCCGAAGCGTTTGTTTGTCATCAACATGCTGATTACATCGATTTATACAATTGGCGTGCTTTCGGCTTTATACGCAGGCCTTCTGGCGCCGGAGCGCAGTACGACAGCCGTCATGGCTTCGGGTTTGATCAACGGAATTGCGACGATGCTGCTGGCCATTTTTGTTGATCCTAAAGTATCCGTTCTAGCTGATGATGTGGCAAAAGGAAAACGAAGCTATATCTATTTAAAATGGACCTCTGTCACAATGGTCACATCAAGGGTGGCGGGCACACTCCTCGCCCAGCTCATGTTTATTCCAGGGGCCTACTATATCGCTTGGCTGACAAAGTGGTTTTAATAAAAAAGGCTGGATCATAAAAATCCAGCCTTTTTTGCGTTCCCTTATTTATATTTCCTTAATCCGCGGTCGTACAAAAAATTTCCGAATGGGACGAAAGCGGCGACGAAGCCGGCAGCTGACCATTTCAGCGGCCATTTGACAGAGAAGGTTGCATAAGCCAAGACAAGCAAATACAAAATGAACAACCCGCCATGAACCGAACCGACAATTGTCACCGCAAGCGGAAGGCCTGCCCAATATTTAAGCGGCATAGCGATGAACAACAGGATTAAGAGTGACATTCCTTCAATAAAACCCATCGTGCGAAGTCTTCCGATCGGCGTGTGCAGCATAAATCGCCCTCCTTGTGGACACGTTTTCATTTTATACTATAAACAATCCGGAGGGGCATATGACAGCTTTCAAAAAATGTTCGGAAAACATTCATTTTTACATGCCTTTTCTAGGGAACTGTACTTGTCATTTACAAAAATACCCGAGATAATGTGTACAAAATCAAAAAAGAAGGATGTTGAAATGAAACTTGACCAGATTGATCTGAATATCATTGAGGAGCTGAAGAAGGACAGCCGTTTGTCGATGAGGGAATTAGGCAGAAAAATTAAACTGTCGCCTCCATCTGTAACAGAACGGGTAAGACAGCTTGAATCGTTTGGCATCATCAAGCAATACACGCTGGAGGTCGACCAGAAAAAACTTGGGCTTCCTGTTTCCTGCATTGTGGAAGCAACCGTTAAAAACGCGGATTATGAGCGGTTCAAAAGCTATATTCAAACATTGCCGAATATTGAATTTTGCTACCGGATTGCGGGTGCAGCCTGCTATATGCTGAAAATCAATGCCGAAAGCCTCGAAGCGGTAGAAGATTTCATTAACAAAACATCGCCCTACGCGCAAACCGTCACTCACGTCATTTTCTCAGAAATTGACACGAAAAACGGGCGCGGTTAGAGAGTGCCGCGTGAAGTCTGTTATAATAACAGGATGAGTGTGAAAGAAAGAGAAGTGATCAAGCATGTCAAAAACAGTTGTATTAGCTGAAAAACCTTCAGTCGGCCGGGATTTAGCCCGAGTGCTGAAGTGCCATAAAAAAGGAAACGGTTATCTCGAAGGCGATCAATATATTGTGACCTGGGCTTTAGGCCATTTGGTGACGCTTGCTGATCCGGAAGGCTACGGAAAAGAATTTCAATCTTGGCGCTTAGAGGATCTGCCGATTATCCCAGAACCCTTGAAGCTTGTGGTGATAAAAAAAACCGGAAAGCAGTTCAATGCAGTCAAATCCCAGCTTACCCGTAAAGACGTCAATCAGATTGTCATCGCGACTGACGCAGGCCGGGAAGGTGAGCTTGTTGCGCGCTGGATCATTGAGAAAGCGAATGTCCGAAAACCAATCAAGCGGCTGTGGATTTCATCAGTGACGGATAAAGCGATCAAGGAAGGTTTTCAAAAGCTGCGCAGCGGCAAAGAATATGAAAACCTGTACCATTCTGCCGTCGCCAGAGCGGAAGCGGATTGGATTGTGGGGATCAATGCCACCCGTGCACTTACCACAAAATTCAATGCCCAGCTCTCATGCGGGCGTGTGCAGACTCCGACGCTTGCCATGATTGCAAAGCGCGAGGCAGACATTCAAGCGTTTACTCCCGTTCCATATTACGGCATCCGTGCTGCAGTCGACGGCATGACGCTGACGTGGCAGGATAAGAAATCAAAGCAGACGAGAACGTTCAATCAAGATGTAACAAGCCGTTTGCTAAAAAATCTCCAAGGAAAGCAAGCGGTCGTAGCTGAGCTGAAAAAAACAGCGAAAAAAAGCTTTGCGCCTGCGCTTTATGATTTAACGGAGCTGCAGCGTGACGCCCACAAGCGCTTCGGTTTTTCTGCTAAAGAAACGCTTTCTGTACTGCAGAAGCTATATGAGCAGCATAAGCTTGTCACATATCCGCGGACGGACTCTAGATTTTTATCCAGTGACATCGTCCCGACGTTAAAAGACCGTCTGGAAGGCATGGAAGTAAAACCGTATGCCCAATATGTCAGCCAAATTAAAAAACGCGGCATTAAATCTCATAAAGGATATGTCAATGACGCGAAGGTGTCAGACCACCACGCGATTATCCCGACCGAAGAGCCGCTCGTTCTCAGCAGTCTGAGTGATAAAGAACGAAAGCTGTATGACCTGATTGCGAAACGTTTCCTGGCTGTATTAATGCCTGCATTCGAATATGAGGAAACAAAGGTCATCGCAGAAATCGGCGGAGAAACCTTTACGGCGAAAGGCAAAACCGTGCAGTCGCAAGGGTGGAAAGCCGTTTATGATATGGCGGATGAGGATGATGAGCAGGAGGATGACAGAGATCAGACACTTCCTGCGCTTCAAAAAGGCGACACACTTGCCGTCCGCACGTTAACGGAAACAAGCGGCCAAACGAAGCCGCCTTCCCGCTTTAATGAAGGGACCTTGCTGTCAGCGATGGAAAACCCAAGCGCATTTATGCAGGGAGAAGAAAAAGGCCTCGTCAAAACGCTTGGAGAAACAGGCGGCCTCGGCACGGTGGCAACGCGTGCCGACATTATTGAAAAACTGTTCAACAGCTTTTTAATCGAGAAAAAAAACCAAGATATTTTTATCACTTCTAAAGGAAAACAGCTCCTGCAGCTTGTTCCGGAGGATCTGAAATCACCGGCCTTAACAGCAGAATGGGAGCAAAAGCTGTCTGCGATTGCGGCCGGCAAATTGAAATCGGCTGTTTTTATTAAAGATATGAAGGCTTACGCTCACCAAACGGTAAAAGAAATCAAAAACAGCAGCCAAACCTTCCGACATGACAACATCACGGGAACGGCATGTCCGGAATGCGGCAAAATGATGCTGAAAGTAAACGGCAAACGCGGGACGATGCTCGTGTGCCAAGATCGTGAATGCGGAAGCAGAAAAACGATTGCACGAAAAACAAACGCACGCTGCCCGAATTGCCATAAAAGAATGGAGCTTCGCGGCCAAGGCGAGGGCCAAACCTTTGCGTGTGTGTGCGGTCACCGTGAGAAGCTCTCTGTATTTGAAAAACGAAAAAACAAAGACAAAGCGCGTGCTACCAAACGGGACGTATCCTCTTATATGAAAAAACAAAATAAAGATGAGCCGATTAACAATGCGCTGGCAGAACAGCTGAAAAAACTCGGTTTGGATAAATAATAGAAAAACCTGTGCTTATCGCACAGGTTTTTCTATTGGACTTAGGTCCTGTTTTCTTAATGTTCAAAAAGGGGAAAAAAGCTAGCAATCTGCATTTTTTTCTTTTATAGTAAATGTACTTTGTAACATGGCAGTCATATTTTCGTCTATAACTATTTGTGAGCGTCTGATTTGCTTCAGGCGACAAAGGGGGATTTGCCTGTGAGGCATGTACTAATTGCTGTCATCTTATTCTTCTTATCTATCGGACTTTCCGCAGGGTGTGCTGAAGCTGGATACAAGATCCAAAATCAGTCGGCGACAGAAGTGAATGCCAGCCCGCTCCAGCCGGCGGAATATTTCATTTATCACAATTTAATGAATGACAAAGGGCTGATCAAAACCGATTTTTCAGACCAGCCTTCTTACTTGTCGGAATCTCTCGGCCTGTGGATGGAGTTTCTGCTCAGCAAAAATGACGCACCGCATTTCCAGGATCAATATCAGCATCTGACTGATTCATTTCTGATGAGCAATCACTTGGTGACGTGGAAGATTCAAAATGGCCAAGCGAGCGGGACGAATGCGCTGATAGATGATATGAGAATTATGCTGTCTCTTGACCAAGCCGCCGCAAAATGGGGCCGCAGCGACTACGCGCAAACGGCTAGGGATATCGGCACGTCTTTGAAGACATACAATATGAACAACGGGTTTTTTACAGACTTTTACGACTCACAGGCCGCTTCAAAGGATGTGACAATTTCATACGTCATGCCTGATGCCTTAGCTGTCTTAAAGAAGAATGGAATCATAGACGAAGAAACAGAACAGCGGAATGCCAATGTTCTCTATTCAGCTCCTTTAAAAAATGGCTTTCTGCCGAAGACATACAGCTCGGAGACGAAGGAATACACATATGATAGTGAAATCAACCTGATTGATCAGCTTTATGCTGCTTGGCATTTGCCGGAAGGGGATGAAAAAGCATCTGTTTTAGCGGACTGGATCAAGCAGGAATTTCAGAAAAACGGAAAGCTGTACGGGCGGTATTCGGCAGATACCAAGGAGCCTGCCGTCCAATATGAGTCTCCATCCGTATATGCATTAGCCGCATTGTTTTTGACAAAACAGCATGAAAACAGTTATGTCATCAAAGCCATATATGACAGAATGAATGACTTTGAAATTCATGATCCGGTGAAATCGTATTATGGAGGCTATATGAGCGGCACTCAGACGCATTCATTTGACAATCTGCTGCCGCTGTTAGCCGAAAGGAAGCTTTTTAATGAAAATATCATTCAGTGAATCACAAAAATTATTTGCTTATTTTTCAGGGCTCATCGCGGCCCTGTCTTTGTTTATTTATTATGTGCCAGCCCAGCAATCAGAAGGTGCTCTGATCCTTTGCATCACATTTGTCGTCATCGCCGCAGGCATCTGGTTCGGCCCGATTTATGCGCTGGCAGTGACCTTAATCGTACTCTTTGTTCTCGGCACCTTAATGATGTTTTTCCAGACTGGACAGACATCGCTTTTTCCGGCTGAGGAAGGGCTGCGAATGCTTGTCGTGTGGGGAATCGCGCTTTTGCTGTTTTCTTTTATTTCTGGAAGAATCCACGATATTACAGCAGAGCTTCGACTCTCAATGACACGGCTTCAATCCGAAATTAAAAGCTTTGTTGCTGTTGACAGAGTGACCGGTTTTGATAACAAGCAAAGGATGAAGCTGGAGCTTTCAGAAGAAATCAAGCGGGCGGAGCGATACGGCAATTCTTTTGTGTTTTTGCTGCTCCATATGCATTATTTCAAAGAGTTTAAGTCTTTGTACGGTGAAAAAGAAACGGACCGCCTCTTCCAATATGTCAGTCAGCAAATCAGGACAAGCGTTCGGGAAACGGATAAGAAATTCCGTCCCTCTGACGAGCGTATCGGGATCGTGCTGACGCACACGTCTGCTGAACATATGCCGGCAGTTCTGACTAAGCTGAAGAAACAATTGGATACATATCAGTTGGAGAATGGAAAGTATGTGTCGCTTACGTTCCACGTTTGCTATTTGCCCTACCGCAACGATATCAAAACAGCTGATCAATTTTTAGAAGAACTGGAAAACGAGATGATGATGAATGAACTATAAAGGGATCACATTGCTATGCGTCATGATGCTTCTATTTTCAGCTATTGCGTCTTTTCCCGTTTCTGCGCAAGCGAAAGATCAAGATGCCGGCATTCTCATCATCTATTCAACCTTGGATGGCAAAGAGTCGTCACAAGTCAAAATGCTCGATTTGCTTGCGGGCCACTTTACATCCCATGTGACAGTCAAAAAAGATTCAGACGTTGAAGCGTCGGATTTCAAAGGGAAAGACCATGTGATTTATTACGGCCAAACGAAAAGAAAGCTCAGCAAAAAACTGCTGTCTCTTATCAGCGGCGTAAAAAAACCGGTTGTCGCCATTGGCTATAACGCAGGCCAAATCAGCCAATTTTCCGGGCTTTCATTAGCCCGCAAAGAAAATGTGTTTCAGGTTCACAGCAGGTCGGAAAAGGCCGATGTGTCTCTGGAAAGCGGGCTTAACGTGCTGAGTGTATCAGGCCTGAAAGGAACGGCGCTTTACACCTTCAAAGCCGATGACGGCACAACGCATTCTTTTATATGGAAAACAAAAAAAGGGAATGTGTACATTGGATTAACAAATTTGTTAAATGGCAATTTGATCGTGGCGAAACAGCTCAGAGAAGCTTTCGGAGAGAAGGCGGGGACGACGTTATTGTATTTGCGTCTCGAGGATATCAGCCCGATGTCTGATGAAAAATTGCTGCTTCAGGCCGGTACATACCTGCATAAGCGGCATATTCCTTTTATCATGGCGGTCATTCCGGTTTACTTGAATCCGGAAACAGGCGACAAAGTGTATTTGTCTGATCAACCGAAGATGGTCAAGGTGCTGAAAAAGCTGCAAAGCATGGGCGGCAGTATCATTGTTCACGGCTATACTCACGCTTATCGCTACAGTGAAACAGGAGAGGGCTTTGAATTTTGGGATGCAAAGGCGGATCAGCCGATTACATCCGGAAATGCCGAAGACCCCCCGTCTATTTTGGAGAAAGAACAGGACTTCCCGAACGAACAAGCCTATCACAGCTATCTCGAACCATTTCGGGAAAAGGAAGAAACGTATACAAAACAAAAACTGACGCGTGCCATTGAGGATTTGACATCATCGGGTCTTTACCCGCTGGCGTTTGAAGCGCCGCATTACACGATGTCCGATTATGGCTATCAAATCGCCTCGCAGTATTTTACAAGCATTTTCGGCCAGGTCCAGCTCAGCAGCACAACATGGAAAACATCCGGTGCACCTCCGTTTGTGACTGCTCCTTCGATATTGCACGGAATGACGCTTTATCCGGAAACGATCGGCTTTGTCGACACATCAAAGCAAAACCCGCTCGGTGAGATGGAGGAGCACATCTCCCAGATGATTGATTTTGAAGGCGGAGTAGCCGGTGGATTTTATCACCCGTACCTTGGGATGAAATATCTGCCGGAGCTCGTTGATCAGATGGAACGCATTCCAGACAGTGAATGGCTTGATTTAAAGAAAACGAAACAAACCGTCAAAACAGACAAAGTGGAAATTCATACAAGCGGTGACGGAACGATTCAGGTGAAAAACGGCGTAAGCGCCATTGATGAGTTTTTCGATCATCACCGGCAAACCTCTCTTGAAAAGGCGTTATGGATTCTCTCCGCTGTTGTGCTCTTATTTGTCATCATGTTTGTCAGTTATACGTTTTACTTGAGAGCCACATTGAAAAAACGAATTTTTAAGGAGAGAAGAAGCCTTGGGTAATACGCTGTTCTTTATCTCGCTAAGTTTAATATGGGTGATGCTTCTCTACCACATGTTCCTCATGCAGGGCGGGTTCCGCCACTATATGACCTTCGAACGGAATATCCCGAAGTGGAGAGAAAACATGAAGGAATTGCCGAAGGTCAGCGTCCTCATCCCGGCGCATAACGAAGAGGTTGTGATTCGGCAGACGCTGAAGGCCATGGTCAACCTTTATTATCCGAAGGACCGGCTGGAGATTATCGTCGTTAACGATAATTCATCAGACCGGACGGGTGATATCGTCAATGAATTTTCCGAGAAATACGATTTCATCAAAATGGTGATTACGAAGCCGCCAAATGCAGGAAAAGGAAAATCCTCTGCACTTAACTCAGGTTTTGCCGAATCAAACGGCGATGTGATCTGCGTGTATGACGCCGACAACACGCCTGAGAAAATGGCCGTGTATTACCTCGTGCTCGGCCTGATGAATGACGAAAAGGCAGGCGCCGTGGTAGGGAAATTCCGCGTCATCAATGCAGCGAAGACGCTGCTGACGAGGTTTATTAATATCGAAACGATCTGTTTTCAGTGGATGGCCCAGGGAGGCAGATGGAAGTGGTTCAAAATCGCCACGATCCCAGGCACCAACTTCGCGATCCGCAGAAGCATTATCGAAAAGCTCGGAGGCTGGGATGACAAAGCGCTCGCTGAGGACACTGAACTGACCATCCGGGTGTATAATCTCGGCTATCACATCCGCTTTTTCCCTGCCGCCATCACGTGGGAGCAGGAACCGGAAACATGGAAGGTATGGTGGCGCCAGCGCACCCGATGGGCGCGCGGCAATCAATATGTCGTGCTCAAATTTTTGGCGCAGTTTTTTAAGCTGAAACGAAAACGGATTATCTTTGATTTGTTTTATTTTTTCTTTACGTACTTCCTGTTTTTCTTTGGCGTGATCATGTCGAATACGATTTTTGTTGTGAATTTGTTTTATGATTTGCATTTATCGGTTGGATTTTTGGCAATGATTCTCTGGATTTTGGCATTTTTCTTATTTATGACAGAGGTCATGATTACGTTGAGCATTGAAAAAACAGAAATGAACAAGCAAAACTTTTTTATCGTATTTCTCATGTACTTCACATACTCGCAGGCATGGATTGTGCTTGTTATCTACTCTTTATTCGTAGAAATCAAGCACCGTTTATTCAAGCAAGAGGTCAAATGGTACAAGACAGAACGATACAATCAACATAAAAGCGGGTGACCTTTTTGAAACAAATAATGATTTTTCTCACAAGCTTCATGCTGCTGGTGATGACTGGACAAACGGCTCTTGCCAAAGACGTACAGGTCAGCGGTTCGCTCCTCGGGAAAAGCAGCCAAGAACAAGCCAAACAGCAGGTGCTGACAAGCGAGCTGATTACACTGTATGGATCAAAAGACAGCGCAGAGCTGACGTATCAGATCCCGGCAGGCGCCTCTTCGGGCAATCAGCAATTGGTAATCGAATACGAGGCATCAAATCTTTTAATTTCTCCATCATCGTTAACGGCTGTCATTGATGATGAACCGGTCAAGACGTTAAAGCTTGATGGTGATTCCAAACGGAAAACAGTGAAGCTGAATCTGAATAAAAGCCAGTCTGCGCAAGGCTATCACAACGTATCGCTGAAATTCTACGGCGTAATGAAAGAGGGCGTGTGCGTCAGACAGGATACATCAGGCAACTGGATCAAAATTTATCCGGACAGCCGGCTGACACTTGCTGACAGCAGTGAAGCGAAGGGAACGTCGCTGGACCATTATCCGTATCCTTTCGCCCAATCTGGAAATACAGCGGAAGAAACAGCCATCGTCATTCCGGATGACCCAAGTTCGGCAGAAATAGAAGCTGCTGTTAAAACAGAAGGCTATTTGAAAACGGTGGACAGCAGTGTCAGTATTGCGTATGTCACGGAATCTGAACTGAAAAAAATCGATAAGCCGACGATTGTTATCGGTGTGGACAAGCATTGGAACGGCAAAGTGAAAAAACTGTTGAAACAAGCCGGGCTACAGGCAAAAGGAGAAAACCTTCTGCTTGCGGAGCGGGTGCTGAAAGCAGAGGGCAAACAGCAGCCGGTTCTGTTTGCGCAAGCGGCGTCCGAGGACGCGCTCACTAAAAAAATCAGCGTGATGACAGATCAGACATATACAGGCCAACTCAGCGGCGATACACTTTCAATCAGCAAGCTTCAGCAGACTGAAAAAAAAGAAAGCGATAAGCTGACCCTTGAGAATTTTGGAGCGGGCGATATCACAATTGGAGCCGACAAAACATCTTCAGCACATTATTTTTATCCGGCTTCGGCTGTTTTAGATGAAAACCAATCGGCGAAGCTGTCGCTTAAACTGAAAAAGTCTGAAACGATTCAAGCCTCAACGGCTGAAAACGAGTCAGCCTCTCAGGCCGCAGAACTGAAAGTGATGATCAACGGCCAGCCGCACTCGGTCCGACTTGATGAATTAGGAAAAGAAGATAAAAACGGATTCTATCATGTCACAGTGAAAGTGGACCCTAAGCTGCTGCAAAAAAACCGCTACATTGATATTCAGTTCGTCACGACCGGTTTAAAGGAAAACAACCCTTGCAACACCACTGATGAAGAAAAGTGGGTTTTTATCGATAAAAACAGTACATTATCATACGCCATCAAAGGCATGTCTCCGTCAGCGGATTTTCAAGAGTGGCCGCTGCCTTACGCCGGAAACCAGGATCAAACAACGTTAATCGTGCTTCCTGACACCGTAAGCCAATCGAAGCTAGAGGAGCTTTCTCTCGTAACGGAATCCTTTGGCAGCGAAGCACAGCATTCATATACGGTAAAGAAATCATCTGACGTTACAGCAAAGGATGCGAAAGGACGAAACCTCATTTTCATAGGGGGGATCAATCAATTTTCTCTTCTGAAGGAGAAATCATCAGATCTGCTTGTGCCGCAGGAAAAGAACGGCTCGTTTGATGTATCTGGTTTCGAGATGCTGAATGAGACGACAAAACAAGTGGTATTTACCCAAGCATCGGTTTGGGATTCACGCTATACAATGGCTGTCTTTGCACCGTCAAAAGGAGATGGCACGGCTGTCACAAAAGAGATCATCAGTTATCTGAACAGCAACGATGAGTCGGCAACCGTCCTTAATGAAACAAATAGCCAGCAGGTGTTTACAAACCACCAGCAGCTCAAATCGGAAACAAACAGTTCCGACGCAGAACAATCAACACAGGATCATAGCCAGAAATGGATGTATATTGGTGTGCTGGCACTCATTATGGTGATTGCGGCAGTATTCATTTGGATTGCTGTAAGACGCAGAAAAAGAAAGACAGATACAGAATAAAACAGAGGCGATTTTAGCCTCTGTTTTTTTATTTTTGGTAAGTAAATTCCATTTGTGGAACCTGTCATTTTATTTTTTTCTCTCAGCCAATAAGCCTCTTTACAACGTGCGGGAACGGGAGTATGATCTCTTTTAGAAAACAAATCGCTTAATCTGAAATCAGAGCGGGGGACCCAATAGAACGGCTTTTTGCCGTTGGGGTGAATCCTTTTTAGGTAGGGCTAACTCTCATATGCCCGAATCCGTCAGCTAACCTCGTAAGCGTTCGTGAGAGGAGATGAATGAAACCTGTGTTCGATGTTATGGCACAGGGGCATCCGTTTGCCTCTGTGTTTTTTGTTGTTCATTTTTGAATGCAAATCGCATACAGAGACATCATAGCAGAAAGGACTATCATCAACATGTGAGAGCAAGACACTGATGTTTTATTGTTTTAATTGAAAAATGAGAAATTAAAAGGGGAAGACATCGATGTATCATTCAATCAAACGTTTTTTGATTGGGAAACCACTAAAATCCCAAGCAGCTGGAGAGCAAAAACTGACGAAATTAAAAGCCTTGGCTATGCTTTCCTCAGATGCGCTGTCATCTGTCGCATATGGGACAGAACAAATTCTAATCATTTTGGCAACAATCAGTGCTGCCGCATTTTGGTACTCCATTCCGATTGCGGTTGGCGTTCTCATCTTGCTGCTCGCACTGATTCTTTCATACAGGCAAATTATTTACGCTTATCCGCAGGGCGGCGGGGCGTATGTCGTTTCTAAAGAAAATCTCGGTGAAAAACCGGGATTGATTGCGGGCGGTTCATTGCTTGTTGATTATATTTTAACAGTAGCGGTAAGTATTTCCGCAGGCACGGACGCCATCACGTCAGCCTTTCCTGCATTGCATGATTATCATGTACCGATCGCTATTTTTCTCGTGTTAGTGATTATGATTTTGAACCTGCGCGGGCTTTCGGAATCGGCATCCATACTTGCCTACCCGGTTTATCTGTTTGTGGTGGCGCTTTTGGTTCTCATTGCAGTCGGGTTGTTTAAACTCATGACAGGACAAATAGACCAGCCAGCCCATCATACACCGCTCGGCACACCTGTAGCCGGCATTACGCTGTTTTTGCTGCTTAAGGCTTTTTCCTCCGGCTGCTCAGCATTGACCGGGGTTGAGGCCATTTCTAACGCGATTCCTGCATTCAAAAACCCGCCTGCGCGAAACGCGGCAAGAACGCTTGCGATGATGGGGATTTTGCTGGCGATTCTGTTTTCCGGCATCACGGTGCTCGCGTACGGGTATGGTACGGCGCCGAAGCCTGATGAAACAGTGGTTTCACAAATTGCGTCCGAAACCTTCGGGCGGAATGTGTTCTACTATGTCATCCAAGGTGTCACATCGCTTATTTTGGTTCTTGCGGCAAATACGGGATTTTCAGCCTTCCCGCAGCTTGCCTTCAACCTGGCGAGAGACCAGTATATGCCGCGAATGTTTACAGTCAGGGGCGACCGCTTAGGCTTCTCAAATGGGATTATCTTTTTAGGCTTTGCCTCCATTGTTCTCATTATCTTATTCGGAGGACAGACGGAGCACTTAATCCCGTTATATGCTGTGGGCGTATTTATTCCATTTACGCTTTCACAAACCGGCATGTGCATGAAATGGATCAAGCAAAAACCAAAAGGCTGGATCGGAAAAATGCTGATCAACTCCTGCGGCGCTCTGATATCGTTTATGGTTCTATCCATTCTGTTTGTGACGAAGTTTAATGTCGTATGGCCTGTGTTAATCTTTATGCCTATCGTCGTTTTGCTGTTTTTTGCGATTAAAAATCACTATACAGCAGTTGGCGAACAGCTTCGCATCGTAGACAAAGAGCCGGAAGAAATCAAAGGCACCGTTGTGATTGTGCCTGTGGCTGGTGTCACCACCGTCGTGCAAAAATCGATTCACTATGCGAAATCACTGTCCGATCAGGTGATCGCCGTTCACGTGTCATTTGACAGAGAACAGGAAAAGAAATTCGAAAAACGCTGGGAAGAGCTTAATAACGGCGTGCGTCTCGTGACGCTTCACTCCTCTTACAGAAGCCTTGTCCATCCGTTTGATAAGTTTTTGGAAACAGTTGAGGCAAAAGCGAAGAAGGAGCAGTTTTCCGTTATGGTGCTGTTTCCGCAATTTATAACGAAAAAACGCTGGCACACCATCCTTCACAACCAATCGGCCTTCCTCCTCAGAGTCCGGCTGTTCTGGAAAAAGGACATAATGGTTGCCACACTGCCGTATCACTTTAAAAAGTAAAGCTCTAGGACCAAGGGAATCACCTTGGTCCTTTTTTGTTGGAAAAGGAGGTATGGCGGTGTATACACAAGGTGCTTTTGTGATCGTACTGAACGAAAGTCAGCAAATTCTGCTGGTGAAACGAAAAGATGTCCCTCTATGGGATTTGCCGGGCGGCAGGGTTGATCCCGGGGAATCGGCTGAGGAAGCGGCAGTGCGGGAGGTATTGGAAGAAACGGGATACAATGCAGCGCTTTCTGCGAAAATAGGTGTTTACCTAAGGCCAAAGTTTCAAGATGAACAGCATGTGTTTTTCGGAAGCATAACAGGCGGACAAGCAATGGCTAACGGCACAGAGACAGCGGGATTAAAGTGGGTTTCTCCGGGGCGTTTGCCGCTTTTTATGGTGCCGAACCGAAAAAGGCAGATCAATGATTTCAAAAACGGCGCTCAAGATGTAAATGTCACCGTCAAGAATAGCGGGTTGCTCGCGGCGATCGACCTGTTGAAAAGAAGACTGGGCAAGCGATAAAGGTCTCCGGGTTTTAAAGCCTTTCTCCTGTGGTATTGAAAAAAGGAAAAAGGAGGATACGTTATGGCACACAAAACTGCAGGACAAGTAATGACAGAGCTGCTTGAGCAATGGGGAGTTGATCATGTATACGGCATCCCCGGAGACAGTATAAATGAGTTTATTGAAGAATTAAGACACGAAAGAAATCAACTGAAGTTCATTCAAACCCGCCACGAAGAGGTAGCGGCACTGGCAGCCGCGGCTGAAGCAAAACTCACCGGCAAGATCGGAGTCTGTCTGTCAATCGCAGGGCCGGGAGCGGTACACTTATTAAATGGTTTATATGATGCAAAAGCGGACGGCGCCCCTGTGCTGGCGATTGCAGGACAGGTTTCTTCTGGCGAAGTCGGACGGGACTATTTCCAGGAGATTAAGCTGGAGCAAATGTTTGAGGACGTGGCTGTGTTCAACAGAGAGGTACATAGCGCAGAATCACTTCCGGATCTCTTAAATCAGGCGATCAGGACCGCCTACAGCAAAAAAGGCGTTGCGGTATTGAGCGTGTCAGATGATTTGTTTGCGGAGAAAATCAAACGGGAGCCCGTGTATACTTCACCAGTGTATATTGACGGGAACCTTGAACCGAAAAAAGAACAGCTCGTCACCTGCGCCCAATATATTAATAACGCTAAGAAGCCGATTATCCTGGCAGGGCAGGGAATGAAAAAGGCGAAACAGGAGCTCTTAGAATTTGCGGACAAAGCCGCCGCTCCGATCGTTGTTACACTCCCGGCAAAGGGTGTTGTTCCCGATAAGCATCCGCATTTTCTCGGCAACCTCGGGCAGATCGGAACAAAGCCGGCTTACGAGGCAATGGAGGAATGTGATTTATTAATCATGCTCGGAACGTCATTCCCGTACCGTGATTATTTGCCAGATGACACGCCGGCGATACAGCTCGATTCAGACCCGGCAAAAATCGGAAAACGGTATCCGGTGACAGCGGGCCTTGTCTGCGATTCGGCTCTCGGCCTGCGCGAATTGACAGAGTATATTGAACGCAAGGAAGACAGAAGATTCCTGAATGCCTGCACAGAACATATGCAGCATTGGTGGAACGAAATTGAAAAAGATGAGACAGAGGCCACAACACCGCTTAAACCTCAGCAGGTCGTGGCCCGTCTTCAGGAAGCGGCAGCCGATGATGCGGTGCTCTCTGTAGATGTCGGCACTGTGACAGTCTGGATGGCGCGCCATTTCAAAATGAACGCGAACCAGGATTTCATCGTTTCCAGCTGGCTTGCGACAATGGGTTGCGGCCTGCCGGGAGCGATCGCAGCAAGCTTGTCCGAACCGGAACGCCAGGCGATCGCCGTCTGCGGTGATGGGGGATTTTCCATGGTCATGCAGGACCTTCCGACCGCCGTCAAATATAAGCTCCCGATCACAGTCGTCATTTTAAACAACGAAAATCTCGGCATGATTGAGTACGAGCAGCAGGTCAAAGGCAATATCGACTATGTCACAAAACTTCAAAATGTCAACTATGCCGCATTTGCAGAAAGCTGCGGAGCAAAGGGCATCAAAGTGACCAAAGCGGAAGAGCTTGCGCCGGCTTTCCATGAGGCGCTGCACTCTGACCAACCTGTCGTTGTGGATGTCATGATTGGAAACGAACCGCCGCTGCCTGGCAAAATCACCTACGGGCAGGCGAAAGGCTTTAGCAAATACATGCTGAAAAACTTCTTCGAAAACCAAAAATTTGAAATGCCGTCACTGAAGAAAAGTTTGAAACGGTTATTTTAGTGAATATAACTAAGGGTTATTGGGATAACTCCCAATAACCCTTTTAATTAAATTAAAAAACCTATTTTTAGATTTAAATGTCGACTCATAGGATCATAGATGTATTGTAAGAAAGTGTTTACATATAAAAAAATGATATGTTATTATGTCCTTGTATTTCCATTTTTTTAAAAAGGAGGAACTATAAGGATAAGTGTTTCGGTCGATAAAAATAAGTATAAGGGGAATTAGATTATGAAAAAAAAGTTATTTAGTACAATTTCAATAGGGGTATTAGGAGTAACATTTTTTGCGAATTCTTATACAACGCAAGCTGCACCAGAGCATATTAAACAGGTAAAACATATTGAATTAAATACTGGTGAAGATGAATACACAACAAAAAATGCATTTGCTGCTGGAGTTGCTGCCGGTATTGTTAGTGCAGCAGTTTATGATGGCATTAAAGCCGCTGGAAATTGGTTGGGAAAACAAGCAAACAAAGCTAATGCACAATCTATATATAGTGCAGCTCCTGCTAGAAAATATGCATGTTATATAGTGAATCCTCAAGATCACAAGGATATTGATATTTCAGAAGTTGCGGAATTTGGTAGGTAAAAAGGAAGGGGCCTCCCTTCCTTTTCAAATGGAGGTTGTATAATTTGAAGACAAAGAGGAAATATAATTTACTTGTTTTGTTCCTTTCTTTATTAGTAGTATTCCATACAATAATAATGATAATGTATAACTTGCCGTTAAATCCTGTTAACTTTAAGCATGAGAAATTAATTTCAACGTATATGAATCCATTATTTACTCAAAACTGGCAATTATTTGCCCCAGATCCGGTAAGCACAAATAACAATATTATCTGCAGGGGGGTCTTTACAAATAATAAAGGACAAAAAGAATATACTGAGTGGATAGATATTACAGAAAGTTATAATGCAGATATTAAAAACAATTTATTTTCACCAAACAGATTAATGAAAACTGCGCTTTCTGGTGCTGTCTTTGAGGTTCAACCGTATCTAAAGCTGAATGATAAAAAGAAGAATAAACAATTAATTGAGAACGAGTACATCCAAATTATATCTAGTATAGCTGTGAAAAAAATAGAGAGAAGTAAGAAAGTAAAATTAGAATCATTAGATGTTAAGTTGTCTATAGAATCGTTTCCTGAGTATGGAAAGAAGGGGAAGTCAAAATTTAATGTACAGCAGTTCCCCCATATCAATTTACTAACAAAGGAATGAGATTTAATTTGAAAATTATTTTAAATAAGTTCAGAAATTTTAATCATTTAATGTCAAATAAAATGCATTATTTAATAGGTTCAAGCATCTTAAGGATATTTATTGGATTACATATTATGTTTACTTATTTAATTCACTTTGCTCAAAGGAATGAAATATGGGGACCTAATGCTTTTTATTCATTTGAAAAATGCTTTGAAGCTTATGGTTTTACTTCTCTATATCTTTTTAGTGACTCACAGTTATATTTTGAGTTTATTTTTATAAGTGGAATAGTCATTAATACTCTGTATATATTAGGGTATAAAATGAGAATAGTCAGCATCATAAATTTTATTTGGGTTTGGTCTTTATATCAAAGGAATCCTTATATACATGACGGTGGTAATAATATTCTTATTCTTATTATGTTGTATCTTATTTTTGCATCCTTAGGTGAGTTTTTTACTATTCATACTGAATCCCGTTCGAAAGAAAAGTCTAAAGTTACTATTATTATTCACAATTTCTCAGTGATGATTTCAATGATTCAAGTGTCTTTACTTTATTTTTTTGCGGGCTTTAACAAAGCGCAAGGAAAAATGTGGACCCATGGGACCGCACTTTACTATATACTACAGGTTGATGAATATAGTATAAACAAAGGGTTTACAAATCTCGTTATTGATAATCCTTATCTTCTAGTATTAGGAACATACTCAGCATTGTTTCTCCAGCTAATGTTTCCAATATTAGTTTGGAATAGGTATTTTAAAATTCCCCTGCTTATAGGTTCAATTCTTTTTCATTTATCTATAATTATATTTATGGGTCTTCTTCAATTTGGTGTTATAATGATAGCCCTTGATTTATTGTTTATAACGGATACGGAGTATAGGAAATTGTACAAGTTTTTATCACGAATTTATGATAAGTTTAAACTGAAGTTTAGGAATATTTTCAACCAAAAGTTAAGAAATCCCACCATTTAAAATATCGTTTAAATGTTAATGTCAGACTGTTATAATTATTATGTCTTTTCAATCCAATTTAGGGGGAAGGGGTTTTATGTTTGATTACATTAAGATTATTATTTATTTAATCGGATCAATTGGAATGATCTACGCTTGTTATCACGATTATAACTATGCAAAAAAAGGACAAAATGACAAGTGCATATTTTTCAAAAATAAACGATTAAGTGGAGTAGTGCTATTCTGTTATTTGTTTTTATTTTTAGCTAATCTTAAGGACTTCTTGTTTTTGTTAATTAACACGAAATAAATACAATTGTATAGTTAAAAGACTGTCGATGTGAGTCGGCAGTCTTAATTTTACCTAGTCAATTATTTTTGTCCTTGTATGTTTATTCTTATCAAATCTTACAGAACTCTTCTCATAATAGGGTTATTTCTCTTTTTTCTTCAGCCCGAAGAAGAAAGGAAAAGCAGAACCGACCAAGAAGGTGCCGAATAAAAACATGCCGCCGATAAACACGTGGAAATTTGTGTGTCCGGCCGTAAACGCCGTGATTAGGGAAATGATACTGAGCACGATCATGGCAATGCCGGGCGCGACTCTCATTTTTCCCTTGGATTTATGGGCAGCAACAGAACATAAAATGCCGATAACAATAGGAACAATCCACAAATAAAACAGAATAAATACTGACATCATCAAAACTCCGATTTTTCTTCTATCATAACAAATTTCTGTCAAAAAGGGTATCAATGAGCTTTTGCGAAAAAATAAAAACCGGCTTTAGAAGCCGGTTTTTTTATCGAAACGTATCTACAATTAAAAACACATTCAAAGCGACGATCAATACAGCAATCAGCCAAGACACCACTGTGACCCATTTGGCGTTGATTAGAGATCCCATGATCCGTTTATTGCTTGTAAACATAATAAGCGGAATGAGGGCAAAGGCGATCCCGAAGGACAGCACGACTTGGCTCAGTACGAGAGCGGTCGTCGGATTAACGCCTGACGCGATGATCAAGATCGGCGGAATGATCGTGATAAAACGCCGTACATACAGCGGAATGCGGTAGTTGATAAATCCTTGCATAATCACGTCGCCTGAAAGTGTGCCGACAGACGAACTGGATAGACCGGCAACGAGCAGCCCGATCCCGAATAAAGCCGCAGACATAGGGCTGACAAGATGTCCGAATTGCTGAAATGCGACGTCGAGATCCTCAACAAACAGGCCGTTTTTGAAGAATAATGCGGCAGCCACAATCAGCATACTTGCATTAATAGCCCCTGCAATCAGCATCGCTATTAAAATATCAATAAATTCAAACCTAAAGATTTTTTTCCGTTCAGCATCAGTTTTGCCAACCACCCGCCGCTGTGTAAGGGCAGAGTGTAAATAAATGGCGTGCGGCATAACAGTTGCGCCAAGAATACCCGCTGCAAGAAGCACACTGTCAGTGCCATGAAACGCCGGGACAAAAAGGCCCTTCATCACTGACACGGCATCAGGCTTTGCGAAAAAGGTCTGCAGCGCAAAGGCGATCACGACCACAAACAGCATACCGGCAATACCGGCTTCAAGTGAGCGATAACCGCGGCGCTGAAGCTCCAATATCGCGAAAGAACCGATCGCAGCTATAATAGACGCTTCAAGCATCGGAATGCCGAACAGCAAATACAGTCCCAGAGCCGCTCCGATAAATTCCGCCAGATCAGTTGCGATAATGACCAGCTCGCCCTGAATCCATAATCCGATCGAAACAGGCTTCGGGAATTCTTCACGGGCAACCTCAGGCAGATTTTTGCCTGTCGCAATACCGAGTTTGGCGGATAGGGATTGAATTAAAAGCGCCATGATATTAGAAAATAAGATCACCCATAAGAGCATATATCCGTATTTAGAACCCGCCGAAATATTCGTTGCGAAGTTGCCGGGATCAATATAGGCAATGGCTGCTATAAATGCAGGGCCGAGAAAAGGGAGCAGCCCTCTGAATCCTCTGATTTTCCCGTCAAGCGCATCTTGGACGGCTTTGGAACGGGGAGATTGTGCTGTGATGTCCTTGTTCATCATGTCTCACCTGAATTCTGTTTGTTTTTGCCGTACAACAAAGAGTTTCCTTAAGGCAAATTATTTTATCTACATCATATGACCATCCCGGTTTCTTGTCAACCGAAAATGTTCAAAATACACTTCTGAATTTTTCCCTGTTATGTAACATGATATGTAGGGATTCGGGATAAGGTCCCATATAAAAAGACATCGTTTCAGTTCGAAACGATGCCTTCTGTATCTAATGAGTCTAGGCTTCCTTCCGCAGCCCGCGGAATATAAGGCCCAGCAAGAATACGAAGATGGCTGCCCCGATGATGGCCGGGAAAATAGCAAAGCCGGCGAGGCTCGGTCCCCATGTGCCAAGAAGTCCGTGCCCAATCCAAGCGCCGATCAGCCCGGCAATCATAGAGCCGAAAATTCCTCCCGGCAGCCGGTTTCCTACAATGGCGCTCCCAATTAATCCGATAACAATAGCAACAACTAATGAAACCAAAAAGCTAAGCATCATGATCACCTCTCATAAATGATTTACCAATCAATAACCGCTCCTGATCATTTCGAAACACTTAAAAGCATATTCCTTTATGATCCTGTTTTAATCTTTCTCTGCACACTGCCGTCAGCTAAATGAACAATGACCTCAGTGCCTTTATGCGCCGCGATTTCCTTTGCCCGTTCAATCGCTTCTTTCTTTGTATCCTTGATTTCAGACACACGTTTGGCGCCCTCGGCTTTGACTGCCCAGCCTTTTTTATGCTTAATAACATGCTCTGGTTTATTCATGAGCTCGGGGCCGCTGCCGCTGCTTGGATCAGCATCGCGTTCTGTCTCATCATCATGCGTCAGGAAATCATCAATTTCATCTGTAGAGGCGTTTTCCGCCCATTCCTTCGCTTTGCTTGTCGCAATTGGAATCGCGCGCCCTTCCCCATAGCCTTCATCAATCATCGCATTTGCAATGTCTATCGCCTTTTTTCTCACCGGCTTCTCAAGATTTTTTAATGAAGCAGGATAATCCTTCATCGACCAAGGCATGTCCATCACTCCTTTTCCTTTTATAAAAATGGTACCCGCAGGTGAAAAATAAAAACGCATCCGAAAAAATGAAGGTATACTATATAGTAGAAAAAACGGAAGGGAAGTGCGGGTTGGGTGACAACGGAACGAAAAGAAGACTTACATCAGCAATTAAAAGAGATAGAGAAATGGGAAAAAGATCAGCAAAAAATCTGGTTTTGGGAAAAGCTCAGCCGTCTCCCGTTTCAGCTGCTGGACAAGCTGACACCGGAATTCATCCAGAAAAAGATCGGCAAGCTCTTGGATGAGGTCGGCAGCTTTGTTCAAACAGGCGGACAGTACCTGACATCTGAAAAACAGATTATCAGGATGTTTCAAAAGAAACTGCCGGAGGAGATCTTTGAATCACTGGAGGACATCCGGAAAGCGCCTCTTCCTGTCATGGATGAAATTGCGGAAGGAATGGGCAAAAACAGAACCAACGCAGCAACCGTTCAAGGCGCGACAACCGGTGTGGGCGGCGTGTTTACGCTGGCGGCAGACATTCCGGCAGTGCTTGGCTTATCACTAAAAACATTACAGGATATCGCAGTCGCATACGGCTATGATCCAAAGGAGAAAAAAGAACGCGTCTTCATTGTGAAATGTCTGCAGCTGACGTCGGCTGATGTTGTCGGCAAAAGATCGATTTTGCAGGAATTAAAACACTACGATCAAGACCGTACATATAAGAATGTCGCTTCTCAAATCCAAGGCTGGCGAGAAGTCGTTTTGGGCTATCGAGACACGTTTGGCTGGAAAAAACTTTTCCAGATGGTGCCGGTTGCCGGAATGGTTTTTGGCGCCGCTGCCAATCGCTCAACATTAAACGACATTACCGAGACAGGCATGATGCTGTACAAAAAGAGGCGCATTCTTGAACGACTGAAAGAAACAGAACGAGAGATGGAATAGCAGAAAGCAGACGGACACCGCGATCCGCCTGCTTTTTTTAGTGGAAACATACCCAATGTGTTTTGTTTGTTTAAAAGAATTGTGAGCGGGAATACAACAACCAACACCAATTAAAGGAGGAATTCAAAATGGCAGACGATAACAAAATGAGCAGAGAAGAAGCAGGTAGAAAAGGCGGAGAAACAACAAGCAAGAACCATGACAAAGAATTCTATCAAGAGATTGGGAAAAAAGGCGGAGAAGCCACAAGCAAAAACCATGACAAAGAATTTTATCAAGAAATCGGTGAAAAAGGCGGAGAAGCCACTAGCGAAAATCATGACAAAGAGTTCTATCAAGAAATCGGCGAAAAAGGCGGAGAAGCCACTAGCGAAAATCATGATAAAGAATTCTATCAAGATATCGGCCGTAAAGGCGGAGAGGCTACAAGCAAAAATCATGATAAAGAATTCTACCAAGAAATTGGCTCAAAAGGCGGAAACGCCCGCAACAACGACTAATCAAAAGCATAAAGGCAGACAACCTGTAAATAAAAAAGCGATCCGGCACATCAGCTGGATCGCTTTTTTTTGGAATCTTCTCAATTTATGCCACTATTGCGATACAATAAGTGAAAAAGGGGTTTTCGCTAATGTCCAAGATGCAAAACTTGCTCGCCATCGCAAATGAAGTCAAAGAAAAGCACGCCAATTTTTCAATCTCAGAGGTCAACGACCACTGCGTGCGCCTTGCGGTGTTTACGGGAGAATATGACTGGCACCATCACCCTGACTCAGACGAATTGTTTATTGTTCTTGAAGGGGAGCTGCTGATCGATTTTAAGGACAAAGAAACCGCGGTGCTCAAAGCAAATGACAGCCTGCTGATCCCGAAAGGCACGGTTCACCGCACACGCTCTTACGTCAGAACGGTGAATCTCTGTGTCGAGCATCAACAAGCCAAAACCGTCATCATAGAGGAGTAGCCATGCTAATCAAAAAGATGATATGTAAAGTAGACGCTGCAAACGCTGAAGCATTTGCAAAAGCGCAGTCACAGTGGGGAGCATTATCGCATATAAGCGGCTTTATCAAACAGGCCGGCGGCTGGCGAAAAACGATAGACGAGCCGCTCACCGCAGAAATCATCAGTGTATGGGAAAACAGAGCAGCCTATGATCATTTTATGGAGAACGAACATGACAGCATATACGAGGAAAACGATCAGAAGGCTGTAATTCTTTCGATAGAGGTGACGGTGTACGAAGAGGATAAACCGTTCGTTCACGATCTGTTACATAACCCTGATATCCGGTACGAACCAGACTGGACGGTTCTGAAGGCATAATCAAAGCCCAAAACATCATGTTTTGGGCTTGTCTCTTTACTCGCGTCCCGGAAGTGTATTATGAACAAAAGGCGGTGCTGGTTTTAACTCCGGTTTTTCTCCAAACGTTTTTGCTTCTTTCACATATTCAAAGGCTTCTCCGTCCGGCGCTTTTTCATTCAGCCAGTTTTGCTCGGCGCTTTCTTCGCCTTCAGAGAAATTGATAAGCTGATGTGAGAACTCTTGTTTTTCGAGCGCTTTCGGGAATGTACCCGGCACAACCGGACCTTCCTGTGCTTCTAATTCTTTAATGGCGGCAAGCCATTGATTTTGGTGCATCGTGTCACGCGCCAGCAGGAAGCTGAGCATATCTTTGACGCCTTTGTCATCCGTCATTTCAAACAGGCGTGCGACCTGCAGACGGCCCTGAGATTCCGCATTCAGGTTGGCGCGGAAGTCTGCCAGCAGGTTTCCGCTTGCTACGATATAACCGCCGCTCCAAGGTACGCCTGTACTGCTTTCCGGCATGGCGCCAAGTCCTGATACAATCGCATGGTGAGGGTTCATGCCGCCCAGGATGGAGCCGATGACCGGATCTTCAGCAGCTTTTTCCTGCTGATCAAGAGGGGCATCCTCAAGAAGCCTGGCAATCATCGTTGCGATCATTTCAACATGCCCGAGCTCCTCAGTTGCCGTATCCATCAGCAAGTCCTTGTATTTTTCATTTCCTCTTGTGTTCCAGCCTTGAAATAAGTACTGCATGGCAACTGAAATTTCTCCGAATTGCCCGCCTAAAATTTCTTGCATTTTTTTAGCGAATAATGGATCTGGACGATCTGGTTTAGCAGGATGCTGCAGCATTTTTGTGTGCTTAAACATGTACCCATCTCCTTTTTCGATTATCTCTTTTTATATTTCCTCTCGATAGAAAGATAAACGAAAAACAGCGTATCGAGATGGGAACTATGAATCTTTTCGCAGCTCCAACAGTTCCCGGATCAGCTCCCGGCCAAAGATGGGCTCATACTGCCGGTAAACAGGGTCAAGACGCTTCATCCATTCTTGTTTCTCTTTATCTGACAGCTCATAAATATGTATTGCAGAATTCTTTTTGATTTCTTCCAGCTGCTCCTTGTTCATTTGTTCGGCATACGTTTCATTCCACTCCGTCGTTTCCTTCATCGCTTCAGTCAAAATGTGTCTTGTTTCTGGTGTTTGCGCCTTCCAGAAGTGTTCATCAGTCATGACAGCGTAGCCGAGGTAACCGTGGCTGCTTATTGTCAAATAGTCCTGAACATTATAAAATTTTTTAGAATAGATGTTTGAAATTGTATTTTCTTCGCCATCGACTACATTGTTTTCTAACAGCTGAAAGGTAGAATTGAAGGATTCCTGATGAGGTGTTGCGCCAAGCAGCTTGAACTGATTCTCAATCACATCGCTTTGCATAATGCGCAGATCCTGCCCTTTTAAATCATCAGGTGTTTTGACCGGCCCTTGATTTGTTGTGATTTGCTTAAAGCCGTTCGTCCAATAGGCCAGTCCTTTTAATTGGTTTTTCTTTAGAGAATCAAACAGCTGTGTGCCGATGCTTCCGTTCAGCCCTTTTTTGACGGCGTTGTAATCTGTAAATGCATACGGCAGATCCAGCACTCCCCATTCAGGCGAGAGCATGCCGAGCTTCGATGTGGAGGGGGCGATAAATTGAACATCGCCGTTTTGCAATGCTTCAATTTCTTCAATGTCCGAGTACAGGCTTCCATTCGGAAATACTTCTATTTTTATTTTCCCGCCTGATTTTTCGTTCACCAGATCAGCGAATTTATTGGCGGCCAGCCCTTTTGGCGTATTTTCAGCAACCACGTGGCTGAATTTAAACACGATTTGATCTTGCAGGCCTTCCTGGTCGTCATCATAAACAATCTCTTTATTGCCGGTATGATCATGGAATCCGATAAATAAAGCGGTTGCAATTCCAGCGATCATCAGTGTGAGACATGCAAGCAAACTCTTCATGAAAAGCCCTCCCCTATGTTAAGGATAATGGGGGCAATCACATTCGTAAAGACCTGAAAGGAGAAGCTGATGAACAAAAAGAAGCTCTCAATCCGTTGGAAAATCACGATCTTATCCTATATACTCGTCATTTTCTCCTTTTTGATCGGCGGCATTGTGCTCATCGGCAACATTCAGCATACAGAGGAGCGGGAGCTGAAAAAGCGGCTGATGAATACGGCCCGGACAGTGTCAGAGATGACAGAAGTGAAAGAAGCCTTGGCGCGAAAAAAACAAACAGAAGCTGTTCGCCATGCGGTTGAAGAAATCAGGATGATTAATGAAGCAGACTATATTGTCGTCATGGATATGAATCACATCCGATATACGCATCCTGTCAGCACAAGCATCGGAAAGAAATCAGAAGGTGCAGACGAGGAGGCAGCGTTTGCGGAGCACATTTATTTCTCTGAAGCAAAGGGTGAGATCGGCACGGCGGTTCGCGCTTTTTATCCGGTTAAGGATCAAGACCTGAACCAAATAGGCGTGGTGCTTGTCGGAAAAACGCTGCCGGGGATCGCTGACATCCTGCTTCATTTAAAGCGTGATATCGCATTCATCGTTGTGCTGACACTCGGCTTCGGCCTTGCTGGTTCCTTTTTGCTGGCCCGCCATATCAAAAAACAAATGTTTCAGCTTGAACCCCATGAGATTGTCCGAATGTATGAAGAACGGACAGCGACGTTTCACTCGATGAATGAAGGGGTGATCGCCATTGACAATCGTCTCATCATTACGATTTTTAATGAAAAAGCGAAACAGATCTTTGAAGTGCAGGGGGATCTGATCGGCAAGGTGATTTGGGAGGTTCTCAAGGATTCGCGCCTGCCCGAAATCGTGGAGCGGAACAAAGCGGTTTATAATGAAGAAATTCGTGTCAGCGGAAAAGTCATCATGAGCAGCAGAATTCCGATCGTCATGAAGAAAAAAGTGATCGGCGCCGTTGCGATTTTTCAGGACAGAACGGAAGCGGCCAAGATGGCAGAGGAATTGACTGGTGTCAGAAACTTTGTGGAGGCGCTCCGTGTCCAAAACCATGAGCATATGAATAAGCTGCACACGATCGCCGGTCTCATCCAGCTGGGGAAATCTGAAAAAGCCTTGCAGCTTGCATTCCAGGCGTCAACTGAGCAGGAAAATGTGACTGAATTTCTGCACCGCTCGATTCAAAATGACGCTGCGGCAGGCCTTCTATTAAGTAAAATCAGAAGGGGAAGAGAGCTCGGCATTGCTGTTCATATAGATGAAAACAGCAGTCTTCAGCAATTTCCCGAGCATGTTGATCAGCATGATATCGTCGTGCTTTTGGGGAATCTGATTGAAAATGCCTTCGGCTCATTTGAAACCGTTCAATCTGAAGACAAAAGAATTGACATTAGTATCGAACAAACAGATGATATCCTTGCTATTTTAATAGAAGATAACGGCTGCGGAATTGATCCGGCACATATGCCTCGCCTTTACGACAAAGGTTTTACGGTCAATAAAACTGGCGGCACAGGCTATGGCTTGTATCTAGTGAAACAAATCATAGACAAAGGATCGGGCACGATAGAAGTTGATTCACATGCGGGGCAGGGGACATCTTTTTCTATCGTTTTTCCAATGAAGGGGGAGGAAGCACAGTATGGCTCGTAAAGAATGGAAGGTTCTGCTCATTGAAGACGATCCGATGGTTCAAGAGGTCAATAAGGATTTTATTACAACCGTTAAAGGCGTTACTGTCTGTGCAACGGCAGGAAACGGAGAGGAAGGCATGAAGCTGATTAAAGAAGAACAGCCGGATCTCGTCATTCTCGATGTGTACATGCCGAAAAAAGACGGCATCAAGACCTTGCAGGAGATCAGAAAGCAAAAGCTTGAAGTGGATGTCATTGTCGTCTCCGCTGCAAAAGACAAGGAAACGATCTCACTCATGCTGCAAAACGGGGCGGTTGACTATATCTTAAAGCCGTTTAAGCTTGAGCGAATGAGACAGGCGCTCGAAAAGTACAAGCAATATAAACAAAAAATCGAAGCGAATGATACGCTCTCCCAGGAACAGCTCGATGCGATCCTGAATATTCCGCAGCAGGCCGTACAGGATCTGCCGAAAGGGTTGAATCACTTCACGATGAATGAAGTCACTGCTTTTTTGAAACAGCAAACCGCATCCCTTTCTGCTGAAGAGGTTGCCAAGGCGCTCGGCATCGCCAGAGTGACAGCCAGACGATATCTTGATTACTTAGAAAAAACCGGGGCCATCAAATTGGACGTTCAATACGGAGGAGTCGGCCGGCCGGTCAACCGCTACGTGTTAAAAGGATAAACCTGAGACCAAAAAGACCAAAATGTCCGTTATGATCATAAACTTCCCCAGACGTTATGAAAACGCTATCATTCTAGTAAGAAAGACACAAAAGGCGAATAGGACAGGGGGATGAAGGATATGAAACTGTTTAAAAATTTAACAGTTCAAGTCATAACCGCGGTCATCATCGGGGTCATTGTCGGGCTGGTCTGGCCGGATGTCGGCAAAGAAATGAAACCGCTTGGCGATACATTTATCAACGCTGTTAAAATGGTGATCGCACCAATTATTTTCTTCACAATCGTTCTCGGGATTGCAAAAATGGGCGATATGAAGAAGGTTGGAAAAGTAGGGGGAAAAGCGTTTATCTATTTCGAGGTTGTCACCACCCTCGCACTCATTATCGGTTTATTTGTCGTCAATATTATGAAGCCGGGTGCGGGTCTTGATTACAGCAAGCTTGAAAAGGGAGATGTATCACAATACACGCAAAATGGCGGTCAGGGAATCGACTGGATTGAATTTGTTACACACATTGTTCCATCCAACATGGTTGATGCCTTCGCAAAAGGGGACATTTTGCAGGTCTTATTCTTTTCTATTCTTTTCGGAGTGGGTCTTGCGGCATTAGGTGAAAAAGGGAAAAGCGTCATTGATTTCTTCGACAAGGTTTCTCATGTTTTTTTCAAAATTATCGGCTACATTATGCGTGCCGCGCCAATCGGGGCATTCGGGGCGATGGCGTATACAATCGGACACTTCGGGCTCGATTCCATCAAACCGCTGGCAAGCTTAATGATGTCTGTTTATATTACGATGTTCCTGTTCGTATTTGTTGCTTTAAATATCATCTGCAAGCTTTACGGATTCAGCCTGTGGAATTACCTTCGCTTCATTAAGGATGAGCTTTTGATCGTGCTTGGCACAAGCTCTTCCGAATCGGTGCTTCCGCGTATGATGGATAAAATGGAGCGCTACGGCTGTTCCAAATCAGTTGTCGGGCTAGTTATTCCGACGGGCTATTCGTTTAACCTCGACGGCACATCCATTTATTTATCAATGGCGACTGTCTTTTTGGCACAGGTGTTTGGAGTAGACCTCAGCATCGGTCAGCAAATTACGATTATCCTCGTTCTGATGCTGACATCGAAGGGAGCGGCAGGTGTGACGGGAAGCGGATTTATCGTCCTTGCCTCAACGCTGTCAGCGCTGCAGGTCATTCCGCTGGAGGGTCTTGCACTCCTGCTCGGGGTCGACCGTTTCATGAGTGAAGGAAGAGCCATTGTGAACCTGATTGGAAACGGAATCGCCACGATCATTGTTGCAAAAAGCGAGAATGAATTTGATGAAGCAAAAAGCGTAGAGGCTGTTGAAGGCATGAAAAAAATGAAAACAGCAGTCTGAAAAAAGAACGGCCCATCCATGGGGCCGTTTTTTTAATTGTTTAAGAATTATTAAGGTAAGGACAGAGACCTCAGCATTTTTTTGTTATATAATTTACAAATGGATACTATATTGAATGAAGGACGTTTGTCCTAACAGGAGTGTATAAATGGCCGCTTTAGTTAAATTTTTTCAGCACCCGGGAGTAAGGCGTTTCTCCATCTTTGTCGTGTTAACTGGTGTGTTATATCTATTTAAGAGCATGATCAACTTAATATTGCTTACCTTCATTTTCACATTTCTAATGGATCGTTTGGAGCTTGTCGTGCGGCAGTTTGTAAGCCAGTTCTTCCGCGTGAGCCAGCGGGTTGTCATTACGTTTCTTTACATGTTGCTGGCTGTGCTGCTTACAGTCGGGGGCTTTGTGTTTTATCCGGTCGTCGCGGCGCAGATCCAGCAGCTGGTAAAGCAGATTAAACATATTGCGTATCATCCTGACAGCATCCCTTTCTTTGATGAGATCACCAGTGTCTTCGGAGATATTAACATCAGTTCATATGTCAAAGAGGGCTTCAATGTAGTGTATACGTATCTGGCCGATATCAGCACATTCGGTTTGCAGGTCGTGATGGCGCTCATTCTCAGCATGTTTTTCTTATTTGAGAAAAAACGGCTTTCTGAATTCATGGCGAAATTTAAAACGAGCAAACTGAGGGTCTTTTATGAGGAAATTGCTTTTTTCGGAAGCAAATTTGCAAGAACGTTCGGCAAGGTGCTCGAGGCTCAATTTATCATTGCGCTCGTCAACTGTATTCTGACGTTTATCGCGCTTTGGATTATGCATTTTCCGCAGCTGTTTGGGCTTTCGATTATGGTGTTCTTCCTTGGATTGATCCCTGTAGCAGGCGTCGTCATTTCCCTGATTCCGCTCAGCATTATCGCCTACAGCACTGGCGGTGGAATGTATGTGCTCTACATTGTCCTTGTCATATTCGCCATTCATGCGATCGAAACATATTTCTTAAATCCGAAGCTGATGTCGGCGAAAACAGAGCTGCCAATCTTTTTCACCTTCACTGTACTCATTTTCTCTGAACACTTTTTTGGCATATGGGGTTTAATTATCGGGATTCCGATCTTTGTGTTTCTCCTTGATATTCTGGATGTCACCAACAAGGAAGATAGGTCTAAAGGACCCCGAGAGAATAGCGATAAAAAGTAGTTTAAAATCGAATAATGAGTGTGCCTCGATCTCCCGGCCTGCCTGTTCAGGGCATGAATTAAGACTCGGAATCGGAGCTTGGCATTGCTTCGCACAGTGGTGAACACAACAGGTGACAATGCCTGTCATCATTACAGAAACTGAAAAGAACAAACAGTCGGAGCAAACGCTCATCATCGGTTTAACCAAACATTTGGAAGCAACAAATGCTATAATACAAACAGTGCCTAATGTTGGGCACTGTTTATTTTTTGTCGAAAAAGGAGGAAGGCTTTATGGCTGAGCCGATTTTACATATTGAAGGCCTCGATAAAAAGATTGGGTCTAAACAGATTTTAAAACAGATCAGCATGGACGTCATGGAGGGTGAAATCATCGGCTTGCTCGGTCCGAATGGTTCCGGAAAAACAACACTCATCCGTATCATCGTCGGGCTGCTGAAACAAAACAGCGGAAACGTGACAATCAGCGGATTCCAGCATGATACAGAGTTTGAAAAAGCGATGGAAGCGGTTGGAGCGATTGTTGAGAACCCTGAGTTCTATCCGTACCTGACAGGCTGGGAAAACCTCAAGCACTTTGCGAATATGCACAAAAAAATAGCGGATGAACGGCTTGATGAAGTGGTGGAACGTGTCGGGCTGACGTCAGCGATTCATGATAAGGTGAAAACCTATTCCCTTGGGATGCGTCAGCGTCTGGGAATCGCCCAGGCAATTCTTCACCGGCCGAAGCTTCTCATTCTAGATGAACCGACAAACGGCCTCGATCCTGCGGGGATGAAGGATTTTCGGGATCATATTAAGGAACTCGCAGAAATGGAAGGAACAGCTGTCCTGTTCGCCACTCATTTATTGCGCGAGGTTGAAGACTTGTGCGACCGTGTCATCATCATTCAAAAAGGTGAGATCAAAGCGGAAGTCAGCTTACAAGGAACTGATCAAACCACAGAAAAAGCGATTATAGAAGTGCAGCCGCAAGAAAAAGCGCTCAATTGGCTGACAGGCAATCAATATCAAGCTGAGAGCCAAGACGGGACGATTGTAGTTGAGGTGGCAAAAGAAAACATACCGGAGCTGAACCGATCACTTGTCGGACAAGATCTGAATGTATTTTCCATTACGCCTTACACGCAGTCACTGGAAGACGAATTTATAAAAGCGACAACAGCTCATCAAGAGGAGGGAGAAGAGCTTGTCTAAATTAATTTGGAATGAACATATGAAACTTTTTAATCGGAAGGTCACTTTGGTTTCCCTTATCCTGATGGCTGTCTTTCAATTCTTCATGGCATTGATCATTAAACGGATTGTCATCAGTGCCGGAACAGATGAAAACTTCATCGGCTATTTATCGTATACACCGAGCCTGAACATTTTGCTGCAGGCTTTAACGATCGTAATTGCAGCAACAATTGTTTCGATGGAATTTGATAAAAAGACGATCAAATTTTTGCTCATTCGTCCGGTTAAACGCCAAAAGGTCTTTTGGTCAAAATTAATCACAGTCGTGATGGTCAGCTTCTATTTGTATCTGGCATACTACATTCTGGCATTATTATTCGGTCTCGTGTTTTTTGGCACATCGGTGACTGCGGAATCAAAGACATTGCTGGTCAACACCTTGGCGCTGATCGGGTCAAACTGGCTTGAAGCCGTAATGATGGGATTATTCGGGCTGCTTTGTTCTGCGCTGTTCCGCAATAGCGCGGTAGCTGTTGTTGTTTCTTTTGTCGTTTTATACGGAGCGAGTACACTTGTTCAGCTCATGAAGTTGTTTGAAAACAAGTGGGGCAGCTTTTTGCTTTTTGCGAACACTGACTTTACGCAATACAGAAGCGGAGAGACAGCGTTGTTTTCAGGCATGACGCCATTGTTTTCAATTGGAATTCTCATCATACATGCCATATTCTTCATCGTTGTTGGCTGGTGGTGCTTCTGTAAACGGGATGTTCGGGTCTAAAGGAAAGGAATGACATTTTTGTGAAAAAGCTCACGTAAATCAATATCAAGTGATATTTTGGTTTATACTAAAGGTACTGACGGAGGTGTCTCGATTGAGGAACTTTATTACCGCTTTACCGATTGTATTGCTGCTTGGATTCTCATTTGTGTCATTCATGTTTCAGTTTGAACATCTTGTTTATTTCAGGCTCGCGCTTGGGTTGTTTTCTCTCGTGGGACTGTACATGATATATAAAATGAAGACGGGCATCCGCTATTTTATCATCTATCTGTATGCCAGCTGGATTGTGTTGGCCGCAGTGACCGCTTTTGAAGAGCCGATTTTCTCAAGCTTTTTCTTTGGCGGCCTGGTGATGACGATGGGTTACCTGACATATATGCTGATTTATCTCGGCATGAAACAAGACCGGGATGCAAATCCTGTGTAATCGCGCTGTTCCCTTGGGGAACGGCGTGTTTTTCTATACTGGGCAAAAGATTAACAGTTGCGGAAAAATGGCAGGAAATCTATAATACATATTAAATTTATCGGAATTAAAACTGGGGGGGCTGCCGGATGTCATTATTTATACAAAACGATCAACAGCGGCAATGGATGGAGAAAATCGGACGGATTGCGGATGAATTTCAGCAAACAGCTGCTGAAGATGACGAGCAGGGACGTTTTCCTGCAGAGAAAATACAAAAACTGCGTGATGCTGGGTATACAGCATTAACATTGCCGGTATCTCATGGCGGAGGGGGCATTTCTGTTTACGATATGCTCCTGTTTCAAGAACGGCTTGCACGGGGAGATGCTCCTGCGGCTCTTAGCATCGGCTGGCATTTGAGTGTAATCGGGGAGCTTGGAGAAGGCAACAGCTGGGATAAAGACGTGTTTGCGTTTGTTGCCAAGGAAGTCCAGGATGGTGCTGTCATTAACAGGGCGGCGACTGAAGCGAAAACCGGAAGCCCGACAAGAGGAGGGCGCCCCGGTACACACGCCGTCAAAAAGGATGGCAAATGGGCAGTGAACGGGAGAAAAACCTTTACGACGATGTCACAAGCACTGGATTATTTTTTAGTAACCGCATGGATTGAGGAAAAACAAACAACAGGCGTGTTTCTCATTCATAAAGATGATCCCGGTTTGTCGATTGAAGAAACGTGGAATATGATGGCGATGCGGGCGACTGGAAGCCATGACCTCGTACTGAACGAAGTCATGCTTGATGAGAATAAGCTGGTGGAACTGCTTCAAGGGCCTCGCGGAGCTAAGCCGAATGGCTGGCTGCTCCATATTCCGGCGATTTATCTTGGTGTTGCTCAAGCTGCTCGTGACTATGCAGTGCAATTTGCATCTGAGTATTCTCCAAACAGCTTGAATGGACCGATCAAGAATGTCCCGGCCGTACAGCAAAGAACAGGCGAGATGGAGCTTGAACTGCTCAATGCCAGACACTTTCTATTCCATATCGCTCAATTGTATGACGATCCGGAGCGGCGTCCACACTTGACCAGCGAGCTCGGTGCGGCGAAACATATCGTCACAAACGCTGCGTTGTCTGTTGTTGATAAAGCGATGAGAATTGTCGGGGCCAAAAGCCTGGAACGAACCAACCCGCTTCAGCGCTATTACCGTGATGTGCGCGCCGGTCTTCACAACCCGCCGATGGATGACGCCGTGATACACAAGCTGGCAGCTGAAGCATTTGAGTCATAAAAAAAGAGCCTTACCGGCTCTTTTTATGTATTGTTTTGCTCCTGCAGATTTTTTTGATGCTTGCTGTCGATCCTGTCATAAATAACGTTCATCAGCTTTGGATTGCCCATAATCGCCTCTTTGTTTTCCTCGATCAGCTGTTGGTAAGTTTTCACTTTACGCTTCGGCATGCTCCGGCGCCCTCCTGACATGTTTGTATTCACTTTCTAACTCCGTCAGCGACAATTCATACAGATGACGCTTTGACTTTTTGTATATACCATTATGTATTAACAGATGAATGAGCTGTTTTTTTCTGATTTCTGCAGACTGAGGTGTCATTGTGTCACCAACCTCCAATCAAACGATATTGATAATCATTATCAATTAACTTCAGTATACAATGTCCGCAATAGCCTGTAAAGATGAAAAGAGTCCTATTCTTGGCCAATTTACAAACATTCAACAAATCGACAAAAAGTTTCCCGGGCAATAATTTGCTGTCGAAATATTCCGCTTCATTGAACGCGTCCTGCTATTTTTCATGTTTTGAACCATACTATGTAATAGAATGGAGGCTGGTATTCAATGGAGCGGACAGAAAATCTGAAAAAGGGAGAAAAAGGGGCGCTCCTCAATATTTTTGCATATGTCATTCTTGCTGTTGTAAAGCTAGTCATCGGGATTCTATATCATTCTGAAGCGCTGAGAGCAGACGGGTTAAATAATGGAACAGATATTGTTGCGTCAGTAGCAGTGCTGATAGGATTGCGGATTTCTCAAAGACCGGCTGACAGCGATCATCCATACGGCCATTATCGGGCTGAAACAATTTCGTCTCTTGTTGCGTCTTTTATTATGATGGCAGTCGGCATTGAAGTGTTAATCGGCGGAGGAAAAGCGATTGCGGGCGGCACAACGGAAACGCCAAATCTTATCGCGGCATGGACGGCGTTAGGCAGTGCTGTGTTTATGTATGGCATCTATTTATATAACAAAAGGCTGGCAGCGTCCATTAAAAGCTCTGCCCTGATGGCAGCGGCAAAGGACAGCAGGTCAGACGCTTTTGTAAGTGCCGGCGCGTTTATCGGTGTTTTTTCGTCCCAGCTGAAGCTGCCGTGGATTGATCCGGTAACGGCTTTTATCATCGGCATCATCATTTGCAAAACTGCTTGGGATATCTTTAAAGACGCTTCACATTCCTTAACAGACGGCTTCCATTTAAAAGATCTTGAGCCTTACAAACAGACCGTCGGCAGGATCGAAAATGTGCATCGCCTAAAGGATGTGAAAGCGAGGTATTTAGGCAGTACAGTTCATATTGAGATGGTCATTACGGTTGATCCGAAGCTTACAGTAGAAGAAGGCCATGGAGTGGCGGATGAAGTAGAAGACAAAATAAAACATGAACACGATGTCACTCATGTTCATGTTCATGTAGAGCCTGACGACATAAAATAAGGCTGTTTAACGAATTAGCTTATATGTTCAGATAAAAATTCAGTCACTTCTTCAGGCGTTTTGGCATTGGCGCTGTGAAGGTGAGCTGTTTTTTCACCGTTTTTGAAGATAAGCAGGCTGGGAATGCCCATTACTTGGTATTTTTCAGCCAGGTCAGGAAGCTCGTCCTTATTCAGCTCATACCAATCGTTTTGGTTGTACTCTTCCAAAATATCGCCGATGAACATATTCATGCGTGTGCAGTCTGGGCACCAATCAGCATAAAACTTTACAATGATTTCTTTATCGGATTGAATCAGTTCATTAAATTGTTCGTTTGTCGTGATTTTTTTCATATGTCACATCTCCTTTTCAATGCCATTTTAATATAAAATAAAAAGGAATTACATACAAATGCATTCAACATCAGCATGCCCAAAAATAATTAGATCATTTTCCGGTGAAAATGATAAGATAGTAAAGATGAATTGTAGTGGGGGGAGTATCCATTGAAAACAAGTCTAGGATTAGTGTACGGAGGAAAGTCGGCAGAACATAATGTTTCCCTGCAGACAGCTCTGGCTGTAATCAAAGCGCTAAATACTGAGAAGTTTGATATACATCCGATTTATATAACAGAAAAAGGCGAATGGGTTAGAGGCGCCCGTTTAACTGAGCCTGTTTCAAACGTGAAAATGCTTCAATTTGAGCAAGGAGGCAGTGCTTTTTCTCCAGTTGCCCTGAACCAGGAGATGTTTCCGCAGGAAGCGTCACAGCAAAATGAAGCCATCGACGTCGTATTCCCGCTCCTCCACGGACCGAACGGAGAAGACGGTACGATCCAGGGAATGCTCGAGCTGTTGAACATTCCTTATGTCGGCAACGGAGTGCTTGCTTCCTCAGCTGGCATGGATAAAGTTGTCATGAAACATTTATTTGCGCAGGCCGGCCTTGCTCAGGCTAAATACGCAGCTTTCCTTAAGAAAGACTGGACTCGTTCTCCGAAAGAAAGCTGTGAGCAGGTTGAACAGGAATTAGGCTACCCTTGCTTCGTAAAACCGGCGAACCTCGGCTCAAGTGTCGGAATCAGCAAATGCCGAAACCGTGAAGAACTGCAAAAAGCGTTTGAGCTTGCTTTCCAATATGATCGCAAAGTCGTCGTTGAAGAAGGAATTAACGGCCGCGAGATTGAGATCGGCGTTCTTGGAAATGACGATCCTAAATGCTCTGTTGTGGGAGAAATCGCACCGAAGACAGATTTCTACGATTACAAAGCGAAATATGAGGATGGAGATACTGATCTAATGATTCCGGCAATTGTGACCGATGAGGAATACGCAACAATCAGTGATATGGCGATCAAGGCGTTTAAAGCGATCGATGGTTCAGGACTCGTCAGAGCGGACTTTTTCCTGACAGCTGACGGCGAAGTTCTGATCAATGAAGTCAACACAATGCCTGGCTTTACACCTTTCAGCATGTTCCCGCTGCTCTGGAAAGAAGCCGGAGTGGAATATGCTGACCTGATTGAACAGCTTGTGGAGCTTGCAAAAGAACGCCACGCTGAAAAACAATTGATTAAGCATACATTCTAATGAAGAAGGACACTGCCGGTAAAAGGGCAGTGTTTTTTCCCGTATATACAAAAGAAAGAGAGGGACCTTACTTGATTAAGCGAACAGTAAAAAACATTGCCGAAATGGTTAAAGGCACACTAACAAATCCGCAATATGAACAAACAGTCATTCATGGAGTGGCAACCGATACAAGAAAACTGGAAAAACATCAGCTCTTCATTCCGCTGAAAGGGGAACGTTTTGACGGCCACACTTTTGTGGAGCAGGCTTTTGAAGCTGGTGTAGCGGCTGTTCTTTGGGATCGGTCAGAACCAAATCCGCCCGAGAATCACGCCGTCATTTTAGTGGACGATACCCTTACCGCACTTCAGCAGCTTGCAAAAGCCTATTTGCAGGAGCTTGGCACGCGTGTCATCGGAGTAACTGGAAGCAATGGCAAAACGACAACAAAAGATATGATTCACGCCGTACTGGGGACCCAGTACCGTGTTCACAAAACAGGAGGAAACTTCAATAATCACATCGGTCTGCCGCTGACGGTTTTAGCGATGCCTGAAAATACGGAGATCGCCGTATTGGAGATGGGAATGAGCGCCAAAGGAGAAATTGACCTCTTGAGCCGACTGGCAAACCCGGATGCGGCAGTGATTACGAATATCGGCGAATCGCATATGCAAGACCTTGGCTCTAGAGAGGGCATCGCGGAGGCGAAGCTTGAAATCATTAACGGGCTTAAAGAAGACGGAGTGCTGATTTATATCGGGGACGAACCGCTTCTTCAAAATGCATACAGCTGCCAGACGAAAACGTACGGGACGGGAGCGCATAATGATTATCAGCTTCAGGATGTCAGCCAGAGTGAGGAAGGAACCCATTTTACAATCAAAGGGATAGAACAAACGTTTTTTATTCCGATACTCGGCAAGCACAATGTGATGAACGCCATGGCTGCGATTGCTGCAGGGGCTTATTTTGGCATCACGCCTGAGGGTGCGGCAAAAGGACTGAGCGGCCTAAAGGTAACCGGGATGAGACTTGAACTCATCAAAACAGACAGCGGCCTTTCGATAATCAATGACGCTTATAATGCGAGCCCGACTTCCATGAAAGCTGCAATTCAATTGACAGAAAGCCTCGAAGGCTACGGCAAAAAAATGCTCGTGCTCGGTGATATGCTTGAACTCGGCGATCTTGAAGAAACGTTCCATAAAGAGTGCGGCGCTGTGATCAGCCCTGAGAAGATCGACCGCGTCTTTACGTACGGAAAACTGGGAGCTTTTATCGCGGAAGGCGCCCTGAAACACTTTGAGAAAGACCGCGTCAGCCATTACACTGAGAAAAAAGATCTCCTCCAAGCTGTGAAGGAAAACGCATCAAAAGGCGATTTGATTTTATTCAAAGCGTCCAGAGGTATGAAGCTTGAAGAAATCGTTAAAGATTTAATAGAGAGCCCGCTTTCATAAGAAAATATTTTGCAAAAAAACGCATATTGCATCATAAAATAACATGATATGCAAACACTAATGTATGCCGGCCGAAAATTATGTATATCTGGCCGGCTGCGGCTATGATACAATATATATAGGTTATTTCGCGATACGAACATATTCGTCCGGACTTTTCATCGTGACCCGAAGTTCTCCGCCGGATTCTTGGGAGCGGATGGAGCAGCAGCCGGCATATTCGAGATGCCGATCTGCTTCTCATCTTATTGAAAAACAAATAGTGTAATGGTAAGATAAAACTTAAAGTAATTCGGGCTTTGTATACGGATGGATCCTGTCCTTCTTGTCTAAAGGGCAGTTTTATAAGTGGTAAATCACGACATTACTGAAACAGCAATTAGAAGGAGTTTGAATAATTTGACTATAACGTTTCAAGATTTTAATTTAAGTTCTGATCTCATGAAAGCAATTAATCGTATGGGATTTGAAGAAGCAACACCGATTCAGGCACAAACGATACCGCTCGGACTTTCAAATAAAGACGTCATTGGACAAGCGCAAACAGGTACAGGTAAAACAGCTGCGTTTGGTATACCCCTTGTTGAAAAAATTAACCCCGAGTCTCCTAATATTCAAGCAATCGTAATCGCGCCAACCCGTGAATTAGCCATTCAAGTATCTGAAGAATTGTATAAAATCGGACAAGATAAACGTGCGAAGGTTCTTCCTATTTACGGCGGACAGGATATTGGACGGCAAATCCGGGCGTTAAAGAAGAATCCGAATATTATTGTCGGAACACCTGGACGTCTTCTTGACCACATCAACCGCCGCACAATTCGTTTAAACAATGTAAATACTGTTGTAATGGATGAAGCGGATGAAATGCTGAACATGGGATTCATTGATGATATTGAATCTATTCTTTCAAACGTGCCAAGCGAGCATCAGACACTTCTGTTCTCTGCAACAATGCCTGCGCCGATCAAACGCATTGCAGAGCGATTCATGACTGAGCCGGAACACGTAAAAGTAAAAGCGAAAGAAATGACGGTTTCTAACATTCAGCAGTTCTATTTGGAAGTGCAAGAACGCAAAAAATTCGATACACTGACTCGCCTTCTTGACATTCAGTCTCCTGAGCTTGCGATCGTATTCGGACGTACAAAACGCCGTGTCGATGAGCTTGCTGAAGCCCTGAACCTTCGCGGATATGCAGCTGAAGGAATTCACGGTGACTTAACGCAGGCGAAACGTATGGTTGCGCTTCGTAAATTTAAAGAAGGCGCAATCGAAGTTCTAGTCGCAACTGATGTTGCCGCTCGCGGACTTGATATCTCAGGTGTTACACACGTATACAACTTCGACGTGCCTCAAGATCCTGAAAGCTACGTTCACCGTATCGGAAGAACGGGCCGTGCAGGAAAAACAGGTATGGCGATGACGTTCATTACACCGCGTGAGAAAAGCATGCTTCGCGCAATTGAACAAACAACAAAACGCAAAATGGACCGCATGAAGGAGCCTACACTTGATGAAGCGTTAGAAGGCCAGCAGCAGGTTACTGTTGAACGTCTTCGCACAACAATCAGTGAAAACAACCTGAACTTCTACATGACAGCGGCAGCTGAGCTGCTTGAAGATCATGATGCAGTAACAGTGGTTGCGGCGGCTATCAAAATGGCTACAAAAGAGCCAGACGACACACCGGTTCGCTTAACAGACGAAGCGCCGATGGTCAGCAAACGCTACAAGAACCAGCGCTCTTCTAAACGCAGAGACGGACAAGGCGGCGGCTACCGCGGCGGAAAAGGGAAAAGCAACAACCGTTCTTCCTATGACAAAAAGCGTTCAAACGATCGCCGTTCTTCAGGTGACAGACGCCAGAAAAAATCTTACTAATTTGATCGATTCAGAGCCCAAAACATGATGTTTTGGGCTTTTTTATGTTCGCGATTTGTTATTCAGCAAACTTTCAGCTGACGGAAGCCATTTTTCTCTGTATGCTTAAGAATGAAACCTTTCTGTAAAAGAGACGTATAAATAACGACGAAAAAAAGGGAGGTAGGTATTTTTGAGAGAGCAGCCAAAAAACCAAATCAGTCCAGACGGATTAAAGGTTTGGCGACTTCAAGAGATCATCATATCCGCTGTTTGCTTACTTATTGTCATTGCAGTTGCAGTGTTAAGCTATTATTTTCATTGGCCGTACTGGATCAGCAGCGTGCTCGGCGCGGTTTGGCTGCTGGGATCGATTGTGACGGTCTTTATCATTCCGAAGGTCCGTCATAAGGTGTGGCGATATGAAGTCCATGAACATGAAATAGATATTCAGTCAGGTATTTTTGTTGTGACACGTGTGATTGTTCCGATGGTCAGAGTTCAGCACGTCGATACGTCACAAGGGCCATTATTGAAAAAATACAACCTGGCAACGGTGAAAATTTCCACGGCCGCGACCGTTCATTCGATCCCCGCTTTAGAGATGGAGGAAGCGGATCGGCTGAGAGACTCCATTTCCCGTCTGGCAAGGGTGACTGACGATGATGTCTGAACCGAAACGCCTGCACCCGGCAGCAGTTATTTTGAATTTATGCCATACCATTATTCAAACGATAAAAAATATCATTCTGCCATTCTTTTTTGTGTATATTGTCAATTCAAACCATACTGTCCGTTTTTACGGAGCCATTGCGCTCGGTGTGCTGTTCATCTGGCTTGTAGCGGCAAGCATTATCAAATGGAGAAGGTTTACCTATCGAATTGAAGATGATGAATTTAGAATCGAAGAAGGCTTATTTGTGACGAAAAAGCGATACATATCGATTGATCGCATTCAAACGATGAATACAAGCGCAGGCCTTGTTCAGCAAATCTTTAAGCTTGTGAAGCTGCAAATTGAAACAGCAGGCGGAGGCAAGGAGGCAGAAGCCGTCCTTTCTGCTATTTCTGTTGAAGAAGCCGAGCGCATCAAAGAAGCTGTCTTTAAGAAAAAAGCGCAAAGACGAGAAAATGAACTTGATGAAGAACGGCTTGAAGCTGAAGAGGAGTTGGTTCCGGCCGTTGAGGTGCAAGAGCACTATCGCATGAACGCGAAAGAATTGCTCATGGCCGCTTCTACCTCCGGCGGAATCGGAGTCATTATCTCCGCTGTATTTGCACTTATTTCCCAGCTTGATGAAGTGCTGCCAATGGATTGGTTATTCGATAAATTTTCCTTCCTTAAGCACGCCAGTATTGGTATTTACGCGGTACTCATTTTTATCGGTTTATTTATCGCCTGGATTTTCAGTATCGCGGGCATGATGTTTAGATACGCGAACTTTCAAATTATAAAAAAAGAGCAGGAACTGGTGATTTCAAGGGGAATTATTGAAAAACATCAAGTCACGATTCCGCTGCGAAAAATACAAGCCATTAAAATCAAAGAAAATATTATTCGCCAGCTTTTCGGATTTGTAACGGTGTCCATCGTCAGCGCAGGAGGCGGCGACCGGGAAAAAGAAGAAGGCGCTTTGACTATTCTCTTTCCAATGATTCATAAAAAAAAGCTTCCGCACATGCTCCGAACATTTACGCCGGAATACACGCTGGAAGAAAACTGCCGCCGCCTGCCGCGGCGCGCGTTGAAACGCTATTTGTTCCGTTCTGTCATTTTTTCACTCTTTTTAATCATTCCGTTATGTATCTTCTTTCAGCCATGGGGCTATCTGTCAGTCATCCTGCTGCCGATAGAATTGTTCTTCGGCTATCTCGCGTATAAAGAGGCTGCATGGACGATCAACGGGGACCGTCTTCAGCTGACGTCTAGATTTATAGGCAGAACAACCGCCATTGTATTGAAAAAACGAATGCAGGTCTGCAAGTTCAGCCAATCCTATTTCCAAAAGAAAGGCCGCTTGTATACCATTTCTACTTCGGTGAAATCATCGAGCCACATGGAAGAATTAACGGTGAGGGATGTAGGTGAACAGGATGCAGCCTTCATTTTAAACTGGTACTCATATGAAAAAGCGGACGGTTAATACCGCCGCTCTTTTTTTTGCACGCATAAAAACGAAAGAAGAAACCCGCCGCATAGTCCAAACAGATGGGCCATCATGTTAATATTGGAGTTGATAAACGACATGAGAACGGCAAATGCGAGCAGTGTGATGATCATTTTGGAATGCTCCTGCCCTATTAGCTCATTGCGAAAAAGAACCATAAACAGGTACACGCCGAATAGCCCGAAAATTGCGCCTGAAGCACCGACATGCACGTAATCAAGCGGCTCTGTAACATAAGTGCCGATATTGCCGATGATGCCGGAGCCGGCGTATACAAGAAGGAAACGCGCTTTTCCCAGCATGCGTTCCAAAGCCGGGGCAAATAAAAAGATGGACATGGAATTAAACAGCAGATGTGTGAAACCGGCGTGCAGCAAAATCGGTGTGATCAGCCGCCACCATTCACCGTTTGCGACACCTAGATTATAGCCTGTGACGGTATCCCTCCATAACACGACTGAATGGGCAGGAAGTGAAAAAAACAGCCAGAGAACAGCTTGCAAAGCCAATATAAAGGTGACAACGGGGTAAAACCTGATAAACGTTTGAAAATTTTCAGTCCGTATAAACATTCCGAGCCCCTTTTCTTCATTTTGGTATATCTATAGTAACACGTTTATGAGACAAACCATTTAAATAGTACGTACGCAAAGGAGGTTATCATACATGATTTACGGCATTGGGCTGGACATTACCGAGCTTAAACGGATCGCCTCTATGGCTGGACGCCAGAAAAGGTTTGCCGAGCGGATTTTGACGCGAAGCGAGCTTGACCAATACTATGAGCTTTCAGAGAAAAGAAAAATCGAATTTCTCGCGGGCAGATTCGCGGCAAAAGAAGCTTTCTCGAAAGCGTTTGGCACCGGCATTGGGAGGCAGCTCAGCTTTCAGGACATTGAAATTAGGAAAGACCAAAATGGCAAGCCCTATATCATTTGCACGAAACTGAGCCAGGCTGCCGTTCACGTATCGATCACTCATACAAAAGAATACGCTGCCGCGCAGGTTGTGATTGAAAGGTTGTCAAGCTAGTCTGCATATTAGGGAAACCCCACTCATATATTTGATAGTGCATTAAGGGAGACAAGTTGTTTGAGGCTTTTATGGTACGCATCTGTTCTGCCTAAACGTGTACCGAGCGTACCGTTAAAGTCAAACAAGCGATTTCTTCCTTTTACATCAATTGAGAAAAAGGGGTTGAAAAAGGTGAGAAAAAGCTTTGTTTTGCTTTTAACGGGACTGCTTGCTGTTCTTATTCTTTCTGCCTGCGGGCAAAAAACACAGCAAGATATTGTGGCCGGGTTAGATGAAAAGGCGAAAGAATACACCTCGTACAAAGCAAAAGCGAAAATGACCATCGAGACAGGGAGTGAGCCTCAAGTATACAATGTGGAAATCTGGCACAAAAAGCCGTCTCTGTACAGGGTTTATTTAGAAAATCCGAAAAAGGACCAAAACCAAGTCATTTTACGAAATGAAAACGGAGTATTCGTTCTCACGCCGTCTTTAAATAAGAGCTTCAGATTTCAAAGCGATTGGCCGAACAACAGCAGCCAGGTTTATCTGTTTGAATCGCTCGTAAAGGATGTTCAAAACGATTCGGATGCAGTTTTCACAGCGAAAGAAAAGAAATACGTATTCGAAACAAAAACAAACTATCAGCATAACAAAATGCTGCCCACGCAAGAAATTACATTTAACAAAAAAGATATGAGCCCGTCATCTGTCAAAGTGATGGATACTGACCGGAAAGTGATGGTCAAAGTAGAATTCAGCAGCTTTGAATTTAATAAACAATTTGATAAAGAATCATTTGATGAAAAGAAAAATATGACTCTTTCTCAAATGGATGTTGCCACAAGCGCAAAGCCTTCAGATACATTTGCGGTCAAAACGCCGCTGGAACTGCCGCTTGGCGTCAAGCTGCTTGAAGAAAAAGATATATCTACTGAAGACGGGAAGCGCATCATCATGACGTACGGAGGAGAAAAATCATTTACGTTAATTCAGGAAAAAGCCCAGATTGCCAAGGCTTCCTCCTCCGTTACGCTGAACGGCGAACCGGTAAATCTCGGCTACACCATCGGCGCCCTGTCGGATGCATCATTATCATGGACATATGACGGCGTAGATTACCTTCTCTCTTCTAAAGATCTTTCTAAAGAGGAAATGGTGACAGTAGCGAAAAGCATGCAGGGACAATCATCGAAATAACCGCCAAAGGCCAAACATGATTTGGCCTTTTTTTCGTTAGACATCGTTTCCCTTTAGCCTTTAATTTTAGTATGATATGTAAATGATATTGAATAAAAGCTAGGAAGTGTCGTAATGAGCACAAAACCTTTTTACAGAGATACGTGGGCGGAAATTGACTTGTCCGCGATAAAGGAAAATGTCAGCAATATGAAAAAACATATCGGTGAACATGTCCACTTGATGGCAGTTGTGAAAGCAAACGCCTACGGGCATGGTGATGCAGAAACAGCAAAGGCTGCTCTTGACGCAGGTGCTTCATGCTTGGCTGTGGCCATTTTGGATGAAGCGATTTCACTGCGCAAAAAGGGCTTGAAGGCGCCTATATTGGTGCTTGGCGCGGTTCCCCCAGAGTATGTGGCAATCGCTGCTGAGTATGACGTGACCTTAACAGGTTATTCTGTTGAATGGCTTCAGGAAGCAGCCCGCCACACGAAAAAAGGTTCTCTTCATTTTCATCTGAAGGTCGATACGGGGATGAACAGGCTTGGTGTAAAAACAGAGGAAGAAGTTCAGAACGTGATGGCAATTCTTGACCGCAACCCTCGTTTAAAGTGCAAAGGGGTATTTACCCATTTTGCGACAGCGGATGAAAAAGAAAGAGGCTATTTCTTAATGCAATTTGAGCGTTTTAAAGAGCTGATTGCTCCGCTGCCGTTAAAGAATCTGATGGTCCACTGCGCGAACAGCGCCGCCGGACTCCGGCTGAAAAAAGGCTTTTTTAATGCAGTCAGATTCGGCATCGGCATGTATGGCCTTCGTCCGTCTGCTGACATTTCGGACGAGATACCGTTTCAGCTGCGTCCGGCATTTACCCTGCATTCGACGTTGTCACATGTCAAACTGATTAGAAAAGGCGAGAGCGTCAGCTACGGAGCCGAGTACACAGCAGAAAAAGATACATGGATCGGGACGGTGCCTGTAGGCTATGCGGACGGCTGGCTCCGAAAATTGAAAGGGACCGACATCCTTGTGAAGGGAAAACGCCTGAAAATTGCCGGCCGAATTTGCATGGACCAATTTATGGTGGAGCTGGATCAGGAATATCCGCCGGGCACAAAAGTCACATTAATAGGCCGGCAGGGGGATGAATATATTTCCATGGATGAGATTGCAGGAAGGCTCGAAACCATTAACTATGAGGTGGCCTGTACAATAAGTTCCCGTGTTCCCCGTATGTTTTTGGAAAATGGGAGTATAATGGAAGTAAGAAATCCTTTATTGCAGGTAAATACAAGCAATTAACTTACCTAAATGGAGAATTCATAAAACAGCTTTGCTTGAAGAGTGAATAATGGTATCATTATCACTGGATGGATAAAAGAGTCGTATCCGTAAGTTTGGTGGAGGTGTATGTTTTTTGTCTGAATCCAGCGCAAGAACCGAAATGAAAATCAGCTTGCCCGAAAACCTAGTAGCTGAATTGGATGGTGTAGCGATGCGGGAGAAACGAAGCAGAAACGAACTGATATCACAAGCAGTGAGAGCGTATGTCAGCGAACGAACAACTCGTCACAACCGTGATTTGATGAGACGCGGCTATATGGAAATGGCGAAAATCAACCTGAATATTTCTTCTGAGGCTCACTTTGCGGAGTGCGAGGCTGAAACGACAGTTGAGCGCTTAGTCAGCGGAGGATAATCATTTGATTGTGAAACGCGGCGATGTTTATTTTGCTGATTTATCTCCTGTTGTTGGCTCAGAGCAAGGCGGGGTGCGCCCGGTTTTAGTGATCCAAAATGACATCGGAAATCGCTTCAGCCCAACTGCTATTGTTGCAGCCATAACAGCACAAATACAGAAAGCGAAATTACCAACCCACGTCGAAATCGATGCAAAACGCTACGGTTTTGAAAGAGATTCCGTTATTTTGCTGGAGCAAATTCGGACGATTGACAAGCAAAGGTTAACGGATAAGATTACTCATCTGGATGATGAAATGATGGATAAGGTTGATGAAGCCTTACAAATCAGTTTGGCACTCATTGATTTTTAGACATATTTGCAGGTTGCTCACATAGAGCAACTTTTTTTGTTTTCAAAAAACATAAGCGATATAATAGTGAAATAACGAAAAAAATATGTTGTTTTTTATTGGGAGGTAAGCGAATTTGATGTCGAATCAGACTGTATACCAGTTCATTGCCGAAAATCAAAATGAACTGCTCCAACTGTGGACTGACACACTAAAAGAATTAAGCGAGCAAGAATCCTATCAGCTGACTGACCAAGTGTATGAAAATATATCTAAAGAATATATCGACATTCTGTTGCTGTCTGTTAAGGACGAAAACGCTGCTGAAAGCCAAATCAGCGAACTGGCGCTTCGAGCGGTCCAAATCGGACTGTCTATGAAGTTTTTGGCTACTGCGCTTGCTGAATTCTGGAAGCGTCTCTACACGAAAATGAATGATAAGAGATTGCCAGATCAAGAGAGCACGGAATTAATCTGGCAGATTGACCGCTTTTTCAGCCCGATTAACACAGAAATTTTTAATCAATACTCAATCTCATGGGAAAAAACAGTATCTTTGCAAAAAATCGCGCTGCAAGAGCTGTCTGCGCCGCTTATCCCGGTGTTTGAAAATATCACTGTGATGCCTCTTGTCGGAACAATTGATACCGAACGCGCGAAACGAATTATGGAAAACCTTCTTAATGGCGTCGTCAAACACCGTTCCCAAGTCGTGCTGATTGACATTACAGGTGTCCCTGTCGTCGATACGATGGTTGCCCATCATATTATTCAGGCATCAGAAGCTGTAAGGCTTGTCGGAGCAAAATGCCTGCTGGCCGGAATCCGTCCGGAAATTGCTCAAACAATCGTCAACCTGGGGATTGATTTATCCCAAGTTATAACTAAGAATACCCTGCAAAAAGGAATTCAAACAGCATTGGAAATGACGGATCGAAAAATCGTTTCATTGGGGGAATAACATTTTGAGACATCCGAAAATCCCGATCTTGAAACTGTATAATTGCTTATTAGTGTCCATTCAGTGGGAACTTGATGACCAGACAGCATTAACCTTTCAAGAAGACTTATTAAATAAAATATACGAAACAGGTGCTAACGGAGTCGTCATTGACCTGACATCTGTGGATATGATTGATTCATTTATCGCGAAAGTGCTGGGCGACGTCATTACAATGTCTAAGTTAATGGGGGCTAAAGTCGTCTTGACCGGCATTCAGCCTGCTGTGGCAGTGACACTGATTGAACTTGGAATCGCACTTGAGGAAATCGAAACTGCGCTCGACTTAGAGCAGGGGCTTGAGACATTGAAGCGGGAATTGGGGGAATAGCGAATGAACGACCAATCCTGTGTAAGAATCATGACAGAATGGGATATTGTGGCCGCCAGACAGCTGGGACGAAACGTTGCGAAAGAACTGGGTTTCGGCACGGTAGACCAGGCTAGAATTACAACGGCTATTTCAGAATTAGCCAGGAATATTTATTTATATGCCGGCAAAGGGCAGATTGGAATTGAACAGGTCGCAGACAGAGGAAAAAAAGGCCTGAAAATCATAGCGGAAGACCAAGGGCCGGGAATTCCTGATATCCGAAAAGTCATGGAAGACGGGTTTTCAACGTCTGGAGGACTTGGTGCGGGACTTCCCGGGGTCAAAAGGCTGATGGATGAATTCAGCTTAAATTCCGTAGCGGGGGAAGGAACAGAGATACAAGCCATCAAATGGCTTCGGTAGGAGGTAAGAACGTGGATTTTAGGGAGGTTATTGAGCAGCGGTATCATCAGCTGCTTAGTCGATATATAGCCGAATTAACAGAAACATCTTTATATCAAGCCCAAAAATTCAGCCGAAAAACAATCGAGCACCAAATTCCTCCGGAAGAAATCATCAGCATTCACAGAAAAGTGCTGAAGGAGCTGTATCCAAGTCTCCCGGAAGATGTGTTTCATTCGCTGGATTTTTTAATAGAAGTCATGATTGGTTATGGAATGGCTTATCAGGAGCATCAAACCCTTAGAGGGATACAGCAGGAAATCAAATCAGAAATTGAAATCGCGGCAAATGTCCAGCAGACGCTGCTCGGAACTAAAGTTCCTCAGGAGGAAGCGCTGGATATCGGCGCCATCAGTGTTCCCGCTAAACAGATGAGCGGTGATTACTACCACTTTGTCAAAGACAAGGAATCCATCAATATCGCAATCGCGGACGTGATCGGAAAAGGCATTCCAGCGGCTTTATGCATGTCCATGATTAAATACGCGATGGACTCTTTGCCGGAAACGGGCATACACCCTTCTCAAGTGCTGAAAAATTTGAATCGTGTTGTTGAACAAAACGTTGATGCCAGTATGTTTATTACGATGTTTTATGCGAATTACAATATGGACAAGCATCAATTTACATATGCTTCAGCGGGACATGAACCGGGATTCTATTATTCTCAAAAAGACAACACGTTTTACGATTTAGAGGCCAAAGGACTCGTTCTCGGCATCTCGCAGGACTATGACTACAAACAATTCGATCAGCATCTGGAAAAGGGCGATATGATTGTTTTATTTTCTGACGGCGTCACAGAATGCAGAACGGAAAACGGTTTCTTGGAGCGTCCTGATCTGCAGAAGCTCATTGAGGAACATATGTGTTCCTCCGCGCAGGAAATGGTCAAAAACATTTATGACAGCCTCCTCAAATTGCAGGATTTTCAGCTTCACGATGATTTTACGTTAATTGTTTTGCGGAGAAAGGTTTAACGTCTGTCAGACGAGGGTATAAAGCAACTAGTGATTTGAAGGAAAATTTGAGGTGATACGAATGAATATAAATGTTGATGTGAAGCAAAACGAGAATGATATACAAGTAAACATTGCAGGAGAAATTGATGTATACTCAGCACCGGTGCTTAGAGAGAAGCTCGTTCCTCTGGCAGAACAAGGAGCTGACTTAAGAATTTGCCTGAAAGATGTCAGCTACATGGACAGTACCGGATTGGGCGTTTTTGTAGGGACCTTTAAAATGGTGAAAAAACAAGGTGGTTCGCTGAAACTTGAAAATCTTTCTGAACGGCTGATCCGACTGTTTGACATTACAGGCTTGAAGGACATCATTGATATTTCTGCAAAGTCAGAAGGTGGAGTGCAATGAAGAATAATGCTGATTACATCGAAATGAAAGTGCCGGCCCAACCTGAATATGTGGGAATTATAAGACTGACGCTGTCAGGGGTCGCAAGCAGAATGGGCTATACGTACGATGAAATTGAAGATTTGAAAATCGCAGTCAGCGAGGCGTGCACAAATGCGGTTCAGCACGCTTACAAAGAAGATAAAAATGGGGAAGTGTCAATCCGATTCGGTGTGTTTGAAGACCGTTTAGAGGTTATTGTGGCGGATGAAGGAGACAGCTTTGACTTTGATCAAAAGCAGCAGGATCTAGGGCCGTACACACCTTCGCACACAGTTGATCAATTATCAGAAGGAGGGCTCGGTCTATATTTAATGGAAACGCTCATGGATGAAGTCAGAGTGCAAAACCACTCCGGCGTCACCGTAGCGATGACAAAGTATTTAAATGGGGAGCGAGTTGATCATGACACAACCATCAAAAACTACGAAACTAACTAAAGATGAAGTCGATCGGCTCATAAGCGATTACCAAACAAAGCAAGATGAACAGGCGCAGGAAACGCTTGTGCGGGTGTATACAAATCTGGTTGACATGCTTGCGAAAAAATACTCAAAAGGCAAAAGCTTCCACGAGGATCTCCGCCAGGTCGGCATGATCGGGCTGCTAGGCGCGATTAAGCGATACGATCCTGTTGTCGGCAAATCGTTTGAAGCTTTTGCAATCCCGACAATCATCGGTGAAATTAAACGTTTCCTCAGAGATAAAACATGGAGCGTTCATGTGCCGAGACGAATTAAGGAACTGGGTCCAAGAATCAAAATGGCGGTTGATCAGCTGACCACTGAAACACAAAGATCGCCGAAAGTCGAAGAGATTGCCGAATTCCTCGATGTTTCTGAAGAAGAGGTTCTTGAAACGATGGAAATGGGCAAAAGCTATCAAGCCTTATCCGTTGACCACAGCATTGAAGCGGATTCGGACGGAAGCACCGTCACGATTCTTGATATCGTCGGATCACAGGAGGACGGATATGAGCGGGTCAATCAGCAATTGATGCTGCAAAGCGTGCTTCATGTCCTTTCAGATCGTGAAAAACAAATCATAGACCTTACGTATATTCAAAACAAAAGCCAAAAAGAAACTGGGGACATTCTCGGTATATCTCAAATGCACGTCTCGCGCTTGCAGCGCAAAGCTGTGAAGAAGCTCAGAGAGGCCTTGATTGAAGATCCCTCGATGGAGTTAATGTAATGATCCAGGTTGAAGAAAACGAGCATATTCAAACTCTAGTATATCAACTGAATAAAGAAGGGAAATCGATTTGCGGTGACAGCTTTTTTATGAAAGCTGATGATAAGGAGTTAATTTGTGCGGTTGCTGACGGACTGGGAAGTGGATCACTTGCTAACGAATCCTCTGCAGCCATCAAAGACTTAGTGGAAAACTATGCGAATGAAGACGTAGAAAGCATTATCGAACGCTGTAATCAGGCGATGAAAAACAAAAGAGGCGCTACAGCATCTATCCTGAAAATCAATTTTGAGCAAAGGCAGTTTACGTACTGCTCTGTCGGAAATGTACGGTTTATTCTGCATTCCCCGTCTGGTGAAAGCTTTTATCCTCTGCCGATTTCGGGCTATTTATCAGGCAAGCCGCAAAAATACAAAACGCACACCGCCACCTATGAAAAGGGTTCAAAGTTCATTATACATACAGATGGACTCAACGTACCTGATATCCGCTCCCATTTGAAAAAAGGCCAATCGGTAGAAGACATATCGAATTCGCTGAAAATGTATACGACATCGAGAAAAGATGACCTGACCTATATTCTCGGACAGCTGTCCTAAGAGAATAAGAACAAGAAGAAGCTGGAATACCGGCTTCTTTTTTTTATGTGTTTTTTTCGGTTTTTGATACACTAGAGAAAGAACGACAAAATTGGAGGCTTTGGTTACATGGAAACGTCAGCCCTTTTAAAACAGCAAATTGCGAAAGAAATAGGTTTATCACAAAAACACGTTGAAAGTGTCATCCGCCTGCTTGAGGACGGCAATACAGTCCCGTTTATTGCCCGGTATCGAAAAGAGCAGACGGGTTCAATGGATGAGGTTCAGATTCAGACGATTTCTGAACGCTGGCAATACATACAAAACCTGAATCAGCGAAAAGAAGAAGTCATCAGGCTGATTGCAGAGCAGGATAAACTGACAGATGATCTAAAACGTAAAATCGAGCAATCGGTGAAGCTTCAGGAAGTGGAAGACCTTTATCGCCCTTATAAACAAAAACGTAAAACAAAGGCGACAGTCGCCAAAAGCAAAGGCCTTGAGCCGCTTGCCGACTATATCCTGACACTTCCACAAGAAGATCGTCTGGCAGCAACAGCAGACCAATACATCAGCGAAGAAAAAGAAGTGTTCACACGAGAAGAAGCGATTGAAGGCGCCAAGCACATTATTGCGGAACAAATCTCAGACGAGCCGACTTTCAGAAAGTGGATTCGTCAGGAAACCTTCAAAAGAGGAACCATTAAGTCTGCAGCCGGAAAGTCGGCAGACACCGATGAGAAAAATGTGTATGAAATGTATTACGAGTATGAAGAGCCAATTGCAAAAGTCGTTCCGCATAGGGTGCTGGCAATGAACCGCGGCGAAAAAGAAGACATTTTAAAGGTGTCGATCGAACCGCCTGCGGATCACATTAAGGCGTATTTAGAAAAACAAATCATCAAAAATCGCTCAACATCCGTAAAAGAGATTTTGCAGGAGACAATTGAAGACAGCTATAAAAGGCTGATCCAGCCGGCAATCGAGCGTGAAATCAGGAAAGAGCTCTCAGAAAAAGCTGATGAACAGGCGATTCATATTTTCTCAGAGAATTTGAGAAAGCTTCTTTTGCAGCCGCCGATGAAAGGCAAAACCGTTCTCGGTGTTGACCCAGCCTTTCGAACTGGCTGTAAGCTCGCTGTGTCAGATGAGACCGGAAAAGTCTTGAAAATTGATGTGATCTATCCGCATGCGCCAGTCAACAAAACAAAAGAAGCCCATGAAAAAGTAAAAAAGATTCTTGAGCAGTATCAAGTCGAGATGGTGGCGATCGGAAACGGCACAGCATCCAGAGAAACAGAGCAATTCATCGTAAATGTACTGAAAGACATGCCGCGCAAAATTTATTATGTGATTGTCAATGAAGCGGGAGCAAGCGTCTATTCGGCTTCAGAGCTTGCTCGAGAAGAATTCCCTGACCTTAAGGTTGAAGAGCGCAGTGCCGTATCTATTGCGCGAAGACTTCAAGACCCGCTCGCGGAGCTCGTTAAGATCGATCCGAAGTCTGTTGGTGTCGGGCAGTATCAGCATGACGTCAGCCAAAAACGCTTAAATGAATCTCTGCGGTTCGTCGTCGAAACGGTTGTAAACCAGGTGGGAGTAAACGTTAACACAGCCTCCGCCGCGCTGCTTCAATATGTAGCTGGATTATCGAAGTCTGTAGCAGGCAACGTTGTCAAAAAACGTGAGGAAATCGGAAAGTTTTCAAATCGAAAAGAACTGAAGGACATCCCGAGGCTCGGTGCGAAAACCTATGAGCAATGTATCGGTTTCTTAAGAGTGCAGGAAGGGACAGAGCCTTTGGATAGAACAGGCATCCACCCGGAAAGCTATAAAGAAACAAAAGCGCTTTTGAAAAAACTCGGACTTTCAACAGAACATATCGGCACGGCGGAATTGAAGGATAAAATCAATCAGCTGGCGCTTTCTGAAACGGCAAAAGAGCTGGGAATCGGAGAAATCACTCTGAAAGATATTTGTGAACAGCTGACAAGGCCGGAACGCGATCCACGTGATGAGGTGCCTAAGCCTTTGCTGAAAACAGACGTCCTTCAGCTGGAAGATTTGAAAGAGGGAATGGAACTGCAGGGCACCGTGCGCAATGTAGTGGACTTCGGAGCGTTTGTTGATATCGGAGTTAAACAAGACGGGCTTGTGCATATCTCAAAACTGAGCAATCAATTCGTTAAGCATCCTCTTGATGTCGTATCTGTCGGCGATATCGTGACAGTTTGGGTTGACGGCGTAGATGTACAAAAAGGCAGAGTATCGCTGTCTATGGTAAAATAAAAGCACTGCTTACGAGCAGTGTTTTTTCCTATAGAAATACCAGCATTGATTCAGCAGTTTAATTTGGTAATTATCTTTTTCAAGGAACGCTTTTTGCATCTGCTTTTTAAGCCAATTTGGCATAGGCTCATTCCTCCTCAGCTTTTATCATAAGAGGGACGGTGATTACCATATTGTATGCGAACGGTGAATTGTCCCGTTCAATGTTTTTTAAGTGAGGTGCACTATGGATAATATAGAGCTTCAAAAGCTGACAGAGGATATTTCTAAAACATATTTTAAAAAGCCGTTCCGCCATCGGGCGCTTTTTAATGACAGGCTTAAAACCACGGGCGGAAGGTACCTGTTAACTTCCCATAACATTGAATTGAACAGAAAATATTTGATTGAACACGGCAGGGAGGAACTGGTCGGCATCATCAAGCATGAGCTCTGCCATTATCATCTTCATCTTGAAGGAAAAGGGTACAAGCACAGAGACAGAGATTTTAGAATGCTTTTGCAGCAAGTCAACGCGCCGAGGTTCTGTACACCCCTTAAGAAAAAAGCGGAAAACAAAAAAACTTATATGTATATCTGTACGGCCTGCGGCCAACAGTATATAAAGAAGCGCGCCATGAACCCTGACAGATACAGGTGCGGAAAATGCCGCGGAAAAATAAAAAGAATTTTTTCGTGAAAAAGGTTGACGAATATGGCAAGCCTGTGTTACATTATAAAAGTCGTTACGAGAGATAAATAAAAACATTTACCTCTTGACACTGTAAATCAAGGCTGATATAATAAGTCTTGTCTCATTATTCCACAGTAGCTCAGTGGTAGAGCTATCGGCTGTTAACCGATCGGTCGCAGGTTCGAATCCTGCCTGTGGAGCCATATTGGAGAAGTACTCAAGTGGCTGAAGAGGCGCCCCTGCTAAGGGTGTAGGTCGCGTAAGCGGCGCGAGGGTTCAAATCCCTCCTTCTCCGCCATAAGATTTCGATATAAGTTCTCAACCATCGGCCCGTTGGTCAAGCGGTTAAGACACCGCCCTTTCACGGCGGTAACACGGGTTCGAATCCCGTACGGGTCATTCCATTTCGTTGGGCTATAGCCAAGCGGTAAGGCAACGGACTTTGACTCCGTCATGCGTTGGTTCGAATCCAGCTAGCCCAGCCATTTTTATTTTTTGAAATCTAATAGTAAGAGCCATTAGCTCAGTTGGTAGAGCATCTGACTTTTAATCAGAGGGTCGAAGGTTCGAGTCCTTCATGGCTCACCATTTGTCTTTTTGCGGGTGTGGCGGAATTGGCAGACGCGCTAGACTTAGGATCTAGTGTCTTACGACGTGGGGGTTCGAGTCCCTTCACCCGCACTTTATTTACAAAGTGCACGCAAATGGTTTTTACTAGGTTAAGAGCCTACTAAACCAGCACAAACACAATTTCATGATCACGCGGTCGTGGCGGAATGGCAGACGCGCTAGGTTGAGGGCCTAGTGGGTGAATAACCCGTGGAGGTTCAAGTCCTCTCGGCCGCATCAATGATACCAAGGGTTGTAGACCCCTGGTATTTTTTTATGCTCTCTTTTAATTTTAAGGTTTACTCCTTTTTACTCCACTTGTTAAAATAATGCATTCAGCTTATCAGCAGTTCTTTTTGTTTATTGGAAAAGAGATGCAAGAAAAATCAGTTGTTGTTCTGATGGGAGTATGTCCAAGTCGTTCTTTTATTGTGATATAATCTTCTCTTTGATCAATTAACAATTTGACATGGGAATACTTTAGCTGTGAAGTCAGGTTGGTTAAACTCCTTCTCAATTTAAGAACCGCTACTATAAAATAATGTGAATAGCAAAGAGGGACTTGTTTATTAAAGAGAGAATGTGAAGGGAACGAATAGGAAAACATCTATTCATTTGATAGGTAATTATGAAAAAAGAGATTATCTTAATTACTGAGTACTAGGAAGATACATGATGGAAATATACGTCAATAAGCAATATAGAATGGTTCCAAGTTACGATACGATTGTCGCCCATATAAGGTCACTAAAATTAGAGAAAATCTTAAAAAGGGTTCAAAGGCGACTGTGTAAAGTTTAAAACCTTTTTGTGGGGAGATCTTTTGCGTTTTCCACCCGTACTTGTTTATTTAGCTTTCATCCCCCTAAACTAGATATTCTTAGTCCAATAGTGATAAAAAGAATGGGCGATCTTCCTCTATAACTTCCTTAAACGGACGCCATTCTCGTAACTCTACCTTCTATCAGTCGCGTTCCCAATAACCTGATTAGATGAGCAGGTTATTTTATTTCAACTGATGAATTAATGAAGCTGTACTTTGCTCTCTTTTTTTCTTTTGAATAGATTGCACAGAATAAAACCTATACCATTAACCCCTGCATATGGTAGCAAGCAATTCACTTTTCTGCTCCATATTCATATACCTTGGTCTAACTACGGTTACTTTGGTACGCCTCCAAACCTCTGATCTAATTTGCACGATATAACCTAAATAAAAAGAGCTATAAAGAAGCTGCCCTTAAAAATTTTAAGGACAGCAAGATGATATAAACTTCACTATAAATTAACAAATAAACAAACTTATGTTACTTCTGCCTAAACAGCCAATACTCACATTGGATTGAATTTTATTACTCTTAGGTATATCGGTGTCATAAAGTTTCTGAAGTGAAAGAACTTTTTTCATAATGCTATACCTCCAGTTTATTCATTTGATTGTGAAATAGTAAAACCTAATGGAAATCTTCGTTAAAAACCACCTACGGAAGTACAAGCGTATAGACTTACTGAGCTGCCTTGACCACCCTCACAAATAAAAATACTGAGAACTGACTTTTTATCAGGGCTGTCACTTTTTTTCGTTGATAATTTTTGAAGTGCCAAAATTTTATCAGACATTATAACACCTCCTTTTTGATTATGATTTTGTAAAAAAAGTGAAAATTTTCACTTTTATCCATTGTAATATTTCCCATAGGGTATTACAATATAAATAACTTAAATTGCCTAAAAAAGAAAAAAAAGAAATAGAAAGGTAATGAGTCATGGATAATATATGTAAACTTAGTTTTCAATTAGGAAAATCAAAAGTGAATTCATTAGGTAGCGCATCTATTATCATATACAAAGATGAATTCTTTGTTGCTACTGCAGCTCATTGCCTATACGATGTAGGCAGTAATGAAATAGCTAAAAACATATCAATAGAAGTAGAGAACTGTGGAATGAAAGAATCATATGATGTACTAAATATAGTAATACCTGAAAAATGGATTAGTACTCATAGGTTAACTTATGACTATGCTTTTGGATGGATTAAATTGCCTGAAAGCATGAGGAATGTTGCTTTTATTCCTAACTTTGATTTAAGTGGGATGATAGAAGAGCATAATAAAGCGGTTACATTAGCAGGCTACCCAATTTCATTTTTTAAATCTCAGAAGAAATACTCTAAAGGAGATTTAGATTTAACTCTTTTTAAAGAAGAGCAGCTTATTGGAATGAGATCCAAACTTAAACATGGGATATCTGGCGGTCCTTGGTTTTTTGAAAGTAATAATGAAAAATTCCAGATTGGTGTTACATCTGCTAGGATTAAAAGTTTCAAAAATATGGTTTGGGCGTCTATTTGGACTAAAGATACAGAAAGAATACTAAACAAGTTATTGACAAGTGAGATGCAAGAAAAAATTATTCTAGCCTAAAGTGAGGGATTTTGATGGATTTAAGATATGTTGAGTTTTTGAGCCCAGGCAATTTATTTTATGAATTGGTAACACCGAATAAAATAGTAAACAATTATCGTATCCCTAGCTTAAATTCTGAAGAGTGGCAACAAAACACGGATATTAATTGGAGTTATTGTATTAACACAAAGAAAAAGATGCCCAAACAAGGATGGAAAATACATATCACTACAGATATTGATGAGGCACAAAAGACTTTAGATATTGTCCTTCCATATCTCATAGAAAATGAAATATCCTTTAAATTTGTTCCTAATGAAAGGCAATTATTATTCAAAAACTCTAAAAATGGAGACAGAGCATCTTCGGGTAAATTCATTACAATCTATCCTTATGATAACAAGACTTTTCTAACATTACTTTCAGATTTAGATAATCTGACTAAAGCTTTAAAAAAAGGTCCTTATATATTGAATGATAAACGCTGGAAGTATTCAAATGTCTTCTTTCGTTATGGAGCATTTGTATCTATGTATGTGAATAAAGATGGACAAAATGTTCCAGCAATTCAGCGACCTGATGGCACATTAATTCCAGATGTCCGTGCTCCATATTATGAAGTTCCTGACTTTGTTGAAGAACCTGTTGAAATACAAATCATGACTAAAAAAGTTGATGCAGAACTTGATAAAGAAGACACATCGAAGTTTGATTCATACAATGTTATTTCTGCACTGCATTTTAGCAATGGTGGTGGAGTATATAAAGTTGAAAAAAACGGGAAAACGTTTGTTATGAAAGAAGGAAGACTTGGTTCAGGTTTGGATCGGTTGAAACTAGATGGTTTTAAACGAATTTATAAAGAGGCTGAAACAATAAAGCAATTAAGTGAGAAGCCTTACATAGTTGATTTTTACGATTACTTTGAGATTTGGGAAAATAACTATTTGATTGAAGAACATGTATCAGGAATTTCTCTTATGGAATATGTATCTCAAAACTTTCCGTTTTCATATAAAGAAGATAAAGATATTTATATGGAACGCATGATGCATGTGATAGATCAGTTGATTGATGCTTTAAAAGATCTTCATAGAAGTAAGATTGCACTCGGAGACTTACAGCCAAATAATGTATTGGTATTAGAGGATTACTCAATCAAATTAATAGACCTAGAAACTGCTGTAACTCCCGAAAGCAAATACACCCCCGCCTTAATGACTCCTGGTTACGTTACGGATCAAGCAGAAACTTTTGAGCAAGCAGATTGGTATGCATTACTTAGAATTTGCAGGTTTTTATTTTTACCGATAGAAAATTTATCTGATCTGTCAATTGATATTGAAATAAATCAAGATAAATGGATTGGAGAGAATTTTGGGGATGAAGTTTTAAATAAAATTCAAGAAATTCAAGAGAAGACATTACCAACCATCAAGAAATTAAGTAAAGCTGCTACTTTAACAATTCCACCAATGAAAATAAACTACAAGAATGTTAATGAAATAACTGAAGGTTTGCGAGCTGGAATTATGAGTCATTTAAAACCTAAGTCAGAAAGTTTAATATCCGGAGATATCAGGCAATTCATTGAAAAAATGGGCAGTCTATCAATCGCTAATGGAGGATTTGGGGGAATAATGGCCTTGGATAGAACAGGGACTCTATCCGATTCAGTTTATCAATGGGTTGATCATGTATTGGAGACAATATTGAATTTAGACACGGAAACATATAAAAATTTCCCGCTCGGTTTATTTAATGGTATCTCAGGCATATTGTCCGTTTTATACGATATTGGATATAAAGAAGAAGCAATTAAACTGTTAGAGACAATGCCTTTTCCAGATACTGAAGATTCAGATTTAACACTGTTTTCTGGATTATCGGGAATTGGATTAAACTACCTGGCGTTTTATAGCATTACTCAGAAAAAAGACTTTCTAGATCGCTCTATAAAAATAGGAAATAGAATAATAGATGCCTATAAAGAAGACTGCTCCATCACTGTAAGGGATCCTTATGCAATGCCGTATGGCTTGTTAAATGGCTGGTCTGGAATCAGCTTGTATATTCTAATGTTAGGCAAGGCGACAAATGACAATGACTTAATAAAGCTGGCTAGCGAAATTTTCAATAAAGAAATAAGCAAAAACATTGAAATTGATTCTAAATTAGAATTAGCACAAATAAAAGAATATTCATTGGGCTATAAAAGGTTGATACCATATCTTGGTGAAGGTGCAGCTGGGATTGCATTAATTATGCTGGAATTCAATAAAAATCTTCCTGATTTTATGACAGAAAGTAATACTGAACTATTCAAAAAACTAACTAATGTTACAGACTTATATAGCACATTTGCAAGTGGCATCTTTCGAGGTGTGGGAGGAATGATTATTCTTGCGAATGCAATGAAATGTGCAGGGGTAAATACAGGCTCATTAGAATATACCATTAAAGCACTCGGGAATTATCTCCTGTATAAGAAACACGAAGGAATTTTAAGTCCAGGAGAGTATGGTTACCGACTATCTTTAGACTTACAAACAGGAAACAGCGGATTACTACTTGCTCTTTCTGATATAGATAGTGATAAATGGAGTAGTTGGTTACCGTTACCTAAAAACAATAATCTGAATCTCTTTGAAATAGACAAGTTCATTAAAGGAGGTGAAACAAATGAAAAAGCTATTATCACTTCAGCACAAAGCACTTGATAAAGAGGTTACTCTATTAAAAGGCAGATCATCAGTAAGCTTAGGCTGCGATAAGATCAGTACAGTAAGTTTGTATTTCTGCGGTAACTAAAGGTTACCCTCTGTTTATACTAAAGGAGGTGAAATAAATGAAAAAGCTATTATCACTTCAGCACAAAGCACTTGATAAAGAGGTTACTCTATTAAAAGGCAAGTCATCAGTAAGCTTAGGCTGCGATAAGATCAGTACAGTAAGTTTGTATTTCTGTGCTAACTAAGATTACTCACTGTTTAGACTAAAGGAGGTGAAATAAATGAAAAAGCTATTATCACTTCAGCATAAAGCACTTGATAAAGAGGTTACTCTATTAAAAGGCAGATCATCAGTAAGCTTAGGCTGCGATAAGATCAGTACAGTAAGTTTGTATTTCTGTGGTAACTAAGATTACTTACTGTTTAGACTAAAGGAGGTGAAATAAATGAAAAAGCTATTATCACTTCAGCACAAAGCACTTGATAAAGAAGTTACTCTATTAAAAGGCAAATCATCAGTAAGCTTAGGCTGCGATAAGATCAGTACAGTAAGTTTGTATTTCTGTGGTAACTAAGATTACTGCTGTTTAGACTAAAGAGGAGGTAAAACAAATGAAAAAATTATTATCACTTCAGCATAAAGCACTTGATAAAGAGGTTACTCTATTAAAAGGCAGATCATCAGTAAGCTTAGGCTGCGATAAGATCAGTACAGTAAGTTTGTATTTCTGTGGTAACTAATGATTTTGGACAACCCTACTTAAAGAAAAGAGAGGGGATCATCCTCTCTTTTCTTTGTATTACCCAAAAAGTAAATACAATAAACTATCTAAAAAATATAAGAGGAGTTGGATGAAATGTCAAGAGGAAAGCAAATCAGTAATATCCTGAAATTACAGAGCTTTGAAAGTGGTCCAGTATATACTGCAGGAGCGACAGGAACTGTTGAAGGTCAATCACTTATTTCACCTGCTAGTATAGCTTTTTGTTTAACTCCTCTTCCTGTCAGTACCATGAGTGCAGCTTTTTGCAATAACTAATCTCCTGAGAGGGTTGTAAATATGGACTTACGATACTTCAAATACTTTATCTCGACAAACAATTCTTTTTATACAAAGCCCGATACCCCTAACAGGGAATCGGCTTTGTATATTTCTAATATACCAAATAATTATAAAACGATAAGAGAAAATCATTGGATTCATGTTATAAACAAAGAGCATAAACTTCCAATGCAAGGTTGGAAGATACATATAAGCACTACAATAGATTCTGCAGAAAAAACATTGGAAATTGTATCAAATGTCCTATTTGATTACAAAATCTCTTTTAAATACGTTAAAAGCTTATGGGAATTAAGTATTAAAAATTCAAAATACAGCAATAGGTCTGCTGCAGGTAAGTTTATTACAATTTTCCCGCCAAATGAACAAGTATTTTTAAATTTGTTAGAAATATTAAGCAGTCTGCTAGATACTCTTCCTAGAGGCCCTTATATTTTAACTGATAAAAGATGGTATGAAAGCAATGTATATTTTAGATATGGTGCATTTTTAAGTATGTATTATTATGAAAATAATAAAAAGGTATTTGCTATTCAAAGTCCTTCTGGTGACTTAGTTGAAGACTCAAGAAGTCCTCATTACTCTATACCCGAATTTATCACTGAACCTGCTCCAATAAGAGAGATGGATAATAAATTAGAAAACGAAATAGCTGAACCTACTCCATTAGATGATATAGAGGTTATCCATGCAATTCATTATAGTAATGGAGGGGGAGTCTACTTAGCCCTAGATAAACTAGACAAAAAAGTTATCCTTAAGGAAGGAAGGCCAAACATTGGATTAGATAGTCTGGGAATTGATGCCTTTACAAGAATAAAAAATGAAGCGATGATTTTAGAAAAACTTGAAGGAACGCGTTACCCCGTAAAAATATATGATTTTTTTAAGGCGTGGGAACATCATTTTATTTTAGAGGAATATATTGAAGGCACATCACTGAGAACTTGGCTTGCAACAAAATATCCTTTTTATACGAATGAAACAAATAAAAAATACTTAAAAACAGTATTAAAAATTTTGAATCAATTAATAGATGCTCTAACTGAAATACATAATCAAGGAATAGGGATAGGAGACTTACAGCCCTCAAATATTATTATCACATCAGACGAAAATATACGATTGATCGACTTTGAGACTGCAAGTTTTATTGATGATAGTGTACCATCGGGTTTAAAAACATTTGGTTTTACTGGCGGGCCTAATATGACGAGAAAACAAGCGGATTGGTTTGCGTTACTAAGAATATCGAGATATTTATTTTTACCTATCGGGCCAGTTCAAGATATTTCTTCAAAAATTTTAGAGACACATGATAAATATATTGAAAATTTTTTTGGCATCGAAGCTATAAAAATAATTAATAAAATACAAAAAATTTGTTCTCAAGTTCAGGCAAATCCAGCTAAAGATTTATTGAATGTTGAACATAACCATATTAAAGAAATGTCACTAAATGAAGTAAAGATGTTACTTCAAAATAATATAATAAATAATTTGTTTGTTGATGAAAGGGTAATCCCAGGAGATATTAGACAGTATGAATTAGAAAATGGATTATTTAATATCTTAACTGGCGGTTTTGGAGCTGTATTAGCCTTTAATAGAACAAATATACAAAATAAAAAACTAAACGAATGGGTAGGTAATCAATCTTTAAACGATTTATTGAAGATGGAAAATGGCCTATTGACTGGCAAGGCTGGAATAGCCACTAGTTTATGGGAATCAGGTTATTATGACAAAGCAAAACATCTTTTTGATAGCATTAATCATTTTAAAAATAACAGTGATATAACGTTATCATCTGGACTATCTGGAATCGGTTTAGCTTTTTTAGGCCTTTCATATGAAAAAGACTCTATCAAATATCTTAACAAATCTATAGAAATTGCAAACCGGCTAGAGGAATTATTAGAAAAAGACGTTTCAATCGTTCCTTATGATATGGATATAATACCTCGTGGTCTTATTAATGGTTGGTCAGGTGTTTCACTTTTTTATTCTTCTTTATATAAAAGAACTAAAAATCATAAATGGCTTATTTTATCGAAAAGAGCTATTGAAAAAGATTTGATCACTGGTAAATTCGATGATTACGGCGTTTATCAATTAGAAGATATCACTAGAGTAGTCCCTTATTTAGATGGTGGAAGCGCTGGAGTGGGATTGGCATTAATTGAATTAAGTTTACTTTTAAAGGAGGATTTATGGGGAAAAGAATTGGGAGGCATTTACAAAATAGCGAAATCGAAGTGTTTTTATAATTGTGGATTATTTAGAGGTACTGCTGGGATAATCGCTGCTAGTAATGCAATTGATAAATATTATAACCGGGGTATAAATGCTGATAATTTGAAAACTTTAGATCTACACCTCTTTAAAGGAAAGGTCGAAATATATACTCCTGGAGACTTTGGGTATCGTTTATCAAATGATATATTTTCCGGTTCATTAGGATTGTTGCTCGTAATACAAGGTATTATAAATAATACTAATTATATGTGGCTCCCTGTGATGAACATCAAAAAAGTATTTGAGTCTAACTCTTAATTATTTATCTCCCTCAATTAAGAGTGTAGGTAGAAATTTTTCTAATATTTTTTTGAATATGGATATCTGAAGTAAAAAAGGAGATTATTATGAGACCTAAAAACCCCTTATTCTTTTTATTATGTAAAATAAAACTTCCATTATTATTAATTTTGTTTGCTATTTCTATTTCATCTATAGGCAGCATTAGTGGTTTGTTTATACCTCTATTTACAGGTAAGGTCGTTGATAAATTTTCCGAGAACACCTTTGATTGGAGATTTATAGTAATTTTTTTATGCATGTTTTTAATTAACGCAATCTTGAGTGGTATTGGGTTATATTTGCTCAGTAAAATTGGTGAAAAAATGATTATGGCAATTCGTTTTATGCTATGGGAACATATAATAAAATTAAAAACCTCTTTCTTTGATAATAATGAGAGTGGTTCAATAATGAGTCGTATCACAGACGACACCAATGTTATCAACGCTTTTGTATCTCAAAAATTACCCAATATAATACCTGCTATAATCACTATTTTAGGCTCTGTTATCATTTTATTAAGAATGGATTGGCAAATGACTCTTATAACTCTTATTATAGTGCCTATATTTTTAGCAATAATTATCCCTTTAGGCGGAATGGTAAGGAAAATCTCAAAAAAAGCACAATCCGAAGTCGCAAGCTTTAGTGGTTTATTAGGGCGTGTCTTAACAGAAATACGTCTAGTAAAGATATCTAATACAGAAAATCAAGAATTGAAAAATGCTTATAACAACCTTTTTGAAATATATAAATTAGGGTTAAAAGAGTCTAAGATCATTTCAATTATACAACCTTTAACTAGCCTCATCCTTTTACTGACTATAGGAATTATTCTGGGATTTGGCGGTATAAGAGTCTCAACGGGTGTAATATCTGCTGGCACCCTAGTAGCTATGATTTTCTATGTCATACAATTATCAGGCCCTTTGACTAATTTTTCAACGTTACTTACAGACTATCAGCGTGCGATAGGAGCTAGCCAAAGATTAAGTGAAATTCTACTTGAGCACAAAGAAGAGCTAGAGTCCAATAAGAATGCTTTAGATATTGATTTCAGCAATCAAAATTTGAAATTTTCAGAAGTGAGTTTCAAATATGATGATAAACCGATTTTAAATGAAATAACTTTTGATATCCCAAGTAGAAAGGTTACTGCTTTTGTAGGACCGTCTGGTTCTGGTAAAAGTACTATTTTCAATTTAATTGCACGTTTGTATGAATTACCCCCAAGTAATGGGGGCATATCACTCGAAGGAATACCGATTAACGAATTTAACTTATCAGATTGGCGGAATAAAATTGGATATGTAATGCAAACCAACGCAATGATAAATGGTACCGTAAAAGATAATATTACTTATGGAATCAAAAGAGAAATTAGTGAAGATGAAATTATTAAGTATTCTAAATTGTCTAATTGCCATGAATTTGTTATGTTGTTAGATAAAGGTTATAGCACAATAATTGGCGAAAAAGGAGTGAAGTTGTCAGGAGGTCAGCGTCAACGAATTGATATTGCAAGAAACTTTATTAAAGATCCTGATATTCTATTATTGGATGAGGCAACAGCAAGTTTGGACAGTGAGAGTGAGAGAAAAATACAGAATTCACTAGAAGAATTAATGAAAAATAGAACTACAGTAATAATAGCTCACAGATTAGCAACAATTAAAAAAGCCGATCAAATCATTTTCTTAGACCAAGGAGTGATTACTGGTAAAGGAACTCATGACCAATTAATGCTTACCCATGAAAAGTACAGGCGATTTGTGTCAGCCCAAAAATTGGCTAACTAACTAAATTACGAGCTCGCCCCTTTAATCTATTTATTAGTAAATTTAATATCATCATCTAAATCATTTATGTTAAATGAATTAAGATACCTTACAAATTTAGTGTAATCTTAACAATAGTAAGATGAGGAATACTTTTTGCATTAGTTAAACTGAAAAGCAGCTAATTATTCGGCATAGTCTGTGTATGTTATGTCTTGATAAGTAGTAATAAATATTACTTAAGCTGTAATTTGACTGCATATACTTTGATTGAGAACATAAAATGGTTATAGAAAAAGACGGATAATCCGGTTTTAAAGTAATTATAAAAAGGAGTTATAACGATGGTAAAAAGATTTTTTCTGGTTTTACTCACACTAATTATGTCTATAGTTGTTATGCTAGTGGCTGCTAAAAATTCTCCTGGAGATAATGTCATTTCATTTGAACAGCCTCGAATCTTAATGATATCAATTGGGATAGTGGTATTTTTATTCATTCCTCCGTTAGTCATGTCCTTTTTTGGTAACTGGGTTGTAAGAATCGTATCTGGTGTATACCAATGTTTTATCGTTCTAACCTTTCTGGGGCTCATTCCAATAGGCTTTCTTATTCCCGATGGCTTTTTGACCATTGTTGTTTCTATTGCAGGAACTTTAATCAGCATAGTTAGCGTTGTAGTAACCTTTATTGATAGGAATAAAGAAGTTAAATCTTAGCTGAAATAATAAAATAAGGTTAGAAGGCTTTATCCTTAATTTCAAGGAAAGGAGCTTTCTTTTTTTATAGGTTTATATGTTGCGAATGACTAACGCCCTTGATGACTGATGGTTGCTTTTAGTGTAGATACTCGGAAAGAGAGTTACAGGGCGTATCTTAACAGTTCCTAAATCTACAGCTCCCAAATTGTTCATTTACAATAAAATAAATCCACTCAAAGGGCTGCAGTTTCTTGTCCATAATTTCTCGGTGTCCTTGAGATTCCAAGAATAGACGCAGAGCTTCCGATTGTAGAGGGAACGGATGCGGATGAATTGGAAAAAGGAGTCGGCCACTACAAAGGCAGTTATTATCCAGATGAAAACGGACAAATTGTTCTATCAGGTCATCGGGATACCGTATTCCGCCGGACAGGGGAACTAAAAAAAGGTGATCAATTAAAGGTTCTGCTGCCATATGGGAGCTTTTCATATGAAATAGACAAAACAAAAATTGTAGACCAAAAAGATACGTCTATTATTACCCAGCAGCATAACAAAGAAGAGCTCATTCTGACAACTTGTTACCCGTTTTCATATATTGGTAATGCACCAAAGCGGTATATCATTTATGGAAAGCGGATTTAAAAGGACATTGGAATTCTGAAGAATTAGCTGGCGAGACTTTCTCGTCAGCTTTTTTTAATTGGATGGGCTTTTGAATGGGGAGATGGATTAAAGTCTTCCGGAAGTGAGTAGCGAGGTTGAAGGTAACTTTGGCAAGTTTTAGTCCTGTTTGTAAGTCAAAAAAGGCTACTACACCATGTTCAAATTCTGTACCAACTATTCCTTGTGTAGGCAGAACCAGACCATCTCGATAAAAGCGCAATGAATTTTCTAAGTTATCTACGCCTAAAGTGATTACTGTAATCCGTGGTTTCATTAGCAATGTAACCTCCTAAGTTAATTGTAATTAAATTAAATCAAAATGGAATATGAGAAAAACTAGAATATCAAAGATTAGGCTGACGAATTTTCGTCAGCTTTTTTAATCATGTTCTTTCTGCATTCTGGTTCATGTTAAATCATAGTAATCTAGGTGAATATAAAAGTATTTTGTATATTTGTATAAGTTTACTTTACTTTTATATAAGGTGAGTTTATAATTTGGTTCAAGAGGTGATGGTCATGAAGAAAGATTTTGGTGATTCGATCTCAAATAAGGTTTATGAATATCGTGTACTTGCCAGATTGTCTCAGCAAGAATTAGCAAAGAAAGTCGGGGTTTCCAAACAAACCATCTTTGTAATGGAGAAAGGAAATTATGTTCCGACTCTGCTGTTAGCTTTTCGAATTGCCGAATTTTTTAATGTGGATGTAAACGAGATTTTTACTTATGAGAAAGGAAATGATCAAAAATGAAAATGAACTCGATCACAGATACGATCACCAACGCAATTTTTTCCCCTTTAAAGTCCTGGGCTGAACATTCTCCGGGAAATTGGAATATTCTTATTGGCAGTGGGTTTGTATTGCTTGTAGTCGGATTGATTCTGACATTCGTATTTCTTAAAAAAATGGGTAAGGCTGACGAAAGAACAAATCAAATATCATTAAAAAGTGCCCTCTTTATGTTATATGGAGTAATTTTGTGCGACTTGATTTTCCCGAAAGAATATATGTGGCAAGTTTTCTTCTTATTTAAATATTCTCTTGCCTTATTAGCTTCAGGAATCTATCTAGCCGTTCGATATAAAAAAGATTTTTTGTAAATTCAATTACCGAGAAAGATAGTGTCTCAGAAGTTGTAATTGTTTTAGAAGAGGGAACGAATATGAAATCATTTTATAATGAGATTTGGAGAAGTGAGGAAGTGGGTTTTTGCTCACCAATTATTAACCATAATTCATACAATCTTATAGAGATGATGTAAAATGAAGTTAGAAAGTGTAATGAAAACAAGCTTTCATAACCAATGATATGGATTTACTATGTTGAGGGCCCAGTGGGGTGAATAACCCGTAAAGGTTCAAGTTCTCTCGGCCGTATCCCAATAATACCAAGGGTTTAACCATCTTTGGTGTTATTTTTTTTGCGGAAAATACGGCTGTACCGCATTGTGGAGTCCACTAAAAAAGTGCTGACCTCTGCACAACATCGTTGCGCAAGTCTGCACTTTTATTCTGCGATTATGGGGAGTTTATTTTAATCCGTTGTTAGCCGCGCCGATACTTGGCTTTTAGAAGCTTTTTTTAAGTGGCTAAAACCAACAAATTTTTTGCCTTCTTCATCCCATAGGCGGAACTTTAATGATTTAAGGCTTGTTGCCAGTGTAATGGTCGGAACGTTTTGCAATGGTTCAGTGTTGTTATGCACTTTTTCAAGCTTATAGTTTGGGACTCTCGGGCTTAAATGATGAACATGATGAAAACCGATATTGCCTGTTAGCCACTGCATGACTTTTGGAAGTTTATAAAAAGAGCTTCCTTCAACTGCTGCTTTTACATATTCCCAATGCTCATCTTCTTCAAAATAAGAATCCTCAAACGTATGCTGAATATAAAACATCCAAATTCCGAGAGTGCCTGATATCATAAAAATCGGCACCTGAACCAGCAGGAAGTTTTGCCAGCCAATAGCCCAACATAAAAGTGCTGCCAAAGCGACGATCCCCAGGTTCGTTACATACGTATTCATCCGTTCTTTGCGTTTTGCTCCTTTTCGATTAAAACGATTGGCAATCCCGAAAACGTAAATCGGCCCAATAATAAACATAACAAACGGATTTCTGTACAATCGGTACATTATTTTTGTCTTCGTTGAGGCTTCCTTATATTCCTCAACCGTCAGTACCCAAATATCGCCTGTACCGCGTTTGTCCAGATTGCTGCTTGTCGCATGATGGACAGAATGATCGTGTGCCCAATGATCAAAAGGATGCAGAGTCAGAATTCCTGTTAATGTTCCAAGGATTCGATTCGCCTTTCTGTTCTTAAAAAAGGAATAGTGGCAGCAATCATGAAAGATGATGAAGGTTCTCACTAAAAAACCTGCCGCAACTACAGAAATCGCTAATGTAAGGAAATAAGAAATCGACAAGCTCTTATATGCCAAACACCATAACAGGAAAAATGGTACCAATGTGTTAATGATTTGACAAATACTTTTGTGTAAATCGGATTTTTCATAAGGTGTAACCAGTTTTCTCAAAGTCCTTAGGTTTTGTTCTTTCATATTCAAAAGTTTCCCCTTCCCTGGTGATCTTCTAAGTGTAGAAAACGTTTTATAGTCTTTGAAGGCCCAACGTTATACACACCATATATGATAAGTATTCTTCCCATTCATCTGTAAAATTATTGGAAATGATAAACTGATTTCCAGTTCAATTACATCATTTATTAGCAGAGTCAGCCGGGATACAAAAGGCGTATGAAGATTATACCCAGCACTTTATCGGGTCAAACTCTCTCAATGCTCCCCCATGGGGATCGATTTATTTAGACCTTGAACATTGATTGTTTGAAGAAAAAAGGAATGAAGTAATGGGGATATCCATGAGTGATTGTTTGGAAACGTCTGCAGAAACAAAGTTTTACAAGTGAAAAGCCCTGCTTTTAAAAGATTATCTTGCTCTTGAACAAGAAACAGCTGAGCTTTTCATTAATGAAGTACTATTAAGCAAAGAAAGACACTCGTGATTCATTTTTCACGGTGTTTTCAAACCAAAGTTTTTAATAGGCCTCTTACTCTGCGCTGGTATACACATGTTTAACAGATAATGCCATGAATAAATCGGAAATATAATTTGCAGTTATTTCCGATTCCTGATATAATAAAGAAGAATTATTTTTGTTCGGTGTAAAGGATAGTATGAATATTGACTTTTCGTCTTGATGATACTTTGGGCAAGGATAGTATATACTGTGTGGTTACACACTAGGAGGCAACAAAAATGGAACAAGGTACAGTTAAATGGTTTAATGCAGAAAAAGGTTTTGGCTTTATCGAACGCGAAAATGGAGACGATGTATTCGTACACTTTTCTGCAATCCAAAGTGACGGATTCAAATCTTTAGACGAAGGTCAAAAAGTATCGTTTGACGTTGAGCAAGGTGCTCGTGGAGCTCAAGCTGCTAACGTTCAAAAAGCTTAATCTTCAATCGTTTATACAAACAGGCTCTTTATATAGGGCCTGTTTTTTTATGTCTATATCATACTCAATAAAAAACCCTACTCAACGTTCGAGTAGGGAGATGCTACAAGGTAATAGAAAAAGATTTAAAACTTCAAAGGTTTGTTTACAGTATAACATACTGGATTGACAATATGCGGAATGTATATAAATTATTTAATGTTTTGTTCAAATATAACTCTTTCTTTTTTCACTAACCTGCTCGTTAATAAAAATGGTTTCATTTGGATGTTACCAACTCGCATATCTCTTTTATGAAAAGAAGATAAACAATTATTATTCAATGTGGCAGTGGATATAAGAAATTCTTAAAAATAATGAGGAGATCGATTGTTTTTTCTCCTGGAAATAATCACTTAGAGATACCTAAAACAATGAAAGCCCTACCTCTCTTCCATCCTTACGGCTCCTTGTCCGTGCCAGTGTGAATCAGGATACTAAAAACAAGTGACTATTTTATTGAGTTTTTTGGTAAAACTTCAATCTTCGCAGAAGAAATGTAAATAATAAAAATGGATTAGAATGTAGGAATAACAAAAGAGGTCGTTAATATTCTAAACATAAGTTGGAGAAGATTTGCTTTTTATCATAATATTCCGAAATATTTTTCGGGATGCAATACACTATCTAACCGAAACTTTTTATTTGATTTTCAGTGATTCCTTTAATTACTTCCAGTTCACTAATCAAAAATTCATATGCATTATCCAGCATTTTTTTTTCGCTTGCATTAAGTGCTTTTTCTTTCTTCATACGCATTAAATCACGTACAACTTCAGCGCCTTCTTGTATTTCACCCGTTTTTATTTTGTCCGTGTTTATTTTATACCTTTGCTTCCATGGCAGTAACCTATCTGATTCTCCATGCTGAAAAATGTGCATAATGTGTTTTAATGCAAGTATATCGGTAACTGGTCGTATATTCGAACTCAATATTTTACGCGTTGGAATCATAACTGTCATATTACTGATTGACATTCTTATGACATAATACTGTTGTTTTTCCTCTAAGAATTCTTTTTCTTCTATGGCTTCAATTATACCTGCTCCGTGCATTGGATAAACAATGTTATCGCCAATTTGAAACATATCATCCACCTCCATATATGGTAACCTTCTTAAGATTACCATATATGGAGGTGGAATATCAAACTTTTAATAATAACATGATCGAATTTTTGATGTCAATAACTTTTTTTAAAAAAACAGATCGAGCAAAAACAACATCAAAACAATAGGGGAAAGGTCAATTGATCCGTGTATATCCTGAAACCTTGACTAATTAACATAGATCAGTTTTTCATTGAAAATGAGTTATTCAATTTCCTTTGTAATTCATGACTGAGCTCAATGACATCACAGAAATGATTTGAGTAGATAAGAAGGAACGATATTCGTGAAATGTCAGCTAAAAATATTTTAAAACACATGATTGAGGATCGTTCTCAAATTGATATGGATAACAGCCCACTTACTTAATGATGCATTTTCACTTATCTTGCGGACAGAAAAAGGTTTGCTGACATTGAACATTTTGCTACCGAGATTGGCATTATGTTTATTATCAGGGAAATAACCTTCAAATGGGTATTGAGGCGAGAAGAAAAATGAGAAAGGAGAGATTATAAATGAAGACCAGAACAAAAAGAAAAGTAAAGGGGAAAGAACAAAGTTAATTGAAAAGCAAACTATATAAAATAGTTTGCTTTTCTTTTTGTTATGAATTCACTTCTTTTTCTTTCTCTTTAATGACTATGTCTCATATGAATATTTTTGTATGATAATGGCGTCATATTCATCGCTTGTTGAAATTTACTTATGAAATAACTGGTACTGTTAAATCCAACTTGATAAGACACTTCTGTCACATTGGATTCAGGGTGTTGCAGTAATAATAAGCTTTTTTGAATTCTATAATCCATTACATAACGTAATGGCGTCTTATTCAGCATTCGTTTAAAATAACGGCAGCACTCAGAACGGCTCAGTTGGCCAGCTTTTGCAATGTCCTCTAATGTGATTTTTTCAGCATAATGGAGATGAATCCAGTTTAACATTTGTTTCATTCGATGACTTTTTATCATTTCAGATTGATCGTACTCTAATTGAAAACCATTAACGACCAGGTTTTTCCACATTAACGTTAATTGCATGGTAATGTCAATCTCATAGAGCGATGTCTTTTGTTGAATCAATAGATTTATTTTTTTAACAGCATCTAGAATATTTTTTGCCCACTGTTGATTTCCATTCAAAAATAAATAGGGCAAATTGGTTGAAAACATATAGGGCTGAACATAGCTTGAATACAGTTCTTGAGATAAAACGAAATGGGGTGACACATTTAAGCAAATATACGTACAATCCGAGCCATCCCTTTCTTCTGCCATGTGCAGGCAGCCACTATTGATAAATAATCCATCCCCTTCGTGAACCTCTATTTTTTCTTCATTTATTTGAAAGAGAGCTATCCCTTTTAGTATCAAAACAAATTGGATTTCATCATGCCAATGAAGCGGAATATAGCCATTTATATTTTGATTGATCCTTGTCTCGTAACAAGCTACTGGTAATTCTACCGTTCGGTGCTCTGTTAATTCTTTTAAATTTTGATCGATCACAAAATTCTTCATTCGGACATTCTCACCTCAATATATTTATATTTTTTCATTCGATTTGAGTATTTTTTATAAGGTTATGCATTTATCATAACACTATTATTATATTTATTAGTGAGGAGTCATGTATGGATACTTCCAAAAGAAGAATGGGATTGGTCTATGTTATAACAGGGGCGACATGTTGGGGAATTGGAGGCACAGTAGCCAAAAAACTTTTTCAAGAATATCAAATTGATGTCAATTGGCTTGTAACGACACGCTTGCTTACGGCTGGAATGTTGCTTTTAATGCTGCAATTGTTCAGAAAGGAACGGTCTCAGGTTATTGAGGTTTGGAGAAATAAAGAGTCGGCTGGCCAGCTTCTTATTTTTGGCCTATTGGGAATGCTAGCTGTGCAGTACACATATATGGCATCCATTCAACATGGGAATGCTGCCGTTGCTACATTATTGCAATATTTATCCCCAGTAATCGTCATTATCTACACGCTTTTGCGAAAACAAACGGTTCTTACTAAACAAGATATCATTACTGTTGTGCTTGCTTTAGTGGGTTGCTTTTTTTTGTTAACGAATGGTTCAATATCTCAACTTTCAGTGCCGGCAGCTGCAGTAGTATGGGGAGTTTTATCAGGATTCGCGGCAGCTTTTTATACTTTGTATGCCGTTGGTTTATTAAATAAATTTGATTCTCTTGTCGTTGTAGGTTGGGCTATGATTATTGGCGGTTTTGCATTGGGTTTTATCCATCCGCCATGGCAACTGGATTTTCAACGATTAACTGCTGAGGCGTATGCATATATTTTATTTGTGATATTATTTGGAACAATGATTGCGTTCTGGTTCTTCATAAAAAGCTTGGAAAGCCTTTCTCCCAAAGAAACAAGCCTATTAGGAAGTTTAGAACCTCTATCAGCAGTTGTAACAACTGTCGTTTGGTTAAAAGCGCCATTTGGTTCTTTTCAATGGATTGGTGCTTTCTGTATTATAGGGATAACTTTAATATTGGCTTTACATAAAGAGCCTTTCATGCAGAGTGAAAAAATCTTTATTAAAGATTAGGAATCATGCAAATCGGGATATATAAGGGCTTTTTTGTTTATATGAACGGTCCGGCAATGAAAAAAACTGGTGGAGTTTGAGCCCTCTCGGCAGTATCAGGGATACCAAGGGTTTTGCCGCCCTTGGTATGATTTCTTCAAGAACCTTCAATTTTTCTTCTCTGATCAAAAAACGTATTACTTTTTTGTAATTGGTATCCAAATTTCACTTTTAAAAGATGGTGATGTTACATCCTTATGCTCGTTCCACAATATTTCTGGACCTTCTATTTGTTCGTAATTTGACGATGGAAACCATTCGGAATAAATGCGTCCCCATACTTCTTGCAGTGTATCCGGAAAAGGCCCGATTGATTCGAATACAGCCCACGTTGAGGCAGGGACTTCAAGCCGTGAGAAATTATCTGGACACTGTTTCGTTGTGGCTGCGCCAATATAGTGATCTAGCTCTCCTTTTTCCTCTGTCCGACCTTCAGAAAAATTAGTGGATGCACTAATGAGGCCTAATGGTGCTACATTAGAAAGCTCTTTTAGTTTATTGATTGCTTTTTCATCTAAACTTTCCCACATGGATGCAATTTCCGGATTAATCCCTTTGAAAATAATAGGAACTCTTTTTTTAATGCCAACGATGCGAAATGCCTCTTTTTCTTCAATACGGTAGTTCATTTCCTCCTTTGATTGTTAGCTGGAAGGTCATTCGTGGATAAGCTTTAAGGGAATGGCCATTAAGTCTGGCTTTTGATGGGTTTATGCCATGTAAATTTTGGAATGCCCGTGCAAAAGAATCTGGTGAGTTATAACCGTACTTTATTGCAATATCAATCACTTTTACATTGCTGTCTTTCAGTTCAAAAGCTGCAAGAGTAAGACGTCTGCGACGAATATATTCCGATAATGAAATACCTGCTAGGAAGGAAAACATCCTTTTAAAATGATATTCAGAGCAGAAAGCAAGCTTTGCTGCCTCTTTAAAATCAATATCATTAGTGAGGTTTTCTTCAATATACTTTAACGCCCTATTCATACTTTTAAGCAAATCCATTATTTGGCCTCCTTTAACCAAAGAATAACAGGAGTGAAATGTATTTATCCGACATTCTGTGCACAGTTTTGCAGGATGACTTATATGAAATAAAGTAAGTGATTCACTTGTATTTGTACAGGTTTTATTGAAGCATGCTATAAAGACATGTACACCTTCAAAGGCATAACTGAAAGAAAGTTATAATTGTCTTATAAGCAGCACATTCATATAATTGAGTGAAAAAGGATGCGTATCATGCCTATCAATTCTTTTGAAAACTATCCGATGAGCTGGAAGCCATCGATTGATAAAGCTGAAAAGCCTATTTATAAAGCACTTGCAGGGCAATTGGAACAGGATATTTTAAACGGAGTTTTATTACCTGGAACAAAACTTCCTCCCCAGCGAGAATTGGCCGATTATTTAGATTTAAATGTGAGTACGATTTCAAAAGCATTTAAAGTGTGTGAGTTAAAGGGGTTGTTAAGTGCGACTGTAGGGAGCGGCACATTTGTATCGTATGATGCGTTATCGAATTCGTATTTACTTGAGGATACAAAGCCGAAACATTTAATTGAAATGGGAGCAATACTTCCAGATCACGCTTCATATGAGCCCTTGTTATACCAACTAAAAAGCATGGTTCATGAGGAGGATTATGAAAAATGGTTTAGCTATGGCCGGGCAGGTGAAAGCCTTTGGCAAAAAGATGCAGCTGTAAAGCTCATCCAAAGAGGCGGATTTGAAACATCCGTTGATCACATTTTATTTGCAAATGGAGGGCAAAATGCGATTGCAGCGACATTGGCCAGTCTTTGTAAGCCTGGAGATCGCATCGGAGTTGACCATCATACGTACCCTGGATTAAAAACTGTTGCATCATTGCTTAGTGTGCAAATCGTACCGATAAAATCAGAGAACGATGAAATGAGTCCGGAGTCACTTGAATATGCGTGTAAAAACGAAAATATTAAAGGTTTGTATTTAATCCCGGATTACCATAATCCGACGACTTCCTTTATGTCTGTTGAGAATCGAAGAATGGTTGCAGACATTGCAAAGAAATATAATCTATTTGTTATTGAAGATGCATCGTACCATCTTCTCAACAAAAATCCGCTTCCGGCGCTCGCCTCATTCGCACCGCAACAGGTTATCCATATTGCAAGTTTATCAAAATCGTTAGCGCCAGGCCTGCGTTTGGCTTATGTAGCAGTGCCGAGACAATATAAGGAGCCAATATCAAAGGCGCTTTATAATTTAAATATAACCGTTTCCCCGCTATTAGCTGAACTTACTGCTCGCACGATTGTATCAAATCAATTTGAAGTCTTAATTGAGAGTCATCGTGAACAAACCATTCGCAGAAATCAACTCGTAAACCGATATGTTGCGGGATATACATGTTTAGGTGTTGAAACAGGCATTTTTCGTTGGTTGTTGTTACCGGGTAAAATGTCTGGTGCCGAATTTGAAGAGTTGGCTGCTCGACATGGCGTGCAAGTGTATGCGGCTGAACGCTTTGTAGTGGGAAATAGTTGTCCTGAAAGGGCTGTAAGGGTTTCTGTCTGTGCACCAAAAACACTTGAAGAGCTTGAACAAGGTTTAATGATCCTGAGACGTTTGCTAGACGATCTTACCTAATATTGTTTGCCATACAATTATGACATTGTATGGCTTTTTTGTGCGTGTTATGATGATCCACATCTAGAGGGAGGTTTATACAAAATTGGCTTTTAGAAAGGAAGGTCAGATGATGTTAGACAAGGACAGCGTAAAAGCAATAGATGTTCAAACTGCTTCATTACAAAGCTACATCAGTTCACCAGAAAAACAAAAATCGTTATACAAGCGTACATTGTTCGTTGTGAGTATCTCACAAATTTTTGGCGGTGCGGGGCTGGCGGCAGGAGTGACTGTCGGTGCGCTTATTGCACAGCAAATGCTTGGCACTGATGCGTTTGCTGGTCTGCCTTCTGCTTTATTTACTTTAGGGTCAGCAGGATCTGCATTAATTGTTGGAAGACTTTCTCAACGTTATGGCCGTCGAACAGGTCTTTCAGCTGGCTTTATGATTGGCGGACTTGGAGCAATAGGCGTTATTATGGCAGCAATCATAAATAGTATTTTCTTGTTATTTATTTCATTGCTTATTTACGGTGCAGGAACAGCCACAAATTTACAAGCCCGTTATGCTGGTACAGACTTAGCAAATCGTAAGCAGCGAGCGACTGCTGTTAGTATTACGATGGTTTTTACTACATTTGGCGCAGTGGCAGGTCCAAGCTTAGTGAATGTGATGGGGGATTTCGCTCTTTCTATTGGTGTTCCATCACTTGCTGGCCCTTTCATTTTAGCCGCAGCAGCATATATTTTAGCAGGTGTGGTCCTTTTCATTATGCTTCGTCCAGATCCATTAGTTATAGCAAGAACAATAGAAGCGGCAAATGAAGAGCCTGGTGCTAAAGGACATTTGGCGGCAACTGAGCATACAGAAAACAAAAAAGGCATAATCGTTGGGGCAACGGTTATGATTCTTACTCAAATCGTAATGGTAGCTATTATGACAATGACACCGGTTCATATGAGACATCATGGGCATGACTTGGGGGCAGTAGGTCTTGTTATTGGTTTTCATATAGGTGCTATGTATCTCCCTTCACTGGTTACAGGTGTTCTTGTAGATAGGTTGGGACGTACCGCAATGGCTATTTCCTCTGGAACAACGTTGCTTTTGGCAGGTGTAATAGCAGCATTTGCTCCGGGAGATTCTATGGTTCTTCTCGTCATTGCTCTTTCTTTACTGGGATTAGGGTGGAATTTTGGTTTGATAAGCGGGACTGCCCTTATTGTAGATTCAACTGATACTGCCACACGAGCTAAAACGCAGGGGACGGTGGATGTTCTGATTGCGTTGTCAGGAGCTGCTGGCGGGGCATTATCTGGAATGATTGTGGCAGGTTCAAGTTACCTCGCATTATCATTTACTGGAGGGATTATGTCCTTATTACTCATTCCAGTGGTGGTATGGTCTAGGGCCGATAAAGGGTAGGATTGTTTGATTTACATTAATTTGTTATATTGTTAGATAAAGTCTATTGCATCATCTAATATTCTAACGAACTACAGTTGCTCCATTAAATCTATTATAAAGATTTGACCAGGATTCCTTAGCTGTGTCACTCACTGCATATTCTTTAATTGAATCACATAAAATGGTTATCGGATTTGAAAAAGGCAGGATTACTCGCTTTAGGTAAAGGAGTCATAACGTTGTTAAAAAGGTTTTCTCTTGTTTTTGTTACACTAATGATGTCTATACTTGTTGTTTTAGCGGCCGCTAAAGAGTCGCCAGGAGAGCATGTCATCTCATTTGATGAACCTCTTATCTTGATGATCTCAATTGGGATCGTTGTATTTTTATTTATCCCTCCATTAGTCATGTCCTTTTTTGGCAATTTGGTTGTAAGAATAATATCTGGTGTATACCAATGTTTTATCGTTTTCACTTTTCTGGGGCTCATTCCAATTGGATTTCTTATTCCCAATGGCTTTTTGACAATTCTAGTTTCTATTGCAGGAACTTTAGTCAGTATAGCTAGTGTTGCCGTAACCTTATGCATTGGCAAGAATAAAAAAGATATATAATAATTGAATTGTTATTTTTTCAGATTGTCAGTGAAATAATAAAACAAGATGAGAAGGCTTTGTGGGCCTTCTCTTTTTATGTTGTGGACATGGATATAGCCCATGATATTTTTTGTTGTTGCATCATCCTCACTTTAAGCTTAATCTATTGAATAATAAGAGAAGGAACCTATAGAAGAATAAAATAAATACCGAGATGTCAAAAATAAAACTGGACTTCATTATTATCAATTCACGTAAATGTAAAAAGCTTGGAAAGAGGGGAATTCCTTCATGACAAATAGCAGAACGAATCCGAAGGTTGATGAATTTTTAAGTAAAGCGAAAAAGTGGAAGGAAGAATTTGAGAAGTTGAGAACCATCATTCTTGACTGTGAGCTGACTGAAGATTTTAAGTGGATGCATCCTTGTTACACATACAATAATAAAAATGTCGTTTTAATACATGGGTTTAAAGAATATTGTGCGCTTCTGTTTCACAAAGGTGCCCTATTACAGGATGCCCATGGAATTCTCATTCAACAAACGGAGAATGTACAGGCGGCGCGCCAGATTCGGTTTACAAATGTTCAGGAAATAAATGAGCTAGAAAACATTTTGAAAGCCTATATTCACGAAGCCATTGAAGTTGAAAAAGCCGGTTTGAAAGTGGAAGTTAACAAAAATATTGAATTGAACATTCCTGAAGAACTTCAAAAAAAATTCGATGAAATCCCTGCATTGAAAATTGCTTTTGAAGCTTTGACTCCGGGACGGCAAAGAGCGTACACTCTTTATTTTTCTCAAGCCAAACAATCCAAAACCCGAGAATCGAGAGTCGAAAAATATGTGCAAAAAATTCTCGATGGAAAGGGATTAAAGGATTAGGCACGCCAAGGTTTAGGCTAAAGGAATAGCATCATAGCGTAATAAGATCATTTCTATAGAAGAAAAACAAGCATAGTAAGATGCTTGTTTTTTCTTAGGACAACATTCACTTACTGCTGAAATGCTTCTTTTGATTAACATTGTATGCCACTAGACAGCGTTATAAAATATTAATGCAACACCTAGAAATAGCTCAATGGTACGGCTCATCACATTTAGAATGCCTAGGAGAACTAATAGAACCGGAAGATTTTTCAGCAAGTTACTGCACTTCAAACTTTGTTTTTATATTAATATATCTTATTTCCTTATTAACCATTGTATTTAGTCAGGTACAGACAAACGAATACTGATTAATGAATCATCATGATATCAATGAGCCGCTTGATTTTTTCATTGTCACCTGTATCAACATACACTGTTTTTCTGTTTTTTATGATATTCTCAGTCACTTCCCTCATGACGCCTTTTTCTACATCATCAGCGGAATCCCAGCGTAAAGGCACATTATATACATGAATCGTGCCATCCCCATTGCCATGATAAGTGACTGATCCATCCACTAAACGAGAACCTGCTAACTGGGTCACATCTTCTGGATAGCTGGCACTTGTATCATCATTAGGATTAATTGGCTCGCCAGCCGAAATATGTCGAACATTTAATTCATCTATCTCTTGATTAGGTCCCAGTTGAAGCCAAACCCTGGCATATTCAATTTTTTCCGAAGAGTATGCTGCCAATACATTGTCTTCTTTGCTTTTCTCCTCTGCTGAAGAGGTATCATTTGCAGCTTTTGTTGCGGATTCTTCTGATTCTGTTATTGGCTCCGCTTCATCCTTGCGTATTTTGGTGCTCTCTTCAGGCTCAGTGTGTTTTTCGTCAGTTTGCACAGCAGAAGCTTGATTTGAAGGTTGATGTGCTTCTTCATCCTTACTGCCCGTACATCCAGCAAGCAAAATCATGAGCAGCTGGGCAGTATTGCAATAACATATCATTTTGCATTTCTTCATTCTTTCATTCCTCTCCATTAACTCAGGTCAGCTTCATATATAAGTTTATGTATCTAAATATTACCATGGAATAGATAGGATGATATTGAAAACTGTTTAAGAAGAGGAAACGATCTTGAATAACATCGCGAAAACTTAAGAATTCTTAAGAAGTTTTGCCCCTTTTTCTTCAGGTTTTGAATGTAAAGTGGGATATAAATGCAAAACAAATGGAGAGATTAGATATGAAACGCCTGTTATTCTTATTTCAGTATATAGTGAATCCGAGAACTGTTGGTGCGATCCTTCCTAGTTCAAGGTATCTTGGAGATAAAATGGTGGAAGGAATTGATTTCAAGAAGGCTGCATACATTGTCGAATATGGGCCGGGTACGGGTGTATTCACAAAAAAACTGCTTGAAAAAAGAAGACCTGAAACGACTATTTTATTAGTGGAGCAAAATGAAGAATTTTATTTACTATTGAAAGAGACATTTAAAGACGAAAAGAATGTATTCATTGTAAATGGATCTGCTGAAAATAGCAGCCAGTATGTAAAGGATTATGGTATGCCTTATATAGACTATGTGATTTCTGGCCTTCCCTTTGCAAGCTTGCCAAAAACGGTTTCAGCCAACATTTTATTAGATACCGCAAAGATTTTAAAAAGAGATGGTGAATTCATTACTTTTCAATACACTGCGTTGAAAAAACCGTTTTTTGAACAGTTTTTTACCAAAATAGATGTAAAAAGAGAGCTTAGAAATGTACCGCCGGCTTATGTCTTTAGCTGCTCGATGCCGCAAAATGATTTGGAGGAATTATATGGAGTCGAACGTTCTTATAGTTGATGATGACAAAGACATTAGAAATCTCATCTCTGTTTATTTAGAAAATGAAGGCCTGCACACTCAAAAGGCTAAAGACGCAATCGAAGCTTTAAACCTGCTGGAACAAAAAGAATTTGACCTCATGATTATTGAACTTTGATTACTGTATATAAGCGTTTTTTAGTAAATGCTCTTTCATTTTTTGTATAGCCTTCGCTTCGTCAGATCCATTTGCGTGTATATATATTTTGGTTCCGGGTTTAATTCCTAAATCCATAATGTCCATTATGGATTTGGGTGATTGTTTGAGGTTAACAGTTTTCCCTTGGTATTCAAGAAAAATATCTGATGTAAACCGATGAGCTATACTGACTATTAGGGTAGCCGGTCTCGCAAACCCTGTTTCCTTAATGATCGTAAATTGTCTTTTAATCATTCTTCACCTCATTACATTCAGCCTCTTGACGGATTTATAGTTGGGTTGCAGATCAAATTTGAATTTAGAGTACCTTTAGGATAAGCGGTCTAATTTCATCATTTCTCTGCATTTTGAAATAACACCCTTTCTTTGTGTTTACAAAATAATTCTCTCAACTAACTAAAATGGACAATGACTTCAGTCGAGAAAAAAGCATGATTTACTAATCAACATTTGTTTATTATTGTAAATAAAAACATGGTGTATACAATGGTTACATTCAGGCGATTTGTTGATTATTCAACATTCCACTCTCATTTGTTGATTATCTTAAGAAAGTTTGGTGAAAAGCTATGTCCAAAGTGGATAGAAGAATAACCAAAAGCCAAGAGGCTATTAAAAGAGCTCTGATTGAGCTGATGACTGAAAAAAGTTTTGATCATATTACGATTAAGGAAATTTCTGAAAGGGCAAATGTAAACCGTGGAACAATCTATCTTCATTACTTAGATAAATTTGATCTATTAGAAAAAATTATGGAAGAGCATATAAACAATATGGGGGATTTTTGTGAGTCGGCAGCTGAAATGGATTGGATTGAATCGACTGTACACTGCATGGAATACCTTGAGAGTAATTATTTATTCTTTTCGACGATGTTAGCCAGTGAAGGCGCTCGATATTTTCGCAGTCAGTTCCTTAAGTTTAATATCGAAGAGTTCAGGAAAGATGTAGATGTAACGAAAGGCAAGAATTACGGCCAAAGTGAAGATGTCATTGTTGAATTTATAGCAAATGCTTACGTAGGGGTAGTGGAATGGTGGTTGAAAAACGAAATGCCTTACCCGCCTCGTGTCATGGCAGAAAAAGTGGGGGATTTGTTAGAGCGGATTTTATAATGGCGTCAGGTAAATGGGTGTTGCGAATCGTTAGGAACAAGAAGGTGACTTATTTGTCTAAGCGAGAGATTCAAGTCTCCTCGATCGCATACAAAATACCAAGGGTTGCAGACCCTTGGTATTTTTATACTTTCATGCATTTTTGAAGTTTATGCTTAATGGTCTGCCTTACTTTGCAAATCGCCGAGCTGCGGCAACGCACATGATAACGGCGATATTCACTGCTACGAGTGCCCAGCCTACTTTCTCGTGCAGTATCACTGAGGCAAGCAGCAGTCCAAAAAAAGGCTGGAGAAGCTGGAGCTGCCCAACCGCTGCAATTCCCCCTTGGGCAAGACCTCGATACCAGAACACGAAGCCAATCAGCATGCTGAATAAGGATACATATGCAAGACTGAGCAGCGCGGGAACGCCGATCGCCGACCATGAGTCCGGCGTAAAAAAGAACGACAATGGCAGCATAAGAGGAAGCGACAGAACGAGTGCCCATGAGATCACCTGCCAATTCCCCAGACGCCGTGAAAGTTTGGCCCCTTCTGCATAACCAAGACCGCATACGACAATAGAAGCCAGCATGTACGCGTCGCCAAGCGGGGATGAACCTCCCCCCTGAATGAGGGCGAAACCTGCTACTAACAAGCTGCCGGCAGCTGAGAAAATCCAGAAGACGGGCCGAGGGCGTTCACCCCCGCGCAGTACGCCGAAGACTGCCGTTGCGAGTGGAAGAAGTCCAATGAAGACAATGGCGTGTGCGGATGTGACATGCTGAAGCGCTAAAGCTGTCAGCAACGGGAAACCAATCACTACGCCAAACGCTACCACTAATAATGAAATGAGGTCTCTTTTGGCAGGATGCTGCTGCCGGAAGATGAGAAGGAGACCTCCCGCCAGTACACCAGCTATCGCAGCACGGCAAACGGTGAGAAATAACGGATCGAAGTCTGACACAGCCAAACGGGTCGCAGGCAGCGAGCCGCTGAAAATGAGTACGCCTATAAAACCATTTATCCAGCCATTTGTTGTTTTGTTCATTATAATCACTCCACATATCTTTCTTGTTCATTGTCTGTATTTTCTTAACAAAACCAGCAGCTAAGGATTACAATGACTATAAACTGGAATTGGCCTTTTTTAAACGGCCAGTTTTCATAAAAAAATACATACCAGTTAGGAGAACAACGTGCAAATGGATATCACGCCTTTTTTGAATAGAAATCTGGATAGTCCGCTTTATCAGCAGCTTTATCGGTATTTTAAAGAAAATATGCATCGGGGCCGTATTCAAAAAGGAATGAAGCTTCCTTCAAAAAGACTCTTGGCGAATCAGCTTTCCATCAGCCAAACGACTGTAGAACGTGCCTATGAACAGCTCGCTGCTGAGGGCTATATTGTGAGCAAGCCAAGAAGCGGGTGGTTTGCTGATTATCATGATTCTGATTTTGCTTATGATAGAATGCCAAGCACAACACCCATCCAACAAGAAGCAGAAGAAAATAAACAATGGATTGATTTTCATTATGGGAATGTAGATTCTTCTTACTTCCCTTTTTCCGCATGGCGAAAAAGCATGGTCAATAGCTTAGACCAATATGGACACGAGCTTTATCGGCCGGGACATGTTTTAGGAGAGTTTGAGCTGAGAACACTCATTGCAGAGTACCTGTATCAATCTCGGGGTGTTCATTGCGGCCCTGAACAAGTGATTATAGGTGCCGGGAACCCTATTCTGCTGCAAATCTTGTGCCAAGTTTTTGAGCCGAATATTTCTATAGGGTATGAGGATCCTGGTTATCCAAGAGCACGCATGATTTTTGAAGCCAACCGCATGAATATTGTTCCTATACCAGTCGATGATGAAGGAATCTGTATACAGAAGATCAAAGAACAGCAGCCAAACCTTGTATATGTCACACCTTCCCATCAATTTACGCTGGGAACCATAATGACAATAAACAGAAGAATTCAGCTGCTCAAATGGGCGGCCGAAAATCAATCCTTTATCATAGAGGATGATTATGACGGGGAATTTAGGTACACAGGACAGCCGGTTCCTTCTCTTCAAGGGCTTGATCAGCATAACCGTGTCATTTATATGGGCACTTTTTCTAAGTCTCTTTTGCCCTCGCTGCGTATCAGCTATATGATTCTTCCTTCACCTCTTTTAAAAAAGGGGCATGAAATCACGTCCTTATATAAGCAAACAGTGTCCTGCCACAGTCAGCTAACCCTAGCTGAATTTATAAAAAATGGAGAGTGGCAAAAACACATCAACAGAATGAGAAAACTTTACCGCAAAAAAAGAGCCATTGTATTAGAGGCAGTGCAAAGGGAATTAGGAGAGCATGTCAGAATCCGCGGAGAAAACTCTGGGCTTCGTATCTTACTTGACGTTTATTTGCCATTTGGTGAAAAAGAGTTAATTGAGAAGGCGAAAAAACATGGAGTAAAAATTTATCCTGTTTCTCTTTCTTATCAAAATCATCCTCCTGCAAAAACGGTCTCGCTCGGGTTTGCAGGGGTTTCTGAATCCGACATAAGAGAAGGCATAAAAAAACTGAAGGCTGCCTGGAAGATATGAGGGAGCTTTCAGTTTAGCAAAACGGCCAAGTGACGGAACTAAGTGTTGAGAGCTGTTCAATATTTTTTAAGTATATGATGAGTGCCAGCAGTCCAGCCCACGATATGTCTGTTTAGCGAAAAACAGAATTTTTTATTTGCTCATCACAGTGCTAAAATAAACAAAATAGACAATTGAAAAAATAGAGGTGTAAGAATGAAGTTAGATGAGTTTACAATTGGCCAGGTCTTCAAAACGAAATCATTAAAAGTATCAAAAGATGATATTATGCGGTTTGCGGGTGAATTTGACCCTCAGTATATGCATGTAGATGAAGAAAAAGCGAGTAAAGGCAGATTTAATGGAATTATCGCTTCCGGCATACAAACACTGGCCATATCTTTTAAACTTTGGATTGAAGAAGGTCTCTATGGAGACGATATTATAGCCGGAACAGAGATGAATCATATGACATTCATAAAACCCGTATATCCGGATGATGAATTGTTTACAATTGTTGAGGTTCTTGATAAGCAGCCAAAGAGAAATGAATTGGGAATACTCACAGTATTGTTATCTACTTATAATCAAAAAGAAGTAAAAGTGTTTGAAGGTGAGTTATCCGTATTGATGAAACGATAACTCAGAAAGCCCGCTTTTCGCGGGCTCGATTGAAGCAGATGGGTGAAAGATGTTAGCGGGTTTCTTTTGAAAAATAAGAGGTTAAAATATCATAAACAATAGGCAAAGAAGTAAACCCCTCATTTTCTAGAAAATGACCCCCGTGCTGGACTTCGTATAACGCAGCGTCAATTTGTTGTGCCAGCTCCTTGCTCCATGAAAATGGAACAATTTGGTCGTTCTTAGAAGCAATGACAGCACGGTGCTTCGCGGACTCGATGATTTTTTGATGATCAAACGATCCCTGTGTAAATTCATCTAACATCTGTAAAGTGGGCAATGATTTGGCAAAGCCGGAAACAAGTATGATTCCGCCAAGCTGTTTTCGTAATTGAATATGTTCCAAAAATCTCAAAATGGCGGGGCACCCTAAGCTGTGAGCAACCAAATACGTATTTTCATGTAAAGTATGTTGATAAAAAGAGAGTGTCTCCAGCCAATCCTCAAGTCTTGGCTGGAGCGGATTAGGCATGTTTAAAATGTCTGCTTGGACCCCATCTGCGAGCAGACGTTTTTTCAGCCAAGGGAACCAATGATTTGTTGAGGAAGCTCTGTAGCCATGAATGATATAGACCTGTTTTTTCATTTTTTTCTCCAAACGAAGTATTTTCATTCAGTATAAAATTCCTCTCATTGGGAAACAAGTACGCACTTTTTTGTAAGTAGCTTTACATATGAGGCATTCCTTGTGCCATTCCCCACTTACACATTTCATCTATGAGGGGGTACAAAGATCGCCCTCTGTCAGATAACGAATACTCTACTTTCAGTGGGGTTTGAGAAACCTCAGACCGATGAATAAGGCCGTCAGTTTGCAATTCCTTAAGCTGTGCGCTTAACATTTTATGGGTGATGAAGGGCATAGCCCTTTTCAGCTCGCCGTATCTCATCGCTTTTTCACACCCTAACTCATAGAGAATTCTCATTTTCCATTTGCCCCCTATAAGAGATAAGGTGTATTCAAATGGGGCTTGTTTACTGCGGCACAGGCTATTCATTGTAATCAAACCTCCTTTTTAAGTATCATATCAGAATAAATCAGGATTTTCGGTGTTGAAGCTTGAGGGCGATTCACGATCTGAAGTGAAAGGGGCCGCTTGCCCAACAGGCGGCACGGTACATGAATGTTCTAAGTCAAAGAGGGTTACCTTACTGTTAATTACTTTATTTAAAAAAACGGATGTTTTTAGCTGAAAATATCTATTATGGTATATTTAAATATAACGAAATATTTGAGAAATGAGGAATGGTATGAATACACCCAAAAAACATAAGAAATTTAAAGCGAAAATGATTTTCCAAATCATCATGGTTATCATTGGAGGAATCATAGCGGCATATGGACTAGAAACAGTGCTCATTCCAAACAGTGTATCTGATGGAGGGGTGACGGGTCTTAGCATCGTTGGTTCACAGCTATTCAACTTGCCGCTGGGGATTTTGATTGCTGTGATCAACATTCCATTTGTCTGGTTAGGATATAAGCAAATTGGGAAAAGCTTTGCATTATTATCAATTATCGGAATCGTATCGCTTGCCGCGGGGACAAGCTTTTTCCACCACACACCTGCTATCATAGAAGGAGATACCCTGTTAATTACCGTTGTCGGCGGGATTATCCTTGGATTCGGAATGGGGCTGGCGCTGCGTAATGGCGGCGCATTAGATGGAATTGACATGCTTGCTGTGCTGTTATCCCGAAAACTGCCGTTTGGTACGAGCGATCTTATTTTATTCTTAAACCTTTTTGTGTTTATTTTTGTTTCCATAGTATTTGGTTTTCAAGGGGCATTGCTTTCAGTCATTGCTTACTACATTGCATCCAAAGTCATTCATGTCGTTGAGGAAGGCTTAAGCGGTTCTAAAACGTTTCAAATTATTACTGCCGAACCTGAATTAATGGTAGAGACCATACGTGATCAATTAGGCCGAAGCGCCACATATAAAGAAGCTTACGGGGGTTTTTCCCACGAGAAATTTAAAGAAATCACATGTGTCATCAACCGTTTAGAAGAAACCAAACTAAAGGAAATTATTAATGATATTGATAAATCCGCCTTTGTCACCGTATATGACGTAGCTGAAGTGAAGGGCAGCAATTTTAGAAATCTTAATCATCATTAAAAAATAGAATGACCTTTTTAACGGTAACTGACATGCCGCCGGTAAATGTAATCAAAAACACTTTTTGAGGGCTTGTGGGTGTCAGCGGTGAAGGTCTGAATCACAGAAATACCAAGGGCGTCAAAACCCTTGGTATTTTTTCTGGTTATTAGATTTTATCTTCAGCTTTACGTGCTGCTTCGAGCTTATCAATCCTGTCTTTATATTTTTCTCCCCAGTCCTTCATGTGCAGGATAACAGGTTCTAATGTTCTTCCAAACTCAGTTAAAGAGTATTCGACTTTTGGAGGGACCTGTTTATAAACCTCTCGGTGAATCACGCCATCCCGTTCCAATTCTCTTAATTGTAGCGTGAGCATACGCTGGGTAATTTTGGGGTATAGTTTTCGAAACTCATTAAACCTCTTTTTACCGTCAATGAGATGATAAAGAAGAATGCCTTTCCACTTACCTCCGATGATATCTAATGTTGTCTCCACCGGACATCCTTCAAAGTCATCAGAAGAATAATCAATACCGAGTTTACGATTTCGCAAGCTGTTCACTCCTAATAGTATACTTTTTGATACTATATACATTCAATGTGCGTACTTTTTATATTTTAATATACATCATATAATGATGTCACATCAAAGGAATGAAAGGAATGGATCATATGAAAACACTCGTACTCGTTGTACATCCGAATATAGAATCCTCTCGTATTAATAAAAAGTGGAAAGAAGCGGTTTTAAGTGAACCAGATGTAACTGTCCATGATCTTTATGAAAAATATCGCGATCAACCAATTGATGTGGAATTTGAACAACAGCAGCTCCTCGCCCATGACCGTATCGTTTTTCAGTTTCCGTTATACTGGTACAGCAGTCCTCCGCTTTTAAAACAGTGGTTTGATGAAGTGTTTACGTTTGGCTGGGCTCATGGTCCCGGCGGAAATAAATTGAAGGGGAAAGAGTGGGTAACTGCCATGTCCATCGGTTCACCTGAACACTCTTATCAAGCCGGCGGATATAACTTGTTTTCGATAAGCGAGCTGACAAAACCGTTCCAAGCATCTGCCCATTTAGTAGGCATGACCTATCTGCCTTCCTTTGCCGAATATCGCACCAATACAATCAGTGACCAAGAAATTGCCGAAAGTGCGAATCGGTATGTAAAGCATATTACAAATATAGAATTAAACCCGAAGGTTCGCCTGCAAAGATATTTGAAACAGCTGGAGGGTGTCGATTTAACATAAAGATTGATTTTGGAAAATCCTGTACTCACCAAGCAGGATTTTTTCTTGTTCAGCAGAGGGATTTTAACATATAGCGAAAAAAGAAGAAGCCACCAAAAATAAGCTATTTGCTTGGTCCTGACTGCTTATTTTTGGTGAAAGACTTATTTCTCTGTGATGAAATAAAGCAAAGCGATGACCGGAAAAGCGATTCCAATCCATAATGCTGTACCCCATCCGCCTGAGGCATATGCCCATCCTCCAATTGATGACCCTATCGCACCGCCTAGAAAGAATATCGCCATGAATAATCCGTTTAATCGACTGCGAATTTCAGGCGCCAACGAAAAAATGGCACGTTGACTGAGCACAAGGTTTGCAGATACACCCATATCTAACAGAATAGCTGCTGCCACTAGAACTGTTATACCGACGGGGGAGCTGCTCTGAATCATGAGCGGCAGTAATAAAGAGACAACGACAACACCGAGAGCGATTCCAGTGGCAAGCTTGGTTAAGCCTCGATCAGCCAGCCGGCCGCCTATTGGTGCAGCGACTGCACCCGCAATGCCCACCAATGCGTAGAGTGCTATTGCTTTCTGAGAAAAATGAAAATCAGGACCGGACAATAATAAAGGAACGGTAGTCCAGAACAAGCTGAAAGCTCCAAATACAAACGCATGATAGATGGCACGGCGGCGTAAGATTGGAGTCGTGCGCAGCAGCTTCCACATTGAACCGAGTAAGGCAGTATAGTTTGTATTTGCTGTTGGTTTTCTGGCAGGAAGCACTTTTGATAATACGATGGCCAGGATAACACTTACCACGGCGGACAAAGCGAATATTGCATTCCACCCCCAGATATCAGCGACTAGACTAGATATCGGACGGGAAAGCATAATACCGAGTAATAAGCCGCTCATGACATTGCCGACAACCCGGCCGCGTGCAGCGTCTGATGCAAGGTATGATGCAAATGGAACAAGCACTTGGGCTGCGATTGACCCCAATCCGACGAAAAACGCAGCTGCTAAAAACAGTGTTCCATGCTTCACAAATGCTGTTAGTGTCAAAGCCGCTGCGCTTAGAAGGAGCGATACAACAATAAGTTTTTTGTTTTCGATGATATCTCCTAAAGGGACAAGAAATAGTAAGCCGGCAACGTATCCGATTTGGGTGAGTGTAACAATCAATCCAGCACTGCTTGGAGAAAGTCCAATTGCCTTACTAATTAATCCGACCAAGGGTTGTGCATAGTAAAGATTAGCAACAATGATACCGCATGCAGTTGCGAGAAGAAGGGTTAAACTGGGTGAAATCCTCTGACCTGCTTGTTTGTTACTATTAGCCATAAGAATGAACTCCTTTTTAAGTGGTTTTTTGAGTGTAATCATGACTTCTCAACACAAGTGATTTTGTAAACTGAACGTTCAGTTTTGTTGATTAATGAAAATAATATACTAAACGTTCAGTTTTGTAAATGGATTTCTGTTTTCTTTTTTATTCAGGTTAAGTATACTGAACGTATAGTTTTGTATTTCGGGAAGGAATGATTCATGTGCAGAGTAAACGAGGGCGGCCGCGTGATGAAGGAACGCATAAGGCGATTCTTTCTGCAGCCTATGGCCTATTGTTGGAAAAAGGCTTCGATGCGGTGACAGTCGATAAAATTGCAGAGCGTGCGAAAGTGAGTAAAGCAACGATTTATAAATGGTGGTCTAACAAAGCTGCCGTTATCATGGACAGCTTTCTTTCGACCGCGACGGACAGGCTGCCTGTGCCTGATACAGGGTCGTCAGTACAAGATATAGTAACCCACGCCACGAATTTAGCTAGGTTTTTAACAAGCCGGGAAGGAACCGTTATTAAGGAATTAATAGGTGCAGGGCAGTTGGATGAAAAATTGGCAGAAGAATATCGCACGCGATTTTTCCAGCCTCGCCGCCTCCAAGCGAAAGGCCTTCTAGAAAAGGGAATTCAGAAAGGTGAATTGAGAGAGAATCTTGATATTGAAGTAAGCATAGATCTCATTTACGGACCAATTTTCTACCGTCTGCTTATAACAGGGGATGAGGTGAATGATTCCTATGTGCATGATTTGGTGATGAATGCGTTTAAGGGAGTTCAAGCTACCTCTGCTACAGAGAGTATGTAGCTGATAAGAACTGCAAAAGCTACGGATTATATGACAAATTGGTTCCATCGTACAGTGAAATATAAGATTTTTGTTGCTGAGCGGAATCATCGAGGGAACTCTTATCGGATGTCGAAAAAGAAGTCATTCAATCGTGAATACATAACATCATATTATTACATTCCTTTTCATCGATTGGAACAAGGGTTCTATACTTCAATGGAATATCGCAAAGTTGGAGTATTTAAAGAACAGGGGAAAATCGATGGCCATTATGTAGGTGTCATGGCAATGGAAAAAATACTTGCAATGTAAACAGGCCTCTAAAGAGACCTGTTTTTTAATATCCAAAAGATTGTCTATTTTCATCTTGGGCTCTATGACCACTCCCATAACTGAAATAGTCTAATATTTATACCAGACTGGATTATGATTGAAAACACCCGGAATCCCATAATAAACTTGATTAAAATAGAAACGCATTCTTTAAAAATGGAGCAGCTTCGACAATGGATAAAGGCAAATAAGGCAGAGTTCTCATAAAGAGATTGATATTCATTGAATCAAAAATATTTGATATTCCAAATATAAGGGATTGTTTATATAAATAAAAGTTTATATAATGACGGGGGCGCTAAGGAAACGCGGGGAGCGACTCAGGTTTTCGTTTCGAAGTTTTGATTCTTAAGAGCGCTACATATGGAAACGTAAAGGGGAATGTATAATCATTTGGCGTGTATATAACGATTTGCTTATATATTGATTTGGGAAGGAGGAGCCATATGACGATTGATGTTGCGGCGATGACTCGCTGTTTAAAAACACTTAGTGATCAAACTAGGCTTATAATGATGAGATTATTTCTTGAAAAAGAATATTGTGTCTGTCAATTGGTTGATATGTTCGAAATGAGCCAGCCCGCCATAAGCCAGCATTTGCGGAAATTAAAAAACGCAGGTTTTGTGAATGAGGACAGAAGAGGCCAATGGCGTTATTATTCAATAAATGGTTCCTGTCCTGAGTTTGATACATTGCAATTGATCTTACATCAAATCGATCAGGAGGATGAATTGTTAAACCATATCAAACAAAAGAAAACTCAAGCGTGTTGCCAGTAAGGAGGCATTAGATTGACATCAATGATTTTGGCAGTATTCATCTTTTTATTAACTCTAGTATTGGTCATATGGCAGCCCAAAAATTTATCTATAGGGTGGTCAGCCTGTGGAGGCGCAGTTTTAGCTCTAATAGCAGGTGTTGTCAATTTTCATGATGTGTTAACTGTGACAGGGATTGTTTGGAATGCGACCTTGGCTTTTGTGGCCATCATACTGATATCGTTAATTCTTGATAATATCGGTTTCTTTGAATGGGCAGCGCTTCATATGGCGAAGGCTGCAAAAGGAAACGGTGTGCGGATGTTCGTTTATGTATCTCTATTAGGAGCTATTGTCGCCGCGTTATTTGCAAATGACGGTGCAGCTCTTATTTTGACACCAATCGTATTAGCGATGGTCAGAGCATTACATTTTAATGAAAAATTAGTTTTTCCTTTTATCATTGCCAGCGGATTTATTGCGGATACCACTTCGCTTCCTTTAGTAGTAAGCAATTTGGTCAACATTGTTTCAGCGGACTATTTTCATATTACGTTTATTGATTATGCATCCAGAATGGTTGTCCCGTACCTGTTTTCGCTGCTGGCGAGCATCATTGTACTTTACCTTTTCTTTAGAAAAAGCATACCAAAACGCTATGATCTGACTGAGGTTAAAAAACCTGTTGAAGCAATTAAAGATCAAAACATGTTCAGACTGTCATGGTATATCTTAGGGCTGCTGTTAATTGGATATTTTGCAAGTGAATTTTTTTCTATCCCTGTATCAGTGGTAGCGGGTAGCATTGCGGTCATTTTCTTAATCGCTGCGCAAAAGAGTCCGGCCGTCCATACAAAGAAAGTGGTGAAAGAGGCGCCATGGGCTATCGTATTCTTTTCAATTGGCATGTATGTTGTTGTGTATGGTGTCCGAAATGCCGGATTGACAGATGTCCTTTCAGATGTGATTCAAGCCATGGCTGATCAAGGATTGTTTGCAGGTACGATTGGAATGGGCTTTATCGCGGCAATTCTTTCTTCCGTTATGAATAACCTGCCGACTGTTATGATTGACGCATTGGCTATTGCCGGTACAGATACACATGGGATGATGAGAGAAGCGCTTATTTATGCAAATGTGATCGGTTCAGATTTAGGACCTAAAATAACACCGATTGGTTCCTTGGCGACATTATTATGGCTTCATGTTCTTTCGCACAAAGGTATGAAAATTTCCTGGGGCACGTATTTTAAAACAGGAATTATCCTCACGATACCCACTTTATTGATCACACTTGTCGGCCTGTATATTTGGCTGCTGATAATCCATTCTTGTTTCTAAAAGGACAAGGTCACTATATCAAGGAAAACAATGCACAGGTAACTCTTGCCGCAGCCAAATGGCTGAAGAGTGGGGGGAAAATACCTTGGAGACAAGTGGAATGTGTACAGCGCAGGAATCGAAGTTCATGGATGACATCGAATGCTGTCAAAGCAATGAAAGAAGCAGGGATTGATATTTCAAATCAAACATCGGATATCATTGATCCGAACATTTTAAATCATGCTGATCTCGTTGTTACTCTTTGTGGTGATGCAGCAGATAAATGCCCAATGACGCCCCTGCATGTAAAACGTGAGCATTGGGGATTTGATGATCCGGCAAAAGCACAAGGAACTGACGAAGAAAAATGGGCATTTTTCCAAAGGGTCCGTGATGAAATTGGTGACCGTTTAAAACAGTTTGCTGTAACTGGGGAATAGAGAATCGATATACTCAGCGTTTCCTTGGGTTTATATAATGCAATGTGTTGTTCAACAGGTGTCTGTGAGCTGAGTGCAGACACCTGTTTTTATTTGTCTGAGATCCGTAACAGGGAAGTTATTTAGCTGTTACAGAGGAAAATTAATTTGTGAACAGAATCATGAAGGAGACGGTGTTTTAAAGGAGTTGTCTGTTTTGCAGGAATTAACAAAAGAAAAATACAGTAGCTTAAAAACAATGATTGATGACAAATATTGTCCAACATTTGTCTATTCAATATTAGACCAAACCATTCCGGGAGCTGTTTATGCAGATGATCAAACCTTTCCTAAATCGTTTTTTATAGGAACTGAATCAGGCATTTATTTTATTGCGGGAGACCAAGGGAATCGGGATTTTCATGATTTCATTGCAGGATATTATGAAGAACAAGTGAAATCATCAAAACGATTTACCTTGTTTTCTTCCAGTGATACATGGGATAGCGTACTGAAACCCTTACTGAAAGATGACTTGAACCAAATGAGAAGAGCTGCATTTTCTTATCAACCAAAATCTTTCAAAAAGACTTTGCAACTGCCAAAGGGTCTTGTATTGAAAAGAATAGACGAAGACATTATTTCACACAGCACAGCGTTTAACAGCGCTTATTATGAGGAGTATTGGGATTCTGTCTCACAGTTTGCTTCAAAAGGTTTTGGATTTGCCGTATTACATGGCAATCACGTAGTAAGTGAGTGTACCTCTATATTTTTAGGGCATAATCGAGCGGAAATGGATATCTACACACTTGAGGAATATAGAGGACTGGGGTTAGCTTATTGCGTAGCAAATAGGTTTATAGCGTTTTGTATGGAAAATGGGATTGTTCCTAGCTGGGATTGTGATATCTGCAACAATTCGTCCATTGCATTAGCAGCTAAACTAGGGTTTAAGAAAATAATCGAATACTCTCTTTTTTATTCCGGGAAATCATAAAAAAGAGAAGAGGCAAGAACTCTTCTCTTTACATGAGTAAGCGGTTGGTGAATACCGGTTTTTATTTTATTAAGAATGTAGATTTAATTGCTGGCGAAGTTTCTTCGATAAGTCCTTTCTCGTTTCATCAGTTACAACATGATACCATAAGTGATCTATCTTTTTATCCTCACCTTTTATTTCGATCTGTTTGACATGTTGAACGGCTTCTTTATAAGAGCGTTGAATATCAATCATTTTATCAAGTGTTAAGTTTGTTTGTATATTTTTTTCTAAGGCAGCCAAAATTCCTTGATAGTTTTTTAATGATTTTAATTGTGCTCCTTCGTGAATAATTTGGTTAATGATTTCTCGCTGCCGCTGCTGCCGCCCAAAATCACCGCGAGGATCTTCTTTTCTCATCCGTGCGTATTTAAGGGCAACCTTTCCATCCAGGTGCTGTTCCCCTTTTGGTATATGCACCCCTTCAAGGGTAAAAGGGAAATCATTATTCACTGTGATTCCGCCAATCTCATCTACAATATCTTTAAACCCTTCCATATTGACTTTGATATAATAATTGATTGGAATGTTTAAAAATTGTTCAACGGTTTGAACGGCACCTTCAATACCCTCATAAGTATATGCTGCGTTCATTTTAATATTGGTATTCTTTGATCGCATAAATACTCTGGTATCACGCGGTATACTTACCATCGTCGATGTTTTCGTCTCTGGATTTAAAGTCAGTACGATCATCGAATCAGGTCGTCCTTTATCACCGGGGCGCTCATCTACTCCCAGCAAAAGAATCGATATAGGATCATGTCCAAGACTAGCATCTTGTTGCTTAGAATCTCTTTGCAGAGGTTCATACATATGGTTGACCGATTTTGCTACGTTTCGGTAAATACTATAGCAGGTCAGGCCTCCAATGGTTAACAAGAGGGCTAGAACAAACAATAAAATACTCTGCATTTTCAGTTTCCTTCTCCCGATTTTCACTATCAAATTCCTTTCTGATCAAGTTGAATATTTATATGTTGTACTGGTTCTTAACGGTTCTCTAATAAATAATTCTTTTATCTCCGTGATATTTTGTAGTTCATATAAGATACTTTAAATTTATACTTCAATTGAATCTGAATTGTACCGGTTTGATTGAATCATGAATTGCTTTCATTTCGTATCCGCTTTCCCGGAAATATTTTAATAATTGTTCCAAATACGCCGCGGTAGTTGGCTTTTCATGCATTAATACAATAAGCGGCTCTTTTCCTTCAAGGGTTTTGACTTGCTGAATGACACTCTTAACAAACTCTCCATGAGTGTACTTCCAGTCCTCTGAGTCAACTGTCCAATCCCACAGGTTAAAATGATCACGCTCCACAACATCTCTAAAAGGGCCAGTAATGTAAGGCTTTGACCCGTAAGGTGCTCTTATTAAATGCGTGTTGACTTTGGTTGTTTCTTTAATGTAGTCCAATGTATCGTTCATTTCTGCAGCAAAGCTTTCAGGGGATTTATAGATTTCGGAAACCTGGTGCGTCACGCCGTGAGACCCAACAGAATGACCGTTTTCCGCCATTTTTCTCACAATATTAGGATTTCGCTCGATATTTGGTTTTAACATAAAAAACGTTCCCTTTGCATTGTATTTATGAAGCAAATCCATAATTTTCTCTGAAGCAGCAGGGTTTGGTCCGTCATCAAATGTTAAATAAACGACCTTCCCGATTTCAGCAGGTTTTTTTTGTTCTTTTTTCTGTGCTGAATTTTTGTGTGTTTCTATATGCGCCTGCTCAGAAGCGTTTGTACTTTCTTTTATTGGTTCCTGCTTTGGGCCGGCAAGTGCCTTCCATGAAATGCATAGTAACGTTACACCTAGAATAATCAATATCCCAAAACCTATTTTTCCTATTTGATTCAACTTACGATCCCTTCTTGGTGAATTTGACACTTTTTCCAACTCCTCAATTGTAGATATCAAAACTAGTTTTCTCGCGAACGAGTCACATAAATTAGAAGGACCAATGAAACTTTGGAGACAAAGCCCGGTAAAAATGATGCTCTTTTAATATAGATGAGAGTTATCGCAGAAGTTTGATCAACTTGTAAACAAAATGTCAACAAATGAAGGAATCTTTGTTATGTAATATCTTGCAGGTATAAGAAAAAACCTTATTTCAATAGAAATAAGGTTTACTTGAAGGATATGATATAAGAGCGATCGTCAAAAAATCGGGCTGATGAGTTTTCCATAGAAATATACCGGTTTTGTTCATAAACGAGCAGGTTGCTGCCATCTGGACTCCAATATATTTCTGATGGGTTGGCGCCGTGGTATATAGGTTCTGCGTAGAGGACATTTTTCCCTTGCAGCTTTCCTGCATAAGTATTGTCCTTGTCATATAAAGAGTAAGCGATCTTCTTTCGATCATTAGATATGGTAAAAACAGCTACATTTTCGAGCAGAACAGAGAGCTCACTGTTTCTGAGGTCGTATTCGTATAAGGTTTCTCCGATACCTAAAAATACAAATTGGTCATTGTTTAACCAAACAGGTTTACCATAGGGGCTAATCTGCCGCTTATTTTGAATAGTGATGCTGTCACCGCTGATGGTCCCCGTCATAATGCGATATTGTTGCCCTTGTAACATGGTTAGCAGCAAACTACGTCCATCATTTGAAATGGAAACTGCCGTAAGCGAATCCTTTTCATCAACATTCTTCAATGGATACGTTTTGAGGGTTCCGGAATCTATGTTGAATACATTGAACGCAGTCTGGTCATTTTTTGTCGTGTCAATGACAAGATAACAAATGTATTTGCTATTATTTGACCATGAAATATCCTGTACAAAGGCATCCTTGCTAGAAGAAAAGCTGGCTACTTCCTTTTTGTTTCTGTTCGTCAGTGATATTAAATTTAGTGTTATCTTATTTGATGACATCGTTAATCCGGCGATACTTTTCCCGTCGGGAGACAACTTAAGGTTGGAAGTATTGCGGTCAATGCTCTGCAGAGTTTCAGGTTTTTCAAAAGGATAGGAGACATTCTGAAGATGCTGCGCTTTACCTTCCGTTGTGTCATTTCCTTTGAAAAAACCAACTACAGAGTTTGATGAAGACCAGCCAAGCAACTGGTCAGCTTGAGGGAGGCGATATATCTTCTTCACCTGAAAGGAGTCCGACTTCTGATCGTCATCAATCTGGCTCTCTTCCTTGTTTGGAATGATAATGGTTTCAGATCGCTTGCCCATATTATAGCTGGATACAAAAATCAAGGAAATCAATAATATCCCTGACAATATAATAAACCGTTTGTTCTTCATGATCATTTCTCAACCTTCATGTAAGCTAGTTCAATAGTGATGATTGTATGGTTTTCTTCGTAGAACATCTTGATTGTTCCTCCATGTTTTTCGACAATTGTTTTAACTATGCTTAACCCCAACCCTAAACTTCCTTCTTCCGTCACCTTTTGGTTTATTGAATAAAAAGGCTGAAACACTTTTGTGTATTGGTTGTCGTCATATGGATCACTTGGATTTTTGAACATAAAAAGAACCTGATCTCCCGTAACTTTAGCCTGAATCATGATTTCAGAATGAGATAAACTGTATTTGATCGCATTGTCCAAAAGATTAATAAAGAGTTGGCGCACTCTATTCTTTTGACCATACACATAGAGACTGTCTTCTATCTCATAGGTGATCTTCTTTTTATATCGTTCTGCACGAAATTTCATAGATTCGCATACATCTTTCAAAATCGTTCCTGCATCAATCCTATCGAATTGTTCTTTAGAGGTTTCTCTAGATACCTCAAGAAGTTTTATAACCAAATTGTGCAGACGCCGGCTTTCTTCAACAATATGATTCATTCCTTTATCAAAAAACGCCTGATCTGATTCCCCTTTTTGTTTTATGATTTCAGCATAGCCTTGAATAGAAGTCAGAGGTGTTTTCAGTTCATGGGTCATATTGTCAAAAAAACGTTTTTCCTGTTCATTAAGTTCCTTTAACCTGTCCCGATCTTTTTCGATAGTTGAAATTTGATCCCTAATTCTGGTGATCATATCATTGAAATTAACCGTAAGCTGGCCAATTTCATCTTTTCTAGAAAAATGGATATCCACATCCAGCTTTCCCTTTTTGACTTCTGAGGTGGCCTCTGTCAGCTTGACGATTGGAATCGTGATGTGTCTGGAGAGTATATAAGAGAAAAGAAACGCCGCCACAAATATCGCAAGAGCGATATAAAAAATAATATTTAAAATCTCTCCGCTTTGTTTGTAAAGCAAATTAAAATCTTTAGAAAAACGCAATATGCCAACTTTTGCACCATCAATGACAACTGGATAAGAAAAAAACACCTGTGCTTGATTTCGATCATAGGTGATATGATAAGCATTTTTTCCGTTAATTGCTTTTGCTAGGTCCTCGTCAATGCCTTGCGAAAACACTGTTTTATTAGAAGAAGACAACAAAGTGCCATCTACGGTATAAACGCCTACATTGCTTCCTGTTGAATGAGTTAAACTATCCACTATTTCATCGGCCATATCGCCGAAGTATAGTTCATTGTTTTTATAATGATTGATTAAAAATGCTTGATTGATATACATGATGCTGTTTTTTTTTAAGTCTATTAAATCTGAGGTCACAATTTTTTCATTGCTTGACCAAATGACACTTTTGACCGTTTGATTGAGCACTAGAAAAGAGAGAGAAAAAATCAGAAAAAAACCAATAATAAATTTACCCTTGATCGTCCGTAACACTCTCTACTCCTCCTGCTTCTCGAATTTATATCCAATGCCAAACACTGTTTTAATGAGGTCGCTTGCATCCAGTTTTTTACGGAGTCTTTGGATATGAGTATCTACCGTACGTGTATCCCCGGCAAAATCGTAGCCCCAAACGAATTCCAACAGCTCTGAACGTGTAAAGATTTTTCCACGATGGTCAATCAATGTCTTAAGCAGATCAAATTCTTTAGGAGTCAAATCAACAATGATCCCATCTTTTTTTACTATTCTTTCGTCTGGGATCATCACAATATTTTTTAATTGAATGTGATCCTCATTAGACGATCCTCGATCATTCACGTGGTTAGCTTGTTCAAGACGCCTGAGTATTGTACGAATTCTGGCGATAACTTCACGCAAGTCAAATGGCTTTGTAATATAATCGTCAGCCCCAAATTCCAACCCAAGGACTTTATCAGTGATATCTGACTTTGCGGTGATCATAAGTATAGGGATATTATAGCGTTGGGTCACTTTTTTACAGATATCCAATCCGCTGCAATCTGGCAGCATCCAATCAAGCAGCAGAAGATCGGGTTTGAATTGGTCTAACTGTTTCATCCCTAAAGTTCCGTTAGATTCAGTACACGTTTGAAAACCTTCCTGCGTAAGCCCGTATGAAAGCAGATCTGCTATTGCTCCATCATCTTCAATAATAAGTATTTTCGTTTTATCCATTATTTCATTCATTCCCTGTTTCATGATTAAATTGAATATATCTATCTTAGAGTCTGCAATATCACTCATTATAGCATCCTTTTTAATAGCGATTATTCAGAAATTCAGATCAAACTATAATTGGATATATTTTCACCATCGTCAACAAAATCGGGGGAATTGAGCTATCGTTGGATTAGAGGACTATTGTAAACAATTTTAATTGATAAATGAGCTTATTAAAAAGAGATGCGGGTATCTTCTTTATTTATGTATAAGAGCGTTTCCATATCGTTTGATTTTATTGGGTGTTAAATAGGTAAAGCATACCCCGCCAACTGTAACCACTCCGCCTAGCAGAGAGATCAATGTGGGTATCTCGCCGATCCAGAGCCAAGATATGATCAAGGCTAAAGCCGGTGTAACATAAAGTGAAAGGGTTGCTTCTGAAGCACCGACGAGTGAAGTGACATATGCTAGTGCGAAGTAAGGAATAACCGTCGGCAATAATCCTAAGTAAACGATAGACAAAGTTGCGCTTATTGAAGCGTTCATCATCTCTTCGCCTAAGCCTGGCAGAAACACAAGCATAGGTATTGTTCCGCCCCAAATGGTGAATGTAACGAATGGAATAAAACCATATTTTTTTATATAGCGGGCTTGAAAAACGAAATAAATACTCTCCGAAAATGCTGCCAGCAGGATGACCAAGATACCGCTCATTGAATATGTAAAGTCTCCCGCCCCAAATGTAATCAATAATACACCCAATAAACTGATCATAGAGCCAAGCCATTTCGTAAATCCAAAATGCTCTTTATAAAACAGGCGGGATAGCATGGCTGAGAAGATCGGTGCCGTAGTAACGAGTAAGCTTGCAACTCCGGCACTAACTGTTTTTTCACCGATGTTCAGCAAAATGTGATAGAGTGCAAATCCTAAAAACCCTAAAAGAAAAATGGCAGGAATGTCTTTCAAGTCGGGTAGGCGCATCTGAGTCAAAACAGCAAAAAGCAATAATGCCATAGAGCCGATTAACAAACGAAATAAAGCAAGGTGTTCTGGTGTGTACCCTTCTAGTCCTGCGCGAATTCCCGGAAAAGCAGATGCCCATAAACCAATCATGAGACTATGAGATATAATTATTTGAACTGTTTTCTTTCGCATTCCTCTCACTCCTCTTTACAAAAACCAACCAGTTATTTAATGTGTTTTTATATTAATAAAGATTTGGTGATATGGCTTCAACCAGTTAAATGGATTTTGACCCAACCAATTTATTTTAAGGAGACCGATTCTATGAGCTTTCCAGAAGAAACAAAGATGAAAAAGCTCCCTAAGTACAGACAAATCGTTCATTTTATTAAAGAGAAAATAGGAAATGGAGAGTGGCCGATTGGAAGCAAGATTCCAAGCCAGCGCACGCTTGCAAAAGATTTTCAGGTAAATCGGAGCACAGTGATTACAGCGTTAGAGGAATTGATGGCCGATGGGTTAATAGAAGGCACAATGGGGAAAGGCACAGTTGTTATCAACAACACATGGACACTGATGGCTAAGAATTCTGCTCCCGGTTGGGATCAATATGTCACCTCTGGCATTCAGATGCCAAGTCGGAAAATCGTTCAAGAGATAAATCAATCAGAATCAAATACAGACCTTATACAGCTCAGTAAAGGTGAACTTTCAGCTGAGATTTTTCCTTTGGCTGTTATGAAAGAAATGATGGGGAAGGTATCTCAACACATGGAGGCATTCGGATATGAAGAACCAAAAGGTTACTTACCTTTGAGGGAGGCATTAAGCAACTATTTAAAAACCATTGGAATCAACGTCTCATCTTCTTCCATTCTGATTGTCTCAGGAGCGTTGCAAGCCTTGCAGCTGATATCAATGGGGCTGTTACAAAGAGGATCAACCGTTTATCTTGATCAGCCCTCCTACCTTTATTCATTACACGTATTTCAATCAGCTGGTATGAAGCTGACTGGACTTCCTATTGATAATGAAGGACTTTTGCCTGAAAATGTTCATTTAACAAGAGGAGAGCGGGGAAGGGCTATCTTATATACAAATCCATGTTTTCACAATCCGACTGGTATTCTTATGTCTAAAAAGCGGCGTGAAGAGATCCTAGCAGTAAGTGAGAATACACAGCTTCCTATTATTGAAGATGACATTTATCGTGAGTTATGGATCGATGAAATTCCGCCATATCCTATTAAAACAATTGATAAAAATGGACACGTACTGTACATAGGAAGTTTATCGAAAACATTAAGCCCAGGTTTGAGGATTGGATGGATCGTCGGACCGGAACCGGTGATTGAACGTTTATCTGACATTAAAATGCAAACAGATTACGGATCCAGTTCGCTATCCCAGAGAGTAGCGGCAGAGTGGTTTACTTCCGGCCACTACCAGCAGCATGTAGAAAAGGTTAGGCAGCAATTAAAGGTGAGAAGAGAATTGGCCTTGAGTGCTATAGAAACTCATTTGAAAGATGTGGCGACATGGAATATCCCAAAAGGAGGGTTTTTTGTCTGGATAAAAATATTGCCTTCCATATCAATGAAATTACTTTATACTAAAGCCTTATCAAAAGGGATTCTGCTCAATCTCGGCAGTATCTATGCTCAGGAAAAAGGGAATTATATTCGCTTATCATATGCTTATGCATCTCTTGAAGACCTTCAAAAGGGGATTTATGAGTTGGGTTTAATGATAAAAGAATTGGCAAGTAAGTAACTTTTATATCCTTAAATGGATGTTTCACTAAAAAAGAGATCAAGCCTAATGATCGCTTGATCTGATAATAACAAGGGTTACTAGAATAGACCAAATCATGGCTTGGTCTTAAAATGATCATGTCTCTGAACGAAAAGTCTTTCCGACTTCTCTTCCTAAACCAAAGTAATGTCTGAAATTATAGATAAGCGGGCTCCATTTGGAAGGGTTGATATGGTTTTCGTCCAGTATAATACTTTCTTCGGCATGAAAATGTAGTGCCTGCGTCTCTACAATTGCGAATGACGATTCATATTCTGGAAGCCGAATGTGTTTCACTTTGGCTTCTATTTGGATAGGGCATTCTTTGATTCGTGTTGGTGATACTGTTTTTGATTGTAAAGGCGTTAACCCTGCTGCCTCGTATTTTTCTTTTTTATATGTAAATCCGAGCTGTTTCTTCAAAGGCGGTATACTCTTTTTTCCGCTATAAGATGAAATTCTTTCAATGTTTTCCCATAATTCCGGGCCAGGCAAGTTTATGACACACTCTTTGTGTCTTTCCAAATTGTCGATGGCTTTTCCTCCCAGTCCTACTCCAAGGATTATATAATGTCCAAGAGCCCAAGAAGAAGACATGGGACTAATATTAGTGGTTCCATCCTCATTCAATGTGGTTAGAAGAAATGTCGAGGTACCATAATACATGATCTTGGGTTTGATTTCTTTAAATCGACGAGTGTCTCGTTTTTTGATGTTCAACGTTTTTTCCTCCTTGTCACGCTTACATTTATATTGTAAAGGATTAACATTTCAACTATCATCGAAATATGAATGTAAGGAGGAAAATCATGAATCCTAATATTGCAAAAATCTCTTCGTTGCTATCAGATCCCTCGCGTTCTTCCATTCTTCTCAGTCTAATGGATGGAAGGATACACCCTGCTGGAGAGCTTGCATATCTCGCTAACATTAAACCTCAAACCGCAAGTTTTCACCTGAATAAATTGCTTGAAGCAAAGCTGATTAGCGTAGAGAAGCATGGAAGACATCGGTATTACAGAATGGCTGACTCAGATGCTGCAAATGTGATCGAACAATTGCTTCATATTGCGCCTAAAGCAAAAGTCAAATCTTTAAAAGAGTCAAAAGAGAAAAAGGACTTGCATTTCGCCCGTACCTGTTATGATCATTTGGCAGGTTATGTGGGCGTGCAAATGGCACATTCACTAGTTGAGCGGGGGATGTTAAAAAAAGTTGATTTAAACTTTGAGGTGACTTCAGAGGGTGCTTTATTCTTTTCGAAGTTAGGCATCAATGAAGAGCAACAACGGAATAAGAGGAGAGCTTTTGCACGCTGCTGTTTGGATTGGAGTGAACGGCAGCATCATATTGCAGGAGCATTAGGAAACGCCCTATTGATGCGCATGTTAGAAGAAGAATGGATCGTTCGTATGCCTAAAACGAGAGCGATTAGGATTACACAAAGCGGGAAAATCGCGTTTGAGAAGCATCTAAACGTGAAGATTTAGGATTTTGAAGCGGAAACACCAGATGATGAGGCACGATATCTAGGAGGAGTAAGATTTGTTCTAATCTTACTCCTTCTTCTTATTTTGAAGCAGCTCGATTCCCCATTGCAATAGAGATGCGGTTCCAACTGTTTATTTGATTAATGATCAGAACAAGGTCAACATATTGTTTCTCATCATAATGTCCCCGCACCCGATGATATAGCTCATCAGGAACCCTTTTAGATGGGATGAGCGTGATGTGTTCAGATAGTTCGAGAGCCGCTTTCTCTTCAGGTGTGTAAAAATCACATTCATTCCAAGCATGTAAACAGTAAATTCGCTGTTCAGTTTCGCCCATTTTGCGGGCATCAGAAGTATGCATATCTAAGCAGAAAGCACAGCCGTTTATTTGAGAGACTCTGATTTTAATTAGCTCTCTCGTAGTTCGGTTAATTGAAGATTGTTTCGTGTATTTCTCCATATCCATCATGATTTTCATACCTTCAGGTGCAATCTCATAGTAGGACACTCTTTGACTCATAAGGCAAGACTCCTTTCCATAGAATACCTAGATTGTATCCCGGTATTGATCATTTTACCAATGTGCGGTTTGAATGACAGCTGTTTCATTGTCTTTTGGAAAGAAGCTTCTTTGAATAAAAATAAGGGTAGCCAGCAATGATGAGTGGAGCTGCTAATGCAAGCAGTCTCCATGAGCCTGATTGGCTGTCTTTAGTGACTCCAATGAATATATAAGTACCGATCAGAAAATATAATAAAGCGCCTAAAAACCAATACATGTTCATTCCTCTTTTTCCTTGCATGTGATTTTTGATTGAGTATGTTTGTCTTTCTCATTGCTTAATCGATCAAGGCACTGATTTTTTAACACTTTTTCGGTCCGGATTCCTTTTCTCTTTAATGATAAAATTGTGAGATCAATCGATTTCAATGATGATCATTCCTTTTAAATAGTGACTTCTCCATTATTGTAAATGGAAATTCGGAAAGATAAAACGTACATAAAGGCAGAACGCTTATGTACGTTTGGGCAATGATCCATGTTGGAAACGCTTATGCTTCACCGCATCTTTGTATTGTTGAGTACCTTCTCTTCCTATAAAATGATGGGATACATGTATATGTGGCTGGAGTGTATATCGCTTCTGCCAATGGAAAGGAAGTGAATGAGGTTTGCGTATCAGGAATCCTTTCAAAGAAAAATACTACTCGCATGATAGACGGGCATTAAACATGCTTGCACTCAGAGTGCCGGGCCTGGCTTTTATTCTCATGATCTATGTAGCCTCTGTCGTGCTGCAATTTATTACTGCAAGCTGGTCCATTTTATTGCTTAATGTCTTCACGATATTGATGGCTGTTTTTTCTTTTCTGCATTGGCATTCATATCGCTGGGTGAAGAAAAGGGTCATTCTATACTTTGTACTGCAAGGTTTGATCACTTTTACACTTGCTAATCTCATGACGGGCTTCTTAGTGCTGGTCCTCATTGGCCTTTATGCATTTTTGATTGGACAGATTATAGGAATGGCAGACAGAAGTAAAACTTTCCTCATTCTATATTTATTGCTTCTTCTGTTAATAAATGTAGCTAATCAGATTCACAAAGGTGAATATTTGCATTTTATTGTGATTGCTGCACCTATCATGATCGTGATTATTACTTATGCCGCTACATTATTTGCCCAAGTCGATGAAAGGATAAAAGCGCAGCTGACTCTCGAAAGGCTGGAGCTGGCTCATCAGCAGGTAGAACAGCTGACGCTGCAGAACGAAAGACAGCGGATGGCCCGAGACTTACACGATACGCTTGCTCAAGGGCTGGTCAGTTTAAATATGCAGCTGGATGCGATTCATGTTCATCTCGCCAAAGGCAACACAGAGAGAGCGAAGGAAATCATACAACAATCGATGAAAAGAGTGAAAAGCACATTAGCTGATGCACGTTCAGCTATTGACGATCTCCGCAGCAAATCAGAAGAAATCGGTGTTTTAAAAGAAAGAATTACCTCGCTGATGGATCATTTTATAGAGTCGACAGGCATGGCTTGTTTATTAGATTACAGATTGCATCAGGTGCTGGATGTGCGTACAGCTGAAAACTGTTATTACATCATTGGAGAATGCATGACGAATGCGGCAAAGCATGCTGAGGCGAAAACAATCTGGATATCCATTTGGGATGATGAAAAGGGAAGGCTCCATTTAACAGTTAAGGATAACGGCAAGGGATTTGATGTTGAAAAAGGAAAGAAAAAGAGAGGACATTATGGGCTTCTTGGCATACAAGAACGCGTCAGGGCAATAAATGGCCAATTTAATATCAAGAGTACAAAATTGAAAGGAACACAAATTGAGATCACTGTACCAATTCAGGGAGAGATGCAAGATGAATAAGGTTTTAATCGTTGATGACCATCTTGTCGTGAGGGAAGGTCTGAAGCTTTTAATTGAAACGAATGATCAATACACCATTATAGGAGAGGCGGAAAATGGAAAAGTCGCAGTCCGTCTTGCAGATGAGTTAGAACCGGATATCATTCTGATGGATTTGTATATGCCGGAGATGAGTGGGTTAGAGGCCATTAAACAAATAAAAGAAAAACACGATACCCCCATCATTATTTTGACTACATATAATGAAGATCACTTAATGATCGAAGGGATTGAATTAGGAGCGAAAGGATATCTGTTAAAGGATACGAGTTCAGAAACTCTTTTTCACACAATGGATGCAGCTATCAGAGGTAATGTGCTGTTGCAGCCTGATATCCTCAAACGTCTTCAAGAAATCCAATTTGAGCGGATGAAAAAGCAGCGCAGTGAGACGCAGCTGACAGAAAAGGAAGTCATTGTTCTAAAAGCAATTGCTAAAGGTCTTAAAAGCAAAGCGATTGCCTTTGATTTGGGCGTCTCTGAGCGAACAGTAAAGTCCAGATTAACGTCCATTTACAATAAATTAGGCGCGAATTCAAGAACTGAGGCAGTAACGATTGCCATGCAAAAAGGTATTCTGACAATAGACAACTAAACTCCATATTTGAAAATTGCCCAAACGTACATGCCCGAATGTACGTTTTTTTTATTTCATTCTCCACTACAATGAGAAATGTGATCAAGCAATGTGTTGAAAGGAGATTATCATGTCAAAAATGTTATATACATTAGGAGGATGGGTTGCTCGCAATCGCATAAAAGTAATATGTGCGTGGATCGTTGTGTTAGTTGCTTCGATAGGCCTTGCAGTCACCTTAAAACCAAGTTTTTCTGAGGATATGTCCATACCTGACACACCTTCGGAAAAAGCGATGGATGTGATTCAAAAAGAATTTCCTCACGGTCCTGATAAAGGGAGCATACGGGTTATTTTCGGTGCTGGTGATGGGGAGAAACTTACTGGGAAGCCAGCAAAAAAAGCAATAGAAGATACGTTCAAAGAAATCAGTAAAGATGATTCTGTTGACTCGATTGCAAGTCCTTTTGTGACAGGGACAATCGCGAAAGATGGCACAGTTGCCTATGCTGATATCAAGTATAAATCATCAGAAGATGATATAAAGGATTACTCTATCAAACACTTAAAAGACAGTTTGAAAATGGCTGATGATGAAGGATTGCAAACTGAGCTAAGCGGAGATGTACCGGGAGCCGAGATGGAGATAGGCGGTGTCTCTGAAATTGTCGGCATTATCTTGGCTTTTGTCGTTTTAGCCATTACATTCGGTTCTTTATTAATAGCAGGTTTGCCGATTTTAACTGCACTGATTGGTTTAGGTGTAAGTATTGGACTGGTTTTGATTGGGACACAAGTATTTGATATTGCTTCCGTCAGTCTTTCATTAGCCGGAATGATTGGCCTTGCTGTTGGTATTGATTATGCTTTATTTATTTTTACGAAACACCGCCAGTTTTTAGGCGAAGGCATACAAAAGAATGAATCAATTGCGAGAGCCGTGGGAACAGCGGGAAGCGCAGTCGTTTTTGCCGGACTTACAGTTATCGTTGCACTTTGTGGATTGACTGTCGTTAACATTCCTTTTATGTCTGCGATGGGGCTGACAGCAGGGCTTAGTGTACTGATGGCTGTTTTGGCTTCCATCACACTTGTGCCTGCGGTCTTATCGATTGCAGGGAAGCGGATGATTCCGAAATCAAACAAGAAAATAGAAAAACAAAGCACTGAAACAAATGTCTGGGGACGCTTTGTCACCAAAAATCCTATCATGCTAAGTGTATGCAGCATTCTGATTTTGCTCGTCATTAGTATCCCGTCTATGCATTTGGAACTGGGCTTGCCTGATGCTGGGATGAAAGCTAAGGATAATCCGGATCGCCGGGCATATGACTTGCTTGCCGAAGGCTTTGGAGAAGGATTTAATGGCCAATTAACAATCGTAGCGGATGCCACAAATGCTGCAGAAAATAAGGCGGAGGCTTTCGCAGATGCAGTGAAAGAAATAAAGGGCTTAGACCATGTAGCAAGTGTCACCCCTGCAATGCCTAATAAAGAAGGGAACTTTGCCATCATTACGGTCGTTCCGGAAACAGGTCCAAATGATGTCACAACAAAAGATTTGGTACACGATGTACGCAGTTTGTCAGATAAAAACGGAGTAGATTTGCTTGTTACTGGATCGACTGCAGTGAATATTGACATTTCAGATCGCCTGAATGATGCGATACCGGTGTTTGCTGTACTTATTGTTGGCTTTGCGTTTGTATTGCTGACCATCGTTTTCCGTTCGCTGCTTGTGCCGCTTGTTGCTGTTGCAGGTTTCATGTTGACGATGACAGCCACTCTTGGAATCTGTGTATTTGTCTTGCAAGACGGCAATCTCATCGATTTTTTCAAAATACCTGAAAAAGGGCCGATACTCGCCTTCCTGCCGATTTTATCGATTGGGATTCTGTTCGGTTTAGCTATGGATTATCAAGTATTTCTTGTCAGCAGAATGCGTGAAGAATATGTAAAAACAAAGAATCCAGTACAAGCCATTCAGGCTGGATTAAAACACAGTGGTCCTGTTGTTACAGCAGCCGGCTTGATCATGATCTTCGTGTTTGCAGGATTTATCTTTGCAGGTGAAGCTTCTATTAAAGCCAACGGATTAGCTCTTTCCTTTGGTGTGCTCTTTGATGCCTTTATTGTAAGAATGACACTGATTCCAAGTGTCATGAAGCTGATGGGGAATGCAGCCTGGTATTTGCCGAAATGGCTGGACAAGATGATTCCGAACGTGGATATAGAAGGGCATCAACTGACAAAGGAAATACAGCCAGAAATAGATCATGAACAAAAGAAGCAAATCATGTAATAGAAAAAGCAGATCTTTTATGATCTGCTTTTTTGCTTATGGTAGTATTTAGAAGATGAAGTCGGCAGTTAAAAGGAGACGCTTATGGCGTAATCACTCATTTTCGATATGGATGGAACTTTGTTTCATATTGGCAGAAGCTGCGTCATGCTAGCAGGCATCCCAGGAGAAGTGATAAAGCACATCAAATGATTTTTTTGACGCTGCCTTCTCTCCATAATGCCTAGGTTCTTGATAATTCTAAGAATAAACCAACTGATCATATAAGAAACCTAAAGAAACAAGCACACAAAACCAGCTGCGGGTTTTGTCCAAGAAAAATAGAGTCCATAAGAGAGACTCTATTTTTTGAAATGCCCGGCTAGAAGCATATTCAGGACTTTAGAAATGCAAATCACTATCTTATAAGCCCTTACCGTGAAATGCCTGTTTCTGCACTGAAAAAACGCATTACACGTTCATTTACGTAAGCGGGTTGTTCCATCGATAAAACATGTCCGGCATTTTTAATGACTTCCGCCTCAATATCAGGAACGAATGAAGAGGCTCGGTGCAGGGCTGAGTGGGGATCATAGATGACTTCATGTTCACCAAGTAATAATAGGATAGGAACTCTTGCTGAACGTAATTCCTCATCGGTAAAAACATACGGAAATCCGTCGGCTTTAGGATTTGGATTTCTTGATCCATCCTGCCACATTACCCCTGCCTGAAACTGCTTCACAAAAATCGGGTGCAGCACATTCTGATCATTCATCATCCAATTTAAGAATTTTTCAACTCCATTTGACGCTGTAAGGCCAAGAGCGTATTTGTAGAAATCGTGATGAAATGGCAAAAACGTTTCTGCCGGACTCAGTATAGCTGCGCTTTTTACTCTCTCAGGCATACGTAAAAGGAAATTCATCGTATGGAGACCGCCAAGCGAAAGTCCGATCATGTGGGACTTTTCGATCCCCAGATTGTCAAACACATCAAGAAGCCAATTGGCGTAATCCGTTCTTGTACCGCTTAAATTCTCAGGAATACTCTTGTTTTTATCACCTATGATATCAACTGCATAAGTTCTGTAGTTGCTGCTCCAATCGGCGATGTTGGGATACCACATCGTCGAGCTGAATAATGCTCCGTGGAGTAATACAAGCGGCGGGGCATCCTCTGGGCCGCTTGCAATCACATGTGTTTGACCAAAACGAGTAGATATATAGAATGATTTGCAACGGACCGGCCAAAGACTAAGGCTTTCATTATAAGTTTGATAATAGCGGATACCGTTGTCACTTAATTCGGGAATACTAGATGAATGGTTTGACATACAAATGCCCCTCCCAATTTTGTTTATATGAATGTGCCGTTTCGTGATGGGGAATCTGATTTTGATATAACAGACTTTATTTACAATATAATACAGTTGTTATTCGACGTCAAATCCAAGATGAAAAGGAAATAAAACGATTGAAACAGATTATTGAAAATCAATATAACAGAATATTAACCTCCTTTGTGGAGCCGCTTCATTAAAACCGCAATTCAAATGCATGAATCACAAAAATCACAACAGGAGGGATCAAGAGGGAAGGCAGCAAATTCAATGTTTTGAACTTCTTGATTCCAAGAATGCTTAGACCTGAACTGAGGATGAGTATGCCTCCCACAATTGTGATTTCATTAATAAGGTCTGTATTGATTGCGCTCTCCATTACTTTAGCAAATAAATAGATGGAGCCTTGCCAGGCAAATAATACAATGGCAGCAGCCGCTATTCCAAAACCAAAAGTTGAAGCGAGCACAATGGAGGTGATCCCATCTAACATCCCGTTTGTCAGGAGATATGTATAATCTCCATGCAAAGCGGCTTCAACAGGGCCCAATATTGACAGCGAACCGATACAAAATAATAAGACCGCAGTTGATAAGCCCTCTGCTAAATTGCTTTTAGAAAATTTGTTCACCAGCTTGTTGAATCGTAATTCTAAATTGATGATCTGGCCTAGCAAACCTCCAATGGCTAAACTCACGATGAATAGAATGGGATATTTACTATCAGGCAAATCCTGTGTAATGGCGTTGATCCCCAGCGCGACCGCAGCGAATCCCATTGCCTGCATCAAAATATCCTGGTATTCATCTTTAATGCCTTTTTTGAATATCCCCCCGATTATGCTTCCTGCAATGATCATCACTGTGTTAAAAATCGTTCCAAACATAAGCTTTCTCCTCCAAAAATCATTCCTGCATAAAAAATAAACCCTCTAGTTAGTAGAGAGTCAAGGGAGATAAAAACATATTCATGAGATTATTTGATGGGCAGCAGGATTTCAGTCACGTAATTATCTAGGTTATTCGTAATGCCATAATCAATGAGTGTGATTTCGATTGAGTCCCCTGCTACCTCATAATGATGTTCTTTCATATATGCCAGTAATTTTTTGTAGTATGGTTCGGCTTCTGGATGTGACCCTTTAAACCTAATTTGCAGATATTCTTTTGAAGGAAAGATGATTTCTGAAGAAGTTTTTTCATTTTCATCTTCAAGAATCATAAATATACTGGAATATTTGTCAAACTGTTTTGCTTTCACATTTGCTGCTGATATGGATAAACCGATCTTGCCTATGAATATATCTTCGTTCACATTCAGGTGGGTTCTCAATTCAGCTAACGAATGTTCGATATCATGGCCGAGAACATATTCATGCTGCAAGTAAGCCACACGCATTGCAGGAAGTTTGATTTTTGAAATTTGATGTAACGGCATGTTAACGGCATCTTCTATATGTGCGATGCGTCGGGAGATCTTTCGTTCGATGCGTTCCAATTCTTTCTTCTTGCGATCAATTTCAGCCTGCTGGCTTTTTAGTAAATGAAGAAGAGTGTTTGTATTTTGAGAGTTATAAAAATCAAGAAGCTTATTGATTGGCAGGCCTAGGGCCCTCAAATACTTGATGGTATCCAGCCGCTCAAACTGTTGGGTAGAATAATATCTATAGTTTGTTTGCTCGTCTTTATATTCCGGTTTCAAAAGGCCGATTTCATCATAATACCGAAGAGCAGAGATTTTCACATTGAATAACTTTGACACTTCTCCAATCGAAAAAAATTCCTTCATTCTAACAACCTTTCTGTCCCTATGATTGATATACACACATTATATAGTACGGCGAGTTCTAAAGGTAAAGTTTGCAGCATAAAGAAAAAACTCCTTCTAAAAAAGGAGCTTTTCATTCTTCGAAATAAGGATTTACATGGATGAGCACTTCTTCTACATCTGAAAACTGTCTTTTGATTTCATTTCGAATTTCGCGGGCAATGTCGTGTCCCTGCTTAATTGTCAAATCATGATCCAAAGATAAACGGACATCAAGCAATTTATAGTGGCCGTGTTCTCGCGCGCGGATTCTATCGATTCGTTTTACCTGATCACATTGAAAAATAACAGCTTTATATTCCTCTATCAGCTCGGGATCAACACTCTTTTCCATGAGCACATCAACAGACGGCCTGATTAATTCCATTGAAATCTTAAAAATGAGGTAAGCAACGATTGCACTGGCAATTGCATCGGCGTACAACAGATAGGACCATCCGCGGGTGTTTCCGATGATAGCCAACAGGACGCCGATAAAAGCGGCAAGAGAGGCAACGATATCGCCTTTATGATCGTATGCGATCGCTATAATCGCCTTACTGTTCCATTTCTCCCCCTGTTTGATGGAATAACGATATAAGATCTGCTTAGCCATGTAGGAAATCAGTGCCGCAAACAATGCGCTATATTGGGGAACGCTTGGCCCTTTAACAAAGGACAGAATCGCTTCTATGAGGATATAAACGGATACGATCACTAAGATAATTCCTACAATCGCCTCACTAATGACTTCAGCTTTTCCGTGACCAAAAGGATGGTCTTGATCGGGCGGTTTATTGGAAATGCCGATCACTGCCAAGACTGCAATCGAAGCAACGACATCTGCCGCGGAATGTATTCCGTCTGCAAACACGGCTTCACTATCGCCTACCAGCCCAAAAAAGACCTTTCCTGCCATTAAGATCAGATTGGCGATCAATGCAATCAAAGCAACTTTTCTGCTTATTTGTTCTCTTTCACTTGCCATTTTTTCCTCCTATAAAACTGCACAAAAAAATAGGAGTGCTCTATATACGCTCTCCGTATCCTTTCTTGTGTAATCACTTTGCTTATCATACCAATTCAATTTCGAGTGGGTCTATAGCAACGTTGTTTCCTGTTTACTAATAAATAAGGTGACAGAAAAAAAGTTGGTGCTGTGCTAAAAGGTCATACAAATGAGTTCTAATGTAACAACAGTGATGATTCGCAATTAAAATGCTGTCGTCAGAGAAAAATTTCCACCTGATTCTCAAAAACCTATTGACATGAAAAGATCTGTATTTTATTATTATCTCATATTCAAGATATTTTAATTCGAGATATTTGATTGAAAAGATCAGCGATCAAGCGCAATTCTAAGTGTTCAATCGTTGTCAGTTCTTTTACACAATATTCAATATGATTTTTTATAACATAATATCTCGAATTCGAGATAAAAGGGAGTGTAGCGTAATGGCTGAATTTACACAGTTAGTCAATGAAAGACGATCTGCAAGCAATTTTCTTTCAGGTCATCCAATCACAAAAGAAGATCTCAATGAGATGTTTGAATTGGTTGCATTGGCACCATCGGCTTTTAATTTGCAGCATACAAAATATGTGACGGTTCTTGACCAGGACGTAAAAGAAAAGCTGAAGCAGGCCGCAAATGGACAATATAAAGTGGTTAGCTCTTCTGCGGTTCTCTTGGTATTAGGGGATAAGCAGGCATATCAACAAGCGGCCGATATCTATGAAGGTTTAAAGGTATTGGGGATATTAAATAAGCAAGAGTATGACCACATGGTGCACGACACTGTTTCGTTTTATGAAAACAGGGGAGAACAATTTAAGAGAGATGAGGCGATAAGGAATGCTTCACTTTCTGCGATGATGTTTATGCTGAGTGCTAAGGAAAAAGGCTGGGATACCTGCCCGATGATCGGCTTTGATGCGGAAGCCGTAAAACGGATTTTGAACATAGACGACCAATTTGAGGTTGTCATGATGATTACGATTGGAAAAGAAAAAACAGAGAGCAGAAGACCGCGCGGCTACCGGAAGCCTGTGAATGAGTTTGTTGAGTATATGTAAAAGGAGCGGATAAAAATGGCTAAAAAAACGATGGGAATTCATCATATTACAGCGATTGTCGGTCACCCTCAAGAGAACACAGATTTCTACGCAGGAGTGCTTGGGCTTCGTTTGGTCAAGCAAACTGTCAATTTTGATGACCCAGGTACGTATCATCTTTATTTTGGGAATGAAGGCGGGAAGCCGGGAACAATCATTACCTTCTTTCCGTGGGCTGGAGCCCGCCAAGGCGTCATTGGAGACGGTCAAGTTGGCGTGACTTCGTATGTCGTGCCGAAAGGGGCTATGGCATTTTGGGAAAAGAGACTAGAAAAGTTCAACGTTCCATACACCAAAATCGAGCGCTTTGGGGAACAATATGTAGAATTTGATGATCCTCATGGACTGCACTTAGAAATCGTGGAAAGAGAAGAAGGAGAGGCTAATACGTGGACTTTCGGAGATGTAACGCCCGATGTTGCCATTAAAGGTTTTGGGGGTGCAACCCTATTATCAGCGCAGCCTGACAAAACCGCTGACCTTTTAGAAAACATCATGGGGCTGGAGCGAGTCGGCAAAGAAGGAGACTTCGTTCGTTATCGTTCTGCCGGTGATATCGGAAATGTGATTGACCTTAAGTTAACGCCTATTGGCCGCGGGCAAATGGGGGCCGGAACGGTGCATCACATCGCTTGGCGGGCTAACGATGATGAAGATCAGTTAGATTGGCAAAGATATATTGCTTCCCACGGATATGGTGTAACTCCTGTTCGGGATAGAAACTATTTTAATGCCATTTACTTCAGGGAACATGGGGAAATCCTGTTTGAAATCGCAACTGATCCCCCGGGCTTTGCACATGATGAAACACAAGATACAATGGGCGAAAAACTGATGCTGCCTGTGCAATATGAACCGCATCGCACACAAATTGAACAAGGGCTGCTGCCGTTTGAAGTAAGAGAGTTAGATTGATTTGACACATAAAAATAAAGAAACATATATTCAATTGATGATTGCTGGATACTGTCAGCAAAGAATCAGATGAAATCAAAGATGAGGAGAGATACAAATGGAAGATGCAGGACTGTTGCTTATTCGTATAATGATTGGTGTGGTGTTTTTGTTTTATGGCACACAAAAATTATTCGGCTGGTTTGGCGGATACGGGATTAAAGGAACCGGACAATGGTTCGAATCAATTGGGGTGAAACCAGGAAACGTTGCGGCCGCGCTATCAGGTCTTGGGGAGTTAGTAAGCGGAATTCTATTTATTTTAGGCGTATTCCTCCCGCTTGGAGCTGCTATCATAACGATCATTATGTTAGGTGCCATCGTAAAAGTCCATGGAGCGAAAGGTTTTGCGAATGGCGCGGGAGGTTTTGAATATAACCTGGTGCTCATTGCAGTTTCCATAGGGGTTGCACTCATCGGTTCAGGAGCTTACGCTTTGCATTTTTAATAAGAAAGTATGTAAGAACAGTTGCTGCTTGTCAGTAACTGTTCTTTTATTTTGATATTTTCGGCAAACTTGCAGGTACTCTGCAAAGCAAAAAAGCGGATATAATAAATATAAATCTGTATAGTGAATGATACGTATTGATGAGCTTGGTCATGAAAAACAGACCTATTTGAAGGAGTAAATGGATGAAAGAGATGGCAGGATTACATTCATTAGATTCTATAGAAAATTTTATCAAACAGCACAAATTCAGTTTTATTTATATATCAAGGCCTGGCTGTACAGTATGTCACGCAGTTCTGCCCCAGCTCAGAATAGTATTGGATCAGTTTCCAAACATCAAATTGGGGCATATTAATGCTGACGATGTAGCAGAGGTCGCCGGCAGATTTTCAGTTTTCACCGTTCCTGTGCTTCTTTTGTTCATTGATGGGACTGAGTTTCTAAGAGAAGCCCGTTTTGTTCATTTTGAACAGCTTGAACAAAAGCTGAAAAGGGTTTATCGATTATATGAAGGTGAATAAAGAAATAAGGTAAATAAAGAACTCAAATGAGTTCTTTTTTTTGCATCAATTTATTCTTCACTAGGTGAAGAAGGGTTATCAACCTGCCCTTGATCACTTGTATCATTATCACAACTTGCTGAAATAATAATTGAATTAGAAGGAGAATAATCTCCTAATGTGAAATTGACTCCGTAATTTTTGCTGTTCGCAGTATGGCTGTTTTGCAAGTTTTGTCCGATATCTGTATTGGCGTTTTGTGTCATTCCATTTATCGTGAGATTTGAAATGTTGATTTGAGATCGCATGCTTCAAAAACTCCTTTCACTCAGAAGTAGTCGTCATAGAGGACGCTGGCAGTCTATTTACTTCTATGATATTGCGTTTTTATATCATTGCATCAACATAATGGTAAAAATAATAGCGCCTCTTTAAGCGAGTGATTGAGCATCTTTTTTGAAGATGATCAACCTATCAGCAGAAATAAAGCCGCCTGATAAAGAGGCGGCAGATCGTTATATGTCATCTATGAATTTGGTGTATCGTTTTTCGTTTGCCTAAAGGATAAGATGGTCGTTTTTAATGATGAGTAGGAGCCTATAGCAGCGTAGCCATAAAACCAGCCCATAAATACGCCAGAAAAGAGGCTGTGTCGATGGCTTATGAAAACAGAAATGACAAGGCCTGTTATTAAGGCAACTGACGGTACAAATGTTTTGGGGATTTTCAATAATATTTTGAGGATTTGGGTTATCAATATAATGATTGGAACAGCTATTACAGCATCCCAAAAGTTTGTGTGAATAATTGGAAAAGGCATACGGCACCTCATGAAGTGTTCATTTCTTATTTTTACGCTAAAAGCTTGGAAAGCAGTTCTTGGACCGCATTTGTAACATGTAGGGCTTGATTGGCGGAGCTTGTTTGGCTTAAAGCATTGGATTCAAAAACCAAACCTGTATTATTCCCTCCGGAACCATCTGTCTCTTTAGAAACAGAGAAAGGGCTGATGGAAAATGCAAAACCGTTATTAAAAACGCTGTTTCCGGATATCGAATGAATATAAACTGGGAATTTCATCATTTTTCTCTCCTCTCTGTTATGACTGTTTATACAATATGGTGTGTGAGCAGCAATTGCTTAAACAAACCGGCAAAAACATTCAGTGAGAGACAAAAACCTGCAAAATTCCCCAAGTGCCTTTTGTTAATGCAGTTTTTTAGGGATGTTTTTTTTATTCTTTTTACCAATTTCATCAAAAATATTCTGATTGCTAGACAAATGGGCTTGTCCGTCCTTATTTATGAAATCCGGGTGAATGAGTTTTTTCAGATCCCTGACTGTTAAAGGCTTGGCGTCATCAGTTAATTCTATTCCTAATTGCCCGTTTGCCTCTAATGTCGCAATTTTGACATCTTGTATAGCCGTAACGCCGTGAAGCCGTAGCTGCATTTCAAGCTGATCAGCTGTAAGTCTCATCTTCTTTAGGTTTTCGATATGAAGCTGACCGTTTTCAATAACAATTTTTGCTTTTCCGGTTAACATCTTTTCAATGAAGTTCGATCTCATTTGGATCCATTCCATAACGATGAGTGTTATTGTGAAAATTGCCGCCGCAATTAATGTTTTGAAGAGGCTGTACTCGATGATTGGCTGAACGATAATAGTTCCGATCGAAATCATGACAACCGTTTGAGTTGAAGTCATTTGGGCGATTGATTTTCTTCCTGAAATTCTCAGTAAAATGACTCCGGCTACAATGAGAACAAGAGATTCCCAAGTGAAATTCATGCTACCACCTGACCAATGATGAATTAGATTTGTCATGGGATTGGCTTTCCTTCTGGCCAATCGCAATTTAATATATCCGAAAGGCAGTCGGTTCATTCTGTCCTGAACCGAACAATATTTTTGGTATAGATGGATATATTAAGCCAAACAATGATAGCAGCAGGAGTTTTTTGGCCAAAACAATCTGGGAAGCGGGGAACGCCATAACATGATTGAACTTGAAGTTGTCATTAGAACGGTTGCCAGCTTTGGCTTGCTGTTAATTGCAGAACGGATTTTAGGCAAACAGACAATCTCTCAAATGACGATTTTTGATTTTATTGCGGCGATCACACTAGGGGCGATTGCTGCCGGATTAGCTTACAATACTTCAATAAAACCGCACAATATGGCCATTTCGTTTAGTATTTTTGTGCTAACCATTTTTCTTATTTCGTTCCTGTCGATAAAGAACAGGAAGCTGAGGAAATTTTTTGCCGGAGATCCTACAGTGCTGATTCAAAACGGGAAGATACTTGAATCAAATATGAGGAAAATGCGTTACACACTTGATTATTTAAATCAGCAATTACGGGAAAAAGAAATATTTAATATCGAAGAAGTACTTTTTGCCATTCTTGAAACGAATGGTCAGCTGACTGTGTTAAGAAAACCGCAATTCCGGCATGTGACCAAACAGGATTTAATGATTGCGGTAAACCAAGAACACAGGCTTCCGATAGAGCTTATTATGGACGGAGAAATCATTGAGAATAATTTAAAGCAGAATCGTTTGACGGAATCCTGGCTTTTGGAAGAATTGCGAAAAAGAGACATAAAGGTGAAAGAGACCGTGTACGCAGTGCTGCTGGGTAATGGGGATATTTATGTGGATCAATATAAAGACCATATATCAGCCCCTATGGATAAGGAATGAAGGAACAATCAATCTTAAAGCCCCTTATTGAACGCAATGGTTTCAACTTGTCTTGGGTACGAAATGTGCAGAAGCCCGTTTAACATCTGAAACTGTAATAAATGAAATTCAGTAGCTTCAGGAAGCTGAATCGTCCGCTCAATTTCGCCGTAATACCGTTCACGCTGCACCTCCATTTCGGCAGGAAAAAGAGGGGTGACGGTTCCTTTGATCAGCAGCTGGGTTTTAGATAGTAAGCGGATCGTTAATTCTTCCTCATACAAACCGGGCATTTCCACAATGATAAAATTATATTCTTCATCTTGATAAAAGTCGTAAACGAGAGTATAGGTGTTGGTATTAAAAAATTGTTCCGGGGCTTTATACTTGAGCACATTTGTCCAAAAGTCATTTTGCTTATATTCATTTGTAATCTCAAGCCACTTTCTCATTTTTTCGAGATCCATCTAGGATCCTCCTTAAATTTGGTTTGAAATCGGTGCAGAAGGGTTTCCAATTTGGTCTTGATCACTGATATCAGTATCGAGGTTCCCGGTATTTAAAAGAGAAGAAGAAGGCGAAAAATCCCCTAGAGAAAAGTTTGCCCCAAAGTATTTGCTGTTCGCTGTATGGCTGTTGTGTACGGTTGGACCGACATCAATATTTCCGTTTTGTGTGACGCCGTTCACCTTAATATTTGCGATGTTAATTTGGTATGGCATAGCGAAACTCCTTTTAATCTAAAATTGGTGGTACTGGAAGCTGAGGAGCATTCATAGTGGTATTATCAGAGTTTCCGAGTTCTGTCTGGTCGTTGACATCAGGATCATTTAAGAAGTTTTCCATGATTGATTCTGCAGGTGATGTATCACCGAAAGAGGAGTTGATCCCTTGGGATTTATTATTTGCGGTATGGCTGTTATGCGCGGCTTCACCTATTGTAATTGAACCATTGCCCGAAATACTGTTGATCTTTAAATAATATAGGTTGATTATTGTAGACGGCATCCCATCACACCCTTCCATCATTCTGTACAGTACATTATGCGCCGCTGCACCCAATTGTTCCTTGCATTTGCGGGCAAAACTCTATCTGGCCCCGGAGTGATGCTCGTTAGAAAAAAAGAATAAAGTTTGTCACAGCCTGAATTTCAATCTATTGGCAAATACTTATCAGTGAATGAAAAGCCATTGATACAGTAATCAATGAATTGATTCAGTTATTCGAAATACATGAGACCCTTTAATAAAGGAAGCTGGCAAACAGGATCAGTTTGAAATCATTGACAATGAAGCTAATGCCATGAAATAATACTCGTGAATAACATTACTTGCGAGTATTATTTTTGGGGGTGGTCCTCGTTGAAAAGTAAAAAAGGACGTAAAGGAGAAGAAAGCCGGAAACGGTTACTCAAAGCTGCCGCTAATGAATTTTCGATTCGGGGATTCCATGACGCGAAGGTAAGTGAAATTGTGAAAAAAGCTGGGTTCACACAGCCTTCATTTTACCTGTACTTTCAAAGCAAAGAAGCCATCTTTGCCGAGTTAATCACCGATTTTCACTCTCGAGTCAGAAAGCTGACAGAGTCACTTCTTCTGGAAAACGGATTAAACACGGAGGATGTGTCAAAACGGGTACTGCTAGCTGTAGAGACTGTTTTTCAATTTTTGGCTGAGGACAAGGATTTAACCAAGATCGGCTTTTTTCTCAACCCGGAAGCAAAACAAATGAAAAAAGACTTGGCGATGGTTTTGAAAGAGAACTTAGAAGCAGAACAGCGGCTTGGCTATTTTCACTCTGAACTGGATATGGAAACTGTCGCTGAGTGTTTGGTCGGCATGATTGAACATTTAACCGATTCATTTTTGTTAACCGGAATCAAAGATCCGGCAAGCCTCGCAGCAGAGGTTGTGAATCTTTTAATATACGGGATGCTTCCGAAAGGGAATGACGTAAGATGATATCTATTATTATGAAAGTCAGTTTGGCAGTTTTTATGCTTGCGGGAGGCATCATAAAGGTAAGCCGCGTTCCCTTTCAAGTTGAGCATTGGCGGCATTATCAATATCCATTATGGTTTCTGACTGTTACTGGCATTCTTGAAATAGCCGGGGCACTTGCTATGATCGCGGGAATTTGGAATCGGTATGCAGCGATTGGAGCAGGTTTTCTGTTTGTCGTTCTCATGGCGGGAGCAATTCATGCGCATATGTTTCGAGCAAGACAATCGGTCATCATGGCGATACCAGCGATGATCTGTTTGATTGTTTCTATCATGATCATCATGGGGAGTTACACGTAAGCTTTTCACTAATGTTTAAGAACAAGCCCATTTGCAGGAAATCTCCTTTTCTTATCGAATAATAGAAAGTCCAGGAATTAACTGAATCAGTAAAATAGAGCTCCATTTCTGCGTTATTCGTCCGGCATCAGCTGGGCTTTTTTATAAAGGAGGAATACAGGATGGCATTAACTTTGGAAGACATGACTGAGGAAGAGTTCGAAGCCTTTCGCGGGATGTCCGTGCAAAATTATGCGAAACAAAACATAACGTCAGGAACTTGGACGGAAAAAGAGGCATTTGAGAAATCGGAGCAAGCATATGAGAACATGATTCCGAATGGGCGAGACAGCAGCAATCATTATTTTTGGAACATCACAAATGACCAAGGGGAAAGAATGGGCTGGCTCTGGCTGTATGCTGATCCATTTCATCCGCAAAAGGAAGCGTTTATCTATTCCTTTGGATTGTATGAAGCCTTTCGCGGAAAAGGACTTGCTCAATTGGCGCTTCAAACGCTTGATGAAAGAGCAAGAGAGCTTGGTGCGGAAAGGCTGGCTCTACATGTATTTGCACACAACGAGACAGCCGTCTATCTTTATCAGAAGATGGGTTATGCCATGACCAATATACGTATGCGGAAACAGCTGTGCTGACCCCAGACGCTTACTTAAGCGGTTCTCCAAACACAATATGCCAATGTAAATGTTTAGAGTCCTGGTAAGCTCCTAAGTTGGTGATTACACGGCATGCGCCTTTTTCGTCCGTCACCATGGAAGCGACCTCTTGAATGACACTCATTAATTCAAGAAGTAAGTCATGATCGGACTCTTACAAGGTGATTAACGAAGAGATATGTCTCTTGGAAACAGCCACAATATGAACCGGATAAAAAGGCTTTGTATGATAGTAAGCCAATATGTTATCCGTCTCTATTACCTTATTCACTTTCGTTTTGCCGCTAAATACCTCATCACAGTAAAAGTTTTCAGTCATATGATCCATCTTCATTTTGTTTGTTGGGTTTATCCTTCTACTGTCTTCCGTTATTTCCCTTCTTTTGCATTTGATTTAGGGGAACACTTTTTATCATTTTCAGTTCGTTTTGATGTTTGAAAACAAAATGGTGTCCTATGACGGCAGCAGGCTCTGATCCTTTCCTCCAGTATGGAAATGCCTATCTGGAAGTGGTGACAGGGTACTTTAAGATATAAACAAGGACAACGTGTGTTGTTCTTTTTTTATGTGCATTATTATTGAAATCGTCAACATTTTACGGAGCTTCTCGCCTATAACGATCGAATCAAACTTATTTTCTTCCATTTGGAAGTCTGACTATTGTCAGTTTTTTTGAGTGAAAACATTTAAAAATAAGTGGTTATCATAATTTTTTCGTGGATTTCCAGTTTACAATCTGACTATAGTCAGATAAAGTGAGTGTAACCAATTAAATCGATCAACAGAAAAGGAGAAGAAGCTCATGGAGTTACAGGCGGAAAAAATACATGCTGCAAAAATGTGGTCTATATCATTTATTATTGTCACGCTTTCAAATGCATTTTTATTTATGGTGTTTGAAATGTTATTGCCGACATTGCCTTTGTTTGTAACTGCTATCGGAGGCGGGGCAAAGCAAGTCGGATTGGTTACAGGGATTTTTATGATATCTGCCATTGCCATACGTCCTTTTGCAGGGGTTTTGGCTCAACGATTTAATAAAAAAAATTTACTTATATTTGGAATTGTTATCAGTGCCTGTTCAACCGGTGCATATTATCTGGCGTCAGATGTGAGCGTCCTATTGCTCATTCGCTTAATACATGGTGCCGGTTTTGGATTAGCTACTACTTATTTTGCGACGATTGCCGCGGAGATTATTCCGAAGGAGCGCCGAGGCGAGGGGATTGGCTATTTTGGGGTAGGCGAAACGATTGCTGTTTCGGTTGGGCCTATGATTGGTATCTCAGCACTGGAGCTTTATGATTTTGAGAGGCTTTTTCTAGGCGGGATGTCCATTCTTTTACTGGCAGTGCTTATGGCTGCACTTGTGCGGAGGCGGCCTGAAGCAAAAGACACGGGTGAAAAGGGAAGGATAAAGATAAAGGTGTTAGAAAGACGTGTGCTGTTTCCTTCGTTTCTAATTTTTTTAGTCGGCATTGCTGCATCTGGGATTATGTCCTTCTTTGCGCTCTATGCGATCGAAAAGGGTTTCCGAAGTGTCGGAATGTTTTTCTTTCTGATTGCAGCAGCCAGTTTTTTTATACGTCTTATCTCCGGGAAAATATTTGACCGATTCGGAGCGGCAGCCATCCTTATCCCCGCATCAATATTCTCAATAGCAGGCCTTTCAATATTATATATTGCCCAAACCAATGCAATGTTTTTTACTGCGGCGATATGTTACGGATTTGGGTTCGGCTCAATATTTCCGGCTATCCAGACATGGTGTATCAATCTTGTAGAAGAGCATGAACATGAGGATGCTATGGGGACATTCTTTAATTTTTTTGATATGGGAATTGGCGGAGGATCATTGTTATTAGGTGTGGTGGCAACGATTTATTCTTATCGGGAGCTTTATATCGCTTCTATTTTGGTGTACCTGTTGTTTCTTTTATTATATATTTTATTTATCTGTTCCAAGAGAAAACGGATGAAATAATTTGGGGAGGGCAGAACAGTGACCCGTGAGAATATAAAACGCACAGCCGTTCGCCAATTTAATGAACTTGGCTACGAGGGAGTCAAAATGGCGCATATTGCAAAAGAATTAGGAATTCGGAAACAATCTCTGTCCTACCATTTCTCGTCAAAAAAGGATCTGCTGATGGAAGTATACCCCGAGATTGTTGAAGAAGAAGTAGCGTTTATCAATGATTTTTTTGAATCACGAAAGCATATGCCAGCCAAGAATCTTATATATGATTTTTTAAAAGAAACACAGGTGCGCTTTCATGCTATGCCCAATGTAGCCTTTTTGCAGGCGATGTCGTTTAAGGCTCCTGCTGAAGTAAGTGATTTTATTTCAGCCCAGTACTTGATGTTTCTGCATGCTTTGAAAAGCCGGGTTGCACTTGTTTTTAAAGAATCGGTCATCACCTGTCCGCCCGAGAAGTGTGCGATAGCCTTCATCACTCTTTTTGACGGGCTGAACATTCAGCTGGTTTATGAGAATAAACAATCATTTGAGCGGTCTTTAGAGATTTCCTTCGATATTTTTTGGCGAGGGCTGAAGGCAAAAGCTTGAAAAATACCAAGGGCGAACAGCCCTTGGTATCCCCTACACGCTATTGATCCAGCTCTTTCATTCGTTTCGTAAGCTCATTGAAAGCCTGATCAAGCTCCTTGTACCCTTTATCATTTGGCGTCATAAAACTGAGCTTGCCCAGCACTTCTTGTCTTTCTGTCTCAAGCTTTAATCGAAGCTCCTCCCGCTCATTTCTTTCTGAAGGAGCGTCGTTTAACTGCTTTTCGATGCCGTTGTTTGAGATGACGAGTTTACTGTTTGTTGTTTTTTCGAGAAAGTATCGGTCATGTGAAACCGCCAGCAATGTGCCGCTGTAGTGTGACAGTGTTTCTTCCAGCTGTTCGCGTGAAGGCAGGTCGAGATGGTTTGTCGGCTCATCTAAAATCAGCACGTCTTTTTCCTCCAGCATATATGCCATCAGCTTGATCTTTACACGCTCACCCATACTCATATGCTTGATCGGTTCAGTCCATTGGGCAGCTGTAAAACCTAAGTGTCTCATCAGACTTTGAACGTGCCCTCTTGCTTTGTATGTTTCATGATCAAATAACTCTTCCGGTGTTTGTTCTAAAGGCAAATCAAACACCTCTTGCGTTAAATAGCCGATATTTGCGGACGGCGATACCCATACGCTTCCCTCAGCCGTTTCCTGTCCCAGAATGATTTTCAATAATGTTGTTTTTCCGCTGCCATTGGGTCCTATGATCGCTACCTTTTCGCCGTGCTGAATTGTAAAGTTTGCGTTTTTAAAGAGGGACCTTTCTCCAAACGCTTTTGTTACATTCTGAACTTCTAAAAAACGTTTTCCTGTTTTGTGGGTTGTATCGAATGAGAAGCGGACTGTATATTCTGGGGTAACGGGTTCCGCCTTTGCTTTTTCCAGCTCTTTTTCAAGCCGCTTCTGCTTGGATTTTATCTGGGCATCCGTACGCTTCGCTTTTACCCTGTGATATTCTTTAAACCCTTCCTTTTTCGTCGATTGGGCGTGGGCTTTTTCCGACCAAGAAGCGAGCTCATTCATTTGTGCTTCAATCCGTTCAACCATTTTTTGCTGCTTTTCATATTCACGCTGCTGGGCGAGTCTTTTCTTTTCCCGGAACTTCATATACCCGGAGTAATTCCCTTTGAATTCAATCAGCGTCTGATCCTCAAGCGACCATATTTTTGTTGCGGCTTCGTCTAAAAAATAACGATCGTGAGAAACAAGAATTACAGTGCCTCTATAACTTTTCAGCTGTTGGATGAGAAATTGCAAGCTTTTTTCATCAAGGTGGTTTGTCGGTTCATCTAACAGCAGCAGATCTGCATCCTCTGATAGTCCTTTCGCCAGCCGCGCTTTCAGTTTTTCACCGCCGCTTAACTGTTGGAAATCACGGACGGGCACACGCCATTTCTCCAATAATTTCTTTTCGGCAGGTGTCTGATCCGCAAAGGAATACGCCGCGGTTTCCTGTTCAACCATCGTCATTTTTATATCCTGCCGAAGGATTTGTCCCTGTGCAGGGGCTAAGTCATTGTGAATGAGGTGCAGCAGCGTAGATTTCCCAGCACCGTTTTTGCCGATAATCCCAATGATATCTCCTTGCTGAACACTGGCATTTATGTTTTTAAAAACAGTCAGATCCTTCACTTCATAGCTGACATTTGTTAATGTTACGATCTCTTTCATCCATATCCCTCGCTTTAAAGGGAGAATAAAAAAATCCTCCCAAAATGTGTTGGAAGGATTAGCCGCGCCGTTGCATGATCAAATAAGCTATTTATTTATAAATAGCAGTGTCGTATATATAGAAAATGGGCAGACTAATCCTATTTTTTCTGATTTGAAATATTGATTTCAAACGGTAAAAATAAGATTAGTTAATCATTGTCCACCCATCATCCCTTCTTGTTTGATTACAAATACTATAGCATACCTTCAAATTCAAAAGCAAAGGTCATTTTCATCAAAAAAACTCCTGCTCTCATTTTTAAGGCAGGAGTTTCGAGTCTTATTGATGCTTCGCTTTTCTCACTTTATAAATCACAATCAGCAAAATAAACCAAACCGGTGTGACAAATAAGGAAACACGAGTATCCTGTGCCAGTGCCAGCACAACCAGAACAAACGCCAGGAACGCAAGAATCAGGTAATTTGTAAACGGATAAAGCGGAAGCTTAAACTTGTTTGTTTTCGCTAATTCAGGTCTTGTTTTGCGGTATTTCATATGGCAGATGACCGTAATCCCCCAAATATAGATAAAGCATACGGTTGAAATACTTGTGATCAGGGTGAATACGCCTTCTGGCATAATGTAGTTTAACGTAACACCGATTAAAATCACGATAGCCGAAAAGAATAAAGCATTTCTAGGCACTTTACGCTGAGTCAGTTTCGCCATTGACTCAGGCGCATTGTGATCTTTCGCCAGGGAATAGACCATACGGCTTGTACTGAATACAGCGCTGTTGCATGCTGAAGCAGCGGATGTCAACACAACAAAGTTGATAATACTTGCAGCCCCGACGATGCCAACCGCGACAAATACTTGTACGAATGGGCTTTCGCTGGGATTGATGACATCCCAAGGATAGATGCTCATAATCACGAGAAGAGCCCCGATATAAAAAAGCAGCACACGGACAGGAATATTGTTAATCGCCTTAGGGATTACTTTTTCAGGGTTTTCTGTTTCACCGGCTGTAAGCCCGACAAGCTCAATGCCGACAAAAGCAAACACAACCATCTGGAACGAGAGGATAAACCCGTGCATGCCATTCGGGAACAGGCCTCCGTGGCTCCAGAGGTTTGTGAAGCTGGACACTCCTGAGCTTGTGGAAAAGCCTTTGAAAATCATCACAAGGCCAATGACGATTAACGCCAAAATGGCAATGACTTTAATCAAAGCAAACCAAAATTCTAATTCTCCAAAAAGCTTGACTGTCGCCAGATTCATAATCAGTAAAATAATAAGAGCGATTAAGCCAGGCACCCATTGCGGCACACCCGGGAGCCAATATTGAGTGTAGAGCCCGACTGCTGTCAGATCAGCCATCGCAATGGAAATCCAGCAGAACCAATATGTCCAGCCGGTGATAAATGCTGCCATATCGCCTAGGTAGTCTTGTACAAAATCCACAAAAGAGTGATAGTTCAAGTTTGATAACAGCAGTTCACCCAGCGATCTCATAATTAAAAAGCAAATGATCCCTGTGATCATATAAGCAAATAAAATCGACGGTCCGGCAAAATGAATCGATTTGCCTGAGCCGAGAAATAAGCCTGTCCCAATGGCTCCGCCGATGGCGATGAGCTGGATATGCCTGTTTTTCAAGCCTCTCTGCAACGTTTGCTGATTTATATTGTCTTTCGTCATGTCGTCTGTCACTTTATGTGTTCCTCCATTGAAAATTGTTTATTGAGTCAGCAATCTATTTTTAATGATTATTATAACACTAAAATTTCTATCTTTTTTACTAAAAAAGGATTGATGAAAAGAATTTTAATGTGATTTGGACTATTTCCCGAAAAAAGCGGCTCCATTTAGGGAGCCGCTTTCTTATGCTTTTTCAGTTTTTTTCATAAACAGGTAGAGCCCGTAATCTGTCGGTGCGGATGCGTAGCCTGCCTGCCGCAGCATTGCTGTGATATTGCCGCGGTGGTATGTCCCGTGATTGACAACGTGGGGAATCAGTTCGGAAACAGTTGTTTTCATGATGCCGCTTGAGGGATTTTGAATCTGGAGTGGCTTATTGAGCTGTTCTTTTTGCTGTAAAAATAGTGTAAAGCGCTCGGATAACCTCAGAAAAAGGTCTTCCATTTCCTCTATTTCTTTTGCCTCTGTCTGTTCTTTAAGCTGTTCAGCTAAAGCCAACGCATCGCTCAAGGTTTTGCCGGAAAACACTTCAATCCAGCCGAGATCAGAAAGATAAACATGAGACAATACATGGGATATTGACGGAAACACACTTTGAATTTCTTGATGGTATACCTCTTTTGGAAGCTCTTTTAATCGGTTGAATATTTGTTGATTGGCCCAGACGTTATATTCATACAATTTGAATGCCAAATCTGACATGTTAAAATTCCCCCTTTCGTGTGTATATCTTCCATTATACACGAACATGGGTTCTTATGTAGAGTGCTCGTGAATAAAATCTGTTGACATATATGGTTTAGGGGAGTAAACTAATTGACATTGAACATAAAGTTTAGTGGGGTAAACTATAATGAGGAGGGGAAGATATTGAATGAACAAAAGCTATGTCAGGCGATAAACCTGTTTGTGGAAGTCCTGCTTGAAGGGACAGAATTTGTGCATCGTGAAATCAATCAGGATGTCTTCAAGCATATCTCAAGGGAACAGGCAGACCTGTTGAAAATTTTAAAAGTCAAGGGCCCAACCTCTCCCGGCAGCCTGGCCATGTACCAAAATGTACATAAGAGCGCGATCTCTAACAGACTGAAAAAGCTGCTCGAAAAGGGATTGGTTCAATGGGACGACTGTCCGGCAAAAAGTGATAGGCGCTCTAAGCTTATTAACATTACACCCAGCGGTGAACACATACTAGAAGAATTAGATTCTGCCATCTTTAATGCGCTCAAACCGCTGATCGATGATATAGATGAGGAACACTTACATTCCATCATCGAGATATTCACCATTTTAAAAAGCAAATTTAAAGGAGGAGATTCTGCCGAATGAGAGCAATCATCAAATTCAAGTGGGCAATTGCAGCCATAGTATTAGCACTAACCGTCGTTTTGAGTTTGTTTTCTCCGAACTTAACGGAGCTGGCCAATCAAAAGGGGCAGGCCCAGCTTCCCGCTGATGCTGTTTCAGAAAGGGCAAACGCCATTTTAAAACAAGCGGGAGAAGACAATAATTCGATCAGTGTTGTCTTTACATTAGACCACGCTTTAAAGAAAGAAACAGAGGACCAGCTCCGCGCCATGATCGATAAAATCAAAAAGATCGACGGTGTAGAAGATGTAACATCTCCTCTGTCAGCGGAAAAAGAAGTCAAAGACCAGTTGATGTCGAAAGACAAGAAAACCGTTCTCATGCCTGTCACGATTACAGGTTCTGATAAAAAGGCGGAAAAAATTGCGGACGAGATTTATCAAATCGTTCCTGATGATTTGACGGCATATATTACGGGAGCTTCCCTTATCAACCAGGATTTCGCTCACAGCTCAGAGGAAGGGCTTAAGAAAACGGAAGTGATCACAGTCTGCCTGATCATCGGTTTACTGTTGATCGTGTTCCGATCTGTTGTGACGCCTTTTATTCCGATTGTGGTTGTCGGTTTTTCTTATCTGATCAGTCAATCCATACTGGGCATCCTTGTATACAATGTTGATTTTCCTATCTCGACGTTCACGCAAACCTTCTTAGTTGCGATCCTGTTCGGCATTGGAACAGATTACTGCATACTGCTTCTTACACGATTCCGTGAAGAATTGGCAAACGGGCATGATAAAAAAGAAGCGGCGCTTATCGCTTACCGCACAGGGGGAAAAACCTTATTTATCAGCGGATTTGCGGTATTGATCGGATTTTCCGCCTTAGGATTTGCGAAGTTTGCGATTTTCCAATCCGCAGTAGGGGTAGCAGTCGGTGTGGGAATTTTAATGATCATCCTCTACACACTGCTGCCATTATTTATGGTGACGCTGGGTGAAAAATTATTCTGGCCTTCTAAGAAAGTGCTGTCGCACAGTGATAACAAATTATGGGCGTTTCTCGGCAGGTATTCCGTCGCTCGTCCGTTGCTGTTTATAGTCATCACGGTCATTATCACGCTTCCGTTCATCTTGACCTATGATGACCAGATTTCATTCGACTCAACTGCGGAAATCAGCAGCGATTATAAATCTATAAAAGCTCTCGAGGCCATTAAGGATGGATTCGGGGAAGGAAAAGCGTTCCCGATCAATGTTGTCGTAAAAGGAGACAAAGATCTTACAACAGCTGATACAATCCCTTATCTAGGAAATATCAGCAAAGCGATCGAGAAAGTTGATCATGTTGACTCTGTTATGACCATTACGCAGCCGACTGGTAAAAAAATCAAAGATTTATATATTGATAACCAGCTAGGATCGGTTTCAGACGGGCTGGATAAGACGGTAAAAGGGATTGCCGATGTCCAAAGCGGATTAACGGATATAGAAAACGGACTGAATCAAATGGCAGGGCAAACCGGCTCGGCCTCAAATGGAGAGTCTGGCGGTTCACTGGGCGATGCGGCAGATGGCTTGGGCAAAATCAATCAGCAGCTGCAGCTCATGAGCAAAAAGATTTCCCAAACCGGCAATACCGCACAGACCGTGCAGCAGCTTACGGCAATCAGCGGACAGCTTGGCCAGATTCAAACCGGCCTTGAACAAGCGAACCAGCAGCTCTCAGGCCAGCAGGCACAAGCCGGAACGCTGACAGAAAGCCTGAAGAAGCTGTCCGAAGGCGTGAAAAGCGCAAATGATGGCCTGACGAAAGTCTCTGACGGTATTACAGCTTCCAGTGATATGTTAGAGGACATGAGCAAAAGTCCAACTGTAAGAGATACAGGCATATTCATTCCTGATCAAGTAATGAAGGACAAAGACTTTAAGAAGTCAATTGACCAGTATTCCTTTGCGGACGGAAAAGGTGTTCAATTAAGTGTCGTTCTGGATTCAAATCCTTACTCAGAACAAGCTATTACGACAATAAACCAAATTAAAAAAGCTGTCGCAAACGAAGTTGACGGCACTCCTTTGGAGGATGCACAGATCGTATACGGCGGGGTCACGAGTATGAATGCGGACTTAAAAGAGCTGTCCACAACGGACTTCTCCAGAACAATGGTGATCATGATTATAGGCCTGTTTATCGTGTTAACCATTTTGTTCCGCTCCATGATCATGCCGATTTATATGCTCGCGTCACTGCTGCTGACGTACTATACGTCGATATCCATAACAGAATTAATTTTTGTAAACGGCTTAGGAAACGCCGGCGTCAGCTGGGCAGTACCATTCTTCAGCTTTGTCATCTTGATCGCGTTAGGGGTAGATTATTCAATCTTCTTGCTTGATCGATTTAAGGAAGAGGTGCACCTTGGCATTCAGCAAGGTGTCGTCAGGTCAATGAGCAAAATGGGATCTGTCATTATTACAGCTGCCATTATATTGGCCGGTACGTTCGCGGCGATGATGCCTTCAGGCGTCAATACACTGATGCAGGTGGCAAGTGTTATCATCATCGGACTCTTGCTTTACGGCCTTGTCATACTTCCGCTCTTCATTCCGGCAATCATTGCGACCTTTGGAGAAGGAAACTGGTGGCCGTTCGGCAGGAAGAAAGGAAAAGAATAATTGAGAGAAGAGTGATGAATGGTCATCACTCTTTTTTCATGACTAAACGACTAACTTCAGACGTGTTACCCGAAAAAGGTCAGACGATCAAACGGCGGCTGTACTTAAAAACAAAGAGCCCGGAAAACATTCCTGGGCTCTTTGTTTTTATTTCCATTCTGCAATTGTATCAATCGGCAGACGGTAGGAAGCATAGCCTTCATCTGCAGCTTTTCCGATAGAAAGTAGCATAACCGGTACATAACGTTCTTTATCTAATCCGAAGGTTTCCGCGATGTTTTCTTTATCGTATCCGCCGATCGGGTTTGTATCGTAGCCATGCGCGCGTGCAGTCAGCATCAGCTGCATGGAAACAAGACCTCCGTCAATCAGGATCGTTTCACGGTTGACCTGTGCCGGAAGCTTTTCAAAATGTGCGGTCAGCGCGGCGATTTGTCTGTCTTTGACCTCCTGCGGCATGTAACCGAGTTCCACAGCTTTTGAATAGATTTCTTCTAAGTAGTCTGCATTATTCATGTCTGCAAATACAGCGATGACAGCAGATGATGTTGTGACCTGTGTTTGGTTAAAGCTTGCAAGCGGTGCGAGTTTTTCTTTTCCTTCCGGGCTGTCAATGACAAGAAAACGCCATGGCTGCGCGTTAACAGAAGATGGGGCAGTTGTTGCTTCCTCTAAGATCTCTGTCATTTCTTCTTTGCTGATTTTTACTGCCGGATCATAGTTGCGGATAGAACGGCGGCCTTTCATAATTTCCATAAAATCGTTTGTTTTGATCATGTTGATACACTCCTCTTAAGCTTCGATATTATCTATATTGTTTCGCATGCGCGCCAGCACATCAATGAGCAGGCGGCGTTCTTCTGCGCTTACATTTGCGAGCATTTCCTTCATGAAACGCTCCTTTTCCTTCTTAGAAGACTCAATTCGCTCTCTTCCTTGGTCTGTTAACCGAACAAGGGTGATGCGGTTGTCCTCAGGCTTGCGCCGCCTTGATACCATGCCTTTGGCTTCCAGCTGTTTCAGGTGTCTGGTAACGGCTGCGCTATCGATATTTACTTTCTTTTGAAGGTCGCTTTGACTGATCTCATCTGCATGATAAAGCAATGTCAGCAATTCCAAACGAGATTGGCTGATGCCCGTGCATGCCTCGAACTTCACGCCAATCACCTTGTTCACGCCTTGCAGCTGATATAAAATCTCGGCTTCCTCTGAACAAAATGACGCCAAAACCCATCCCTTCTTTCCTGTCAAAACTATTAATTGATATATCAATGATTGACACGTCAATTAATATACAACGAATGATTTCATCTTGCAAGCCATTTGCATCTTCGAAAAACCTCCCAGCGGAATGTCACTTTGCCGAGCCCGTGCTCAAGCGGCTTTCACAGGCTGAAAGTTATGATACAATATACAAATGTTTCACGGCTTCAATCCATTGTTGGAGCTGACATCCATTATATAAGGGACTAGGTTGAAGGGAAGGTTTGATAACATGCTGCACAATCCAACTGGAAAAGAACGCTTGGCACTAGCGTTTCTGCTCGGCATGCTTGCTATATTGGGCCCGCTTAATATAGATATGTATTTGCCAAGTTTTCCTGAAATCGCGGAAGATTTATCAGCAAGTGCTTCACTTGTTCAGTTAAGTTTAACAGCCTGTCTGGTCGGGCTTACGATCGGCCAGCTGATTGTCGGGCCAGTCAGCGATGCGCAGGGAAGACGAAAACCGCTATTAATCTGTATTTTTTTATTTGCGTTATCTTCTCTGTTTTGTGCACTGTCGCCCAATATAACAACTTTAGTGGCTGCGCGTTTTTTACAGGGCTTCACTGCTTCTGCAGGGCTTGTGCTGTCTCGCGCAATCGTCCGCGATGTGTTTACCGGAAGAGAGCTTTCTAAATTTTTCTCGCTGTTAATGGTCATTACCGCGGTGGCGCCAATGGTTGCGCCTATGACAGGCGGTGCCATTTTGCTTTTGCCGTTCGCAACGTGGCATACAATTTTTCACGTCCTCATGATCATCGGATTTTTACTAGTTCTTCTGATTGCATTGAGGTTAAAAGAAACGCTTCCGCCGGAAAAACGGATTCCAAGCTCAATCGGAACATCCGTCAAAACGATGGGCAGCCTGCTGAAGGATCGATCCTTTATGGGGTACGCGTTAACTGTCGGATTTATTCACGGGGGAAGCTTTGCATATGTGTCTGGTACGCCTTTTGTATACCAGGACATCTACGGGGTGTCTCCGCAGGTATTTAGTATTCTTTTTGGCATTAACGGGCTGGCGATTATATCGGGCAGCTTTATCATCGGACGCTTTGGCGGAATCATTCATGAAAAAAGCCTTCTTCGTATAGCGGTCATTACGGCTGTGATTGCGACGGCTGTGCTATTAACCATGACCATGATTCACGGTCCTCTTGCTACATTAGTCATATCCATTTTCATTTACATGATTACGATCGGCATGGTTCTGACCAGCACGTTTACCTTGGCCATGGAAAAGCAGGGGCACCGCGCCGGAAGTGCAAGTGCGCTGCTTGGAATGCTCCCGCTGCTCCTCGGTTCAATCGTGTCACCGCTTGTAGGCATTAATGAGACAACAGCCGTTCCGATGGGAGCGATCATGTTTGTGACAGCTGTCATCGGCTCACTGGCGTTTTTTGGATTAACCAAAGAACGAGTAGGGCAGAATTCATAAAAAAAACCTGACATGACGTCAGGTTTTTTGTTTTATTTAGAATAATAACAGCAGGCCTGCAATCGCCGGAGTCAAAAAGATGGCTGATTTCAAAACCACCTTTGGCATAAGGTTGGTGAATTTTGCGCCTACATAGGCACCGCACATTGTCCCGACCAGAACTTTGATCAGCAATACATAATCAACAAAACCTTCTGTGATATATCCGATGCCTCCACCTACAGCCAGAGGGATGATCACAAGCATCGTCGTTCCGACAGAATGGCGAATGGACAGATTCAGCATAATCATTAAACCGATTTGAATAAAAGGTGCCGACCCTATGCCGAATGTGCCGGAAAGAACGCCGGCTACAATTCCTAAGATGACCGCTCTCGTATACGTTGAAAGAGTGCTTTGATTCACTTGAGCCTTCTCTTTTAAAATAAATAATCTGATTAAAATGAGAATTGCTGATAAAAATAACATTCCAGCCGTCAAATAATGAAGCAAATCAGCCGGAATAAAAGATGTCAGCTTGGCGCCGAAAAATGAGCCAACCGCAGCAAAGCCTCCGACTATTAAGCCGATTTTCATTTGAATGTTGCCCTCGCGATAGTGGCTGTATGCCCCTGATAAGCTTGTAAAAGCCATGCCGGCAAGCGAAGTGCCTAAAGCCGTATGAATCGGGATATGGAAAAGAAGCGTTAAAAGGGCAATGACAAAGCCGGCTCCACCGGCGCCAATAAAGCCTAAAATAATTCCTAGAAGAAACATAACAAGAATAATGAGCATATTTTTTCCTCCATTGAAAAGATGTAAAAATGTAATCGTGCGCTATTCTGGCGGAGGTATGGTGTCCTATTGACGAAGAAAAACACGCCGTTTTTTCAGTTGCCAGTAGTCCGTCGACCGTCGTTCAGCAAACATATCGTACCTCAAATTCTGGGATCTGACAAGGCAGTTTGTTGCTTCCCATTACCATCTGTTATATGATTTTGATGAAGAAAAGCCCTTGAATATATTCAAAAGAGGTATTATATATGGACGATTTTAAATTAGATAAGCCGACTCCCTACTACCTGCAATTTTATAACCAGCTAAAAAAAATGATCTTCAACGGGACTTTTAAGCCTGGGGAACGGATAAACGAAACACAGCTGGCGAAAAGCTTTGGCGTCAGCCGCTCTCCGATAAGGGAAGCCATGCGATTGCTTGAGAAAGATGGTTTGTTAAAAGCGGATGACCGAAATGGATTTTCGATCACGTCATTAACGGCAAAAGATGTAGATGAGATTTATAAAATCAGAATTCCGCTGGAGCAGCTGGCAGTTGAATTAGTCATAGACGAAGCGGACGAAGAAGAGCTGACCATACTCGAAAAACAGCTTGAAGAAACAGAGAAAGCGATTCACAACGGCACGGAAGATACGGAAATCATTCGTTTAAACCAAAAATTTCATGAGCTGCTGGTTGATTTCAGCCATAACAGACATTTGAAAAATTTGCTTGAGCATGTAAATGATCTGATTCACTTTTGCAGAATCCTTAATTATACTGGTGACCACCGTGCAGAAACGATCCTGAGTGAACACCGCAAGATATTTGAAGAAGTGAAAAAGAAAAACAAAGAAGCAGCCAAACAGTATGTGCTGGCTCATTTCAATCATGACTGTGAGCATTTGAAGCATGTACTTGAAGAAGGAACAGAGAATTGATTTGTATGATCCGGTACCAAGGGGGAGCAGAACCCTTGGTATTTTTTTATGTATTCACCACATATCTAAGAGGCCCCGTTAATAAGATTTTATGATGGTTTGACTAACGAATAATGGGGGTTAAACATGTTTATCCATATCGTCGGGCCTGGTGATTCTTTGTTTTCGATAGGCAGAAGATACGGTGCTTCTGTTGATCAAATACGGGGTGTGAATGGTTTAGATGAAACGAATATCGTGCCGGGGCAGGCTCTGCTTATCCCTCTTTATGTATATACAGTCCAGCCGGGAGATACGCTTACCGCCATTGCAGCTAAAGCGTTTGTGCCATTAGAGCGTCTGCGAGCCGCCAATCCGGGCATCAGCCCAAATGCTTTACAAGCGGGAGCAAAAATAACGATTCCTTCGATCTCAAATTACATTGCGGGAACATTAAGTTTTTACGTGCTCCGAAATCCTGACCTCGATCGGGAGCTGATCAATGATTATGCGCCATACTCGTCTTCAATTTCGATTTTCGAATACCATATTGCACCGAACGGCGACATTGCAAACCAATTGAATGATGCGGCTGCTATCGAGACAACTTGGCAAAGACGGGTGACGCCGCTTGCGACCATAACAAACCTTACATCAACAGGATTCAGTACAGAACTCGTTCACCAAGTCCTGAACAACCCGACAGCGAGAACCAATCTGGTCAACAACATTTATAACTTAGTTTCCACAAGGGGATATGGCGGTGTGACAATCGATTTTGAACAGGTGAGCGCCGAGGATCGTGACCTTTTCACTGGTTTTTTGCGTCAGCTGAGAGATCGCCTTCAGGCGGGAGGATATGTGCTGACGATAGCTGTTCCGGCAAAAACAAGCGATAATATCCCCTGGCTGAGAGGCTATGATTACGGAGGAATAGGAGCGGTTGTTAATTATATGTTTATCATGGCTTATGATTGGCATCATGCCGGAAGTGAGCCGGGTCCTGTAGCGCCGATTACTGAAATAAGGAGAACCATTGAGTTTACGATTGCGCAGGTGCCGAGCAGAAAAATCATTATCGGAGTCCCGCTCTACGGGTACGACTGGATCATCCCGTATCAGCCGGGCACAGTTGCTTCAGCGATTTCAAATCAAAACGCAATCGAAAGAGCGATGAGGTACCAAGCCCCGATACAATATTCAGCCGAATATCAATCACCGTTTTTCCGGTACAGTGATCAGCAGGGGCGGACGCATGAGGTATGGTTTGAGGATGTCAGGAGCATGAGCCGGAAGATGCAGATCGTCCGCGAATACAGATTGCAGGCTATTGGCGCTTGGCAGTTAACGCTGGGCTTTACACCGGGCCCATGGCTTCTGCGGAAATTTTTTACGATCAGAAAAGTATAAAAAAAGACACCAGAGCTTGGGTGTCTTTTTTTTGATTAAGTCCAGAGCAGCAGAATAGTTCATTCATTTGTACCTTGCATGGGTTGTGTTCCCATTTTACGATTAGTAGTAGTCTGATCAAACAAAGAGTCAGAATACGATTTGAGAGGGAGTTGTCTACATGAAGACAGTATTGATTTTGAATTTTCCTGCGGAAGGCCATGTGAATCCTACCTTAGGCATTACAAAAGCGTTTTCCGATAAGGGATATGATGTCCATTATATATCCACTGAAAAATATAAAAAACGATTAGAAGCAGCGGGAGCAACGGTCCATCTTCACCGGGATCTGCTGCGAACGACACCTATTCATGTCGGTTCGCCCAATGGCATTCTTGATTTCGTGAAAATCCATATCAAAACGTCATTGGACATTTTACAGATTGTCAAAGACTTATCTAAGAGCATTCAATTTGATTTTGTTTATTATGATAAATTCGGCGCGGGGGAATTGGTAAGGGATTACTTAGATATTCCAGGAGTCTCTTCATCGGCGTCTTTCTTGTTTGGCGAGGAGCACCTGAAAATCCTGCCGCTGCATCCGGAGTCTGGAGCGCCGCTTGAATTGGATCAAGAGTGCGAAGACCTTTTGGCAAAAATGAAAGAAACGTACGGTGTTGCCCCGAAAAACCTGGTTCAATTCATGAACAATAAAGGGGAATTGAACGTAGTGTATACAAGCCGTTATTTTCAGCCAGAAAGTGATCGTTTCGGGGATGAATGTCTGTTTATCGGGCCGAGCTTTCCAAAGAGAGCGGAAAAAACAAATTTCCCGATTGAACAGCTAAAAGATGAGAAGGTCATTTATATTTCAATGGGGACTGTACTGGATCATACAGAGGATTTCTTCAACCTTTGTATTGATGCATTTTCAGGCTTTAACGGAAAAGTCGTCATCGCTGCCGGAGAAAAAGCGGACCTGACCAAATTAAAGCAGGCGCCGGAAAACTTTATCATTGCTCCGTATGTCCCTCAGCTGGAAGTGCTGGAGCAATCGGATGTTTTCATTACACACGGCGGAATGAACAGCGTAAACGAAGGCATTCATTTCAGCGTGCCACTGGTTGTCATGCCTCATGATAAGGATCAGCCGATGGTGGCGCAGCGTCTCTCTGAACTCCATGCAGGCTATGTCATCTCTAAAGATGAAGTCAATGTCCAAATATTAAAACAGGCCGTAGATGAGGTTTTGCGCAACGATCAGTATACGGCAGGCATTAAAAAAATCAATCAAAGCTTCAAAGAATGTATGGACATGGAAGAAGTGATGGAGCGGATTGATGAGTTGATTCGCCAAAAAAACAAATAAGAAAAAGAACTCCCGTACCTTGTACGGGAGTTCTTGATTTAAAACTTGATTTTGATTTTTTGAGCATCACTGATTTTCTTATGGTTATGGTCAAAGACGTCACTTGTCGTGATTTCGATCCACTTAATCTCTTTTGTTTTCTTCTCAGCATCCGCGGCCTTATCATGAGCATGGCCGCTTGATGCGTTCACAATAAAGCCGAGATTTCCGGACTTTTCGGCGCCGCCTTGCAATTCGCCGTTTAACTCTTCAAGATAAATATCTTTGTTCCAATCGAAGGTTTCGCCCGTATTTGTTTTCATCAATGCAATCGGTGCAACATTTACTTTTTTTGAAGAGGTGTTCTTGATATCAACGAAAACCTTAACGAAATCAAACTCTTCATCGTGTGTTAACTCATGAAAGTAATCAATCATGCTGTAGTCCGGGCGCAAGTGGATCAGCTTCATTTTTTTTACTGTTAACTCCACGTCGCCAATTTTATAGGTTTTGTTCACTTGTTTGATATCTTTTAAGACAGCTTTTCCTTTATCATCTGAAAACGTTTGGCCGACCTTAAGCAATGACCGGTCATCAGTTACCTGGGAATTAGGCTGATAATCATCTGTGCTGTCCTTCTGGGATGAAGTGCTTTGCGGCTCAGCTTTTACTGTTTTCTCCCCGCCTGCATGCTGTTTTTCAGTACTGGCGTTTGATGAGCAGCCCGCAAGCATGATAGCAAAAACGAAAATTGAAAGAATTCTTCTCATGATGATTCCTCCATTAAAAAGAGATCCCGTTACTTCATACAAGCAACGGGACACCTTGTATTCTTTTACTTATCGTTAATCTTAATATTGTATTGTAAAGCTTTGAAGACATTTTTGGCGATTTCTGTATTGTCGATTTGGCCGGCAAATGTCTCACTAGACGGACCGTATGCATAGACGGGAACATCTTCACCGGTATGTCCGCCTGTTGTCCATCCAGTGTGAGAGCGTTTATTAAAAATGTTCTCGATTGCGTTATCGATATCCAGCACTTCCTTCGATTTTGCCGCTTCTTCAACAGATTGAATTTCGGCTTTTGTTAAAGCCAATTTTTTTTGATCGATATATGTTTTCAAAGTTTTTTCAACATCCGCGCCGTCAGCGATCTTTTCTGCCATAAAGTCAGGTGTGCGTTTTGCGGCTTTAATGGGTTCACTGAACCAGTTGTAGATGCCGTCCGCACCGATGGAATATCCGCCGGTTGAGTGGTCAGCCGTTGCGACAACCAATGTGTGCTTGTCTTTTTTAGCGAAATCAATAGCCGCCTTATAAGCTTGTTCGAAGTCTTCCATCTCGCTCATGGCGCCGACGATATCATTGTCATGGCCCGCCCAGTCAATTTGGCTGCCTTCCACCATGAGGAAGAATCCGTCTTTATCCTTGTTTAATTTTTTAATGGCTGTGTTTGTCATATCTTTAAGTGATGGAATATCCTTCGTACGGTCAATCTTTTTAGGCAGGCCGCCGTCAGCGAATAGGCCGAGAACTTGGCTGTCTTTGTTTTTCAGCATGTCCTTGCGGTTATCCACATAGCTGTACCCCGCTTTTTTGAATTCCTTAATCAAATTACGGTCCTTACGGTCAAAATTGCTTTTTCCTCCGCCTAGAAGGACATCAATTTTGTGCTTGCCGTTGACCATCTCATCAAAATAATCATTCGCAATTGAGTTCATATTTTTTCGGCTGTGGTCGTGTGAACCGAAAGAGGCCGGAGTGGCGTGTGTAATTTCTGAAGTGGCCACAAGTCCTGTTGCTTTTCCTTTTTCTTTCGCAGCTTCAAGCACCGTTTTGGCTTCTGACCCGTCGTTATCCACGGCTATGGCATTATTGTATGTTTTAATTCCCGCAGACATAGCCGTTGCCGCCGCTGCAGAATCCGTTACATTTTGTTCAGGATCATCGGGGTAAGTTGTTTGCTGGCCGACAAGATACTGATCAAAAGCCGTAGGCTCCACAACTTTTGTCTTTTTATTATCCTTTAAGTATCGATAAGCGGACGTATAAGAAACACCCATACCATCACCAATCAGAACAATAACATTCTTAATTTCGTCGTGGTTCCCCTTTTTCTTTTCCTGGGCGCTGGCTTCAGGCACACTGCCGCTGGCTAAGCTGCTGAACGCAATTGATGATAAAACCGCGATAGGCAGTAATTTCTTCGGGAATTTTTTCAACTGGATAACCTCCTAAATATAGATGAATCTCAATGACAACCCAATTATATTTTTAAACTGTTAAGCTAGTATTAATCGATTTTAAAGATTGGATTTACAAGAATAATGAACTGGCTATCAAAGGAAAGAGTGATAGTACTAAAGAAATAAATGGGAGGAATAGATACTGGCCGTGGATAGGCGGACTGAAATCTGCTATAGTCGCATAGAAGCAACCCGCTTACATCTTGAACAATTTTAAGTATTATGTTGGAAAGAGGTATTGTGTAAGTACATGTCTGAGCAGTTCATATGGAGTGGCATCATTTTATTTTAGGAGGGAACAACATGGACGTTTTTTCTGAGTATTTAGCGGGGATTGATGACCCGTTCCGCCGAGAAAGAACGGAAGAGGTGTTGACTTGGATCAAAGATAAATATCCAAATTTACATACAGAAATAAAATGGAACCAGCCGATGTTTACGGATCACGGTACATTTATTATTGGCTTTAGTGTTTCTAAAAAGCATTTAGCTGTCGCTCCTGAAAAAGTAACGATAGCGCACGTAGAGGATGATATTGTGAAGGCCGGATATGACTACACCGAGCAGCTAATACGTATCCCTTGGAACGGTCCAGTTGATTACACGCTACTTGAGAACATGATTGAGTTTAATATTCGGGATAAGGCAGACTGCTCCACTTTTTGGCGGAAATGAAGAAAAAGGCATAACATATGAGCTGTATAAAATATGCTATGCCTTTTCATTTGTCTATTTTTCGTTTTGATCATCTATTGCTGCTTTTCATCAAACAAGGTCTTTTCATTGAGCGTAAGCTGACTCGCAGAATAATGATTACCTTGTTTCCATTTCACTTCAATCGTAATATCATGGCCTTCAAGCTCATGTTCATCTAACCGCTCTAAAAAAGAAACGGATTTTTCTTTTGCGCTTCCATCAGAAAAAGTGCCTCCAGCATAATCATGCATCGGGATTTCCGTGTCAGAACTCAGCAGAACTTCATCATCCTTTTTTACAATCAGTGATTCCAAATAAGTGTTGTCTGTTTCATGTGGTTCACCGATCCAATAAAGTTCGCCGCTGTATTCATTTGGTGCATCTTCATTTTTTTTGAAAACAGCTTCCCAATTCTGGTCTTTGCTTTCTCCCTGCCAATTCGGATACTCCAAACGAACATGATGAATCAGGTGATAGGAAAAAAAGATCAAGCAGAAAGCGATTAATAGGAATGCCGTGAAAATGAGAGGGTATTTATAATGACTGGACATAAAAGACTCCTATTCGTTTAATCAATTACCTTCGAAAATAGAATTTCATCCCGAATCAAAATGCCGTTTTCAGCCACCTCGGGAATCTCCGGCTTGAGTCGGCGCGCTTTTTCAACTGCGTTCGGAAACACTGCGGCGAATTGAAAGATTGCATATAAACAATATATAACAAAAAAATAGATGTTGAGGTGACGGCATGGAAATCAGCGATGTCATTTACGGGCAGCACCATATAGACGGAGTGCTGGAAGAGCTTATCAAAAGCGCTCCTGTGCAAAGATTAAAAGGAATCTATCAAGGCGGAGCAAGCTTTTTAGTCAATCGAAGGTGGAATGTGACCAGGTATGAGCACTCCATCGGCGTAATGCTCCTCATCAAAAAGCTCGGAGGAACGATAGAAGAACAGATTGCGGGTCTGCTCCACGACGTATCACACACAGCTTTTTCTCATGTGGTCGACGTTGTCTTTGAAAATCAAGCAGAAGACTATCATGAAAACATCTTTCAACAAGTCATTGTTCACTCTGAAATCCCGGACATTTTACAAAAACATGGCTATCATACTGAAGAACTTTTATCTGACGATTCAAGGTGGACATTGCTCGAACAGCCCGCACCGGAGCTGTGTGCTGATCGGACAGACTATACGCTGCGTGATATGTACCGATATGGACACCTTAACCTGCACGAAGCGCAAACCTTTTTGGATCATCTTATTGTGAGAAACGGAAGGATGTTTCCTGATAGTATTGAAGCTGCCGAATGGTTTGTCAGTGTGTACTACAAGGAAGTGATTGATTTCTTTTTGAATCCCGTGAATGTATATGGATATGAGTATTTAGCGCGAGCATTGAAGGCAGCGCTGCGGCATGATGTCATATCCGCAGAGGATCTCCTGAAAACGGACCAAGAGGTACTGAACATCCTGCGTGCATCAAAAAATGAAGAAGTCCTGAGCTTGCTTACAGCTATTCATCCCGGCATACAAGTAATAGAGGATGACATTCAGTACGATTTCCATCAAAAGAAGAAAATGCGCCTAATCGATCCATCCATTTTTCTTGATGACGAATGGATCAAATCCTCAGATGCTTCTGAAAAGGTGAGGAAAATGGGTGAGGCCGCTTATCAAAAAGCAAAAAAAGGTGTGTATATAAAAATCTTAAAACAGTAATTGCCGCCTGACAGCGGCTTTTTTCATGTTTGGCTTTGCAAACAAAGGGGAATAGGACAAACTGCGGGAATGCTTTATGAGAATATCAGCGTATTTACATACCGTTCGGGGGTATAGTATTATCGATAGGGCATGTTTTCATTGTCTGCGGGCAAAAGTTACAGGGAAAAATGAAGCAAAGGAGAATGAACATGAAAATCTCTAAAAATGCACTGGGAATTCTGATGTTATCTCTTGTTTTAGTTTTATCAGCATGCGGCAATAACAACAGTACGAAACAAAGCACACATGACAATCATTCAGACTCCTCAACACATGAAGAGATGGACCATTCCGGATCAGCTGACGTTCCAGAGGGATTACAGGAATCTAAAAATCCGAAATACAAAGTAGGCAGCCAGGTAACCATCAATACTTCCCATATGAAAGGCATGAAAGGTGCCGAAGCTACGGTAACAGGCGCCTATGATACAACGGCGTATGTTGTTTCTTATACTCCGACTAATGGGGGACAGCGTGTGGATCATCACAAATGGGTGATCCAAGAAGAAATCAAAGATGCTGGAGATAAAACGTTACAACCCGGAGATCAGGTGATTTTAGAGGCTTCTCATATGAAAGGCATGAAAGGAGCAACAGCCGAGATCGACTCCGCGGAAAAAACAACTGTATACATGGTTGACTATACATCGACAATGAGCGGCGAAAAAGTGAAAAACCACAAATGGGTCACAGAAGATGAGCTTTCAGCTAAATAATAAAAAATCCTCCTTTTACAAGGAGGATTTTTTTGCTGTCTGAACAGGTCTTGTTAAAGAAATTACAGCAAACAGGACAGCGATGATCACAATTGACCCGCCGCACCATGCTGTTGACACCACAGTACCCGTCTGATCCAAAACAACACCGCCAATGGCTGAGCCAAGGGCAATTCCGACTTGGAGGGCCGACGTGTTAAAGCTTTGCTGAATGTCAGACGAATCAGGTGCAATTTCAATTAAATAGCTTTGCTGAGCCGGGGCGAGGCTCCAGCTCAGAAGACCCCAAATCACCATGACAGGCAAAAAGAAAATCATAGACGATGTAGACAGCGGCAGTAAGAACATAATGATGGCAAAGGAACCGGTCACCAGCAAAATGCTCTTAAAGGAACCAAGCCGGTCAGATAGCGCTCCTCCGAAAGGGCCTCCGCATACAGCAGATATCCCGAAAAGGAAATAACAAATGCTGACCCAGAAAGAGCTCAGGTGAAGAGTCTCTTCTAAAAACGGCGCAAAGTAAGCGTAAAGCGTGTAGTGGCCAGCTAATGTAAACATCGTGACGAGGTGTGAACTCGCGATTTTCAGATTACCGATCGTCTTGAGTTGTTCCCGGAAAGGAATCATTTTCTCCGCCGGTATTCTTTCAAAGAAGATTGAAATAATCAGCATGGAGATCAGCGCCAACAGGCCGATGCCAAGGAACAAAATCCGCCACCCGAAGGAATCGCTGATTAAGATTCCGAGCGGCACGCCTAATGCGATAGCAGAGCTGAAACCCATAAAAATAATTCCGATTGCGCGGGCTCTGTATTCAGGCGCTACAATTTTCGGGGCAATTGTTAAAGAAAGCACAACAATCAGCCCTGTACTCATTGCTGCCAATACCCTAGATACCATCAGTGTTGCGAAATTAGGGCTGAAATAGGCGACAAGATTGCTAAGGAAGAAAACAAATAAAGCAATTAGATATAAGCGCTTCCGCTCAATCTTCGCAGTCAATGCCAAAAGCAGCGGCCCAGACACTGCATATCCCAGCGCAAACACACTGATCAACTGTCCGGCTGAAACAATGGAAATGTCTAAATCATTTGCGATCTGAGGAAGAATTCCCCCCACAATTAACTCAACCAATCCGACTGCAATCGTAGAAGCTGCAAGCAGGAAAACTTTGAAATTCATAACAAACTCCTTTACTTAAATGTTTTGATAAATAAAAAAAATCCTGATTACAAAAAATGTCATAAACAAATTTTGTAATCAGGATTTTACGGTTCCTGGTAGACACCCTCAAACCATATTATTGAGGTTATACAAGTGATAATAGCTATTTAATTGATTCGTTTCCGTTGATGAGTGTACCACATTATGAATGAATCTTCCATAGAAAAATTTACAAAATGATGAACCGGACAAGTATATGATTATATTTATTTTATAAAAGTATAGACATTTAAAAATAAATGACTATAATAATCCATGTAAGCGTTTTAATCACAAGGGGGGATAGCAGTTGAAAAAAATATTACTCGCGTGCAGTTCAGGAATGTCTACCAGTTTATTGGTGACAAAAATGAAGGAATACGCACAGTCTATCGGTGAGGATGCGGAGATTTGGGCTGTTGGCCAGGATAAAGCAAAAGAAGACATGAGAAAAGCGGATGCCGTTTTGATCGGTCCGCAAATGAGCTTTCTGAAAAGCGAACTCCAAAAAGAGGCGGATCAATACAACATTCGGGTTGAAGTCATTGACATGATGGCCTACGGAATGGCAGATGGGAAAAAAGCGTATGAGCAGGCATTGTCCTTAATGGAGAATCAATAATGGAACAGGTGAAAATCACGAATTTAACAGATGAACAAATCAGTTTTCAGCTTATCTTGCACAGCGGCAATGCCCGCAGCTGCATCATACAATCACTGCGCGCCTACAAAGAAGGGAACAAGGATGAGGCGGATGCCCTCATTACCAAGGCTGAGCAGGATTTATCCGCGGCCCATGACATTCACTTTCAAATGATACAGAAGGAATCCGGCGGAGAAGCACAAGCTTTCTCATTGCTGCTCATGCATGCGGAGGATCACCTGATGTCAACATTATCCATGAAAGAATTAGTGAAAGAGATGCTTGATATTTTTAAAACAAAGAATCTATAAATAATCGGGGTGGATAGGGTGTTCGAGAAAATCAGCCAATTCCTTGTTCCAATTGCAGGGAGGTTAAACAATAACCGTTATTTGCAAGTGCTGCGTGATGCATTTATGCTGGCTTTCCCGCTTACGATATTCGGGTCCATTTTTGTCGTGTTAACGAATTTGCCGTTTCTAAACAAAATCATGAACGCCTCAACGCTTACATCGTTTCAGTCTCATTTCGGCATTGCCTCCACGGCGACTATGGGCATTATGTCTGTCTTTGTTGTGTTCGGAATAGGCTATTACCTGTCAAAAAGCTATCAGGTCGAAGCTGTATTTGGCGGAGCGATTGCTTTGGTTTCCTTTTTGCTCTTAACGCCATTTATCGTTCAGCCGGAAACAGGAGATGCCATTACAGGGGTTATCCCGGTCGACCGTCTCGGTGCAAAAGGGATGTTTCTTGGGATGATTACGGCATTTCTTTCTGGTGAAATTTACAGAAGAATTGTTCAAAAAAACCTGACAATCAAAATGCCAGCCGGCGTTCCGCCTGCTGTAGCAAAATCATTCGCCGCACTTATTCCGGCTTTTATCACATTGACTGTATTTTTGCTGATTAACGTAATGGTGACTCTGTTTTTTAAAACAAATATGCACGACGTCATTTATCACGCAATACAGGCTCCGCTTGTCGGACTTGGAAGCGGTATCATCCCAACGCTGATTGCCGTGTTTTTCATTCAAATTCTTTGGTTTTTCGGACTGCATGGACAGATCATTATCAACTCCGTGATGGACCCGATTTGGAATACACTGCAGGTAGAAAACCTTTCTGCTTACACGGCGGGAAAAGAAATCCCTCATATTATTTCAAAACCGTTTATGGAGATTTATACAGTAGGGATGGGCGGAACCGGGATGACGCTTGCGATTGTGTTTACCATTCTCATATTCATGAAAAGCAGGCAGATGAAGCAAGTATCAAAACTTGGCCTCGCTCCCGGTATTTTTAACGTAAACGAACCGATTATCTTCGGGCTTCCGATCGTCATGAATCCGATCATTATTGTGCCTTGGGTGCTGGCACCGATGGTTGTTACGCTCGTCACCTATCTGGCTATGTCAGCCGGGCTCGTTCCGCCTCCGACTGGTGTGACGGTGCCGTGGACGGTTCCATTATTCATTAATGGCATCATGGCGACGAACTCAATCATGGGGGGCGTGATGCAGCTTATCAATCTGCTGATTGTCTTCGTGATCTGGTTTCCATTCCTAAAAGCAATGGATAAATTAAATCTGGCAAAAGAAAAAGAACAGGCTGTGCAGGATTCAGCTGCTCAGCAACATGATAACAGCATAAAAATGTGACATAAGGGGAGAGAGACTTGGCACAAACAGAACAATATCGTTTTCCAAAGGATTTTTGGTGGGGATCATCCGCTTCAGCAACACAAACGGAGGGTGCCGCCGACAGAGACGGAAAAGGCCAGAATATATGGGATTATTGGTTTGAAAAAGAACCGCATCGTTTTTTTGATCATGTCGGACCCGCAGACACATCTCAATTTTACGACAACTATAAAGAAGATATCAGGCTGATGAAGGAGCTTGGCCACAACTCGTTCCGGATGTCGATTTCCTGGTCACGTTTAATACCAAACGGAACGGGCGAGATCAACGATAAAGCCGCAGATTTCTATAACAATGTCATTGATGAGTTGATCGCTAACGGAATTGAACCTTTTGTCAATTTGTTTCATTTCGATATGCCGATGGCGCTTCAAAAAATCGGCGGCTGGGTAAACAGAGAGACGGTTGACGTGTATGAAAACTATGCTAGAACTTGCTTCCGTTTGTTTGGCGGCCGGGTGAAAAAATGGTTCACGCATAATGAACCAATCGTTCCCGTAGAAGGCGGATACCTATATGATTTTCATTATCCAAACAAGGTCGACTTTAAAGAGGCCGTCCAGGTTGGATTTCATACGATGCTATCAAGTGCCCGCGCTATTCAGGCTTACAGGGAGATGAAGCAGGACGGGAAAATCGGCATCATCTTAAATTTGACCCCTTCATACCCGAGAAGCAGCCATCCGGCGGATGTGAAAGCCGGGGAAATCGCAGACGCGTTTTTTAACAGATCTTTTTTAGACCCATCTGTTAAAGGCGAATTCCCCAAAGAGCTGGTTGACATTTTGAAGCATGAAGGCTTTATGCCTGATTACAACGCTGAAGATCTTGACATCATCAAAAAGAACACGGTTGACCTGTTGGGAGTGAATTATTATCAGCCGAGACGTGTGAAAGCGAAAGAACATCTTCCGAATCCCGACGCTCCTTTTTTACCGGACAGATATTTTGATCCCTACGTCATGCCGGGCCGCAAAATGAATCCGCATCGCGGCTGGGAGATCTATGAAAAAGGCGTTTATGATATTTTGATTAATTTAAAAGAAAACTACGGCAACATCGAGTGTTTTATTTCTGAAAACGGTATGGGGGTTGAAGGTGAAGAGCGCTTCAGGGATGAACAAGGCATCATTCAAGATGATTACCGGATTGAATTTATAAAAGAGCACCTCAAATGGATTCACCGCGCCATACAGGAAGGCTCGAACGTAAAAGGCTATCACTTATGGACGTTCATGGACAACTGGTCTTGGACAAATGCCTATAAAAACCGATACGGATTTGTATCAGTCAATCTTGAGAAAGACGGAGAAAGAACCGTCAAAAAGAGCGGAAAATGGTTCAAAAAGGTTGCTGAGCATAGCGGTTTCTAGATTTCCTAAAGGTCAAGATCTTCCGGCAATCATCATAACGAATAGAGATGACGAAAATCCGCAACATTGATGAAATAGGGAAAAGAACTTATGATATCCGTAAAAGCTTATGTGATATCAGACTCTAACAGCTGCCGGAGGATACCAATGAATAAATACGAAATTATTGCAAATGAAATGAGAAATAGAATTAAAAATAACGTATATCCGATCGATCAGCCCATTCCTGATGAAGTATCTCTTGCAAAAGAATTTAACTCAAGCCGCATGACGATGAAGAGAGCCTTGGATAATTTAGTTGCCGAGGGTCTGCTGTTTAGAAAACGAGGCCATGGCACGTTTATTATTCAATCTGCAATACAGGATGACCATGTCCATGTAGTCAGCAATGAGATTCTCGGATTGACCAACTTGCTGAAAGATAAAAAAATCCAAAGCAAGGTCATTCAGTTTGAAGTGCAATTTCCCACTGAGGAAGTGGCCGCCCATTTGTCTATTGATCAGAAAACACCGGTGTATTATGTCGTTCGGCTGCGAATTGTAGAAGGTGAACCCTATGTATTGGAAAAAACATATATGCCGACTCATTTAATACCGGGCATTAATGATGATGTCCTTCATGGTTCGGTCTATAACCACATCTCAAACGAGCTGCAGCTCAAAATTGCCGGCTCACATCGGAAAATCAGAGCCTGCAAATCTGATCATATTGACCAGCAGCATCTAGGCTGTAAACAGGATGATCCAATTCTTGAAGTTGAACATGTGGGCTTCTTAGATAACGGCATTCCATTTGAATATTCCTTTTCACGTCATCGGCATGACAAGTTTGTTGTGACTTCTGTAAACATACGGCGCTGATTGCGGAGACAACAAGGAGGCCACCTGCATGCTTGGCGGTATTGAAGCAGGCGGCACAAAGATTGTTTGTGCTGTCGGTAGAGAAGATGGAACGATCATTGACAGGATAGAATTCCCCACAAAGATGCCGGATGAAACGATAGAGAAAGTGATTCAATATTTTCGCCAATTTTCATTACAGGCAATCGGCATCGGCTCCTTTGGTCCCGTTGATAACGATAAAACCAGTCAAACATACGGTACCATTATGGCCACGCCGAAAGCGGGCTGGAGACACTACCCCTTTTTGCAAACTGTTAAGAACGAAATGAAACTCCCAGTCGGGTTTAGTACGGATGTCAACGCTGCAGCGCTGGGTGAATTCCTTTTCGGTGAAGCGAAGAGGCTCGACAGCTGCCTGTATATAACGATTGGGACTGGCATAGGCGCGGGAGCTATTGTAGAGGGGAAGCTCCTTCAGGGGCTGTCACACCCAGAGATGGGCCATATTTATATCCGGAGGCATCCGACTGACGTATACCAAGGGAAGTGCCCTTATCATGAAGATTGCTTTGAAGGCTTGGCTTCCGGTCCCGCCATTGAAGCGCGCTGGGGAAAAAAAGCCGCGGATTTATCAGATATAGCCCAAGTCTGGGAACTGGAAGGGTACTATATTGCCCAAGCGCTGGTTCAGTATATTTTGATCCTTGCACCTAAAAAAATCATTCTTGGCGGCGGCGTCATGCAACAGAAACAAGTGTTTTCTTATATCTATCAATATGTACCGAAAATCATGAACAGCTACTTAGATTTTTCTGAATTGTCAGATGATATAAGTGATTATATTGTACCTCCACGTTTAGGCAGTAACGCCGGAATCATCGGCACGCTAGTTTTGGCGCATCAGGCCTTACAAGCAGAGGCAGCATCTGGGGAGGTGCGATCATGACACATCCTTTATTTTTAGAGCCTGTCTTTAAAGAAAGAATATGGGGAGGGACGAAGCTTCGTGACGCTTTTGGCTACGCAATACCCTCACAAAAAACAGGTGAGTGCTGGGCCGTTTCTGCACATGCCCATGGCCCGTCGGTTGTAAAAAGCGGTCCGCTGGCAGGAAAGACACTTGATCAAGTATGGCAAGATCATCCAGAGATATTCGGGTTTCCGGATGGTAAGGTGTTTCCGCTGCTGGTAAAGCTGTTGGACGCCAATATGGATCTCTCCGTGCAAGTCCATCCTGATGATGATTATGCAAAACTGCATGAAAATGGTGACCTTGGTAAAACGGAGTGCTGGTATATCATTGATTGCAAAGATGACGCCGAACTGATTTTGGGACATCATGCAAGCACAAAGGAAGAGTTCAAACAACGAATAGAAAGCGGTGATTGGAACGGTCTGCTGAGGCGAATCAAAATCAAGCCCGGAGATTTCTTTTATGTGCCAAGCGGTACACTCCATGCTTTATGTGAGGGAACCCTTGTCCTTGAAATCCAGCAAAACTCTGATACAACGTATCGCGTATACGATTATGACCGCTGTAATGACCAGGGCCAAAAAAGAACACTTCATATAGAAAAAGCCATGGAAGTTATAACGATACCGCATATCGATAAAGTGCATACACCGGAAGTAAAAGAAGTTGGTAACGCTGAGATCATTGTTTATGTGCAATCAGATTATTTCTCAGTGTACAAATGGAAGATTAGCGGCCGAGCTGCTTTTCCTTCACATCAAACCTATTTGCTGGGGAGTATTCTGAGCGGATCAGGACGAATCATAAATAATGGTATTCAGTATGAATGCAATGCAGGCTCACACTTTGTCTTGCCTGCGCATTTTGGCGAGTTTTCAATAGAAGGAACATGTGAATTCATGATATCTCATCCTTAATGAATGGGGGAGTTGCATTTGTTTAAGAAACATACGATCTCTTTGCTCATTTTATTTTTACTTGCGTCTGCTGTTTTAGCAAAACCAATTGAAGCGCATACTGTGTCGCCTGTGAATCCTAATGCACAGCAGACAACAAAAGCAGTGATGAACTGGCTTGCGCACCTGCCGAACCGAACGGAAAACAGAGTCCTTTCCGGAGCGTTCGGAGGTTACAGTCATGACACATTTTCTATGGCTGAGGCTGATAGAATCCGAAGCGCCACCGGGCAATCGCCTGCTATTTACGGCTGCGATTATGCCAGAGGATGGCTTGAAACAGCAAATATTGAAGATTCAATAGATGTAAGCTGCAACAGCGATTTAATATCGTATTGGAAAAATGGTGGAATCCCGCAAATCAGCATGCACCTGGCGAATCCTGCTTTTCAGTCAGGGCATTTTAAAACACCGATTACAAACGATCAGTATAAAAAAATACTAGATTCTTCAACAGCAGAAGGGAAGCGGCTGAATGCCATGCTCAGCAAAATTGCTGACGGACTTCAAGAGCTGGAGAACCAAGGTGTGCCTGTTTTGTTCAGGCCGCTGCATGAAATGAACGGTGAATGGTTTTGGTGGGGACTTACATCATATAACCAAAAGGATAATGAAAGAATCTCTCTATATAAACAGCTCTACAAGAAAATCTATCATTATATGACCGACACAAGAGGACTTGATCATTTGCTTTGGGTTTACTCTCCCGACGCCAACCGAGATTTTAAAACTGATTTTTACCCGGGCGCGTCTTACGTGGATATTGTCGGATTAGATGCGTATTTTCAAGATGCCTACTCGATCAATGGATACGATCAGCTAACAGCGCTTAATAAACCATTTGCTTTTACAGAAGTCGGCCCGCAAACAGCAAACGGTAGCTTAGATTACAGCCTATTTATCAATGCAATAAAACAAAGATATCCTAAAACCATTTACTTTCTGGCATGGAATGATGAATGGAGCCCAGCAGTAAACAAGGGTGCTTCAGTTTTATATCATGATAGCTGGACACTCAACAAGGGAGAAATTTGGAATGGTGATTCTTTAACGCCAATCGTTGAATGAATCTGTTTGTCATAATTAAGAAGGTGCTCAAGAAGTTTCTTGAGCACCTTCCCACTGGATTAAGCATTCATATCGCCTAACCCAGGACTGTGTTCATTTGGTATTTCAGGAAGCACTGGTACGGGAAACCCTGCCGGAGGATCTATTACTTGTAACTCTCCGCCATTTCGGCTTGGAGATTTCCCTTGATAGATTTCACTGATTCTCGTTTCATCCAACCTAAAGTTAAACTGTGCATTATGGTAGCCTAATTCGACATACTTTCTGCACTCAGGATATTTATTAATGTCATAATTCGGCACAGGGAGCAGCTTCGCCCATTCAACGCCCAATGTCTCGAGCGCTTTCGCGAATGCATTCTGGTGAGCATTGTCGCGTACAATCAGAAAAGCAAGTGTTTCGCGGAACGTCTGATTAGAGCTCATTTCATAAATTCTTGTTTTTTGCAGCACACCTGTCGACTCAAGAAGCAGGTTATCCAGCAGGTCAGTAATTAAGTTTCCGTGGTTATACACCCACGACCCGTTCCACGGATTGCCCCCTGCATCAACAGGAAGGGAACTTTGCGCTCCAATAATATAATGATGAGGATTAGCATGTTTAACCGCTTCATCAAGTGGCGCTTGATCTGTACCTTGACTGCCGACACCTTCACCGCCTGATTCATCTAATAAAGCATTGATTGTGTTTTGAACCAGTTCAACGTGGGCAATCTCCTCTAAAAAAATGCCGCGAAGCAGATCGCGGTACTGTTTCTGCTTTCCTCTGAAATTAGAGCTTTGGAAAAAAAACTGCATCATTGTACGCATTTCTCCGTAATGACCGCCTAATATCTCCTGCAGGACCTTAGCAGCTGCCGGGTCTGGCTTGTCCGGTTTAATGATATTAATCAGTTCCTCTTTGTAGTAATACATAACACGCCTCATTTCTTCTTAAGAGATTTTCTTATATTATTTGTAAGATGAGATAAAATATATACATGATAAGCATGGGAAGGCGTGATAGAAGAAAATAAAAAAATACAGGAAAAGTGTTGACCAAATAAAACAGGCATGGTATATTATTAAACGTCGCTGATGAACAGCGTGAAACAAAACAGAAAAACAAAAAAGTTTTTCTAAAGTGTTTACAAGATTTTAAAAATGTGTATAATAAGAAAAGTCGAATTGAAAAAGATTCGAAAAACATTTCAAAAAAACTTCTTGACTTCAACATCGAATGATAGTATGATAGTTAAGTCGCTTAATAAGCGCCCGTAGCTCAATTGGATAGAGCGTTTGACTACGGATCAAAAGGTTAGGGGTTCGACTCCTCTCGGGCGCGCCATATAAGATACCACGCGGGTGTAGTTTAGTGGTAAAACCTCAGCCTTCCAAGCTGATGTCGTGAGTTCGATTCTCATCACCCGCTCCATTATTGAATGATCTTTGAAAACTAAACAAGACAAAACGTACCTGTTAATTCATTTTTTATAAATCGCACAGCGATGTGCGTAGTCAGTCAAACTAGGGCCTGCACGACGCAGGTCACACAGGTGTCGCCGCAGGATGCGGTGAACTTAACCTGTGATCCATTTATCGGAGAGTTTGATCCTGGCTCAGGACGAACGCTGGCGGCGTGCCTAATACATGCAAGTCGAGCGGACAGATGGGAGCTTGCTCCCTGATGTTAGCGGCGGACGGGTGAGTAACACGTGGGTAACCTGCCTGTAAGACTGGGATAACTCCGGGAAACCGGGGCTAATACCGGATGGTTGTTTGAACCGCATGGTTCAAACATAAAAGGTGGCTTCGGCTACCACTTACAGATGGACCCGCGGCGCATTAGCTAGTTGGTGAGGTAATGGCTCACCAAGGCAACGATGCGTAGCCGACCTGAGAGGGTGATCGGCCACACTGGGACTGAGACACGGCCCAGACTCCTACGGGAGGCAGCAGTAGGGAATCTTCCGCAATGGACGAAAGTCTGACGGAGCAACGCCGCGTGAGTGATGAAGGTTTTCGGATCGTAAAGCTCTGTTGTTAGGGAAGAACAAGTACCGTTCGAATAGGGCGGTACCTTGACGGTACCTAACCAGAAAGCCACGGCTAACTACGTGCCAGCAGCCGCGGTAATACGTAGGTGGCAAGCGTTGTCCGGAATTATTGGGCGTAAAGGGCTCGCAGGCGGTTTCTTAAGTCTGATGTGAAAGCCCCCGGCTCAACCGGGGAGGGTCATTGGAAACTGGGGAACTTGAGTGCAGAAGAGGAGAGTGGAATTCCACGTGTAGCGGTGAAATGCGTAGAGATGTGGAGGAACACCAGTGGCGAAGGCGACTCTCTGGTCTGTAACTGACGCTGAGGAGCGAAAGCGTGGGGAGCGAACAGGATTAGATACCCTGGTAGTCCACGCCGTAAACGATGAGTGCTAAGTGTTAGG
>NZ_CP150275.1:627500-922500 GCF_037977205.1 Bacillus sp. FSL K6-0993
AGTTTTAAACGGGCAGCTTTAAATGATGTTAGTGACGGATTGGCTAGTGAACTGAACGAGATTGCAGAAGCCAGCTGTGTTTCAATTGAAATTGATGAAAGCATGCTTCCAATTCATTCTGATTTGCCTAAGCTTCATCCTAACTGGAAAGAATGGGCTTTGTTTGGCGGTGAGGATTTTGAGCTGACAGGGACGGTTTCAAATGAGGAGTGGGAAGTGTTGAAGCAGGAGTGCGCAGCACATCAACTTCCCATTACAAAGATTGGCCATGTCAGGGAAAAAACAAAATCTAAAGTGATCCTAAAAACAGATCAAACATCAATGATCTTAGAGAAAAAGGGATATAATCATTTTAAATAAGACGGGTGACTCGTGTGAAGCAATTAAAATGGAGAACTGTAAATCCAGAAGAAACAAAAGCAATTGCCAAGCTTGCGGCAGCGTTTGCTAAACCGGGAGACGTCCTGACATTAGAGGGCGATTTAGGTGCAGGAAAAACGACTTTTACGAAAGGTTTTGCAGAAGGGCTGGGAATTACACGTGTTGTAAACAGTCCGACTTTTACAATTATAAAAGAATATAACGATGGCGTACTTCCTCTTTATCATATGGATGTGTATAGAATGGAAGATGAAAGTGAAGATTTGGGACTTGATGAATATTTTCACGGACAAGGTGTCTGTCTCGTTGAATGGGCTCATTTAATTGAAGAACAGCTGCCGCAGGAGCGACTGCAAATTGTCATCAAAAGAGCTGGTGATGATGAGCGGGAAATTACCTTTACTGCTGTCGGGAATCGGTATGAAATGCTTTGTGAGGAGTTAAGTAGACATGACAATATTAGCAATTGATACATCAAATTATACATTGGGCATTGCGCTGCTTCGAAAAGACACTGTTATAGCAGAATACATTACATATTTGAAAAAGAACCACTCTGTAAGAGCGATGCCTGCTGTTCATTCATTGCTGAATGATTGTGATATGGCACCGCAGGACCTTTCTAAAATTGTCGTTGCAAAAGGCCCTGGTTCATACACAGGAGTAAGAATAGGTGTGACGTTGGCCAAAACACTTGCCTGGTCTTTAGACATTCCAATAAGTGCTGTATCAAGTCTTGAGACGCTTGCTGCAAATGGCCGGCATTTTGACGGTCTGATCAGCCCAATCTTTGATGCTAGACGGGGACAGGTGTACACAGGTCTGTATCAATATAAAAATGGGCTTTTAGAGCAAGTTGTTCCAGATCAAAATGTGATGCTGGCAGATTGGCTGGAGATGCTAAAAGAAAAGGACCGCCCTGTTTTGTTTTTAGGCCATGATACTTCTCTTCACAAGCAGATGATCGAGGATGTGCTTGGAACAAAAGGGTTCATTGGAACTGCCGCCCAGCATAACCCGCGTCCTTCAGAATTGGCTTTTCTCGGGAAGGAAAAGGAAGCAGCTGATGTTCATGGGCTTGTCCCGGATTACTTGCGGCTGGCAGAAGCTGAAGCGAAATGGATTGAAAGTCAAAAGTAGGGTGATAGGATGAAAACAAAAGCAGCGGTCAGAAATATGCGGCTTGAAGATATAGATCACGTATACGAAATCGAAGCATCCTCCTTTACGTCTCCTTGGACGAAGGATTCGTTTTATCATGAGCTGCTGGAAAATCCATATGCTCATTATCTCGTGATTGAAAAGGACGGCCATCTTGCTGGGTATTGCGGGATTTGGATTGTGATGGACGATGCCCAAATTACAAATATAGCGATAAAACCAGAGTATCGCGGCCAGTCTTTAGGAGAAACGCTTTTTCGCTCAGCTGTTGAACTGTGCAAAGAAAAAGACGCAAGGCGGCTTTCGCTTGAAGTGAGGGTTTCGAATCATCCTGCTCAAGGCTTATATAAGAAATTCGGGATGCAGCCCGGCGGAATAAGAAAGAACTATTATACTGATAACGGGGAAGATGCGTTAATTATGTGGGTGACGATAAATGAGTGAGCAAAAAGACATGTACGTATTAGGAATTGAAACAAGCTGTGATGAGACTGCTGCAGCTATTGTGAAAAACGGAAAAGAGATCATTTCAAACGTAGTAGCCTCTCAAATTGAAAGCCATAAGCGCTTCGGAGGCGTTGTTCCGGAAATTGCTTCAAGACATCATGTTGAACAAATCACTTTGGTTATAGAAGAGGCGTTTCGCAAAGCTGGCATGACGTATAGTGATATTGATGCGATTGCAGTAACAGAAGGTCCGGGACTGGTGGGAGCGCTTCTTATCGGCGTGAATGCCGCTAAAGCATTGAGCTTTGCACATAACATTCCGTTAGTAGGCGTTCATCATATAGCCGGTCATATATACGCGAACCGTCTTGTAGAAGACATCGTGTTCCCGGCACTGGCATTAGTCGTTTCAGGAGGCCATACAGAACTGGTTTATATGAAGGAACATGGATCATTTGAAGTCATTGGGGAAACCCTTGATGATGCGGCAGGAGAAGCTTACGACAAAGTGGCGCGGACGATGGGATTGCCATATCCGGGTGGACCGCAAATTGACAAGCTAGCTGAAAAAGGGAATGACAATATTCCGCTTCCTCGCGCATGGCTTGAAGAAGGCTCTTACAACTTCAGCTTTAGCGGATTGAAGTCTGCGGTGATCAATACGCTTCATAATGCATCCCAAAAAGGGCAAGAGATTGCTCCGGAAGATTTGTCTGCCAGTTTCCAAAATAGTGTGATCGATGTCTTGGTAACCAAAACGGCGCGCGCGGCAAAGGAATATGATGTCAAACAGGTCCTTTTAGCCGGAGGAGTAGCTGCAAACAGAGGCCTCAGAGCTGCATTAGAAAAGGAATTTGCCCAGCATGAAGGGATTACGCTTGTCATTCCTCCATTAGCTTTATGCACGGATAATGCTGCGATGATTGCTGCTGCTGGTACAATTGCTTTTGAAAAAGGAATTCGCGGTGCATATGATATGAATGGCCAGCCCGGCCTTGAATTGACTTCTTATCAAAGTCTCACGAGATAATAGCGTGAGACTTTTTATATGTTTGTTATTAACAGACAATTCACAATTTATCCACATATCTGTGAGTAATTATAGAGATATTGATGGATAAAGGGCTGAGGTCACTGTTAATAAAGTGGATAAATTCAGAATATTTTGTGGATAGTGTGTATAAAGCGCTTACTTTGTTTATGTATTAGGGGATGTTCTGTGGATAAAAAGCACCTCTAAAAAGAGGTGCTTGACTTTTTTAATCTTCTTCTGTGGATAGTTCTTCCCATTCGGACAAAAGAGATTCCAGCTCCTGATTGAGCTTCTCATTGTCTGCATGGATAGCTTGTACTTTTTCATGATCCTGATAGACTTCAGGGTCACATAACAATTCATCATTACGGCTAATGTTCTCTTCAATGGTTTGAACAGTGGTTTCAATTTCTTCAATCCGACGGAGTCGTTGGCGCTCTTTCTTTTTCCATTCTTTTTCTTCCTCGTAGGAACGTTTGGAGTCAGACTTCACTGTAGCTGGCGTTTTATCAGTTTCCTCTTGCTGATTCATTTTCTCCAATTCAAGCTGCTCTGTTTTTTTCTCTGTATAATAATCGTAATCTCCCAGATACTCCTCTATATGGCTTGAAGAAAGCTCCAATACTCTTGTGGCGATTCTGTTAATAAAATATCTGTCATGTGAGACAAATAACAGTGTGCCTGGATAATCAATCAGCGCGTTTTCGAGAACTTCTTTGCTGTCTAAATCCAGATGGTTCGTCGGTTCATCAAGGATGAGAAAGTTGGCTTTTTGAAGCATCAGCTTAGCTAGAGCCAATCTTGCTTTTTCGCCTCCGCTCAGTGAATGAACTGGTTTCAGCACATCATCTCCGGAGAATAAGAAATTTCCGAGACACGTTCTGATTTCTTTTTCTGGGAGCCCGGGGTACTCGTCCCACAGCTCATCAAGGACACGTTTAGAGGAAGTCAACTTAGCCTGTTCCTGATCATAATAGCCGACACTGACATTTGAGCCGTATGAGATCGTTCCTTGATCTGGTTTTAGGGTGTCTATCAATGTTTTCAGCAATGTCGATTTACCAATTCCGTTAGGGCCGACAAGCGCTGCGCTTTCTCCTCTTGTGAGCATGAATGACACTTCTGTTAAAAGCGGCGGCTGGTTTTCATAGCTGATTGTGAGATCCTGAACACGAAGGACTTCATTTCCGCTCTGTTTTGTAATATCAAAATGAAAGTTTGCGGATTTTTCATCGCCAAGCGGTTTTGACATGACTTCCATTCGCTCAAGCTGCTTTCTGCGGCTTTGCGCCCTTTTGGTGGTAGAGGCTCTCGCCAGATTTCGGTCTACGAAATCCTGCAGCTTTGCAATCTCGTCCTGCTGCTTTTCATACATTTTCAGATCTTTGTCATACTGCGCGGCTTTTTGGTCGAGATAAGCGCTGTAGTTGCCGTGATACTTTTTGCTTTCTGCTCTTGATACCTCGTATACCTGGTTTACTACTTTGTCCAAAAAGTAGCGGTCATGCGAAACGATGAGGATGGCGCCTGAATAGCCTTGCAAATAATGCTCAAGCCAGGTAAGCGTATCAATATCCAGATGGTTTGTCGGCTCATCGAGAATGAGCAAATCAGGCTGTGTTAACAGAAGCTTACCTAAAGCCAGTCTTGTTTTCTGGCCTCCGCTGAGGCTTTGAACCTGTGTAGAATCGTCAAAATGGCTGAAGCCGAGACCATGCAGCACAGATCTAACATCCGCTTCATATTGATAACCGCCCTTATCTTTGAATTCCTGCTGAAGACGGTCGTAGGTTTTCATGATGCTTTCTAATTCACCCGGGTCAGCTGCCGCCATTTTTTCTTCCATAGCCCGCATTTCCTTTTCCATTGCTTTTAAGTGGTCAAAAACAGTCAGCAGCTCTTCTTTTATGGTAAGCTTAGAATCCAAGCCAGTATGCTGGGCGAGATATCCCATTGTAATATCTTTTGGTTTAATAATTTCGCCCTTTTCATACGAAAGCTGGCCTGCGATAATTTTAAGGAGCGTGGATTTTCCGGCGCCATTTCTTCCAACAATGGCGATGCGATCACGATTTCTGACTTCCAGCTTTATATTGTTTAAAATAGTATCAGCACCAAACGATTTGGACAGCTGATTAACTTGTAAGATCATCATATTATTTCACCTCTGCTATAATAAGTTAAGTGTAGCTTATGAACCAGAAGTCAGCAAACAATACATTGGCCATATAAGACATAGAGAAGAAAATAGTGTATGATCTGTTTAAGGAGCGTTTTAATATGAATGGATTTTCTCATTTTAATGAACAGGGCAGAGCCCAGATGGTGGATATCAGCGAAAAATCTTCGACTGTCCGTACTGCGGCTGCTGTTTCAAGCGTACACATGAAGAATGAAGTGTACGAGAAAATACAAAGTCACGATATCGGCAAAGGAGATGTACTGGCTGTCGCGCAGGTGGCAGGCATTATGGCCGCAAAGCAAACGTCGAATATCATTCCGATGTGCCATCCGCTTTCATTGAGCGGGATAGATATATCGTTTGACTGGAAAATAAAAGAAGCAGAAGTTATACTTCATATAAAAGCACAGGTCAAAACGAAAGGGAGTACAGGTGTGGAAATGGAAGCGCTCACTTCTGCATCGGTGTGCGCTCTTACCGTTTACGATATGTGCAAGGCCCTTGATAAGGGGATGGTCATCGGCCCTACTTTCTTGCTGGAGAAGACAGGCGGGAAAAACGGTGACTTTAAAAGAGAACTATCCGAGTATAATTTGGAGGACCAAAAATGAATAAGGATCAATCAAAAATTCCGCAGGCGACGGCGAAACGGCTGCCGCTTTACTATCGCTTTTTAAAGAATCTGCATGCGTCAGGAAAACAGCGTGTATCATCCGCTGAACTCAGTGATGCCGTAAAGGTTGATTCTGCCACGATTCGGAGGGATTTTTCCTATTTTGGAGCTCTTGGCAAAAAAGGATACGGATATAATGTGGATTATTTGCTGTCTTTTTTCCGAAAAACGCTTGATCAGGATGAGATGACAGACGTCATCTTGATTGGTGTCGGGAACTTGGGAACGGCATTTCTTCACTATAATTTCACAAAAAATAATAACACAAAAATTTCTATGGCTTTTGATATAAATGAGAGTAAAATAGGAACTGAGGTAGGCGGTGTGCCCGTCTATAACCTTGATGACCTTGAACAACACGTAAAAGATGAATCAGTTGCCATTCTTACAGTGCCAGCAGTTGCCGCTCAATCCATTACAGACAGATTGGTCGCATTAGGAATCAAGGGAATCCTTAATTTTACGCCGGCCCGTTTGAATGTGCCGGAACACATTCGAATTCATCATATAGATTTAGCAGTTGAGCTTCAGTCACTTGTTTATTTTTTGAAGCATTATTCAGTTTTAGAGGAAATCGAATAGAGGGAAAGGAGGAGCCCAAATATGCCGATCGGTCCTGGAAGCCTTGCTGTTATCGCAATCGTTGCTCTGATTATCTTCGGTCCCAAAAAGCTGCCTGAATTGGGTAAAGCAGCGGGAGACACACTTCGTGAATTCAAAAACGCTACAAAAGGATTAACGAGTGATGAAGAGGAAAAAAAGAAAGAAGATCAGTAAGTTAGGATGACACGAATGAAAGTGAATCAAATGTCGCTGCTGGAGCATATTGCTGAGCTTCGAAAACGGTTGCTGATTGTAGCGCTGGCGTTTGTCGTTTTCTTTATTGCTGGATTTTTTTTAGCAAAGCCGATTATTGTGTATCTGCAAGAAACAGATGAAGCGAAGCAGCTTACGCTTAACGCGTTTAACCTGACAGACCCGCTTTATGTGTTTATGCAGTTTGCGTTTATCATCGGCATAGTCCTGACCTCGCCGGTTATTCTTTATCAGCTTTGGGCTTTTGTGAGCCCGGGTCTCTATGAGAAAGAGCGCAAAGTAACGCTCAGCTACATTCCGATCTCTATTTTGCTGTTTTTAGCGGGCTTATCTTTTTCATATTATATTTTATTTCCTTTTGTTGTTGATTTTATGAAGCGGATCTCTCAGGACTTGAATGTCAATCAGGTGATCGGAATTAATGAATATTTTCATTTTCTTCTGCAGCTGACGATTCCGTTTGGACTGCTGTTCCAAATGCCGGTCATCCTCATGTTTTTGACCAGGCTCGGAATTGTGACACCGATGTTCTTGGCGAAAATCAGAAAGTATGCGTATTTTACGCTGCTGGTGATCGCAGCCCTGATTACACCGCCTGAGCTTCTGTCCCATATGATGGTCACAGTCCCGCTTTTGATTTTATATGAAATCAGTATCCTTATATCGAAGGCCGCTTATCGGAAAGCGCAGAAAAGCAGTGCAGCCGATCAGGACGTGTCTTCTGGGCAATAATAAAAAATCCATTTCTCATGAGAGAAATGGATTCAGCGTGTTGACAAACCCCCGCATTCGTTGTCAAGCCTGTGCGTTGGTGCTCACGAATGAAAACATTCGCTCCGCTCCAATGCTCGCCTTTCCTAGACTTCAAGGGTTTTCAATCACGCTGAAAATGACAAAATCCTAAAACGAAAGCCGTTTTAGGATTTAATTTGAATCCATTTCTCATTCAGAAATGGATTTTCTTTATTTTTGGTTCTTTTTGATTTTAAATGAAAAGGCGAACATCTTAAAAGAAATGCTGATGTTGTAAGCGGCGAACACCATCAGCAGGATGGAGTAAAATGACCACATGCTGCCTGGCGAGCTTGCGGCAAGATAAGTAAAGATGCACCCTACGGCAAAGTAGATCATTCCCCAAACTACCGGGTTTCTCATAAACATAATCCTCCAATAATCAATTGCATTTGTGTGCTCTGCTGTTCAAGGTAATTCCGAACAGGCTCAAGCTGCATGATGACGACGAATGTATTCATCATTAAATGGGCGAAAATCGGCACCCATATCCGTTTTGTTCTCGCATATAAAAATGCAAAGGTAAAGCCCATTGCTGTATATAGAAGGAGATGCTTCAAATCAGCGTGAACAATACCGAAGATAACCGAGCTGATCAGTCCTGCAAAAAAGAAATTCGTTTTTTCGTACAGCGCGCCGAAAATGATTTTTCTGAAGATGATTTCTTCTAATATAGGCCCGACGATGGAAGAAACGATAATCATGAGCGGGACTGCCTGAATGACATCCAGAATCGCTTGTGTATTTTCTGATTCTCTTCCGATGCCAAAAACATAATATTCAATAGAGCCTGCTATTCCTTGAGAGAAAAGGGCAATGAAAAAACCGGCTATCGCCCAAAGGATAGAAAGTCCGATTGAGTCCTTCTGTCCGTTTCGCAGCGTTTCTTTCGGAACGGTTCTCAGAATGAGCAGAACAATAAGGAGACAGGCGATAAAGCTGATGACGGACCATAATCCTTGTGCATGCAGCATATTTTCATCTGTAGGCTGTCCTCCGGCATAACCGAATTTAAATAACAAGGGAATCGCGATTAATGCGGAAAACTGCATGATGATATATGTCAAAATAATAAACCAATACTGTTTTCTCAAATGGTATGTACTCCTTTGTTAAGTGGGTTTCGTTCATCTACAGCTATTGTAACATAATCGGTACGGGGGTGAAAAAGCTAACGGAAAAGGGAGCGGAAAAGAATGATGTAAGCGTGAAAAATTTTTTATCTTATCACTTGAAATTGGAAGGGAGATTCTTTATTATAAGAATTGTGTTAGCACTCTTTAGTGCTGAGTGCTAAAATTACATATTCATACTATTGAGGAGGTTATTACATTGTTAAAGCCATTAGGTGATCGCGTTGTCATTGAACTCGTAGAATCTGAAGAAAAAACTGCCAGCGGAATTGTGTTGCCGGATTCTGCAAAAGAAAAACCGCAAGAAGGCAAAATCGTGGCAGCTGGTTCAGGTCGCGTGTTAGAAAGCGGAGAGCGCGTTGCTTTAGAAGTAAAAGAGGGCGACCGCATTATCTTCTCAAAATACGCAGGTACTGAAGTGAAATACGAAGGTACTGAATACTTAATCTTACGTGAAAGCGACATTTTAGCTGTTATCGGCTAATTCTTAAATAAACAATATTTAAAACATTTGAGGAGGTCTTGTAAACATGGCAAAAGAAATTAAGTTTAGTGAAGAAGCTCGCCGCGCAATGCTTCGCGGTGTCGATGCACTTGCTGATGCTGTTAAAGTAACTTTAGGACCAAAAGGACGCAACGTGGTTCTAGAGAAAAAATTCGGTTCTCCGTTAATCACAAATGACGGTGTAACAATCGCTAAAGAAATCGAGCTAGAAGACGCGTTTGAAAACATGGGTGCTAAGCTTGTTGCTGAAGTAGCCAGCAAAACAAACGACGTTGCCGGTGACGGTACAACAACTGCAACAGTTCTTGCGCAAGCAATGATCCGTGAAGGCCTTAAAAACGTAACAGCAGGCGCTAACCCTGTAGGCGTGCGTAAAGGGATGGAACAAGCTGTATCGGTTGCGATCGAAAACTTAAAAGAAATTTCTAAGCCAATCGAAGGAAAAGAGTCTATCGCTCAGGTTGCTGCGATCTCTGCGGCTGATGAGGAAGTCGGAAGCCTTATCGCTGAAGCAATGGAGCGCGTAGGAAACGACGGCGTTATCACAATCGAAGAGTCTAAAGGCTTCACAACTGAGCTTGAAGTTGTTGAAGGTATGCAATTCGACCGCGGATATGCGTCTCCTTACATGGTAACTGACTCTGATAAGATGGAAGCGGTTCTTGACAATCCTTACATCTTAATCACAGACAAAAAAATCACAAACATTCAAGAAATCCTTCCTGTGCTTGAGCAGGTTGTTCAGCAAGGCAAACCATTGCTTCTGATCGCTGAGGATGTTGAAGGCGAAGCACTTGCAACACTTGTTGTGAACAAACTCCGCGGCACATTCAACGCAGTTGCTGTTAAAGCTCCTGGCTTCGGTGACCGCCGTAAAGCAATGCTTGAAGACATCGCTGTCCTTACTGGCGGAGAAGTAATCACAGAAGATCTTGGCCTTGACCTGAAATCTACTCAAATCGCTCAATTAGGACGCGCTTCTAAAGTTGTTGTTACTAAAGAAAACACAACAATCGTTGAAGGCGCTGGCGAAACAGACAAAATTTCTGCCCGCGTGACTCAAATCCGCGCTCAAGTGGAAGAAACAACTTCTGAGTTCGACAGAGAAAAATTACAAGAGCGTCTTGCGAAACTTGCTGGCGGCGTAGCTGTCATCAAAGTCGGCGCTGCGACTGAAACTGAGCTGAAAGAGCGTAAACTTCGCATCGAAGACGCCCTGAACTCAACTCGCGCAGCTGTTGAAGAAGGCATCGTATCCGGTGGTGGTACAGCGCTTGTAAACGTATATAACAAAGTCGCTGCAGTTGAAGCTGAAGGCGATGCTCAAACAGGTATCAACATCGTGCTTCGCGCGCTTGAAGAGCCAATCCGTCAAATCGCGCACAACGCTGGTCTTGAAGGATCTGTCATCGTTGAGCGCCTCAAAAACGAAGAAATCGGCGTAGGCTTCAACGCTGCAACTGGCGAATGGGTAAACATGATCGAAAAAGGTATCGTTGACCCAACGAAAGTTACACGCTCAGCTCTTCAAAACGCTGCGTCTGTAGCTGCAATGTTCTTAACAACTGAAGCCGTTGTCGCTGACAAGCCAGAAGAAAACGCTGGCGGCGGAATGCCTGACATGGGCGGCATGGGCGGTATGGGCGGCATGATGTAAAACCGACAAAAAAACCTTGATTTACAAAGGTTTATCGGCAACGGACGTCATTTTTGATGCCCTATTGATGCCATTTGTAAATTTCGAGGCTTCTCATGAGTTCATTGAACTTGTGAGAAGCTTCTTTTTTTTTGTCTTTCGTAGTTTGATTTTTTCAGCACTGTTCTATATCGATTTTCAATAGTTTTGATAATCCCGATATGAACTAATCAATTGACCAAAATAAATCTACCCGCTCAGATTCCTGTTTACGTCTTCTTTGACAAACGGCTTACTGTAACTTCAGTAAACTGCATTTCTGTTATGATTATAAAAAGGGTTTAAAAATTATTCGTGCAAATCCTCTGTTACTTCTCTCCCTATTGCAGACAGGAGATGGTATCCTCTCATAAGATAAAAAAGCCCCAGTTATCTAAATAAATAGTGTCACCAACACTCTTAGACGTTTCTAAAAGCAAAACACTGTCAAAGAGAAATCCTTTTAAATTTTCTATTTGTGCTGCTTTTTAGCTACTAAGACGATGTATGTTAAATATATAGAACGGCAGAATAATCTGATTCTCAAAAATTCACTGGCGATGTAGTTAGGTTCTTCCACCAACATCTTGATAATATTCATCCCTACTCTATGGAGACCGACATTCCAATTATTAAATCTAATATTAGTTTTTTATGATTACCAAGGAGGACTTAATAGTGCATTTTTCAGAAATGATAGATCGCTTGGCTTTATATGATTTACACAGAAAAAGAAGCAAAGATAAACATTTTTCTGCTGCTATTGCAGCCGATATCGATGATAGAGAGGAATTTTACAGTGCAAATATAGCTGATGTTTCAATTGACTTGAATGAATCTAAAAAAAATTATAGGGTTGGAACATTTCGTTATGAATCCTTAATTCAAACAGGGAATCCTGTTAATGATACTTTAAAAGGGGAGGTTTTTTTAAATAAAAATGATATAGATCAACCCAATGTCATCTTTGTACACGGCTGGCGCATGGATTCGTTCGATAGAATCAAAAAAATATTTCATAAACGTATAATGAACGATTTAGGCTGGAATATGTATTATTATTCTCTTCCATACCATTTTGAAAGAGAACCAGAAAATTCACTGTATAGTGGCGAGTTGATGATTAGTGCAAATATTGATCGTACAATTGAGTCGACAAGACAGGCCATTGTCGATTTACGGGCATTAATTCACTGGATAAAAGCAAATAAAAAAGGCCCTGTTATCATAGGGGGGGTAAGCTTAGGGGGATGGGTTACTAATCTAATTGCAACCCTAGAATCCCAAATTGATGTAGTGGTATCAATCTTTTATGCCAATCGCCTTTCTTATTCAATATGGAACACGATCCCAGGTAAATTCATAAGAGAAGAATTAGAACAAAATGGTGTGACCTATGAAGATTTAACAAAATATTGGAATATCACAGATCCTAGTCAAGCCTTGCCGAAAGTTAATAAAGATAACATTCTGCTGATTTCTGCTAAACATGATCAGTATATTGACTTAAAAGATGCAGATTATTTATGGGAAAGCTGGGGGAAACCCACAAGATATGTCTACAATTGTGGTCATTCCGGTATTGTTCTTTGTCGCAAAAAGCTGGCAAATGATACGCTTTCCTTTATAAGAGAAAGGATAAATACGAGAAAACCTGGTTCAGTACATTTGTAGACCTTAATAAGAAACGAAAGGCCAACTGCAACTTCAGTTGGCCTTTCCTATTTATTGAGTGAGATTGCTGACAGAACTACGTACTACTCGTTTTCTTTAGTCACCCTTGCCAAAAGTTCCACCTCATCCCGAATCCCAATCGCAGGCTCCCACGAATCAATCAAACGAATCGCTCTCTGATTAGCTTCCATCGCTTTCGTTTTCTCTCCTTTACGGTACAACAGCTGCGCCATCCCGTAAAAATAATAGATCAACTCAACCTGATTGGCGTTATGTTTGTCATAGAGCATTTGCTCAAAGGCTTCTTCCGCTTTCTCAAATTGACCACATTTCACGTAAGCGACACCCAGATTGAAATAGGCTTCTATCGTTTTTTCGCCGCCGTACGTGGAGCTTATCTCATTTGCCGCTTCGTATAATTGAATGGCTTCTACATGATAACCTCTCGCAAAGCTTAAGTCACCGCGGACCAATAGAACTCTGTGTTGAATGGTAGGGGAAATCGGTTGATTTTCGATTTCGTTTAAAATGGTCTCTGCTTTTTCCTGTTGCCCGGCTTTTAAAAACAGCCTTGCTTTGAGTGCGTGTCCCCAAACCTTTAGATCATAGGCATCGTGAGCGTCTGATTGTTCAAGAATCTTCAGCCCGGCTTCTATTTGCTGAAGTGCTCCGTCTAAATCATTGACTTCCATCAGGGCCCAGCCTGCTGTGTCGATTCGGAAGAACGCTTCTCGTGTGTGTTGGCCTAAGTGATGGGCGGCATCGGCGGCTTTGCGCCCGTATTCGATTCGCAAGGGCAGGTTGATTCTGCTTAGAAAATGGCTAATGCGGGTGATGAGTTCGATTAGGATTTCTTTTTGATCGGTTTCACTTGCCCATTGGATGACCTTTAAGATGTTTGGCCATTCTTGTTTCATTTGATCTAAATTCCGTCCCAACAGGTAGCTCCAATAGATAGAGTCGGGCTGTTCCCGCTTTAAATGGGTTTCGGCATAATCAACATAATAGTGCGCCCATCGATTGCGGGCTTCTTTTTCATATTCGTGCTGCTCGGACAAGTGCTGTTCTCCGTAAGCGACAACGGTTTGGTGCGCTAAGTATTGTGTCCTGCCTTGGCTTCGTTCCGGCTGAATCAGCGCATATGACCGCATTTGTTCCATAGCGTAATGAAAACGGCGGGCGTCTAATCCGGCTGCTGCCGCCAGGCTTTTTTCATCAGGCGACTTGCTGAAAAAGCAAAGCGTCTGCCATAGCTTTCGCGTATCTTCATTGCATCTGTCCCAGGTGCGGCCAAAGAGGAATTCAAACAATTCCAGCAGTGAGTAGCCTGCTTTTCCAAGCTCATGAATCAGCTGCTGAGCGGGGATGTCATCGTCTGACATATAGGCGATGCTGAGTGCCATGGCTTTCGGGTTTCCGGCAGTCGCTGAAATGAATTCGTTTTTCAGGTCAGATGATAGATGTAACAGCTGCTCCAGCTTTTCCCGTTTATTTTGAATGTTGCATGTTTGTAAGCAGCGGTGCACTTCTTGCTGAAAAAATTCAAGGGCATCTGTTTGGTCAAGACCGCTCAGCTGGATGGCCGCCATTTCTCCAAAGCTTTCCCGATAGGTTTGCTTTACGTTTTCCCGTGCAGTGAGGAGAACTTTTACGCCTTGCGGAAGGCTGGTGATAAATTCATGAATGTCACGTTCTGCAGTATCAATGCTGTCAACGATCAGCAGGATCGGTTTTTCTCTAGTGTAATTAGCTAACGCATTGCGGACGACGAATCGTTTTTCATTGATTGATTTATCGATTTGTTCTGTGCGTCCGAGCTGATAGGCGATCGTATTTAAAAAATCGCTAAAGCTCAATCCTTTCCAATCAGCGCTGACCCAAATGATACTGTTGAACGCCGGCCAATCTGAAGTATCGTCGACACAGGAATAGGCTGCTTCAAGAGCGATTGTGGTTTTACCCATACCAGCCCAGCCGGTGATTAAACAGACTGGTGACGGAGAAAGCATCCATTGCCGTATCGCTTCCATATCAAAGCTGCGTCCGATAAAGCATCCGGACCAGCGTGAGGGTAAATTATGAGTGATAGGCTGTTCTGTAAGCGCATTCGTTTCATGGCCGGGTCTGTCATGAAACAGCCGTTTTACTACATTTTCAATTTCGTCTTCACTCGGAGCCCCGAATGACCCGTCTTTTCGCAGTATTTTCGCTTTTTTCAAACAGGATGCTGCCCATACAGGCAATGCGGGTTTGATGACTGGGATAGTGGTGGCTTCCAGCAGGTCTGTCAACCACTCGATATCCAAGTCGGTCTTTTCGAGAATGATCCAGATCATTCCGAACAGTTTTCCGTCGTCGATTCTCCCGGGAATATAGTTTGCCCCCATCTGTCCGATCCAGCTTTTGATCGTGTTAGAGGAGACTCCCAGCTGGAGTGCGATTTTATCTATGTAAGACTGTCCTGTTTTTTCGTTCTTTTTCCTTCTGACTTTATAATCAGGATGAAGTTTTAGCGTTTTGACGCCAGGTGCCAGCAGTTGTGCAAATTGTTTTCGGTTTTCAAGTTCAGCCATAAGCCTGCACCTCCTATTAGTACTATTTTATCAATCCAGCGTTTTTTGTATATGAAAAAATAAAAGTACAGTGCCGCTGTCCTTTTATACAGCAGGAAAGGCTGTTGAACGTATTGAAAAGCAGATAAAATGGGGGCAGTAACAGAGAAAACAAAAATGTATGCACTTACATTTTATTTTCTAAAGAAAGGAATTTGCCAAATGACTCACACAGTACCTCAGAACATGAAAGCGGCTGTTATGCACAACACAAGAGAGATCAAAATTGAAACATTGCCTGTGCCTGACATCAATCATGATGAAGTGTTGATTAAGGTGATGGCTGTCGGGATTTGCGGATCGGATCTGCATTACTATACAAACGGCAGAATAGGCAACTATGTAGTGGAGAAGCCATTTATCCTCGGACATGAGTGCGCGGGAGAAATCGCAGCTGTCGGCTCGTCTGTTCATCAATTCAAAGTCGGTGACCGCGTCGCGGTTGAACCTGGTGTTACGTGCGGACGCTGTGAAGAGTGCAAAGAAGGGCGCTATAATCTTTGCCCGGATGTACAGTTTTTGGCTACACCGCCGGTAGACGGCGCGTTTGTCCAATATATTAAAATGCGTCAGGACTTTGTTTTTTTAATCCCAGACTCACTTTCTTATGAAGATGCTGCTTTGATCGAGCCGTTTTCTGTCGGCATCCATGCGGCGGCCAGAACGAAGCTTCAGCCCGGATCAACGATTGCGATTATGGGGATGGGCCCTGTTGGGTTAATGGCTGTTGCCGCAGCTAAAGCATTTGGGGCAGGCACAATTATCGTGACCGACTTAGAGCCGCTGCGGTTAGAGGCTGCGAAAAAAATGGGAGCGACTCATATTATTAATATACGTGAACAGGACGCACTTGAAGAGATTAAAACGATCACAAATGATAGAGGCGTTGATGTTGCTTGGGAAACAGCAGGGAATCCAGCGGCATTGCAATCCGCACTGGCTTCTGTGCGCCGGGGCGGAAAATTGGCGATTATCGGTTTGCCTTCACAGAACGAGATTCCGCTCAATGTGCCGTTTATTGCGGATAACGAGATTGATATTTACGGGATCTTCCGTTATGCCAATACGTATCCGAAGGGAATCGAATTTCTCGCTTCCGGCGTTGTGGACACGAAGCATCTAGTAACGGACCAATATTCGCTGGAGCAGACACAAGAGGCGATGGAGCGGGCGCTTCAATTTAAGAATGAATGTTTAAAAGTGATGGTGTATCCAAATCGCTGAGTGAACAGGGAGGATCTTCGTATTCTCCCTCTTGTTTACTGGAAATGAAAACGGATTCTTGGGGTGGGAAATATGATTGAAACAGAAAAAGTAACGGCAATGAAAGTGAAGCGTCAGTCAAAATCCAGCACCGGACTTTCCTGGTTTGAACGAATCGGCTATGGATTCGGCGATATGTCGTATAATATTATCTTTCAGTTTGTAAACGCATACTTATTATTCTATTATACAGACGTCGGCGGCATTCAGCCTGCGGTGATCGCAACTTTGTTTCTTGTTGTGCGTGTGCTGGATGCTATTTTTGACCCGATAATGGGACTGATTTTAGATAAAACAAATACAAGGTGGGGAAAAGCAAGGCCATATTTGCTGTGGGTGGCATTTCCTTTTGCGCTATTCACATTCTTATGTTTCACGACGCCTCATTTCGGTGAGACCGGAAATATGGTATATGCGTATATCACCTATATTCTGCTTGGGATGTCCTTTAGTATGCAAACGATTCCGGTGAACAGCTTAACGGGGCGGATGACGAATTCTGTGGAGGAACGGACGGTTCTGACCACAACCCGGATGATTTTGGTGTATATCGGCATTCTTTTATCCATTTCCTGTGCGACACCGCTTGCAACTGCTATCGGAGGAGAGGATCAGGCGTTTGGATTTCAAATGACGGCGCTCATCTACGCAGCGGTCAGCATTGTTTTGAATCTATTCAGTTTCTTTACTGTCCGGGAGCGGATTCAGCCTAAAAAGAGAAACAAACAAGGGATCAAAAAGACGTTATCCGTTTTATTCCAAAATAAACCCTTGCTTATGTTAATTTCATCATTTTTGGCTTTTGCGATCGGGTTTAATATTAAGCTCAGCACGATGGTGTATTATTTTACGTATAACGTAAACCATAAAGAGTTCGTGTTTATGGGCACCGTTTTATTTTTCGGAGCAGCGCTGATCAGCAATTTGTTTATTCCTTTCTTTTCTGAGAAGTGGGGCAGAAAACAAGTCATGATCATCACGGCAGCTCTATCGCTTATTTCTTATGCCGGCCTGCATTTTACGCCATATTCTTCAATTCCACTCATTTTCATTTGGCTTTTCGCTTCAGGATTTTTCACAACGCCTTTAAATACGCTTGCTTGGGGAATGGTTGCGGATTGTGTTGATTATGCGGAATGGAAAACCGGAATTCGCGCGGATGGTGTGGTGATTTCGAGCATGAGCTTTATTAATAAGCTGGGTGTTGCATTAGCCGGGTCATTTTCGGCCATTTATTTAGGGATCGCCGGGTATGTGGCGAATATAGACCAGACAGTTGCGTCATTGAATGCCATTAAAAATATGAATGCTTTGATTCCGGGATTTTTCATTTTGCTTTCTATTATTCTTATCGCCTTCTATCCTTTAACGGAAAAAAGATATAAACACATCATCTCTGAGCTGGAGCAAAGGTCTGCGAGATAAATATATGTAAAATTTTTAATATTCAATGTTGTATTTATGGCAGAAAGTAATATACTGAGACTGTAATCTAGACTTTATAAATGAGTGTGATAATATGCGTAGTCATTCTGTAGTTTGTATTGGGGAATTGTTGATTGATTTCTTTTGTACCGATGTTGACGTTGATTTAATGGAAGGGCGCCATTTCCTGAAAAGTGCCGGCGGGGCACCGGCGAATGTGTCAGCAGCGATTGCCAAGCTGGGAGGAGACGCCGCTTTCAGCGGAAAAGTAGGAAAGGATCCGTTTGGGTATTTTCTGAAGCAAACATTGGACGCTGTACATGTCGATACCTCTATGCTGGTGATGGATAAGAAAGCGCCTACAACGCTTGCTTTTGTTTCATTAAAACAAAATGGAGAGCGTGACTTTGTTTTTAATAGAGGCGCGGACGCTTTGTTTACGCTGGAGGATATTGACCAGGAAAAACTAAACGAAGCGAAAATCCTTCATTTCGGTTCTGCGACGGCACTGTTATCGGATCCGTTTTGCTCAGCCTATTTACGGCTGATGTCGATTGCGAAAGACAATGGACAGTTTATTTCGTTTGACCCTAACTACCGTGAAGATTTATGGAGGGGAAGAGTCTCAGAGTTTGTAAGTGTTGCGAAAAAAGCGATCGCTGTAAGTGATTTTGTGAAAGTCAGTGACGAGGAGCTTGAGATTATAAGTGGTGTGAAGGATCATGAAAAGGGTGTTGCGATCCTTCATGAGATCGGAGCCAACATTGTCGCTGTGACACTTGGGAAAAGCGGAACGCTTCTTTCCAATGGAAAAGATCATGAAATCATTCCAAGCATTCCGGTGACATCAATCGACTCAACAGGAGCCGGAGATGCTTTTGTCGGTGCGGCTTTATATCAATTGGCAAACACGGACCATATTCAATCTGTAGAAGCAGATTTTGTGAAACTGCGTGAGATTGTGGCGTTTGCCAATAAGGTCGGAGCTCTTGTGTGCACTAAAATTGGAGCGATTGATGCACTGCCGAGCTTGGATGAGATTGAAGTTTCTTTGTAAATCATTGAAGATGTTCCTTGAAAGTCTTTGGACTTTTGGGGGCATCTTTTTTTATTGCTTACATTTTTGTTCAGGTAAAAAGTTGTATATTTTTTGTTTGAAATGTCATTTTTTATTAAAAAAGTGAAACTTTTAACGATAATAAATAGTATATGTAACAAGGTTAACGAATTAGCTTTAGGAGGAACGATATAATGAGTATCATTGGAAGATTTAAAGATATTATGTCTGCGAATATCAATGCTTTATTGGACAAGGCTGAAAATCCGGAGAAAATGGTAGATCAATATTTAAGAAATATGAATAGCGATTTGGCTAAGGTTAAGGCAGAAACAGCAGCTGTTATGGCTGAGGAGCAGAGAGCAAAAAGAGAATATCACGAGTGCCAGGCGGATATGGAAAAGATGGAAAGCTATGCAATGAAGGCGCTGCAAGCCGGGAGTGAGAGCGATGCGAGAAAATTTCTTGAAAGAAAAACATCTTTGGAGTCAAAGCTTTCTGAGCTGCAGGCGGCCAATCAAATTGCTGCAACCAATGCCGCACAGATGAGAAAGATGCATGACAAATTGGTATCTGACATTGGAGAGCTGGAAGCACGTAAAAATATGATCAAGGCGAAGTGGGCAGTAGCGAAAACGCAAGAAAGAATGAACAAACTGGGCGCTTCTGTTTCAAGTACAAGCCAATCAATGTCTGCATTCGGCCGAATGGAGGACAAAGTAAATAAGGCACTTGATCAGGCCAATGCAATGGCTGAACTGAACAGCGCTCCGCAGGATGATATGGCTGATCTGACTGCAAAGTATGACACTGGCGGTTCAAGCCAGGTTGATGATGAACTTGCGGCGTTAAAAGCGAAAATGATGCTCGATAAGTAATACATAGGAGGCCGCAGCTTTCGGCTGCGGCGTCATTTTATCATAAGATGTGAGAGGGAACGGTAATGATAATATCTTATAAGTGTCCGAACTGCGGCAGTGATATGGCATTTGACAGTGAAACCGGCTCGTTATCCTGCGGCAGCTGCGGAAGACAGGACAATATTGAAAGCCTTCCGAAAGAAAACATTGCGGCACGGTTTTCTGATGATGAAGCAAAAGAATATCAATGTGAAAATTGCGGCGCCGTTTTGATCACGGAAGCTGAAACGACAGCAACGACGTGCAGCTTCTGCGGGGGTGCTGCAATACTTGCCGATCGATTATCAGGTCATTTGGCACCGGCGAAGGTCATCCCATTTACAATCAGTAAACAAGAAGCGGAGCAGGCATTTCGAAAGTGGTGCAAAAAAGGCCTTCTGACACCAAGAGGTTTCATGTCTGCCGATCGCATTAAAAGCATCACCGGCATGTATATTCCGTTTTGGATGTTTGATTTAAATAGTGAAGTACAGGTGAGAGCAAACTGTACCAGAGTCCATCAATATGAAGAAGGGGATTATATTTGCACGGAAACAGAGCACTTTGAAGCGTTTCGTGATATCAATCTCGATTATTTGAAAATCCCTGTCGATGCCTCTGAAAAAATGAAAGACGAATTAATGGACAAATTGGAGCCTTATTCATACGAAGAGCTGAAGGACTTTCAAACGGCATATTTGGCCGGTTATATTGCGGAAAAGTACAATTATACCGATGAGGAGCTTTTTCCGAGGGCAAAAGAGAAAATCAGCAGTTATATAGATTCATACATCCATTCTACTTTTTCCGGATATACGTCAGTCAATGTGAGGGACAAACAGATTCACACGAAAAACGTGAACAGCTTTTACGTTTTGCTTCCCGTTTGGATGGTCAGTTACGATTATGAAAGAGCGGAGCATATCTTTGCGATGAACGGGCAAACAGGAAAGGTTGTTGGAAAGCCGCCGATCAGTCGAGGAAAAGTAGCGGCATGGTTTAGCGGAATAGCAGGCGGGACATTTCTTGCGTTGAAGCTCGTCTCATTGATGATGGGAGGCGGATTTTGATGCGTGGATTTTTTGGGAAAGCGATCTTTGTTGTGCTGGCTGTCTTTATCATGATGCCTTTACTGGGTATCGAAGCGGCAAGAGCCTCTGAATCGCAGCAGCATGTGTACGATCGCGCTCATCTATTGTCAAAAGCGGAGATCGGAAAACTTGAATCTCTCTCGGCAGAGCTGGGTGCAAAGAGGGACACTGATTTCATTATTATTACGACTAAAAGCACAAATGGTGAAGATATTGTCGATTATGCCGGCGATTTTTATGATCGTTACGGAAAAGGCAGTACAGCTATTTTAACGATTGATATGGCGGATAGAGAAGTATTCATCTCGGGCTACGAAAAAGCTGAAAAGTATTTGGACAACAGCAGGCTCAATAGCATCAGAAATACGATTTCATCTGATTTATCCAATGAAAATTATTTTGAAGCTTTTGAGACATATATTCAGCTTTCCTATAAAGATATGGGCATAAAACCGGGAGTAAACCCCGACAACATATTCTTTACATGGTGGTTTCAGCTGATTGCTGCCATCGCAGTCGGGGGAATCGCGGTTTCAATCATGCTTTATCATGCAGGCGGCAAAGTAACGGTTAATGGAAATACATATATGGATCAGCGTACGTCTGATGTGATTGATCAATACGACACTTATATTAGAACGACTGTAACAAGAGAAAGAAAACCATCAGATAAAGACAGCGGCAGCGATGGCGGTGTTACGAAAGGCGGCACGTCATACAGTGGGAGCCGGGGCAGTTTTTAAATGTAAGAAATAGAGAAAGGGAGAGGCGTAATGTCGTTTTTTAGAAATCAATTAGCGAATGTAGTAGAGTGGGAAGAATTTAGAGATGATATGATTTTTTATAAATGGAACAATCGTGAAATCAAAAAAGGGAGCCGTTTAATCATTCGTCCCGGACAGGATGCTGTCTTTTTGAACAATGGGCGGGTTGAAGGAGTCTTTCAAGATGATGGCGATTATGATATTGAATCAGAAATTATTCCATTCCTCTCAACGTTAAAGGGCTTTAAGTTTGGCTTTAACAGCGGCATGCGAGCTGAGGTGCTGTTTGTCAATACGAAGGAATTTACCGTAAGATGGGGAACAAAACAGGCGATAAATATTCCGGCAGCGGGAATGCCAGGCGGGATGCCCATTCGCGCAAACGGCACATTTAATTTCAAGGTGCAGGACTATATCAGCCTGATTGATAAAATCGCTGGCGTGAAAGATCAATATTTTGTAGAGGATATTAAAACCCGTATCATTTCTATTCTGGATCAGCTTCTCATGAAGTGGATCACAAGAGAAGGGAAAGATATGTTTAATCTTCAAGCAAACGCTTTTGATATTGCCAAGGGAATTCAAGAGGACTTAGATATGCAATTAATAAGCGACGGGATGACGGTCACTGGTTTTCAAATCATGAGCTTTAATTACCCTCAAGAGGTTCAAGATATGATTACAAAGAACGCTTCCTACGGTATGGTTGGGGATGTGAACAGATACCAGCAACTATCAATGACGGATGGAATGGCATCCGGAAAGATGAGCGGAGGCGGAGCGGCTTCGGATATGGCTGGAATGATGATGGGAATGAATATGGCCAATCAGATGATGAACCAAATGAATCAGAATCAGCAGGCACAGTCATCAGGCCCACAGTCAACTGGCAGCGGAAGCAAACCGAATTTCTGTCCAAACTGCGGAACAAAAACGGGCGAAGCCAATTTTTGTCCGAATTGCGGACAGAAGCTTGTGTAAGACTCATACAGTGAAAAGTCCGGAGTGATCAGCACTCGGGACTTTTTTATTTAGGAGAATAAGCGTTACCTATTGCTTGCTCCTGAACAGGCCATTTTCGAGCCCCCGCTTGGATAATTCCCAGCAGCAATTGACGACGTTCCTTTATTGAATTGACGGCAATTTGAAATGTTTGCTTTGATAAAGCCGGTATGCCTGATTGTTGAAGCTTTGAGATGTCTGGTTCCGGCGGCGCTTGTTCTGCAGGATGGATATAGGCAGTATGAACGGTATCCAGGTAGTTTTTGATACTTGAGCGCGCTTCTTTGATATGAAGCTGATTCGGCTGATATTGTTCAGGAATTCCGTATTTGAAAATGGTTAGAGCCTCATCCAATACAGCAACAGCTATAATGGATGATTCCTGATGCTGCGTGCTGTGGTAAAAATGAAGGATGGGGAAGGCGTTATGCTGAGCGGTCAGCTTTCCCAGTTCTGATGAAGCAGCGACAAGAAGAAAATCAATGTCGTGAAAATCTTTGCCATTCCATGCATTATGGACGATTTCTGTTCCGTCATGCCCTAGACTTAATACACTTTGGGCAAAGGAGCGTTTTTGATTAACCGCACTCAAGACGGAAATCAAATACGTGACAGAAAACGTGATGGTAAGCAGTCCTTGAGCTGTTTCAATAATCGTGACAAGCTTCCATAGGCCTCCGTTCGGAGCGAGGTCGCCATTTCCTAATGTAAACATGACATAGCCGGAAAAATAAATTCGGTCTGACCAGGAAGCCGGTTCTTTTGATTGAGTTTCCATAAGTGAGTGAGGGTCACTCGAGTAAATCAAAACCCACCCGCCCCAAAATAGACTGATCCATATCACTAACGTCAGGCATAACAGCAGAGGACCAGCCATACTTAGAACCTTTGCGTGGTCACCGCTGATTTTGCGGCAGCCCTTCCACAGCCAGGCAGACAGGCATCTTGTGATCGGGCCGGCACCGCTCTCTAACCATAACGTGGTCCATAAAAAATCAATCATCCCCGCTGTCAATAATAAAAGGCCTGCAATGATATAACCCTCATTCATTTTGGTTGCCTCCCTTAAGTCAGCCTTCTTTTATTTTCTTCTCTATTTCCTTTTATCCTGAGTCTGAAACAATTGAACGAATGTTTGATTTTACAGAGAAAAATAGGTGGGAGTTACCCAACACTTACTCATTTTTCGATATGAACAGAAAATCACAGGATTTTTGACTTGATTCACACATTTTCATGAAGAAAAACGTTCATTTTCCCCTTGAATTGGTGATTTTCCTTTTATAGAGTAAAAAATTTTCAGAAATTTATATTGACTGAAAGCGTTTTTATAATTATGATAATATCAGATATAACAAAAATGTCACTATAACATCACTACAATTGAACTATTAAGTTACTAATAAATACCAAATGAACGAGGTTATGCACAAAGAAATGACCATTGTTCTTTTAGTGAGAAATAAAATCGCTTCCATTGAGACTGACATGCTAAGAAGAAGGGAAGGTTATGAGGTTATTGGATAAAAACATGAACAACTATTTTCTGAAGCCTGCTTACGAAATGTGGGGAAGGCATCAGCCCTGGAATAAGTTTTTGACATACGCATTATGAAAAAGACTGGGGGAAACAGTATGAATAAACAAGGCAATCAAATGTCATTTTTACGTACAATTATTTTAGTCTCGACTTTCGGCGGGCTTCTTTTTGGCTATGATACCGGTGTGCTCAATGGAGCTTTGCCGTATATGGGAGAGCCGGATCAGCTTAATCTCAATGCCTTCACAGAGGGCCTTGTCACCAGTTCACTTCTTTTTGGAGCCGCGCTAGGTGCTGTGTTTGGCGGCAGGATGTCTGATTTTAACGGCCGCCGCAAAAATATTTTGTTCCTCGCTGTTATATTTTTTATTTCAACGATCGGGTGTACGTTTGCACCAAATGTTACGGTCATGATTATTTCTCGTTTTGTGCTTGGTATTGCGGTAGGGGGTGCATCCGTAACGGTGCCTGCCTATTTAGCAGAGATGTCTCCTGTGGAAAGCAGGGGACGGATGGTGACGCAGAACGAATTGATGATTGTATCAGGACAGCTTTTGGCCTTTGTTTTTAATGCGATCCTTGGAACAACAATGGGAGACAACTCCCATGTGTGGAGATTTATGCTGGTCATTGCGTCACTTCCAGCCTTGTTCCTGTTTTTCGGCATGATCAGAATGCCCGAGAGTCCCCGCTGGCTTGTTTCTAAAGGAAGAAAAGAAGATGCTTTACGTGTATTGAAAAAAATCAGGGATGAAAAACGGGCAGCAGCTGAGCTGCAAGAAATTGAATTCGCTTTCAAAAAAGAAGATCAGCTTGAAAAAGCGACGTTTAAAGATCTTTCGGTCCCATGGGTGCGCCGTATTGTGTTTATTGGATTAGGGATTGCGATTGTACAGCAAATTACAGGTGTGAATTCGATTATGTATTATGGGACTGAAATTCTAAGAAATTCCGGTTTCCAAACGGAAGCCGCTTTAATCGGAAATATTGCGAATGGCGTGATTTCGGTATTGGCAACATTCGTCGGAATCTGGCTGCTGGGAAGAGTGGGGCGCCGGCCGATGCTGATGACAGGCTTGATCGGTACGACAACAGCGTTATTGCTAATCGGGATATTCTCACTTGTACTTGAAGGATCACCGGCACTTCCATATGTAGTCCTGTCATTAACGGTCACGTTTCTTGCTTTTCAGCAGGGCGCCATTTCACCAGTGACTTGGCTGATGCTTTCTGAAATTTTCCCGCTTCGCCTTCGCGGACTGGGAATGGGTGTTACGGTATTCTGTCTGTGGATGGTGAATTTTGCAGTCAGTTTCACGTTTCCGATATTGCTGGCAGCCATTGGGCTGTCCACAACGTTCTTTATCTTCGTTGGATTAGGAATTTGCTCTGTCCTGTTTGTGAAGAGGTTTTTGCCGGAAACGAAAGGACTTTCGCTTGAGCAGCTGGAGGAAAACTTCCGCGCTTATGATCACGGCGGGGCGAAGAAGGATTCTGGGGCTGAAGTGATTGGATAATTAAAAAAAGAATCCGCACCCGAGTGCGGATTCTTTTTGGTTTCAAATTAGTTAGGTCTGACAAGGATTTTGACTTGGTTTTTCTCTTTAATAAGAGCCCCGAAGCCTTCCTCGATCAAATCATCTAGCACGATTTTTTTCGTTACGAGTTTGTCGGCTGAGAAATAGCCTTCTTTCATTAATGACAGTACAGCCGGGAAGATGTCGCGGTATCCGATAATCCCTTTTACTGAACGTTCTTTGATCACGATATCGTTCGGATGGATTTCAGCACCTTTTTCCCAAATGCTGACAATGACGGTTTCACCGGCAATTGTAGTGGACTGGATGGCTTGTCGTAACACCACTGGGACACCAGTGACTTCGAATGCTACGTCAACACCGCCTCCTGTACGTTCTGCAATCTCAGCGACTACATCGTCTGTTTTAGACGGATCAACGATGATCGCGCCAAGCTCCTCAGCTTTTTGCTGGCGTTCAGGAGAAAGCTCAACAGCGTAAATATCGGTTGCACCGGCAGCCTTCAGCGCTTCAATGACAAGAAGTCCGATCGGGCCGCAGCCGAATACAGCCGCTTTGTCGCCTGCTTTGAGTTTGCTTGAGCGGACAGCGTATAGAGCAACTGCAGAAGGTTCAACGAGCGCGCCTTGTTCATATGATAATTCATCAGGAAGTTTGAACAAAAGCTCTTCATCTACAGAGACGTATTCAGAGAAACCGCCGCCTCCGCCGGCTAAGCCGAGGAATCCCATTTGTTCATCAAGGTTGTAGGCGCCTTGGTGGCCGTGTGTAGCAAAAATCGGCTCGACTACGACGCGGTCTCCAACTTTATAATTTTCAACGCCTTCTCCGACTTCGACAACTTCACCGGAGAATTCATGCCCCATTGTGACAGGTGCCGTTTCATTTGTTAATGGGTGCGGTTTGTCAACCGGAATAAAGATCGGGCCGCCTAGATATTCGTGTAAATCACTTCCGCAGATGCCGCACCATTTGACTTTGATCTTTACTTTTCCCGGCTCCGTTTTTGGCTCTTCGATATGTTCAATACGGATATCCTTTTGGTTATGCCATCTTGCTGCCTTCATGGATTACCACTCCTATAACTTTTGATGTGAGTAATTCCGCACCGGTCAATATGAACTGTTCACAAAATCGCCATTTTTAAAACCAAAAAAGAAATGAAATTTTTATATAATATAATCTACGTTTTTTTGAAAAAAGAAACTTTGAAGAAAAAAGGGTCTCGCACACTCTTTTTTCTTTATATGAGAGTATCAATCGTTTACATAGCTATGAATTTGGTTTGAACAATACGGTAATGGTTCGTTCATATTGAATGCGACAACTACTCTATCAATAATTATAACGCTAATACCGCTATTATAATAGGATAATCTTCCATGGTTTAATTTAGCAGAGGTAACTTTTTTGACTTTGTAACATTACTGTAAGGATATTGAAATAAAAAATAGCTGGTTGATCGTGTATAATCTTCCTAGATGTTAACAAACAGGGGGACGAAATGTTGAAGAAAGTCATTTTAGCCGCTTTTATCTTAGTAGGAAGTACTTTGGGAGCTTTTAGTTTTTCATCAGATGCCAGTGCGAAACATGTGAACGGAAATATTACTTGGTATAATGGAGTCGGGAAAAAAGGCTCTTCAGGTAAGAAACTTGGACATTGGGATTGTGCGACCAAAATCGGATTTGATGTTCCTAGAAACGGGACAAAAATCAGAGCTTATGCAAAAGCGAAGCCTAAAAAGGTGATTACGGTTTATAAAAATGATGTTGGCAGAATGCCTAATGCAGTGCTGGATGTTAGCCCTAAAGCGTTTAAAGCGCTTGGATATCCATTAAGCAAAGGTAAAGTAGCGGGGCATTACAGCTATTAATGTACATATATAATCTGGAAAGCAAGAAGTCACATTCTTGCTTTTTCTATTGGTGGAGATAAAAGATGAAAAAAAGAATCATATTATTGTTAGCAGTGATAATAGCGGCAGCTGCCGCGGGGGTTGCGTTTTATGTTACAAAGGATAAAGGCCATGAAAAGGCTGCTGATGTTTCAGTCAATACCGAAAGCGGTGATGAGCTGCTGGTTTCAATTACAGATACGAAACTGCTGACAAAGTATTATGAAAATGACAAGGTGATCCATGAGGAGAAGCTGACCAGCTATCCGGCATTTGCCTTGGATCAAAAACAGCAGGTGCTCTATTATACGGGCAATAATGAACAGAATGAAATGAGGCTTTTTAAACTGGATCTAAAGTCTAATAAAAAGACGATGCTTTATAAAGGCGCGGAGAGTGCGGACAGTTTGTTTTTATCAAAGGACCGTTCAACCATCTATTTCCGCTTAGGAAAAGCGGACGAAAGCAATTTTCGGATCGCCGCTTTTGATCTAAAAACGAAAAAGTACAAAAATCTTTATCCTGCCGCTAATGATCAAGATGACACCGTCAGCAGCTTCTTTTATAACCAAAAAAACGATTCATTTGCATTGCTTCATTATTCTGTAGAAGAAGACTACAAGAAAACAGATGAAGCAAACGAAAAGGGCATCGACCCTGAACCGACAACGATTCATTTTGCGGAAGGCCGCCAAAATAAATTTAATGAGCTGAAAAGCCTGAACCAATTTATCAGCGATATTGCTGTTTCTGATGATGATAAACGTATTTTATTCACATCATATACGCAGAAAGGAACGGAGCAAACCGCTTCTATTCAAATGCTCAATGCGGATACGAAAAAATATGAAAGTATCATCTCAAATCAAAAATCATTTAAGCTGTTAATTGACGCACAGCCTCAGTTCTCTAAGGATGGGAAGAACATTTATTTTCTTGCCGAAGCCAAGGGGGCTAAAAAGCTGAAGGACGAAACAGGTCGTGAAGCTAAGGTGCGGACGATTTATTCCTATAGCCTTGAAAATAAGACCTTCAAAAAAGTATGGGAAAATCCGAACGGCATCATCAACAGCTTTTCGGTGATTAACTAATAAAAACCACTCGGCTTGAGCTGAGTGGCTTTTTTAATGGATGAGGTGCAGGGCTAATGATCCGAGCCATTTAAAGATATGAATCAGAGGTACCGACAAAAACAGAAGTTCAACATACGAGTTCATTGCAACATTCAGCTTTTTGAACGCAGCTCTTTTTTTCAAGTCTTTTTGCTGCTGGTTTGAGATCACGTTATCACTCCTCTTTTATCCATATTATACCATTAAACAGACAAAAAGCCCTAAACGTTTACAGTTTTGGGCTTCTTTCTTCGTATTTGGCCTCTTGCAATGAGAGGCTTTTATTCTGAAATATAGAATTTTGTCTCCGTTCGGGGTTTGTTTGCTTGAAGGAGACTGCATTTGTTATAGGGAAGAACTAGCTTGTTTTCGTTTGGCTGTTGTTTTGGAGATTCACTAATGAACGGATGCCGTCGACCATTTTACTTCCGCACAAAGGGCACAATGGCGTATCACTGCTGGCGAAGTTTTTTCGGGTCCAGCCATTACAGTCTTCTTTTGTGCATTCCCAAGTACTCACATCTTCTTTTGGCAGCGGTTCTTGATTTCGTTTGTTATAGTAAGACATAAAGTCACTTCTTCCCTCATGTATTTTACTGCACATTTCTTATTGTCTCATACTTTTCCCTAATCTCCTAATTCCTTTTTCTTTATGACTTTCCAATAACCCCATCTAAAAAGGAGAGGAGTGTGCTGTTAAAAGCATCTGGCTCTTCTAAAAACGGGCAATGGCTGCTTTTAGAAAAGGTAACGAGTGTCGCGTTTGGAATATTGCTGCGCAAGTGTTCTCCAGCTGCTGTAGAGAAAAATTTCTTGTCTTCCCCGAAGCACAACAATGTCGGCACATTGATGTTTTGGAGGGTGCCCCGGTAATCAGCGGCCGTTTGGTTAAATAAAATCGTGCTAGAAATGGCAGCCGGCTGTTTGAGGATTTCTGCCAGCATCCATTCTGTTTCGGTCTCGGCAGGCGGTTCTGCGAACATATTCTGGATGAAGCTTCCGTAGAAAGGCAGCGGGTCAGTTTGAATGGCGTGCATCGCTGTTTTTAAGCCGTCAAAATCAAATGGACCGTGTTCCCAGCCCTCCCATTGATAGTCGGAAGCGGATTGATCGATGATCACAGCGGCTTGAATGTTATTATCATTCCCAAACTGATTGAGATAATCCCATACGACAAAAGCGCCCATTGACCAGCCGGCAAGAACGACATGGTCAAGCTCCATTGCATTTAGAAATTCCCTTATGTCACGGGCATATTGGGAAATGGTGTGCCCATGAAGCACTTTGTCAGATTCGCCGTGTCCTCTAAGATCAAGACGAATACATTGATAATTGGCAGAAAGCGCCGAAAATTGTTTGTGGAAAAATTGTCCGCTCATCAGCACCCCATGTATAAACAGGATCGGCGTCCCGTTCCCGTGTGTTTCATAGTAAAGGCGTGTCTGATCTTCTAATGTGATGTATGGCATGTTTCTCCTCCTTTAGTTTCCATCATGAGTATGGCTGGCTGCTGTTGAGCTGATGATGGCAGCTGTCGCGGCTGCCTGCTGCGCTTGAATGGCTGTTTCGATAGCGGTGTATAGTCCTGATTCCATCAGCAGATTTTTCTCCATATGCTCACTGAGATAGAGGCTGACAGCAATTTTAAAATTCATTTCCTTTTGCCATTTAAAAGCTTTTTCCTGGTTTAATTCGTCAGTGATGCACAAAACGGTTTTGATATCTGGCTCCTCCAGAAAGGTGAGGAGAGCAAGGTCTGGATAATGATAATCCTTTGGTTTTTTGACAGATTCAGTGATCGATTGATATATCTGTTTGCAAGCGGAAACAAGCATTTCGGGCTCTTTTTCACTTTGCAAGGCCAGAATATGACTGACCTGATGTAAGTACTGTCCTTTTTTAAAGCCGTTGGCTGCCAGCAGCTGATAGCATGTTTCCGCCTTCTGTAGCGCCTGCAAACCTTCTCCGTTTTCTCCAAGCAATACGGCAAGCGGAACATTCTGAGTTGAAGTGAGGAAATAATGATTTTTTTTCATCTGCTGATAAACAGCTAGCCCCATGTTCATCTGTTCTTTTTGGTTTGTCGTTTCAGATTTTCCGGTGAGCAAGATCAGAGCGGAAAGGTATGTGAACATATCCCGCTTATATCCTAGCTTCACCATTTCATTGTATACATCGATAAAAGTATGAAATGTTTGTTTTGCCTCATGCTGAAAATGAATGTCCAGAATAGATGCAACAGTAAAGCGGTGGTGTGAATTGAGTGTTGAGAAGCTGCCGATGTTTGATTTGATATAGCTGCTCAAATCATAAAAGCGCTGAAAATCAAACTCTCTTTTATTCACAATATATGCAGAAGAAATGAGCATTAATATCTGGTCTTGTGAAACTTTCCATTTTAATTTTGATTTTAATTCAGCATAAATGGAAATGTATTGCTTTATTTTTTCATGTAGGTCGTGTGTCAGCATAAAAAGCAGCTCCTTTTTGCTGTTTTTACGTAATACGATAAATAGGGCCGAAGGTTTCATAAAGAAAAAACTTGCCTGCTAGAGGCAAGTTTGTCGGGTTATTTATAGGGATCTGTTATATCCATCGGTCTCATCATGTCATAGTCTTCATGCTCTAGAATATGGCAATGCCATACGTATCGTCCGCTGTATGGACCGAATGTCGCCGCGATTCTCAGGACTTCACCTGCATGCGCTTGAATGGTGTCTTTCCAGCCCTTTTCACTTGGCGGCGGCGGGACAGCCGGACCGGTATAGGACAATTCCCCGCTTTCTTGATAACGGGCGATATCAAACGGCCGCCGGTCTAATACACGGAAGGAGACGAGATGCAGGTGAATCGGATGTGTTCCGCGTGTCGGGTTGATAATGGACCATATTTCAGTTGTGCCGACTTTTGGTGCTTCTGTGACGGGATCGTGCCAGCGTTTGTTATTAAGCAGAAGGACGGGTCTGCCATATTCGTCCTGGGTGCCTGCCAGTTTTAACGTTCTGATGTTTTGTATTCTTTCATGCTGTACCGAAGGGTATGAGGCGAGGTACTTCGGCTTTCTGCTTTCGTCTTTTTGTGCCAATGGTTTTGTGACTCTGAATTGCATGATATTCGCATCTGTTTCAGGATTGACGTCACCGCCGCAGCCCGCGCTGTTTGCCAAAATGATCGATTCTCCTTCATATGCTGTGAAGTCAATGATGATATCATAACGTTCAGCAGGCGCAAGGCTGAAAGAATTCAGTTTAACAGATCGCGGCAGGAGCCCTCCATCTGAACCAATCTGAATAAACTCTCCGCCATTATCGAGTGACAGGTTATAGGTTCTTGTATTGGAGGCGTTGATGACACGGAATCGGTATTTCCTTGGCTCGACTTCCAAGTATGGCCATACCTTCCCGTTGACGAGTATGGTTTCTCCGCAAAAAGCCGGAACGATTGAAGGATTAGGCAGTGACGGAGAAGGGTTTTCCGGTGCGCTCGGATAAAACAAAGAACCATCCTCATTGATCGTGCGGTCTGTGATAAGAAGCGGCACATCGTATTCGTCTGAAGGCAGTTTTAAGCGTTTTTCCTTTGGATCATGAATGATATAAGCACCGACAAGTCCGGCATAGACATTTAGCCTGGTGAGCGCCATGGCGTGATCGTGATACCACAATATAGCCCCGCGCTGCTGGTTTGGATAATGATAAACCTCTCTTTTGAAATAAGGTCCTGTTTGTTCAAAGTCTTTGGAAAACCAAGCCTCCGGATACCCGTCACTATCATCTGGCGTGACGCCGCCGTGTAAATGAACAACAGTCTTTACCTCGGGCTCTTCATGCTGGCTGTCACTGTGATGAATGGTGTGATCAATCGGAAGGAAATGCGTGGAAGGAAGATTGTTCATCCATTTTACATATACGTCTTCATTTCTTTTAACCTCAATGGTCGGCCCCGGAAATAAGCCGTTGTAGCCCCACAGGCGGGTTGGAGGGAGATCGCGATGGAGCTGATGAGTGCATTCCTCCATGGTGACTTCGTAGTATGTTTTTTCTTTTGATTGCTGTACTGGCTTTAGTGTATCTGGGATTGGGAGAGCATCCACAAATTTTTCAAGTGTCATTTTCATCTGTCCTTATCTAAATTTTCCAAATTGGTACTATAGTTAATGACAATAAGGACGTGATGGTTACAAAAAATCTTCGTGCTGCAGCCCGCCCGAAGAAGAAAATAACTAAATCCTAAACGGCAGGCCGTTTAGGATTTGATCAGCATTAAGGCAGGATATCGGGCTGCTGCTGTGTAACTGGGTTGGCAGCCGCTTTCTCGCTCACCTTGCGTTTTCTGAACACAAGGTAAGAAATCAGAACGATTCCCGTGATGACGCCTGTCAGCAGCAGCTCGTCTCTCATGGAATCAATAAACGCCATGGATACTAAAATTCCGCAAATGGCGATGATGGTCAAGTAGGTTAGGAAAGGGAAGAGCCACATTTTGATCTTCAATGCTTCTGGGTTTGTTTTTTCGAGTTTTTTCCGCATTTTCAGCTGGGAAACAGCGATGACAAGATAGACGAGTAAAGCGATTGCGCCTGATGAGTTGACTAAGAATAAAAAGACGGTATCCGGTGAAAAATAGTTCATTACGACCGCGATATAAGAGAAAAATGTCCCGGCCACAATGGCTTGTACGGGAACGCCTTTTTTGCTCAATTTCATAAAACGGCGCGGCGCTTCGTTTCTTTCTGCAAGAGAATACAGCATTCTGGATGTGGTATACAAACCTGAATTCAGGCAAGAGAGTACGGCTGTGAGGACGATAAAGTTCATAATCTGTGCGGCTGCGGGCACTCCTATATGCTCAAGTACAGCGACGAAAGGGCTTTCTAAAATATTTGCTGAATTCCATGGCAACAGCGCCACGACAATGGCGATTGAGCCCACGTAAAAGACGATGATGCGCCATACAACGGATCTGGTGGCTTTTGTCACAGATTCGATCGGGTTGGATGTTTCCCCTGCTGCAATGGCAACGATTTCAGTTCCCATAAAAGAGAAGATGACAACGACAATGCCGAGCAATACGGAGCTGATGCCTTCCGGGAAAAATCCGCCTTTGCCTGTAAGATTCGATAAACCGACTGGCTCACTGCCCGGTGCAAAGCCAAAAATAAAGGCAAAACCAACGATTAGAAAAGCAATGATAGTCACAACTTTAATGAGGGAGAACCAATATTCAAACTCACCGAAAGACTTAACGGAGTAGACGTTTGTCAGGGTGAGCACAATGGTCAAGATCAAACTTGTCAGCCACAGCGGAATATCATGGAACCAGTATTGAATAATGCCAGCACCGGCAATGGCTTCGATCGCGATGACGATCACCCAGAAAAACCAGTACAGCCAGCCGATTGTAAATCCTGCCCACGGTCCGATGGCGTCGTGAGCGTATTGAGAAAACGATCCGCTCGTCGGGTTTACGGCAGACATCTCACCGAGCATTCTCATAATAAAAATCACCAATATTCCGGCTAATGCGTAAGAAACAACGGCACCCGGACCGGTCGAGTGAATCACTGAACCGCTGCCTACAAATAGGCCGGCTCCGATTACACCGGCAATCGAAATCATTGTCATATGGCGGGTCTTTAATTCCTTTTTTAATCCTGATTGAGACTGGTTCATAAGTTACCTCCTTTTAAAATGCAATCATTACTGAATATTATGATAATTGAAACTCTATCATAAATATACAGTTTGTCGAAAATTCGTGTAAGAAAATATACCAGCTTATTTCAAATTTGTAGTGTTTTGTTTACGCTTTCAGCGAATGTGTGGAAAAAGTGTTTCGTTTTTTATTCGCTGTATGATTTTGTGTACTATTTACAATTCCATAGAATGCGAGAAGCGCTGGTGTCATTGGATCTGATGGGCTTTTTGGCGGAGCAAATAAATTGGATGAGTGAAAAAGAGTTCCATCGTCACTATTTTTCTGTGGCGGGTGAATCATGTTTCTGTAGACCCACTGCGGTTCAGCTTTGTAAGATAATAATAGCCAAATGTGAGCGGGGAGGAGGTTTTGTATGGAGAGATATGATGAACTGAAAAAGGGAGAATCCGGAGCGCTGGTCAGCATTGCCGCGTATCTTGTTCTTTCCGCAATTAAACTGATCATCGGTTATCTTTTTCACTCGGAAGCACTTACGGCAGACGGGTTAAATAACACAACTGACATTATTGCTTCTGTTGCTGTGCTGATTGGCCTGCGCATCTCTCAAAAGCCTCCTGACGAAGATCATCCATACGGCCACTTTCGAGCGGAAACGATTGCATCGCTTATCGCATCGTTTATTATGATGGTTGTCGGACTGCAAGTGCTGTTCAGCGCCGGAGAATCTATTTTTTCTGCTAAACAAGAGACGCCGGATATGATTGCGGCTTGGACGGCAGCGGGCGGGGCAGTCCTGATGCTGATTGTTTATCGGTACAATAAAAGGCTGGCCAAAAAGGTGAAGAGCCAGGCGCTCCTTGCTGCGGCTGCTGATAATAAATCAGACGCATTCGTCAGTATCGGCACATTTATCGGCATTGTGGCTGCTCAATTCCATCTTGCTTGGATTGATACGGTCACTGCGTTTGTGATCGGTCTGCTTATTTGCAAGACCGCATGGGATATTTTTAAAGAGTCATCTCACTCTTTGACAGATGGATTCGACATAAAGGACATTTCTGCTTATAAACAGACAATCGAAAAAATCTCCGGTGTGAGCCGTTTAAAAGACATAAAAGCAAGATACTTGGGCAGTACGGTTCATGTTGATGTGGTGGTTGAGGTATCGGCAGATTTAAATATTACGGAAAGCCACGATATAGCCAATGAAATCGAGCGGAGAATGAAGGAGGAGCATGCGATTGATTATTCGCATGTTCATATGGAGCCTTTAGAACACAAATAATTGAGCTTCCTGCCACAGGAAGCTTTTTTGTGTGTTTTGGCCAGCTTTATTGGAAACAATTTGCTAGAATCGTTTTTTTATACAGATTGCTTTTTGTGGTAAAGTTAGGTTACATTATGATGAATTTTGTAGATGACTAGGAGGAAAAGAATGGCATATCAAGAAGACCTGCATCCTTTGCTGGGGAAAGCAGTTGAACATATTAATAGAGTAATGGTTGGAAAACGAGACATCGCCATACTCAGCTTAGCAGCCCTTCTTGCCAAAGGGCATGTACTGCTTGAGGATGTACCCGGAGTCGGAAAAACGATGATGGTCCGTGCGCTGGCAAAGTCAATCGGCGCTGATTTCAAAAGAATCCAATTCACTCCGGATTTGCTGCCATCTGATGTAACAGGGGTATCTATCTATAATGCGAAAACGATGGAATTTGAATATCGTCCCGGCCCGATTATGGGAAATATCGTGCTGGCCGATGAAATCAACCGTACCTCTCCGAAGACACAGTCGGCTTTGCTCGAAGCGATGGAAGAGGGAAGCGTCACGGTAGATGGCCATACGATGCAGCTTGCCGCTCCGTTTTTTGTGATGGCAACGCAAAACCCGGTCGAATATGAAGGAACCTATCCTTTGCCTGAAGCTCAGCTTGACCGTTTTTTATTCAAACTTCGGATGGGTTATCCGTCCTTTAATGAAGAGCTTGACGTCTTATCTCTTCAGGAAAAAAGCCATCCGATTGAGACGCTTGAGCCGGTTATTGCAAAAGAAGACTTCATCCGTTTACAGCGGGAAGTGCAAAATGTCCGTGCTGATGACAGCATTAAGGAATATATCGTTGAAATCGTGCAGAAAACGAGACAGCATCCTTCTGTTCAATTAGGCGTCAGTCCGCGCGGCTCAATCGCCCTCATGAAAGCGGCACAGGCATACGCGCTGCTGCATCATCGCGACTATGTCATCCCGGATGATATTCAATATTTAGCTCCTTTCACGCTGCCGCACCGGATGATGCTTCATCCTGAGGCAAAATTTGAAGGGATTCAGGCAGAAGCGATCGTAAGGGAGATCATGTCAGCTGTGAAGGTGCCGATTCAAAGGTCGTCGGTCCGCTGATGAATAAGAAATGGCAATGGCTCGTTTATGGTTGGAAGCTGATTATATTAACTTTATTGACGGCTGCTGTTTTTTCTTATGCGATGTTTCAGGGCGGCTTTGTCAGCTGGTTTTTGTTTTACGCGTTTCTCCCTTTTGTCTTGTATGCCGGGCTGTTGGCCTTGTATCCGCTCCGTTCTTTTCAGGCTTCAAGGCAAATGGATAAAACACAATTGCATGCGGGGGACAGGCTGGGCGTAACGGTTACGCTGAGAAGAAAGCTGCCGTTTCCGCTGATGTATATGGTAATTGAAGATTGCCTGCCAGAAGGAATTGAGTCCTTCAACCGAGACGGAGCCGCGGCCAAACGGCTCGTTTTTCCTTGGTTTAAACGGAGCATGACGATGTCGTATGAATTAGCTCGGGTACCGCGCGGAGAGCATCACTTTCATTCTGTCAGGGTGCGAATCGGGGATGTTCTTGGCTTGATTGAAAAAACAGCATTTTTTGAGCTGGATGATACCCTGTTTGTTTATCCATTCTTTCAGCGTTTTTCCTATCAGGTGAATGAGAGGCATCAGGAAGAGGGTGTAAGCGGTTCTTCTCCTATTCATCAGCACCATTCCTCAGTCGCAGCAAGTGTGCGGAATTATCAGCCGGGAGACCGGTTTGCTGCGTTAGATTGGAAGACTTCTGCACGGCGGAGCCAGCTGATGACGAAGGAATTTGAGCCTTCTCGCAGCAAAAATCTATTTCTGCTGATGGACCGTTTTTCCTCAGAAGCATTCGAAGAGGTCGTTTCAGTGACAGCTTCGATTCTTCATTCTGTTTTAAAAAACGGCGCGGGCGCTGGCTTGGCTTCCATCGGGAAGGAAAAAAACATTTTCCCTATTCAGGAAGGGGATCAGCATTTTAAGTATATGCTTCGGCATTTAGCCATCGCTCATTGTGATGCGGCAGACCCGATAAGCCGACATGCACGGGAAGAGCTGGGAAAGCCATCTGTTCGCCAAGCTGATCAAGTTGTTGTCACGGGACAGTTAACGGAAGATATGCTGCACCTCGCAGAAATAGGAGGCGGCCGGGTTACGGTGATACTGGCAAAAGAGAAAGATGCTGAGCTCTCTCAAGCTGAAAATGTCATGATTGAACGCATGATGAAACGCCAAATCAGAGTTCGGGTCATGAGGGGCGGGCGAGTTTCGCGTGTTGTTTAGAAAGAGAGGTGACTGGTTCACATGCCGCACGATGATCAGAAGGGAAGCCGTTTGAGCTTGCTGTTATTTTATTTTCTGGCTTTTTTATTGCTGTGGGAGTGGCTCAGGCCGCTTGACAGTTTTACTGAAACGAAACATACAGGCTTTTTTAGTGTCTTTATCGGCTTGACGTTTCTGCTGACTTTTTTCAGGATGAGGTGGTTTGTCACCGTTCCTTTTTGTGTCATATTTACATTGATCTCGATACATATCCTGTTTTATCAAGGATCTATATTCGACTTGAGCTGGGTCAGCTCTTTTTTGCAGGATGTCTATCTGAATATCACGCTGATTCAATCTGGGCAATGGAATGACATGATTCCTTCATTTCGGACCCTGCTGTTTTTTGTGCTGCTGTGGCTGCTGGTCTATCTCCTGCATTATTGGGTGATTTACCAGAGAAGAATTTTGTTTTTCTTTTTGATGACAGTAGCGTATATTACGATTCTTGATACCTTTACGCCATATGATGCCACTTTTGCCGTCATCCGTATCGTGCTGATCGGCTTCTTTATGCTGGGCCTTTTATACTTGGAACGCATTAAGCTGATGGAAAGAATCACACTGCCAAAAACATCTGTCCTGAAATGGTTTCTTCCTTTATCTGTATTGGTTTTGGCTGCAACGGTATTCGGACTCGCCGCTCCAAAATCAGAGCCGGCCTGGCCTGATCCGGTGCCTTTTCTTAAAAAAATCACTCATCAAGACCGCGTGTCTGCAGGGGAAAGCAAAATCGGATACGGGAATCATGATGAATCACTCGGCGGCCCGTTCCAGCAGGATGCTACACCTGTTTTTACATGGCAGGGAAAAGAGCGTACGTATTTCCGTGTGGAAACGAAGGACACGTATACCGGAAAAGGCTGGATTGAAACAGACACAGGCATGTCGTATCAGCTTAGCAATGGAAAAGTTGAAAATCTGTGGTTTGACCATAAGGTTGCGACAGAGCGCCGCACCGTCCGTGTAAAAGTCGATAAGCACTACGGGTATAACCATCTGATGTATCCGATTGGTGCGGAAACCATTCAGCCAAAGCAGGCTGTCTCACTTGAAATGAACGGCAACACGGAGCAAATTTCTCCGATCAGTGAACAAGCCGGTGAAATCAGAAATATGGGAAATTATACTGTAACGTACAATTCCCCGGTCTATAAGCTTGATGAACTGAGAAAGGTAAAAGTGAGAAAAAACAGTGAGGAGTACACATTCAGCGATCGCTACATGCAGCTTCCAGATTCACTGCCAGAGCGGGTGAGAACCCTTGCGATCAAACTGACTCAGGATCACGACAATATGTTTGATAAGGTGAAAGCGGTTGAGGACTATTTAGGGTCAAATGCGTTCACATATGAAACAGAAAACGTGACCATTCCGAAGAATGATGAGGATTATGTCGATCAATTTCTCTTTGAAACGAAAATGGGTTATTGTGATAACTTTTCTTCCGCCATGGTGGTGCTCTTGCGCTCGGCCGGCATTCCGGCCCGCTGGGTAAAGGGTTATACGTCCGGCGAATACAAAGAAGCAGGAAACAAAAATGGCAGCATCTACGAAGTGACAAATAACAATGCCCATTCCTGGGTAGAGGTGTATTTTCCGGAACAGGGCTGGGTTACATTTGAGCCGACTAAAGGGTTTACAAATCCGGCTGAATTTACTTCTTCTGACACAAAGGACTCCGGCAGCGATAACAGCAGCTCGCCGAAGAAAGCAAAAGAGAAACAGAAAGAAGAGAAAAAACAGCCGCAAAAAGAGGAAAAACAAAAGGAAAAGCGGGAGCCAGCTGTTTCTAAAAAGCCGTCCGCTTCACATACCAATGCCGGTGCGGGCTTGTATGCAGCGCTTGCGGTTCTTGCAGTCCTCCTGGTGGCAGCTGTATGGCTGTATGTTTTCCGCTCGTTATGGATTCCTGTTTTCGCCGTGAGGAAATTGAAGCGGCGCAGCGATCAGCACGCGTTTTTTGAGGCATATGACGCGCTGCTGAAACAACTGAAGAGAAAAGGGCTGCCGAAACGAGGCAGTGAAACGCTGCGTGATTATGCAAAACGAATCGATGAAAAATACGACATAGAAGACATGTCAAAGCTGACATTAAGCTATGAAAGGGCGCTTTACAGAAATGAAGATTCTTCAGCGCTTTGGAATGATTCCAGAGAGTTATGGGAAAATTTAATTAAAAGAAGATGGTCTTGACCGCTTATCAACGTGTTGTTAGAATTAGTGAATATTATCGGAGTCTGGGAGCGAGTTGGCCTGACTCCGGCAAACGGCCTTGCCAAAGAGGGCGGAGCGAGCTTCATATCTGTCCTCGTTTTTTTCTGTGTCAAAAAACTTAGAGGAGATTAGGTGACAACCATGACAAAGTTAGTGAATGAAATGATTCTTGTCCTTGATTTCGGCAGTCAGTATAACCAGCTGATTACACGCCGTATCCGTGAATTCGGTGTTTACAGCGAGCTGCATCCACATACATTGACGGCTGAAGAAATTAAAAAAATGAATCCAAAAGGAATTATTTTATCCGGCGGTCCAAACAGTGTGTATGATGAAAACTCTTTCCGCTGTGACGAGAAAATCTTCGAGCTTGATATTCCTGTTTTGGGAATTTGCTACGGCATGCAGCTGATGACTCATTACCTTGGCGGTAAAGTTGAAGCGGCAAGCCAGCGTGAATACGGAAAAGCAAACATCCGCATCGAAGGCACACCTGATTTGTTCAAAGATCTTCCAAACGAACAAGTGGTTTGGATGAGCCACGGCGATTTGGTTGTAGAAGTTCCTGAAGGCTTCACTGTTGACGCGACAAGCCATCACTGCCCGAACTCAGCAATGAGCAAAGCGGACAAAAAATGGTATGGCGTTCAGTTCCACCCGGAAGTGCGCCACTCTGAATACGGCAATGATCTTCTGAAAAACTTTGTATTCGGTGTTTGCGAATGCGAAGGCGAATGGTCAATGGAGAACTTTATCGAAATCGAAATGCAAAAAATCCGTGAAACGGTCGGAGACAAACAGGTTCTTTGCGCGCTAAGCGGCGGCGTTGATTCCTCTGTTGTTGCTGTTTTGATTCATAAAGCGATCGGCGACCAGCTGACTTGTATCTTTGTAGACCATGGTCTTCTCCGTAAAGGTGAAGCTGAGGGTGTTATGAAAACATTCAGCGAAGGCTTTAACATGAATGTGATTAAAGTAGACGCAAAAGATCGATTCTTAAACAAACTAAAAGGCGTTTCTGATCCTGAACAAAAACGCAAAATCATCGGTAATGAATTCATTTACGTGTTTGATGATGAAGCGGACAAGCTCAAAGGCATCGACTACCTTGCACAAGGTACGCTTTACACAGATATCATCGAGAGCGGTACAGCAACGGCGCAAACGATCAAATCTCACCACAATGTCGGCGGACTTCCTGAAGACATGCAGTTTGAGCTGATCGAGCCGTTAAACACGCTCTTCAAAGACGAAGTGCGCGCGCTTGGCACAGAGCTCGGCATTCCGGATGAAATCGTATGGCGTCAGCCGTTCCCAGGACCGGGCCTCGGAATCCGTGTTCTTGGCGAAGTAACAGAAGAAAAACTTGAAATCGTTCGTGAATCAGATGCAATTTTGCGTGAAGAAATTGCAAATCACGGCTTAGAGCGTGATATCTGGCAATACTTCACTGTTCTTCCTGACATCCGCAGCGTTGGTGTTATGGGTGACGCAAGAACATATGATTACACAATCGGAATCCGTGCCGTTACATCAATCGACGGCATGACATCTGACTGGGCGCGTATCCCGTGGGATGTGCTTGAAGTCATTTCGACACGTATCGTAAACGAAGTGAAGCACATTAACCGCGTGGTGTACGATATTACAAGTAAGCCGCCTGCGACGATTGAGTGGGAGTAAGAATCAATTAATGGAAACCATCTTTTTGGCAATTTTGCCGGGAAGATGGTTTTATTTGTTTATTACGAACAAAATTCGATTTTGCGTGACTATTGTTCGCTTTTTGTATTGTTTTTTCAAAATGAAGTTGGTACAATAGACACAGAAATCAAATAAGATGAATTCGTATAATCGCGGGAATATGGCTCGCAAGTCTCTACCAAGCTACCGTAAATGGCTTGACTACGTAAACATTTCTTTCGTTTGATATAAATAAAACACGTTTATTTATTCGAACTGAAATCCGACTGTAGTCAAGCGTCCCAAAATGTATTGGGGCGCTTTTTATTTGGCGTTTTCAGGACAGAATAAATAGCAAAGAGTGAAGGGAGTCAAATAGCTTGAAAACGTTTTTTCAGTTTGATGAGCTGGGCACCAGCTATCGCAATGAAATCATTGGCGGATTAACGACTTTTTTATCTATGGCATATATTCTGTTCGTCAATCCGATTACGCTTGCTTTGGAGAGCGTGAAAGATTTTCCGGAGGCGCTGAGAATTGACCAGGGTGCGGTCTTTACGGCGACAGCGCTGGCGTCTGCAGCAGGCTGTATCTTAATGGGAGTAATAGCGAGATATCCGATTGCCATCGCGCCGGGTATGGGGCTGAACGCGTTTTTTGCGTTTTCTGTTGTCCTTGGTATGGGCATTTCATGGCAGGCAGCTTTGTCTGGTGTCTTTATTTCAGGTCTTATTTTCGTTGCTCTTTCTTTAACAGGTTTTCGTGAAAAAATCATCAACGCCATTCCGCCTGAGCTGAAATTGGCAGTCGGTGCGGGGATCGGCCTGTTTATTACATTCGTTGGTTTGCAAGGCTCAGGAATCATTACTGCAAATCCTTCTACGCTCGTCACGATCGGAAACATTCACAGCGGTCCTGTGCTGTTAACGATTTTCGGTGTGATTGTCACGGTTATTTTAATGGTGCTTCGCGTGAACGCAGGCGTGTTTATCGGGATGCTGTTAACAGCGGTTGCCGGCATGATTTTCGGTTTGGTTCCGGTTCCGACTCAAATTGTCGGCAGTGTGCCGAGCCTTGCGCCGACTTTCGGACAAGCGTGGATTCACCTCCCGGATATTTTCTCCGTACAAATGCTGATCGTTATTTTAACATTCTTGTTTGTCGGATTTTTTGATACAGCTGGTACACTTGTTGCTGTGGCGACACAAGCTGGTTTAATGAAGGAAAATAAATTGCCGCGTGCGGGCCGTGCGCTTTTAGCTGATTCATCTTCTATTGTGATCGGTGCCGTGCTTGGTACGTCTACAACAACTTCTTATGTGGAATCAAGCTCAGGTGTCGCTGCTGGTGCCCGTTCAGGGTTTGCCGCAATTGTAACAGGGATTCTCTTTTTACTGGCTACGTTTTTCTCGCCGCTCCTATCAGTCGTTACATCAAATGTAACAGCTCCGGCGCTTATTATTGTTGGTGCATTGATGGTGGCGCCGCTTGGCAAAATCGCTTGGGATAAGTTCGAAGTGGCCGTTCCTGCTTTCCTTACCATGATCATGATGCCGTTAACGTACAGCATCGCGACTGGTATTGCCATCGGATTTATTTTCTATCCGATTACAATGGTGTGCAAAGGAAAAGCAAAAGAGGTTCATCCAATCATGTACGGGCTGTTTGTCGTATTTATCCTGTACTTTATCTTCTTAAAATAAGAATTGAAAAACCAGCTGCACCGGCAGCTGGTTTTTTTGTTGCAAAAGATAAAACCATTTCATACGATATACCGTCATGTAGATGTGCCGCCATGCTTTACTTAAATGGAAATGACTTGACTGTTCAGGAAGGCTTCGGTACCTTATATAAGTGTTTTATTTTCTTGCTGAATGGTATTCCGCCGTATTTTTTTGATAGGAGTTGCTGACATGACGGAAGAAAGAAAAGAAACGTTTGAAGAAGAAATTAACCAGAGTGAAAGAATAGATGCAGATGAAGAACCGCTATCGAGAATGTCCAGAAAGGCGAGCCGGCAAAGCAAGCAGAAGCAAAAACAAAAGCAGAAACCGCGCCAGGAACGCGGTGAATCAGCTGTTAAAGACAAGCTTGCGTCTGTTTGGGCAGCCATCAACAGATATTGCGGTTTTGCGTTCTCGATTTTAAAATCACCGGCGAAAACTGTCGTAACGGATGGTTTTTCTCATTATAAGTACGGTCTGATTTCAATGCTTATATTCAGTATCATTTTTTCAATTGGGAATTGGTTTCAGTTAAAGGCAAGCTGGAATCGGCCGCTCGGTTTCGGAGAACGCCATCATGCTTTCTATGACGGGTTTTTAGTTGTTCTTGTGTATTTGCTGATCTTTTTCGCGGTAATGGTCTTTGCTATATGGGCTGTCTCCCGCTATATGATGAAGCAGAAGGTGACGTTCAGAGAAGCGGCTGCCGTATTGGGTTCATTGCTTGTACCGGTAATTGCTGTTTCAATCCTTTGGCTGATCTTTGCGATCGTGAATATCCCAATGCTGACAGTACTGTTTACGGTGCTGATCTTGTTTTCCATCTTTTTTATCATCGCGCTGTATGTACAGCGTGTGTACCAGGCGGCACAAGATGCACCAATTGATTATATCTATTGTGTATTTGCAGTGGTTGCGATAGCGCTGCTGTTTACGGCGGTGACTTGGCCGTTTATTTCTGAATATTTTACGGCGTCGCTGATTCCGCTTTAATGAAAAAACCGGCTAATCCTAGCCGGTTTTTTTATGTCACACTTTTTACAAATATATCTAAAAAACATAGTTGATTTGTAGGATTAACCCGTGTATGATGGGGAAAATGCTGAAAACGTCCAGCGCAAAAACCTTTATGTTTAAGGAGGATGATGGACATGGCTGATGTGCTTCGCCGAGCAATTAACCAAAAGAAGCAATTTTTAAAAACCAAATTACTGCTCTCGGAATTTTATCAAGGAAGAGGGGAACAGCTTGCTGACTACACGCTGAGTGAGCTTGAGAAAGAATACAAGTCCCTTCAGAAAATGAAAAAAGAGATCTGACAATAGATATAAAGAGGTGAGTCTGCTGAAAAGCGGGCTTTTTTGTTTTGATTTTGAAAAGGCGAGAAAGAGGGTAAACTACTACTGTTCAACGCATAAAAGTATGTCGAAATATTTTGCTTAAGCTTACGGGCGAAGCTGATTGTAAACGGCTCATTTCTCTAGTAGAATATGAATGCTTTGTGCAAGCTGAAGAGTAGGGGGATGAATAAAATGATGCAAACCATCTTATCAAATGGGATAGCCATGGTTCTCATAATTCTCATTATTAATATTGTCTATGTGTCATTTTTTACGATAAGAATGATTTTAACGCTGAAAGGACAGCGTTATTTAGCGGCCGGCATCAGTACGATTGAAATACTGGTTTATGTGACAGGGCTGAGTCTGGTGCTCGATAACTTAGACCAGATTCAAAATGTGATCGCGTACGCGCTCGGTTACGGTCTTGGCGTAATTGTCGGCATGAAAATAGAAGAAAAATTGGCGCTTGGCTATATTATGGTCAATGTGATTACGAAGGAGCTCGATCTTGATCTTCCGAAGCAGCTCCGTGAAAAAGGTTACGGCGTGACAAATTGGGTGGCAGGCGGGCTTGAAGGCGACCGCACAGCCCTTCAGATCCTGACGCCGAGAAAATATGAACTCCAGCTATATGATACGATTAAAACACTTGATTCAAAAGCCTTTATTATTGCGTACGAACCAAAAACAATCCACGGCGGCTTCTGGGTCAAAGCGGTGAAGAAGAGGAGAATTAAAGAATAATGGCAAAGCCGAAGAAGAAAAAGTTTGAAGTGACAGAGCAGCAAACGATTGATGCGGTGCTTCAGCAAATGAAAGAAGAAGGATATCTGCCTGTAAGGCGAATGGAAGAGCCTATTTTTATGGAAAAAAAGGAAAATGGGTCAATTCAGATCGTTCCGTGCGGGAAAAAAATCGTATTTGAAGGGAAATTGATCTAAAACACGAACATTAGTAGAATGAATTTTTGTATCGTTCGATAATATCGTTGACATTATCCATGTCCGTTGTTAAGATAAACATGAAATCAAAACACGACCTCATATAATCTTGGGAATATGGCCCATAAGTTTCTACCCGGCAACCGTAAATTGCCGGACTATGCAGGAAAGTGATCGATAAAACTGACATGGATATATCGCAGAAGCGAACGACTGACGATACATGTACCATGCCCGGTTTGTATTGCTTCCTCATAAGTGCAATGCAGAGCGGGTATTTTTTATTTTCTGAAAACTAAAGCATTAGAAGGTGGGGAACAGAATGCAGCCGCTAGTAGGAATCATCATGGGAAGCACTTCCGATTGGGAGACAATGAAACACGCATGCGACATACTTGACGAACTCAATGTTCCGTACGAAAAAAAGGTCGTTTCCGCTCACCGGACGCCTGATTTCATGTTTGAATATGCTGAAACTGCTAGAGAAAGAGGCATCAAGGTGATCATTGCCGGTGCCGGAGGAGCGGCGCATCTGCCAGGGATGACGGCTGCGAAAACAACACTGCCAGTCATTGGAGTTCCGGTTCAGTCCAAGGCGCTGAACGGAATGGATTCGCTTCTTTCCATCGTCCAAATGCCTGGAGGCGTGCCTGTTGCGACAACATCCATCGGCAAAGCGGGTGCTGTGAACGCAGGCCTGTTAGCGGCGCAAATTTTGTCAGCTTTTGACGAAGACCTTGCCCGTAAGCTGGATGAGAGAAGAGAAAATACAAAACAGACAGTGTTAGAAAGCAGTGATCAGCTTGTCTAAACAAATCATCTATCCGGGAGCTGTAATCGGCATTATCGGCGGCGGCCAGCTTGGGAAAATGATGGCTGTGTCCGCCAAACAAATGGGGTATAAAGTCGCGGTCGTTGATCCGGTGAAAGATTCGCCGTGCGGGCAGGTTGCGGATGTCGAAATTACCGCTCATTATAATGACCGTGAAGCGATTCGAAAATTGGCTGAAATCAGCGATATCATCACATATGAGTTTGAAAACATCGACTATGATGCGCTGCATTGGCTAAAAGATCATGCGTATCTCCCGCAAGGAAGTGAGCTGCTGCTCATTACCCAAAACCGTGAAACAGAGAAAAAAGCAATTCAAGCCGCGGGCTGTGAAGTCGCACCGTACAGCATCGTCAAAACAAAGGATGAACTGAAACAGGCGGTACAGGAGCTTGGGCTTCCGGCAGTGCTGAAAACATGCCGCGGCGGGTACGACGGCAAAGGCCAATTTGTGATAAAAGAAGAGGCGCAAATGGAGCAGGCAGCCGGTCTGTTAGAACACGGAACTTGCATTCTTGAAAGCTGGGTTTCTTTTGAAATGGAACTGTCGGTGATCGTCGTCAGATCGGTAAACGGTGAAATTTCAACATTTCCGACAGCTGAAAACATTCACCACAACAATATTCTTTTCCAAAGCATCGTGCCCGCACGGGTAGAGAAAGGGATTCAGCAGAAGGCTGCTGATCTCGCAGGTAAGCTTGCAGATGAGCTTAACCTTATCGGACCGCTTGCTGTTGAGATGTTCCTGACAGAGGACGGAGAGCTTTTGGTCAATGAACTCGCGCCAAGACCGCACAATTCTGGGCATTATACGCTGGACCTTTGCGAGACGAGCCAGTTTGAGCAGCATATCAGAGCGGTATGCGGGCTTCCGCTTGGGAAGACAGATTTGCTGAAGCCGGGCATGATGGTGAACCTTCTCGGCGATGAAGTGAAGCTTGTTGAGGAAGACCCGGAGCTTTTAAAAGAGGCAAAGCTATATATATACGGAAAACATGAAATCAAAAAAGGCCGCAAAATGGGGCATATTACATTTATGAAGCAGCCTGAAGACGAATGGATTCAGGGGATCACAAATAAATGGATGAATAGAGACGGAGGACAAGCAGAATGATCGAACGTTATTCAAGACCTGAAATGTCCGCGATTTGGACGGATGAAAACAGATTTCAAGCATGGCTGGAGGTAGAGATTCTTGCCTGTGAAGCGTGGGCGGAGCTTGGCGTCATTCCAAAAGAAGACGTAAAGCTGATGCGCGAGAACGCGTCATTTGACATCAACCGCATTTTAGAAATCGAACAGGACACGCGTCATGACGTTGTCGCTTTTACACGCGCCGTTTCCGAATCACTGGGCGAAGAAAGAAAATGGGTGCACTACGGATTAACGTCAACTGACGTTGTTGATACGGCCCTTTCCTACTTATTAAAACAGGCAAACGATATTCTGCTCAAGGATCTTGAGAGATTTGTTGACATTATAAAAGAAAAAGCGAAAGAACATAAATACACAGTCATGATGGGGCGCACGCACGGCGTACACGCTGAGCCTACAACTTTCGGCTTAAAACTTGCGCTTTGGCATGAAGAAATGAAACGTAATCTTGAGCGCTTCAAACAAGCGAAAGCAGGCATTGAGGTTGGAAAGATTTCCGGCGCTGTCGGCACATATGCGAACATTGATCCATTTGTTGAGCAATATGTCTGTGAGAAGCTCGGATTGAAAGCTGCACCGATTTCCACTCAAACCCTTCAGCGTGACCGCCATGCTGACTATATGGCAACACTTGCTTTGATCGCGACAAGCATCGAGAAATTTGCTGTGGAAATCCGCGGACTGCAAAAGAGTGAAACACGTGAAGTTGAGGAATTTTTCGCGAAAGGGCAAAAGGGTTCATCTGCAATGCCGCATAAACGAAATCCGATTGGCTCTGAAAACATGACAGGCATGGCGCGCGTGATCCGCGGCTACATGATGACAGCTTACGAAAATGTTCCATTATGGCATGAGCGCGATATTTCTCATTCTTCAGCAGAACGGATTATTCTTCCGGATGCGACAATTGCGCTGAACTACATGCTGAACCGCTTCTCCAACATCGTGAAGAACTTAACGGTCTTCCCGGAAAACATGAAGCGCAACATGGACCGCACTCTCGGCCTTATCTATTCTCAGCGTGTGCTGCTTGCTTTGATTGACACAGGCCTTACACGTGAAGAAGCCTATGATACAGTTCAGCCGAAGGCAATGGAAGCGTGGGAAAAACAAGTGCCGTTCCGCGAGCTTGTGGAAGCGGAAGAGAAAATCACGTCACGTCTTTCTCCGGAAAAAATTGCTGACTGCTTTGATTACAATTACCATCTGAAAAATGTTGATCTGATCTTTGAACGTTTAGGTTTAGCATAGAAGAAGCTTTTAGCGGCTTCTTCTAAGCCGCCGCAGTTTGAAAATTCCCAACATTCGGGTTAGGAGGCCTTCCGTGAATATTGTGAAGAATGAACTTTTATACGAAGGAAAAGCAAAAAAGATCTACAAAACCGATGACGATAACACGCTGTATGTCGTGTATAAAGACTCCGCTACTGCCTTTAACGGCGAGAAAAAAGCAGAAATCAGCGGAAAAGGGCGCTTAAATAACGAGATTTCAAGCTTGATTTTCAAACATCTTCATGCAAAGGGCATTAACAATCATTTTATCGAGCGCATTTCTGACACAGAACAGCTCATTAAAAAGGTAACGATCGTGCCGCTTGAAGTCGTCGTCAGAAATGTTGTGGCAGGAAGCATGTCCAAACGTCTCGGCATTCCAGAAGGCACGGAACTTGAACAGCCGATTATCGAGTTTTACTACAAAGATGACGCGCTGGGTGATCCGCTCATCACAGAAGATCATATTTGGCTTTTGAAGGCGGCGACTCCTGAGCAGGTAGAAACTATTAAGTCCATTACAAAAACAGTAAATGAAGAGCTTCAAAGCATCTTCGACGATTGTCATGTCAGATTAATAGATTTCAAGCTTGAATTCGGTTTAGATGCAGAAGGGCAAGTGCTTTTGGCGGATGAAATTTCTCCTGACACATGCCGCTTGTGGGATAAAGATACGAACGAAAAGCTGGATAAAGATTTATTCAGACGCAATCTGGGAAGCTTAACCGATGCATACGAAGAGATTTTCAAAAGACTGGGAGGCATTCATCATGTATAAAGTAAAAGTTTATGTCAGCTTAAAAGAAAGTGTACTAGATCCACAAGGGAGCGCTGTCCAGCATGCCTTGCACAGTATGACTTATAACGAAGTTCAAGATGTGCGCATCGGGAAATACATGGAGCTTACCATTGAAAAATCTGACCGTGATCTTGACGTGCTAGTGAAAGAAATGTGCGAAAAACTTCTTGCGAACACAGTGATTGAAGATTACAGATACGAGGTTGAGGAGGTAGTCGCACAGTGAAATTTGCGGTGATTGTGTTACCCGGCTCCAACTGTGATATCGATATGTATCATGCTGTAAAGGATGAGCTCGGCCATGAAGTGGAATACGTCTGGCATGAGGAAACAAGCCTTGACGGCTTCGACGGCGTGTTAATTCCGGGAGGATTTTCTTACGGCGACTACTTAAGATGCGGCGCTATCGCCCGATTTTCGAATATTATGCCAGCTGTCAAACAAGCAGCGGCTGAAGGAAAACCTGTTCTTGGCGTCTGCAACGGATTCCAGATTTTACAGGAGCTTGGCCTTTTGCCAGGCGCAATGAGACGCAACAAAGATTTGAAGTTCATTTGCCGTCCGGTTGAATTAATTGTTCAGAACGACGAAACATTATTCACAGCTTCCTACGAAAAGGGACAATCGATTACAATCCCGGTTGCCCACGGTGAAGGGAATTTCTACTGTGATGACGAGACGCTTGCTTCATTAAAGGAAAACAATCAAATTGCTTTCACATACTGCTCTAATATTAATGGAAGTGTCAGCGACATTGCCGGTGTCGTGAATGAGAAAGGCAATGTATTAGGCATGATGCCTCACCCTGAGCGCGCGGTCGATGAACTGCTTGGAAGCGCCGACGGTCTTAAATTGTTCCAGTCTATCGTGAAAAATTGGAGGGAAACTCATGTCACTACTGCTTGAACCAAGTAAAGAACAAATAAAAGAAGAGAAACTGTATCAGCAAATGGGTGTCAGTGATGATGAGTTTGCATTGATAGAATCCATTCTTGGAAGATTGCCGAACTACACAGAAATCGGAATTTTTTCTGTCATGTGGTCTGAGCATTGCAGCTACAAAAACTCAAAGCCGATTCTGCGTAAATTCCCGACAAGCGGCGAGCGTGTGCTGCAGGGGCCGGGAGAAGGCGCTGGAATCGTTGATATCGGTGATAACCAAGCGGTTGTGTTCAAAATTGAATCACATAACCACCCATCAGCTATCGAGCCTTACCAAGGCGCTGCGACTGGCGTAGGCGGAATTATCCGTGATGTATTCTCAATGGGTGCACGTCCAATCGCTGTATTGAACTCTCTTCGATTTGGTGAACTGACTTCACCCCGCGTGAAGTACTTGTTTGAAGAAGTAGTAGCGGGTATCGCCGGATACGGCAACTGTATCGGCATTCCTACAGTCGGCGGAGAAGTGCAGTTTGACAGCAGCTATGAAGGAAATCCGCTCGTCAACGCAATGTGCGTCGGTTTAATCAACCATGAAGACATCAAAAAAGGCCAGGCAAAGGGTGTCGGCAACACAGTAATGTACGTAGGAGCGAAAACAGGGCGTGACGGCATCCACGGCGCTACGTTTGCTTCTGAAGAAATGTCAGACTCGTCTGAAGAAAAGCGTTCTGCTGTCCAAGTCGGCGATCCGTTTATGGAGAAGCTTTTGCTTGAAGCATGTCTGGAAGTCATCCAATGCGACGCCTTAGTCGGCATTCAGGATATGGGAGCTGCCGGTTTAACAAGCTCAAGTGCAGAAATGGCAAGTAAAGCCGGTTCTGGCATTGAAATGAACCTTGACCTGATTCCTCAGCGCGAAACAGGCATGACCGCGTATGAAATGATGCTTTCTGAATCACAAGAACGGATGCTTTTGGTTATTGAGCGCGGACGTGAGCAGGAAATCATCGATATTTTTGACAAGTACGATCTTGAAGCGGTTTCTGTCGGACATGTGACAGATGATAAAATGCTTCGCCTGACACACAAAGGAGAGGTTGTGTGCGAGCTGCCTGTTGATGCCTTGGCAGAAGAAGCACCGGTTTACCATAAGCCTTCTCAAGAGCCTGCTTACTATCGCGAGTTTTTGGAAACGGACGTTCCGGCTCCGCAAATTGAAGATGCGAATGAAACGCTGAAGGCCCTTCTTCAGCAGCCGACGATTGCGAGCAAAGAGTGGGTTTACGACCAGTATGACTACATGGTGCGCACGAATACAGTTGTCGCTCCTGGGTCTGATGCTGGTGTTCTCAGAATCCGCGGAACGAAAAAGGCGCTGGCGATGACGACAGACTGTAACGCGCGTTATCTCTATCTTGATCCTGAAGTCGGCGGGAAAATTGCTGTCGCTGAAGCAGCGCGCAACATCATTTGCTCAGGCGCAGAACCGCTTGCGGTCACAGATAACCTTAACTTCGGAAACCCTGAGAAGCCGGAAATCTTCTGGCAGATTGAAAAAGCGGCAGACGGCATAAGCGAAGCGTGCAATGTTCTCAGCACACCGGTTATCGGCGGTAACGTATCGCTTTATAACGAATCAAACGGCACGGCGATCTATCCGACACCTGTTATCGGCATGGTCGGCTTAATTGAAGATACAGCACACATTACAACACAGCATTTCAAACAAGCGGGAGATCTCGTATATGTGATCGGCGAAACAAAACCAGAGTTTGCCGGAAGCGAGCTGCAAAAAATGACAGAAGGCCGTATTTACGGCAAAGCGCCGCAAATCGATCTTGATGTAGAGCTGTCTCGTCAAAAAGCACTGCTTGACGCGATTAAAAAAGGCTTCGTTCAATCTGCGCATGATGTGTCTGAAGGCGGCTTAGGCGTAGCGATTGCGGAAAGTGTCATGACGACGGAAAACCTTGGCGCTATTGTGACTGTAGAAGGGGAAGCGGCATTATTATTCTCTGAATCTCAATCCCGCTTCGTCGTTTCAGTGAAAAAAGAACATCAAGCAGCGTTTGAAGCAGCTGTGAAAGATGCGGTTCATATTGGTGAGGTAACGGCTGACGGAATTCTGGCGATTCAAAACCAAGACGGACAACAAATGATTCATGCGCAAACGAAAGAGCTTGAACGCGTATGGAAAGGAGCTATCCCATGCTTGCTGAAATCAAAGGCTTAAATGAAGAATGCGGCGTTTTTGGGATTTGGGGACATGAAGAAGCCCCGCAGATCACGTATTACGGTCTCCACAGCCTTCAGCACCGAGGACAGGAGGGGGCGGGCATCGTAGCGACTGACGGTGAAAAGCTGACGGCTCACAAAGGCCAAGGGCTGATCACTGAAGTATTTCAAAATGGCGAACTCAGCAAAGTAAAGGGAAAAGGCGCTATCGGGCACGTTCGGTACGCAACGGCTGGAGGCGGCGGATACGAAAATGTTCAGCCGCTCCTCTTCCGTTCCCAAAACAACGGCAGCCTGGCGCTTGCTCATAACGGAAATCTTGTCAACGCCACTCAGCTGAAGCAGCAGCTCGAAAATCAAGGGAGCATCTTTCAAACCTCTTCGGATACAGAGGTTTTGGCTCACCTGATCAAAAGAAGCGGACACTTCACGCTGAAGGATCAAATTAAAAACTCGCTTTCTATGCTGAAAGGGGCCTACGCGTTCCTGATCATGACCGAAACAGAAATGATTGTCGCGCTTGATCCGAACGGGCTGAGACCGCTATCCATCGGCATGATGGGCGACGCTTATGTGGTCGCATCAGAAACATGCGCATTTGACGTCGTCGGCGCAACGTACCTTCGCGAGGTAGAGCCGGGGGAAATGCTGATCATTAATGATGAAGGCATGAAATCAGAGCGTTTTTCCATGAATATCAACCGTTCCATTTGCAGCATGGAGTACATTTATTTCTCCAGACCAGACAGTAATATTGACGGTATTAATGTGCACAGTGCCCGTAAAAACCTTGGAAAAATGCTGGCTCAGGAATCCGCAGTTGAAGCTGACGTCGTAACCGGGGTTCCGGATTCCAGTATTTCTGCGGCGATCGGCTATGCAGAGGCAACAGGCATTCCGTATGAGCTTGGCTTAATCAAAAACCGCTATGTCGGCAGAACATTTATTCAGCCGTCCCAAGCTCTGCGTGAGCAAGGCGTCAGAATGAAGCTGTCTGCGGTGCGCGGGGTTGTAGAAGGCAAACGCGTCGTGATGGTGGATGACTCTATCGTACGCGGAACAACTAGCCGCCGGATTGTGACGATGCTTAGAGAAGCAGGTGCGACAGAGGTGCATGTGAAAATCAGTTCACCGCCGATCGCTCATCCGTGCTTTTACGGCATTGATACTTCCACACATGAAGAATTAATCGCGTCTTCGCATTCTGTTGAAGAAATCCGTCAGGAAATCGGAGCCGATACCCTCTCATTTTTGAGTGTGGAAGGGCTGCTGAAAGGCATCGGCAGAAAATACGATGACTCGAATTGCGGACAGTGTCTCGCTTGCTTTACAGGAAAATATCCGACTGAAATTTACCAGGATACAGTGCTTCCTCACGTAAAAGAAGCAGTATTAACCAAATAAAACTTGAAAAATGACATAAAGGCAGCGCAGTTCGGCTGCCTTTCTCTTTCTGCCCTCGTTCGGGGAGATATTTTGAAAAGCGCCTTAAAGGAGTGAATAGGATGTCTGAAGCATATAAAAACGCAGGAGTTGACATCGAAGCCGGATATGAAGCTGTAAAACGAATGAAAAAACACGTGGAGCGCACGAAACGGCTTGGCGTTATGGGCAGCCTTGGCGGTTTTGGCGGCATGTTTGACCTGTCTGAGCTTTCTTATCAAAAACCAGTTCTCATTTCGGGAACGGACGGTGTCGGCACAAAATTAAAGCTCGCTTTTTCCATGGATAAACATGACACGATTGGCGTGGATGCTGTTGCAATGTGTGTCAATGACGTGCTGGCACAAGGTGCAGAGCCGCTGTTTTTCCTCGATTATTTAGCGGTCGGCAAAGCGGACCCAGTGAAAATTGAACAGATTGTACAAGGTGTTGCGGAAGGCTGTGAGCAATCAGGTTCAGCCTTAGTCGGCGGTGAAACGGCTGAAATGCCGGGACTCTATACAGCTGATGAATACGATATTGCCGGTTTCTCAGTCGGAGTGGCAGAAAAGGACGAAATCGTGACTGGAGAAAATATCGAAGAGGGCCATCTGTTGATCGGCCTCAGCTCCAGCGGCCTTCACAGCAACGGCTTTTCCCTTGTCAGAAAAGTGCTTCTGGATGATGCGGAGCTGGACCTCGATACAACATATGAGCCGTTTGAACGCCCGCTTGGCGAGGAATTGCTTGAACCGACGAGGATTTACGTGAAGCCTGTGCTTGCCGCGGTCAAAAGCGGAAAAATCGACGGCATGGCGCACGTGACAGGCGGAGGATTTATTGAAAATATTCCGCGTATGCTTCCGGAAGGCTTAAGTGCGGAAATTGATCATGGCTCATGGCCGATCCCGCCGATTTTCTCTTTCTTGCAAGAGTACGGCCAGCTAAAGGAAGAAGACATGTTCAACGTCTTTAATATGGGTATCGGTTTTGTTTTGGCTGTCAAAGAAGAGCATCTGACAGATGTGATCGGAACGCTTGAAAGCCATGGCGAAAAAGCCTATTTAATCGGGCGCGTGAAAAAAGGTGAAGGCGTCACATTCGGCGGTGCGGCACTTTCATGAAAAAGTTTGCGGTATTTGCATCAGGAAACGGTTCAAACTTCGAAGCCATCGTTACGCGTTTGAAGGAGGAGAACTGGGATGCGTCAGCAGCGCTACTCGTTTGCGACAAACCGCAGGCGAAAGTCATCGAACGGGCGGAAGCATTCCATATTCCTTCCTTTGCATTTGAGCCGAAGTCTTATGAAAACAAGGCTGCATTTGAACAAGCCGTCATTGAACAGCTTCGTCTTCACGAGGTTGAATTGATTGTTCTTGCGGGCTATATGAGGCTGATCGGTGATACGCTCCTTCAAGCATATGGAGGAAAAATCATTAACATTCACCCGTCGCTACTTCCGGCGTTTCCTGGAATCGACGCAGTCGGACAGGCATACCGGGCGGGTGTGAAGGTGGCCGGAATCACCGTGCATTATGTCGATGAAGGAATGGATACAGGTCCGATCATCGCTCAAAAGGCAATCGAAATTGATGAACATGATACATTGGAAACAATCGAACAGCGGATTCACAAGCTTGAGCATAAATGGTATCCGAGTGTGATTAAACAGCTATTAGGATTAAATAACAGAGGTGAAAAGGCATGACAATTAAACGTGCGTTAATCAGTGTTTCAGATAAAACAAATCTCGTTCCTTTCGTAAAAGAATTGACAGAGCTTGGCGTTGAAGTCATCTCCACAGGCGGAACGAAAAAGCTTCTTCAAGAAAATGGTGTGGATGTGATCGGAATTTCTGAAGTGACAGGCTTTCCTGAAATTATGGACGGCCGGTTAAAAACACTTCACCCGAATATTCACGGCGGCCTTCTGGCGGTTCGCGGCAATGAAGAGCATATGGCGCAGATCAATGAACACGGGATTCAGCCGATTGACCTCGTTGTCGTCAACCTCTATCCATTTAAAGAAACGATTTCTAAAGAAGACGTCACGTATGAAGAAGCGATCGAAAATATCGACATCGGCGGACCAGGCATGCTGCGTGCGGCATCAAAGAACCATCAGGATGTCACGGTTATTGTCGATCCGGCCGATTACAGCCCAGTGCTGAATCAAATCAAAGAAGAAGGCAGCGTATCTCTTCAGAAAAAACGCGAACTCGCGGCAAAAGTATTCCGTCATACGGCGGCATATGATGCACTGATCGCTGACTATCTGACAAATGTTGTCGGTGAAAAAGAACCAGAGCAATTCACTGTGACATTTGAGAAAAAACAATCGCTTCGCTATGGAGAAAACCCGCATCAGGAAGCAACTTTCTATCAAACAGCTCTTCCTGTCAAAGGCTCCATTGCGCAAGCAGAACAGCTTCACGGAAAAGAGCTTTCTTACAACAACATTAAAGACGCGGATGCGGCAGTTCAAATCGTTCGTGAATTCACTGAACCGGCTGCTGTTGCTGTAAAGCATATGAATCCGTGCGGCGTAGGAACAGGAAAAACGATCGCAGAAGCGTTTGACAGAGCGTTTGAAGCGGATAAAACATCTATCTTCGGCGGCATTATCGCGCTGAACCGTGAAGTGGACAAGGCAACTGCCGAAGCGCTTCATAACATTTTCTTAGAAATCATCATTGCGCCTTCATTCAGCCAAGAAGCGCTCGACGTCCTGACTGCGAAGAAAAATCTCCGTCTGCTGACGCTTGACGTATCCGTCGCTGTTCAAAAGGAAAAACAGCTGACATCTGTTCAAGGCGGGCTGCTGATTCAAGATTTAGATATGCACGGCTTCGATGATGCTGAGATTAGCATTCCGACAAAAAGAGAGCCGAACGAGCAAGAGTGGGAAGACTTGAAGCTTGCTTGGAAAGTCGTGAAGCATGTGAAATCAAATGCGATTGTTCTCGCGAAGGACAACATGACAGTCGGCGTGGGAGCAGGCCAAATGAACCGCGTCGGATCGGCAAAAATCGCCATCGAGCAAGCAGGGGAAAAAGCGAAGGGCAGCGCGCTCGGTTCGGATGCATATTTCCCAATGCCAGATACTGTCGAAGAAGCGGCAAAAGCGGGCGTTACAGCCATCATTCAGCCAGGCGGATCGATCCGTGATGAGGATTCCATCAAAAAAGCGGATGAATACGGCATTGCCATGGTATTCACCGGCATCAGACACTTCAAACATTAAGGGGATGAAAACGACGTGAATGTATTAATTATCGGTAAAGGCGGAAGAGAACATACGCTGGCGTGGAAGGCAGCGCAAAGCAGCCTCGTAGAGAATGTATTTGCCGCTCCCGGAAATGACGGCATGGAAGCTTCCGCACAGCTTGTAAACATTGAGGAAAGCGACCACGCAGGGCTTGTCTCGTTTGCAAAAGAAAACCAGGTCGGCCTGACCATTGTCGGCCCTGAGGTTCCTTTAATTGAAGGTCTGGTGGATCAATTTGAAAAAGCGGGTCTGCGCGTGTTCGGCCCGTCAAAAGCCGCGGCGATCATCGAAGGAAGCAAACAGTTCGCTAAGGATTTAATGAAGAAATACGACATTCCGACCGCAGAATACGACACGTTTACATCCTTTGAAGAGGCGAAGGCATATGTGCAGGAAAAAGGTGCTCCGATTGTGATAAAAGCAGATGGACTTGCAGCTGGAAAAGGCGTTACTGTGGCTATGACAGAGGAAGAAGCAATTGCATGTCTGCATGACTTTCTTGAAGATGAAAAGTTCGGTGATGCGAGCGCGTCCGTTGTCATTGAAGAATATCTTTCTGGTGAAGAATTTTCTCTGATGGCCTTTGTCAAAGGGGAAAAGGTGTATCCGATGGTGATTGCCCAGGATCACAAGCGTGCGTTTGACGGAGACAAAGGCCCGAATACGGGCGGAATGGGCGCTTACTCTCCAGTTCCGCAAATTTCGGAAGAAACGGTCCGCCATGCTGTAGAAACCATCGTTAAGCCGGCCGCAAAAGCAATGGTACAAGAAGGCCGTTCCTTCACTGGCGTTTTGTACGCTGGATTGATGCTTACTGAAAATGGCTCGAAGGTCATCGAATTTAATGCCCGTTTCGGCGATCCGGAAACACAGGTCGTGCTTCCGCGCATGGAATCTGATCTGGTACAGGTGCTTCTTGATCTTTTAGATGATAAGGAAGTTGACTTAAGATGGAAGGATACCGCGGCAGTGAGTGTTGTGCTTGCTTCAGAAGGGTATCCGGAAAGCTACGCAAAAGGCACGCCGATCGGCAGCCTTGCAGTAGAAACTGAGCAGGTCGTGGTCTTCCATGCCGGAACGAAAGCAGAAGGCGGAGAGTTCGTTACAAACGGGGGGCGCGTCGCCAATGTGACAGCTTTTGATGAATCGTTTGAAGCGGCTAGAGACCGAGTGTACAAAGCGGTTGATGAAATATTCAAACCGGGACTCTTTTTCAGAAAAGACATTGGGGCACGCGCTTTAAAGGCTGCCCAAAAATAAGTGAGGAAAACCCGCAGATTAGCTGCGGGTTTTTTTGTTATCAAAAAGCGGGATGGCAGCTGGAAGAAGAAAGCACAACGAGCGTGGTTGGTTTTCCATGGGCCATCGAGGCGTCAATAAAATCCTCAAGCGTATGTACCGATTCAGTCACGACCTTTGTCACATAGCTGTACATACCCGTGATGCGGTGGTTTTCTGCTACATCAGGGTGCGATGTTGCAAAGGCGGCGTAGTGCTTGCAGCTTTTTGGCTCCATGAGAATAAAAGCGGTGACATGCTTGTTTAGTTTTTCGTAACAGATATTCGCGCTGTAGCCGGTAATCACTCCTTTGTCTTCAAGCTTCCTGACACGCTCCGCCGCGCTTGGCGAACTGAGTCCGACAAGCTTTCCCAGCTCAACCATCGTTAATCTGCCGTTTCGCTGCAAATGCGAGAGAATCTGAAGGTCTGTATCGTCCATTTGTCTGACTCCTTTACATATTTAGGCGAATGAATGAAAATTCCTTTGATCGTAAGGTAATGCTGTTGATTTACCTTCATTGTAGCATATGGATGCCGTCTTATTTTTTCTATAATAAAGTCATCAACGGGAGAGGAGGCATCATGTTGCCAGAATTACAGCGCTCTATTACTTGGATGCAAGGAACGGCGTTAACGATTGGAGCGGTTTTAGGATGCGGGATATTAATCCTGCCGTCTGTTACCGCGGATACGGCCGGTCCGGCTTCTTTATTTATCTGGGTATTCATGTCTTTTTTATCTTTTCTTCTCGTCGGCACGCTGGCACGGCTTGTGAAAATCGCGCCCAGCGCGGGAGGAATCACGGCTTATGTGCAGCTGGCTTTTCAGCAAAAAGCCGGAGCGATTTTGGGCTGGATCATGTTAGGGTCTGTGCCGATAGGCGTTCCTGTCATCGCTTTGACTGGCACGCATTACGTCAGTTACGTCACAGAGGCGGCGGATTGGCAGATTACATTGATTGCTGGTTGTATGCTGGCTATATCTATTTTGCTTCATATGAGAGGAATTCAACTATCTGCAAACATCAGTACACTCGTTATTTTCGTCATCGTATTTCTGCTTGTCACTTCTATTGCTGTGTCATTGCCACACGTCACGATAGCAGAATTCAAGCCGTTTCTTCCGCATGGCTGGTCTGCCGCGGGATCTGTTTCAGTTATGATTTTTTTCTCTTTTGTAGGCTGGGAAATGATTACCCCGTTGGCTGAGGAATTTCATCGCCCTGAAAAAGATGTCCCGCTCAGCTTGTTTTTGGCAGCGTCTTGTGTGGCAGGGCTGTATATCATGCTGTCATTTGTGACGGTGGGAACTCATTCATACGGTGAGAATGGAGAAATTGCATCGCTTGCCATGCTCATCTCAAAAGGAGCAGGGGAAAGCGGTGTATATGTCACGGTATGTTTAGCGCTGTTTATTACATTCGCCACCATTCATGCCAATATTGCTGGTTTTTCCAGAATGGTGTACGCATTGGCGAGGGAGGGGCACATTCCCGTATATTTTGGAAAACTGAATGCGACAAAACGTACGCCTATTCGCGTTTTGACAGCGATGACTGCAGTGTTTGGTTTAGTGCTTGCAGCGCATGGCGTGTTTCAAATCGATTTGACAACTCTGTTGAAAGGGCCGAGCGCAGCTTTCATCGCATCTTACATATGTACAATGGCGGCAGCACTGAAACTCCTGAGCTGGAGAGATTTAGGCTGGTGGATGGCGCTCGGAGCGTTTGTGGCGTGCACAGTGATTTACTCATTCAGCGGCTGGGCACTTCTTTATCCGGCAGTGCTGGCAGCTGCAGGATATTTCTATATGAAAACAAAGGGAGGGCATAAAAAAAAGCTTGATCATGTTTTGTGATCAAGCTTTTCCATTTATCCGTTTTGATGCTCGTTATTTCCAGAATCGCTATTTTGAAACATGTAGGTCACAGGGCAGAATCGAAGGATTCCCGAACCCGCTTTCATGGCCCCCATAAAGATGTAAAAGAGATGCATTCTGCACCAAGGTTTTTTCGTAAACTTTGCGCTGGCGGCTGACATAATCGTCAATCCGCAGGCGATTCTGAACACGGCATTGATGAGACTGATGTTTGGCTTCAAGGAAATCCGCTCCTTTTACTTAAAAAAGTTTTTTAATCGAACCTTCAAAAATTTGTAACGTTTTTATCGTGCGTGATGAGGAAGGATGTGATACCATGAGTCTAATACATGTAAAGGAGAGTATGTGAATGTCCGAACGCACCTTTAACTGGAAAAACAAAGACATCAGGGCACAGGTTGATGTTGTAGACTCAAAGCTGCTTCCAACGCTCCTTTTACGGAATGCTCTCGTCTTAAATCCATATGTAAAACAATGGCTGAAAAAAAACATTTGGATTTATCAGGACCGCATTGTTTATGTGGGTCATGAACTTCCGAATAGAGCCGAAGAAATTCATACAATTGATTGTGAAGGAAAATACATTGTGCCAGGTTATATTGAACCGCACGCACATCCTTTTCAAATATATAATCCCCAAACACTGGCGGAATATGTGTCTCAATACGGAACAACGACATTCGTGAATGATAACTTATTTTTGCTTTTGCAAAGCGGAAAAAAGAAAGCGCTTACGATTTTGAATGAACTCAAAAAACAGCCTGTCCAGTATTTTTGGTGGTCACGCTATGACCTCCAGACCGAGGTTTTGAACGAGGACCACGTCCTTCCGTTTGACGTCAGAAAACAGTGGATTGAACATCCGGATGTGATTCAAGGCGGAGAAATGACCGGATGGCCTCGCTTGGTAGATGGTGATGATTTAATGCTCCACTGCATGCAAGCTACAAAGAAACAGCGAAAACGCATTGAAGGGCATTTTCCCGGCGCTTCTGATAAAACGCTTACAAAAATGAAGCTGTTCGGTGCGGATTGTGATCATGAAGCGATGACAGGTGATGAAGTGATGAGAAGGCTGGAACTGGGCTATTATGTTTCCCTTCGGAACTCTTCCATTCGCCCCGATGTAAGAAAAATCTTGCAAGAACTGCATGAGAAGGGCTTCCGCTATTATGACCACTTCTTTTACACGACAGATGGCGCAACCCCGAATTTCTATAAAGGCGGCATGACAAACGAGCTGATTCGTATCGCGTTAGAAGAAGGCGTACCTGCAATCGATGCCTACAATATGGCATCATTTAATATCGCAAAGTATTACCAAATGGATGACTATTTAGGAGTTATCGGACCGGGTAGACTGGCATCGCTGAACATACTGGAAGATCCGTTAAATCCGAATCCAGTGACTGTTCTGTCAAAAGGGACCATTCTGCGTGAAGACGGCTGTGATTTGAAGGCGTTTACAAAGACGGACTGGCACAAAGGCGGTCTTGTCCCGCTTGAGCTTTCATATGATATGACGATGGATGACTTGCAGTTTTCTATGCCGATGGGCGTGAAAATGCGGAATGCGGTTATTATGGAGCCGTATATGATTGAGATCGACAATTCGATGGAACAGCTCTCGTTTGACCATGATGAAAGTTATTTGACGATGCTCGACAGACACGGGAAATGGCGCGTCAATACGATGATAAAAGGGTTTGCCTCAAGCGTGCAGGGATTTGTAAGCTCCTTTACGACGACGGGCGACATTGTCGCGATTGGAAAAAATAAAGCGGATATGCTGCTCGCTTTTGCCCGCATGAAAGAAATCGGAGGAGGAATTGTTTTAGCGGAGAATGGAAACATTCTGCATGAAATCCCGCTTGCGCTGTGCGGCTGCGCCTCTTCGGAAGCGTATGAAGACGTGCTTGAGAAGGAACAAAAGCTGAGAGATCTTTTGACTGAAAGAGGCTATGAGTTTTGCGATCCTATCTATACGCTGCTCTTTTTGCAAAGTACGCACCTTCCGTATATACGCATTACGCCAAGAGGAATCTTCGACGTCATGAAAAAAACTGTACTCTTTCCATCGATAATGCGTTAAAATATAAAAGAGCAGGGAGCCGACATATGAAAAAATGGATGACAGTTTGCGCGCTGTGTTTCGTGTTTTTTCTGCTGGTATCCTGCCAGCAGAAGGATGCTGTCCCGGATACTGCAAAGAAGCTGAAAGCTCCTTTAACGGGGCTAAAGACTGAACAGAAGGTGACTGAACGCCGGCCTGTTGCTGTTGTGGTGAACAATCACCCGAAGGCGAGGCCGCAGTCGGGTCTGTCCAAAGCCGACATTGTCATAGAAGCGCTAGCCGAAGGGCAAATCACAAGATTTCTGGCCATTTTCCAAAGCCAGATGCCTGAAACTGTCGGACCTGTGCGGAGCGCGCGGGAATATTTCGTCACTCTCAGCAATGGCTTTGACAGCATATTTGTCCATCACGGCTGGAGTCCCGGCGCCAAAGAGCAGCTGGAATCCGGAGCTGCCGATTATATGAACGGATTGGATTTTGACGGAAGCTTATTTTGGAGAGCTGATTTCAGCAAACCGCCCCACAATTCCTATACGTCTTATGATTACATAAAAAAGGCGGCAGAACAAAAGGGTTATAAGCTGAAGCAGGAAACAAATCCGCTGCTGTTTCAAACATCAGATGCAAAACCTGCAAATGAATCTTACAATGTTCGGGTAGATTATGGAACAAATAACGTTACAAATCTTGTCGAATACAACTATGATAAAAAAGCTGAATCTTATACAAGAAGCTCTGATGGTGTCATAACGACAGACCGGGAAACCGGAAAGCCGGTTGCAATGCAAAATATTTTCATTGTTGAAGCCAGCCATCATATTATTGATCAAGATGGAAGGCGGGACATCGACTTGGAATCAGGAGGAAAAGGTCTGTTGTTTCAGCACGGAAACGTCATTGAAACAGACTGGAAACAAGTGAATGGCAGAATTGTGCCGGTAAAAGACGGCAAGTGGCTTCCGTTTGTGCCAGGAAAGACTTGGATCAATATCGTACCTGATCTTGATGCGGCTTCCATTAGTAAAGGAGAAGGTGTGTAACGATGCAAATCGATAAATTACGCGGCAAAGAGCTGGACCAGTTATTTAACTCGATCTTATCGCTGAAAGACCTGGAGGAATGTTACCGATTCTTCGATGATCTATGCACAATTAACGAAATTCAATCGCTGGCTCAGCGCCTTGAAGTGGCGCGCATGCTTCGCGAAGGAAACACGTATCATAAGATTGAAACAGAAACAGGCGCTTCCACGGCTACGATTTCCCGTGTGAAACGCTGCTTAAATTACGGGAATGACGCTTATGAAATGGCGCTTGACCGTGTGAAAGAGACGGAAACTGAGTCTTCTTCAAAATAATAAACAACCGCCCTGCCGTTCGGCAAGGGCGGTTTCTTTATGAAACAAATTGGTGAATCAGGTTGTCGATATCGATGATACTGCCATCCTCTTTCCGATAGACAACATGCTCCTTGGAAAAATGAATCGGCGAATTGATCCCTGCTGCAGCTGCAAGATTAAACAGCCCCTCGCGCAGGGAAATGACGTAGTTGCAGACACGATGCTGTTTTTCCTCAACGCTCAATGCTTTTTGCAATTTCGGATCTGTCGTCGCCACACCTGCCGGACAGGTGTTGGTGTGGCAGACGAGAGCGCGGATGCAGCCAACGGAAAACATCATGCCGCGTGCGATGTTGACAAAGTCAGCGCCGAGGGCTAAGGCGACCGCGATTTTATCAGGAGTCAGGAGCTTTCCGGAAGCAAAGATTTTCAGCTGGCTGCGCAAGCCGTACTGTTTAAGAAGTGTATCAACAATAGGCAGCGCTGTCATAATTGGAAGGCCGACTGTATCCGCGAGCTCGTAAAAGGAAGCTCCGGTACCGCCTTCACTTCCGTCGATCGTGATAAAATCCGGATGCTTTCCGCTTTTCTGCATATAAGAGAAAAGCTCATGCAATTCTTCAGGATGCCCTGCGACCAGTTTGATGCCGACTGGCTTTTGTCCGACATCTCTAAGTTTTTCAATAAAGTCGAGCATTTCAGGAGGGTTTGAGAATTCATAAAAGCGGTTCGGGCTGTCAATCGACTTTCCAGGTTCGACATTCCGAATATCTGCCACTTCCTCTGATACTTTGGCGCCGTCCACATGGCCGCCGCGGGTTTTCGCTCCTTGTGCCAGCTTTAGCTCAAACGCTTTAATTTGGTCAATCCTGCTTTTTCTTTTAAATTCCTCCCATGAAAATTCCCCGTTTCTTTTGCGCACGCCGAATAGGCCCGGCCCGATTTGGCAAATGATATCGGCGCCGCCCTTTAAGTGATACTCAGACAATCCTCCCTCACCTGTATTCATCCAGGTGCCGCCTGCCTGATGGAGCCCTTTTGAGAGCGCCGTAACAGCCCGTTCTCCAAGAGAACCGTAGCTCATGGCAGACTGGCCGACTAATCCCTTCACATAAAATGGCTTCTCGCATGTATGCTCGCCAATCACCTGTACATCATCAGGATGGAGAAAATACGGGTCTGCCTTGATATGTTCGGCATGCTCCTTGCGTTTGAACAGATTGTCAGCATCCATTTTATAGATTTGGGTATCAATTTTTGGCGTTTGATTTACGTGCATTTCTTCCCTTTGTTTTGGAAACATAGCGTTACGGATATAATAGCCAGGTTTATCAAAATCTCTTACAGATCCAAAGCCCATCATTCTGCTTTTGTATTTGCCGGAGATGACGGTTTGCTCATATTCCTTTCGTGAAAAAGGCTGCTCCTCATTGTCATTGCTGTATAAATACTGTCTGAGCTCCGGCCCGATTTTTTCAAGGATATACCGAAACCTTCCGATGACGGGATAGTTGCGAAGAATTGAGTGCTCCTGCTGTTTTTCATCCTTTATGTAGATCCAGGCAAACAAGACGATCGGGATAGCGATGATCCCAATGATAAATGCGATGAGTGCTATTATGATGGTTTCCATCTCTCAGCCTCCCTTTTTATGTAACCATTTCCACAGTTGAACACTTTCCAAACAATAGCAGAAGGAATCTGGTGAAAAATGTGTGCTTCTGCCGATACAGGACTCACCATGCAGGTACTGCCATATGCTCTCTTTTTTTATGAAAATAGAATCAAAACACCTTTTTCAGTGAATAACGAGATTAACGGCTTTTTCCGTTTTTCCGCGCTATGTGAATTTGTTATAATGTTTAAATGGTAACAAACGAATGGAGGAACGTATGACGTGTACGATGTAACAGAGTGGAAGCATGTCTTTAAACTCGATCCAAATAAAGATTTGCCTGACGAACAGCTGGAGATTCTTTGCGAATCAGGAACGGATGCGGTCATTATCGGAGGCAGTGATGGTGTGACAGAGGATAATGTCCTGCGGATGATGTCTAAGGTAAGACGGTTTTTGGTGCCGTGTGTCCTTGAGGTATCAGCGATTGAAGCAATCGTTCCCGGCTTTGACTTATATTTTATTCCGAGTGTATTAAACAGCAAAAACGCGGATTGGATTGTCGGAATGCACCAGAAAGCCATGAAGGAATACGGAGAACTGATGTCTATGGAAGAAATCGTGGCGGAGGGCTACTGCATCGCAAATCCAGATTGCAAAGCCGCGGCACTGACTGAAGCGGACGCCGATCTGAATATGGATGATATTGTCGCCTATGCGCGTGTGTCGGAGCTGCTGCAACTGCCGATTTTTTATTTAGAATACAGCGGCGTGCTTGGAGACATAGAAGCTGTCAAGAAAACGAAGGCTGTATTGGAAACGTCCACCTTGTTTTACGGCGGCGGCATCAAGGATGCGGAAATGGCCAAACAGTATGCAGAGCATGCGGACGTGATCGTTGTAGGCAATGCTGTGTATGAAGATTTTGACAGGGCTTTGAAAACAGTAGCGGCTGTGAAAGGCGAGTAGTAAATTGTACGGATTTGGTTTATGATAGAACATATGTTTTGTATAGGCGGGTGAACAAATTTTGAATTATATTAGCAATCAATTACTAAGCGGTTTAAACCCCGTTCAGCAGGAAGCAGTCAAAACAACGGACGGGCCCCTTTTGCTGATGGCGGGAGCGGGAAGCGGAAAGACGCGTGTCCTGACACATAGAATTGCTTATTTAATGGCGGAAAAGCATGTGGCGCCGTGGAACATTCTGGCGATCACATTTACAAATAAAGCGGCACGCGAAATGAAAGAACGTGTGGAAAGCATCCTCGGACCCGGCGCGGACGATATCTGGATCTCCACATTCCACAGCATGTGCGTGCGGATCTTGCGCAGAGATATCGACCGGATTGGGATCAACCGAAATTTCTCCATTCTTGATACGGCGGACCAGCTTTCAGTGATCAAGGGGATTTTGAAGGAGCGCAATCTTGATCCGAAGAAGTTTGACCCGAGAAGCATCCTCGGCACGATCAGCAGTGCAAAAAACGAATTGACCGAACCGGAGGAATTCTCTAAAGTTGCCGGCGGCTACTACGATCAGGTGGTCAGCGATGTATATGCTGATTATCAGAAGAAGCTATTGAAAAATCAGTCGCTTGATTTTGACGATTTGATTATGACGACGATTAAACTGTTTGACCGAGTGCCGGAAGTACTTGAATTTTATCAGCGCAAATTCCAGTACATCCATGTTGATGAGTATCAGGATACGAACAGGGCGCAATACATGCTCGTTAAGCAGCTTGCCGAGCGTTTCCAGAACCTTTGCGTTGTCGGGGATTCTGATCAGTCAATCTACAGATGGCGCGGCGCGGATATCACCAACATCCTTTCATTTGAAAAAGATTATCCGAATGCAAGCGTGATTTTGCTAGAACAAAACTATCGTTCAACGAAACGGATTTTGCGCGCGGCAAACGAGGTCATTAAAAACAACTCTAACCGCAAACCGAAAAATTTGTGGACGGAAAACGATGAAGGCATCAAAATTTCCTATTATCGCGGTGATAATGAATTCGGTGAAGGACAGTTTGTGGCCGGTAAAATTCATCAGCTTCACAGCTCAGGCAAGCGGAAGCTGTCTGATATCGCCATATTATACCGGACAAACGCGCAGTCCCGTGTGATCGAGGAAACGCTTCTCAAAGCGGGCTTGAACTATAACATTGTCGGCGGCACAAAGTTCTATGACAGAAAAGAAATTAAAGACATTCTTGCGTACCTGCGCCTCGTATCCAATCCGGATGACGATATCAGTTTCACGCGCATTGTCAATGTGCCGAAGCGCGGAGTCGGCGCGACATCACTTGAAAAAATCGCTTCGTATGCGGCCATAAACGGCTTGTCATTTTTCCAAGCGATTCAGCAGGTTGATTTTATCGGCGTCAGTGCCAAAGCGGCAAACGCGCTTGACAGCTTTAGACAGATGATTGAAAACCTGACCAATATGCAGGATTACTTATCCATTACAGAGCTGACAGAAGAAATTCTTGATAAGACGGAATACAGAGAAATGCTGAAGGCTGAGAAATCGATCGAAGCCCAAAGCCGTTTAGAAAATATCGACGAGTTCCTGTCTGTTACGAAAAACTTTGAACAGAAAAGTGAAGACAAGACACTCGTTGCGTTCCTGACAGACTTGGCGTTGATCGCAGATATTGATCAGCTCGACCAGAAGGAGGAAGAGTCAGGCGGCAAGGATGCGATCACCCTGATGACACTGCACGCCGCGAAAGGACTGGAGTTCCCGGTTGTTTTCTTGATGGGGCTTGAAGAAGGCGTCTTCCCGCACAGCCGTTCACTCATGGAGGAAGCGGAAATGGAAGAAGAACGCCGCCTTGCGTACGTTGGGATTACAAGGGCGGAACAGGAGCTTTATCTGACCAATGCTAAAATGCGCACCTTGTTTGGCCGGACAAATATGAACCCGGAATCTCGCTTCATTGCTGAAATACCGGATGATTTATTGGAAAACCTAAATGAGAAAAAAGAAACAAGAGCGACGTCTGCGAGAAAAATGCAGCCGAGACGCGGCCCTGTTTCACGCCCGGTATCCTACGCCAGCAAAACAGGCGGCGACACCTTGAACTGGGCAGTCGGAGATAAGGCGGGCCATAAAAAATGGGGAACAGGAACTGTCGTCAGCGTAAAAGGCGAAGGAGAAGGGACGGAGCTCGATATTGCCTTCCCGAGCCCTGTCGGCGTGAAACGCCTGTTAGCAGCATTTGCTCCTATTGAAAAGCAGTAATTGAAGAGGAAAGGAAGAAGCAGATGGACAAAGAAACAGCGAAGCAGCGGGCAGAAGAACTGCGCCGCACCATCAACAAGTATAGCTATGAATATTACACCTTAGATGAACCGAGCGTCCCAGATGCCGAATACGACAGATTGATGCAGGAGCTGATTGCGATCGAGGAGGAGCACCCAGACCTCAGAACGCCTGACTCTCCTACGCAGCGCGTCGGCGGAGCCGTGCTTGAAGCGTTTCAAAAAGTCACCCACGGCACACCGATGCTCAGTCTGGGCAACGCCTTTAATGCTGATGATCTTCGTGATTTCGACCGCCGTGTGCGCCAAGCCGTCGGTGACGATGTGGCGTATAATGTGGAGCTGAAAATAGACGGTCTTGCTGTTTCTCTCCGTTATGAAGACGGCTATTTTGTCAGAGGAGCCACCCGAGGTGACGGAACGACGGGAGAGGATATTACGGAGAATCTGAAGACGATTCGCAATATCCCCCTCAAAATGAACCGTGAGCTGTCGATCGAAGTGCGCGGCGAGGCGTATATGCCGAAGCGTTCGTTTGAAGCACTCAATGAGGAACGGATTAAAAATGAGGAAGAGCCGTTCGCCAATCCGCGAAATGCCGCGGCGGGATCTCTCAGGCAGCTCGATCCGAAAATTGCAGCGAAACGAAACCTCGATATCTTCGTCTACAGTATAGCGGAGCTTGACGAGATGGGTGTGGAGACGCAAAGCCAAGGGCTTGATTTTCTCGACGAACTCGGATTTAAAACGAATCAGGAACGAAAAAAATGCGGCGACATAGAAGAAGTCATTACGCTGATCGATGAGCTTCAGGCGAAGCGCGCTGACCTGCCGTATGAAATAGACGGCATTGTCATTAAAGTCGATTCTCTCGATCAGCAGGAGGAGCTCGGTTTTACGGCGAAAAGCCCGCGCTGGGCCATCGCGTATAAGTTTCCTGCTGAAGAGGTCGTGACGAAGCTTCTCGATATCGAATTAAATGTCGGCCGAACGGGTGTGATTACGCCGACCGCGATTCTTGAGCCGGTAAAAGTTGCCGGCACAACGGTCTCAAGAGCATCCCTTCATAACGAAGATTTAATTAAAGAGAAGGACATTCGGATTTTGGATAAGGTTGTCGTCAAAAAAGCGGGCGATATCATCCCGGAAGTTGTGAATGTCCTCGTTGAACAGCGCACAGGAGAAGAAAAGGAATTCAGCATGCCGACGGAATGTCCTGAATGCGGCAGTGAGCTCGTCCGGATCGAAGGAGAAGTGGCGCTTCGCTGCATAAATCCTGAATGTCCGGCGCAAATCCGGGAAGGGCTGATCCATTTCGTTTCCCGCAATGCCATGAACATTGACGGGCTCGGCGAACGAGTGATCACACAGCTGTTTGAGGAAAACCTTGTCCGCAATGTGGCAGATTTATATAAGCTGACGAAGGAACGAGTCATCCAGCTCGAGCGCATGGGTGAAAAGTCCACTGAAAACCTGATCAGCTCCATCCAAAAATCAAAAGAAAATTCGTTAGAGCGTTTGCTGTTTGGGCTTGGCATCCGTTTTATCGGATCAAAGGCTGCAAAGACGCTTGCCATGCATTTTGAAAGCTTGGAGAACCTGAAAAAAGCCTCTAAAGAGGAACTTCTCGCGGTAGATGAAATCGGTGAAAAAATGGCTGATGCTGTGATCACCTATTTTCATAAAGAAGAAATGCTGGAACTCTTGAATGAACTTCAGGAGCTGGGCGTAAACACGCTCTACAAAGGCCCGAAAAAAGTAAAAGCAGAGGACAGCGATTCTTACTTTGCCGGTAAAACAATTGTTCTGACAGGAAAGCTGGAAGAGCTGTCAAGAAACGAAGCCAAAGCGCAAATTGAAGCGCTGGGCGGAAGGCTGACTGGAAGCGTCAGCAAAAACACAGACTTGGTCATCGCCGGAGAAGCGGCGGGAAGCAAGCTGACAAAAGCACAAGAGCTGAACATTGAAGTATGGAATGAAGAACAGTTAATGGGAGAGCTAAAGAAATAAGAGGAGTGTTTTCTATTGAAAAAGACGTTGGCATTGGCGGCAACGGCGGCAGTATTAATGCTGTCTGCCTGCTCGTCAGGTTTCGGGGGGGAGAAGGAGGAAGAGATTACGCAAAAGACGGCGAAATCGTCAGAAAAAGCGATTGTCCCGAAATATAATATCTCTGACTCCTATTACAAAATGGTGCTGCCGTTTAAGGCAGGCAAAGCGCGCGGCTTAACAACGGAACAGCTGAATACTAGGCTGGACATTGACGAGTTTGAAACAGGGCTGATGCGTCTTGCCCAAGATTCTTTCTCGACTGACGATTATCTGTTTCAAGAAGGACAATATTTAGATGAGGATACAGTATTAAGCTGGCTGGCACGGAAAAAAACGGGTTCTGATTTGAAAAAAGCCGAAAAAGAAGATAAAAACTTCAAAAATGAAGGCTTGAACCCAGCGCTCCCGAGCTCTGGTTCAACAGAAGAAAAGAACGAAAGCAGCCCGATTTATTTAGCCTCCATGCTTGAGCACGATTATTTAGTCAGAAAAGACAAGAATTCTATCCAGCTTGGCGGCGTCATGATCGGACTGGCGTTAAACTCCGTGTATTACTATCGTGAAAAAACTGGCGACCCGCAAAAAGAAGTGGAGATTAAAGACAGCACGCTTCGCCAGCAGGGAGAAAAAATTGCACAGGAGGTTATTAACCGCCTCCGTAAAAAGGATAATTTGAAGAATGTGCCGATTACCGTCGCGCTTTATAAGCAGGCGTCAAAAACATCGATTGTGCCAGGGAACTTCATCGCCAAAACAGAGGTCAAAGCAGGCTCTACTGATATCTCAAATTGGGATGACATCAATGAAAAATATGTATTCTATCCGGCGGATACAACCACAGCAGAAAAATACCCGGATGACACCGAGGTCTTTAAGCGGTTCAAAAATTCAATTGAAGAATATTTCCCGAACTATACAGGCGTTGTCGGTACAGCGCTGTATGATAATGATGAAATGAAGAAAATGAAGATTGACATACCAATGCAATTCTACGGAAAAAGTGAAGTTGTCGCGTTTACCCAGTTCTTAACGGGTGAAGTGATGGACTACTACTCTAAGAGCTCAGTTGATGTCGAAGTCAATATCACGTCCTCAGACGGACAGGAAGCGGTCATTATCCGCAATGCTGGAGATAAAGAGCCGACTGTTCACATTTATGACTGATAGAAAACCCTTGTGCCATATTGGCACAAGGGTTTTTATGTTACAATTAACAGGAAAAGGGAAAATATTTCCGCTTCTGCCGAAACACAAATCAAGGGGAGGTATGTTGATGCTGGAAATCGTGTGAAAACAATCATTATCAAATCTATAGCAATGAAAGGATGTTAGACGTGCATAAAGATATCAAAAAAATATTTCATGAAGAGCAGGTTTTGGCAGAAGCTGCAGCGAGATACGGTTTCTCAAAAGATCAGGTGCGTTTTCTGGCTGATGCGGAAAACTATGTATATGAATGTATGAAAGACAATCAACCTTATATTTTAAAGATTACCCATACGATTCGGAGATCTTCTGATTATATAATGGGAGAGATGGAATGGCTCCGTCACCTTGCAATAGGGGGAATTTCAGTAGCCAAACCGCTCCCGTCGCTGAACGGAAAAGACGTAGAAGCAGTGCCGGACGGAAACGGCGGGTCATTTTTATTGAGAGTGTATGAGAAAGCGCCAGGGCAAAAAGTGGATGAATCGGACTGGAATGAAACGCTATTTTATGAGCTTGGCAGATACACAGGCAGCATGCACAGCCTGACAAAAAGCTACAAATTGAGCAATCCCGCTTTCAAAAGACAGGAATGGGATGAAGAGGAGCAATTAAAGCTGAGAAAATATGTGCCTGAAGATCAGATAAAGGTGTTTCAGCAAGCCGATTCTTTGATGAATGAACTGCGGAGGCTCCCGAAAAGCCAGGACAGCTACGGCTTGGTACATGCGGATCTGCACCACGGCAATTTTAACTGGGATCATGGCAAAATCACGGCATTTGATTTTGATGATATCGGCTACAACTGGTTTGTTAACGATATTAGCATTCTTCTCTACAATGTCCTGTGGTATCCTGTTGTGCCATATGATGATAAAGCTGCGTTTACAGAAAAATTTATGACGCATTTTATGAAAGGGTACTGGGAGGAAAATGAGCTTGATCCTGCATGGCTGATGATAATACCTGATTTCCTCCGCCTTCGCCATATGCTGATTTACGGATTGCTGCATCAGATGTTTGACCTTAACACAATAGGAGAAGAGGAAAAAGAAATGCTGGCCGGTTTCAGAAGAGATATAGAGAATGGCACGCCGATTACAGCATTTGATTTTTCAGCACTGGTGTAGATAGAAAAAGCCAATGGGATTCCAGTCCCATTGGCTTTTATAATGTATCACACTTCACGCCGACTACGCCTTCAATGGCTTTAATGTCATAGTAGACATCGGTCGTGTATCTGTTTTTATGGACGCGGACCTTTACTTCCATAATTGGAAAATCCTTTTCGCCCAGGTCGTCGATCCGAACGGAGTGTGCTTTGATATCTCTTCTTTTCATTTCTTTTAAAATCTCTGTCATTTTGTCTTTATCAGAAAGTGACATTCTGATGCGGATGTCTTTTTCCTGCAGGCGGTCGGGGCCGATTTTTCTGACCACCCATGGGAGAAATTCCACGCTGATCAGGATGAAAAGAAGACTGGCAAACGCTTCTTTATAAAAACCGGCTCCCGTAGCCAGCCCGAGCCCCGCTGCCCCCCAGATCATGGCCGATGTCGTCAGGCCGGAAATGACATCATTGCTCTTTCGCAGGATGACACCGGCTCCGATAAACCCGACGCCGGAGATGATTTGTGCCGGCAGACGAAGCGGATCCATCATGATGCGGTAGTATTTAGGGAAATGATATGCCGCATTAATACTGACGATCGTCAGCATGCATGAGCTGACTGCGATGACGATACAGGTTTTTAATCCGAGCGGCTTATTTTTTAATTCGCGTTCAAGCCCGATGACCATGCCAATCAATGTGGCAATGCCCAATTTCAATAAAATATCAGGATCAATATACCAGCTCAACAGCAACTTCCCCCTTCTCTATGGTGTTTTTAAATAAATATGATTTTCTCACAGTATTTATAGCAAAACAAGAGCACAAAAGCCACCAAGCTGCGCTTGATGGCTTATTGCTTACTTTTTGCGTTTTAACAGCTTTTCCATGACACCGAATAATCGGTAAGAGGCTTTTGCAGGACGTTTTGTGATCATGCTGACAATGATGCCGGCAATCATACTGAGAATAAACCCAGGGATGATTTCGTACACACCGGTTGATTTTGCCAGGCCGGTTGTAATCCAGATCAACACGGTCGCAGCCCCGACAATCATGGCAGCAAGCGCGCCCCATTCGTTCATTCGCTTCCAGTACAGACTGAGCAGAATCGCTGGCCCGAAAGCTGAACCGAAGCCGGCCCAAGCGTATCCGACCAAATCAAGAATGGTGCTGTTCGGGTTCAATGACAAGAGTACCGCGATAACGGCAATGACTAAGACGGACAATCGCCCGATCATGACCAATTCTTTATCAGAAGCTTTTCGTCTGAAAAATGACCGGTATAAATCCTCTGTTACAGCACTTGCTGTGACTAAGAGCTGTGAGGAAATCGAACTCATGATGGCAGCCAAAATAGCTGACAATAAGAACCCTGTAATTAATGGGTGGAACAAGATTTTAGAGAAGATAATGAAAATCATCTCCGGATCCTTTACAGCAACTCCGAATTTATGGGCGTATGCAACACCGATTAAACCCGTCAGCACGGAACCTAGAACTGTAATGATCATCCAGCTCATACCGATTCGGCGTGCAGGTTTTAAATCTTTAATGTCTTTAATGGCCATAAATCGGACGATGATATGAGGCTGGCCGTAGTAGCCCAACCCCCAGGCTAAATAGGAAATAATGCTAATGACGCTCGCGCCTTTAAAAATATCCAATAAATGTGGATTAACAGCGTCGATTTCATGGAAAGTCGGAGCAACGCCGCCCACATGGGTAAAAGCAACGATCGGCACAAGCACTAGTGCTGCAAACATGATCGCACCCTGCACGAAGTCAGTCAGACTGACAGCAAGGAAACCGCCAAACAGTGTGTATAACACGACAACTGCAGTGGTCAGAAACAAGCCTAATTTGTAATCCGCACCAAAAGCAGATTCAAACAGCCGTCCGCCAGATACCATACCGGAAGAGGTATACAATGTGAAAAAGATCATGATGATCAATGCAGATACGATTTTCAGCAGTGATGAAGAATGCTGGAATCGTTTATCAAAGAAATCAGGAATCGTAATCGCATCATCCGCCGCTTCTGTATAAGCACGCAGCCTTGGAGCCAGCAGCAAGTAATTTGAGTACGCCCCGATTGTAAGACCTAAAGCAAGCCATAAGGTGGACAGCCCTGTCGCAAACATCGCGCCGGGAACACCCATCAGCATCCATCCGCTCATATCGGCCGCACCGGCAGACAAAGCAGTAACGAATGGTCCGAGGCCTCTTCCTCCAAGCATGTAATCATTGATGTCAGTGGTTTTCTTGAATGCATACCAGCCGATTAACAGCATGGCAATAAAGTAAATTCCTAAAGATATAATAATTTCAATACTCACGTTTTACCCTCTCTTCATTTCTAATAATGTTGCATCACCTCTCAAATTGATGGTGCCAGTTAAGCAGCCTGGCGTAAGTGCAAATCAAAAGAAATTCTTTTGCGGGTGCACTTGGTAACTTAACCTAACAAAGTATTCCCGGCCATTCAAGCGATGAAACCTTGATCATGAGCGAGAAATACCGTTACAAACCTAGAAGGGAATAAAGAATAAAACGCTTTCAAAAAATAATTAAAGTAAAAATATTCAGAAAAATATTTCGTTTCTCCTTCTCCTCATTTTAGTATAAAATATATAGGGTATTGTTTCGAAAACACAGGCCTGTCTTAAGGCGTTTTGTTGCTTTAAAGGGCTTGTTTTTGATATGATCAGTATTATATGACTTAACGGAGAAATATGTGGAGGTGGATCATATGTCACGAATTTCAATAGAAGAAGTAAAGCACGTTGCGCACCTTGCAAGACTTGCGATTACTGAAGAAGAAGCAAAAATGTTCACTGAACAGCTCGACAGTATCATTTCATTTGCCGAGGAGCTTAATGAGGTTAACACAGACAATGTGGAGCCTACAACTCACGTGCTGAAAATGAAAAATGTCATGAGAGAAGATGAAGCGGGTAAAGGTCTTCCGGTTGAGGATGTCATGAAAAATGCGCCTGACCATAAAGACGGCTATATTCGTGTGCCATCAATTCTGGACTAAAGGAGGGACACAAGAATGTCATTATTTGATCATAAAATCACAGAATTAAAACAGCTCATACATAAAAAAGAGATTAAGATTTCTGATCTGGTTGACGAATCTTATAAACGCATCCAAGCGGTTGATGATAAGGTACAAGCCTTTTTGGCATTAGATGAAGAAAGAGCGCGCGCATACGCGAAGGAGCTTGATGAGGCGGTTGACGGCCGTTCTGAGCACGGTCTTCTTTTCGGTATGCCGATCGGCGTAAAAGATAATATTGTAACAAAAGGGCTGCGCACAACATGCTCCAGCAAAATTCTCGAAAACTTTGATCCGATCTATGACGCTACTGTCGTTCAGCGCCTTCAAGACGCTGAAGCGGTCACAATCGGAAAACTGAACATGGACGAATTCGCCATGGGGTCATCTACCGAAAACTCTGCTTACAAGCTGACGAAAAACCCTTGGAACCTGGATACAGTTCCCGGCGGTTCAAGCGGCGGATCTGCGGCTGCGGTTGCTGCGGGAGAAGTTCCGTTTTCTCTTGGATCTGACACAGGCGGCTCCATCCGTCAGCCGGCATCTTTCTGCGGCGTTGTCGGATTAAAACCTACATACGGACGTGTATCTCGTTACGGCCTGGTCGCATTTGCGTCTTCATTAGACCAAATCGGGCCGATTACACGTACGGTTGAGGATAACGCGTTTTTACTTCAAGCGATTTCCGGCGTAGACAAAATGGACTCCACGAGTGCAAATGTGGACGTGCCTGATTTTCTTTCTTCATTAACTGGAGACATCAAAGGACTGAAAATCGCCGTTCCGAAAGAATACCTTGGTGAAGGTGTCGGCAAAGAAGCGAGAGAATCTGTCCTGGCAGCGCTGAAAGTCCTTGAAGGTCTCGGCGCTACATGGGAAGAAGTGTCTCTTCCGCACAGTAAATACGCGCTTGCGACATATTACCTGCTGTCATCTTCTGAAGCGTCAGCGAACCTTGCACGCTTTGACGGCATCCGCTACGGCTACCGCACAGACAATGCGGATAACCTGATCGACCTTTACAAGCAAACGCGCGCTGAAGGTTTTGGAAATGAAGTCAAACGCCGCATCATGCTTGGAACGTTTGCTTTAAGCTCAGGCTACTACGATGCGTACTACAAAAAAGCGCAAAAAGTGCGTACGTTGATTAAGAAGGATTTCGAAGACGTATTTGAAAAATATGATGTTATTGTTGGACCGACTACACCGACACCTGCGTTTAAAATCGGTGAAAACACGAAGGATCCGCTCACAATGTACGCAAACGATATCTTAACGATTCCGGTCAACCTTGCCGGCGTACCGGGAATCAGCGTGCCATGCGGATTAGCAGACGGTCTTCCGCTCGGCCTGCAAATCATCGGAAAACACTTTGATGAAAGCACTGTATACCGCGTTGCTCATGCATTTGAACAAGCGACAGACCATCATAAAGCAAAACCTGAACTGTAAGGGGTGAAAAGAATTGAACTTTGAAACGGTAATCGGACTTGAAGTCCACGTTGAGTTAAAAACAAAATCAAAAATTTTCTCAAGCTCTCCAACGCCATTCGGCGCGGAGGCGAATACGCAGACAAGCGTTATTGACCTCGGATATCCGGGCGTCCTGCCTGTCCTGAACAAAGAAGCCGTTGAATTCGCAATGAAAGCCGCTATGGCGCTCAACTGTGAGATCGCAACGGATACGAAGTTTGACCGCAAAAACTATTTCTATCCTGACAACCCGAAAGCGTATCAGATTTCTCAATTTGATAAGCCAATCGGCGAAAACGGCTGGATCGAAATTGAAGTCGGCGGCAAAACAAAACGCATCGGCATCACGCGCCTTCACCTTGAAGAGGATGCTGGAAAACTGACGCATACGGGCGACGGCTATTCTCTTGTTGACTTCAACCGCCAAGGAACGCCGCTTGTTGAGATCGTATCAGAGCCGGACATCCGCACGCCGGAAGAAGCGTACGCGTATCTTGAAAAGCTGAAATCCATCATCCAATATACAGGCGTTTCTGACTGTAAAATGGAAGAAGGCTCACTTCGCTGTGACGCCAATATCTCTCTTCGTCCGATCGGCCAAGAGGAATTCGGCACAAAAACGGAATTGAAAAACTTGAACTCCTTTGCGTTTGTTCAAAAAGGCCTTGAGCATGAAGAAAAACGCCAGGAGCAGGTTCTTCTTTCCGGCGGCGTCATCCAGCAAGAAACTCGCCGTTATGATGAAGCAACGAAGAAAACCATTCTTATGCGTGTCAAAGAGGGATCTGACGACTACCGTTACTTCCCAGAGCCGGATCTAGTCGAGCTCTACATTGATGATGAATGGAAGGAACGCGTAAAAGCAAGCATTCCTGAGCTTCCGGATGAGCGCCGCAAGCGTTATATCGAAGAGCTTGGCTTGCCTGCATATGACGCGATGGTTCTGACGCTGACAAAAGAAATGGCTGATTTCTTCGAAGAAACCGTTCAAAAAGGCGCTGAAGCCAAACAAGCGTCTAACTGGCTGATGGGTGAAGTGTCAGCTTACCTAAACGCAGAACAAAAAGAGCTTGCCGACGTTGCCCTGACACCTGAAGGCCTTGCCGGCATGATCAAATTGATTGAAAAAGGCACCATTTCTTCTAAGATCGCGAAGAAAGTGTTTAAAGAATTGATTGAAAAAGGCGGCGACGCTGAGAAGATTGTGAAAGAGAAAGGCCTTGTTCAGATTTCTGACGAAGGCGTGCTTCTGAAGCTTGTCACTGAGGCGCTTGACAACAATCCTCAATCAATCGAAGACTTTAAAAACGGAAAAGACCGCGCGATCGGCTTCCTAGTCGGACAGATTATGAAAGCGTCCAAAGGACAAGCCAACCCGCCGATGGTCAACAAAATTCTGCTTGAAGAAATTAAAAAACGCTAATAAAAAAGCAGCCCGCAGAGGCTGCTTTTTTTATGGTCAAATTGAGATAAAGACTGAGATGAGGGCCCGGAGCCTTTCAACTTCTTTGTCGTTGGTTCCGGTCAAATTGAACAGCATGCCTTTAATAATCGGCTTGCGCGGTTTATCCTGAGTCAATTCTTCCTCGATAACATCAAGTGACACGGTGATATCCTCGGGCAGCGTGCTGTTTTCTTTCACTTTCTGAATGTCCTCAAGCAGCTGGTCCTTCCCCGCAGGCATCGGGTTGAAAATGTCTTTTGACACAATCGGATTGAGTGCAGAACGGCTCAGCCCCTGTACAAGATCATCCAGTCTCTCAATAATAAAGGCTGAGATTTCTTCTGCATCGATATTAAGCTCACCGTTAAATACCATCACGTTCATATAAGAATGCACAATGCCTCTTGCCATGATGGACAGATCTGCGACATACCGCTCGATTCCTTCGCCATAGGATACCAGCAAGGCGTTCCGGTACAGCTTATCCGTCTCCATGGTTACTTTGTAAAAGTATTGCTTGATTTCTTGATTTTCCGGAATGATATTTTCGGTAAGCAAAAGAACGATAAAATCTTTATGATCACGAAAATCCTCAAATTGTGCGCCAATTTGTTTTTTCAAAACTTCTTTAGGCGGCTTTCCTGCGAGATCTTCTTCTATATTTTTCATTTTGTTCATAGACATACCGATATAATATTCACAGGCAGATAACAGCAGCGCTTCTTTCGATTTGAAGTGCAAATAAAAAGCGCCCTTCGAAATGCCGCATTCACTGGCGATTTCTTGGATCGTCGTAGCTGCGAATCCTTTTTTCGCAAATAAACGAATGCTGGTTTTTATGATTCTCTCTTTTTTTTCATTCATGACGTGCTTCCCCTTAATCCTTGAAAAATTTAGTAAAATTTTCTGGTATATGAGTTGACGTTGTTGCGTTATAACGTTTAGTATTATATAGAATGACCAGTCAGTCAATAAAAAATGTAATGGAGGATATGATGAATCACGTTATTAATTTCGTTCTGAAAAACAAATTCGCCGTATGGCTGATGACGATTATTGTAACGGCAGCCGGCTTGTATGCGGGTATGAATATGAAGCAAGAGTCTATTCCTGACGTGAACATGCCTTACTTGACGATCAGCACGACATATCCGGGTGCGACACCAAGCCAAGTGGCTGATGAAGTGACCAAACCGGTTGAACAAGCCGTGCAGAACTTGGACGGTGTCAGTGTTGTGACTTCGACGTCCTATGAAAACGCATCGTCGGTCATGATTGAATATGATTATGAGAAAGATATGGACAAAGCGAAAACAGAAGCAGCTGAAGCGTTAGAAAACGTCAGCCTGCCTGATGACGCGAAGGATCCGGAGATTTCACGCTACAGCTTGAACTCATTCCCGATTCTGACGCTGAGCGTGTCCAGTGATAAAGATAACCTGCAAGAGCTAACGAAACAAGTGGAGGACAGCCTCGTTTCTAAACTTGAAGGCATAGAAGGCGTTGCGTCCGTCCAAGTATCTGGCCAGCAGGTGGAAGAGGTTGAATTCTCTTTCAAAGAAGACAAACTGAAAGAATACGGCCTTGATGAAGATACAGTCAAGCAAGTGATTCAAGGTTCAGATGTGACAACTCCGCTTGGATTGTACACATTCGGAAATGAAGAAAAATCTGTCGTCGTCAGCGGCGATATTGAAACAATTAAAGATTTGAAGAATATGAGAATCCCGACGGCATCTGCTTCAAGTGCAGGCAGCAGCGCAGCATCTCAAGCGGGTGCGCAGAGTGCTCAAGCAGCTCAAAGCGCGCAAGCGGCAGCACAGGCGCAGCAAAGCGCAAGCACAGCAGTGCCGACGGTCAAGCTTTCTGACATTGCTACAATTAAAGATGTGAAAAAAGCTGAATCCGTTTCACGCACAAATGGCAAAGACAGCATCGGCATCAACATCGTCAAAGCAAACGATGCGAATACGGTAGAGGTTGCCGACAATGTCAAAGCTGAGCTGAAGAAGTTCAAAGAAGACCATAAAGGCTTCAATTACAGCGCAACTCTCGACATGGCGGAGCCGATCACACAGTCAGTTGACACGATGTTAAGCAAAGCCATTTTCGGTGCTATTTTTGCGATTGTGATTATTCTCTTATTCTTAAGAGATATCAAATCAACATTAATTTCGGTAGTTTCAATTCCATTATCATTGCTGATCGCACTCCTTGTGCTTCAGCAGCTTGATATCACATTAAATATTATGACGCTCGGCGCAATGACCGTTGCCATCGGACGTGTAGTCGATGACTCCATCGTTGTGATCGAGAACATTTATCGCCGAATGAGACTCAAAGACGAGCCGCTCCGCGGAAAAGCCTTAGTTCGTGAAGCGACGAAGGAAATGTTTAAGCCGATCATGTCATCGACGATCGTGACAATCGCGGTATTCCTGCCGCTCGCACTTGTAGGCGGACAAATCGGTGAATTGTTTATTCCATTTGCCTTAACGATTGTTTTTGCGCTTGCCGCATCCCTGGTGATTTCGATCACGCTTGTGCCGATGCTTGCACACAGCCTGTTCAAAAAATCATTAACGGGCGCGCCGATTAAAGCAAAAGAACACAAACCTGGCAGACTTGCAAACATCTATAAAAAAGTATTGAACTGGGCGCTGAGCCACAAATGGATCACGTCTATCATCGCTGTTCTGATGCTCCTTGGAAGCTTGTTCCTCGTACCGTTAATCGGTGCCAGCTACCTGCCGTCCGAGGAAGAAAAAACGATGCAGCTCACATACAGCCCAGAACCGGGTGAAACGAAAAAAGAAGCCGAAAATGAAGCTGAAAAAGCAGAAAAAATCCTGCTTGACCGCAAGCATGTCGATACGGTTCAGTATTCATTAGGCTCTGGAAGCCCGCTTGCCGGAGGAGATTCTAACGGTGCGTTATTCTATATCAAATATGAAAGCGACACACCTGACTTTGATAAAGAAAAAGATAACGTTCTGAAGGAAATCCAAAAGCAATCTGACCGCGGAGAATGGAAGTCACAGGACTTCAGCTCTTCAGGCAATAACAACCAATTAACATACTATGTGTATGGCGATTCTGAAAACGATATTAAAGACACGGTCAAAGACATTGAAAAAATCATGAAAGATGAAAAGGATCTGAAAAACGTAAATTCAGGCCTTTCCAGCACATATGATGAGTACACATTTGTCGCTGACCAAGAAAAACTAAGCAAACTCGGTTTAACCGCGTCTCAAATTTCTCAGGCCTTAATGTCACAAACATCGCAAGAACCGCTCACCACCGTGAAAAAAGACGGCAAAGAGCTTGATGTGAACATTAAGACAGAAAAAGACGAGTATAAGAGTGTGAAAGATTTAGAGAATAAAAAGATCACTTCCGCGACTGGCCAGGAAGTCAAAATCGGCGATGTGGCAAAAGTGAAAGAAGGATCAACATCAGATACCGTGTCAAAACGTGACGGAAAAGTCTATGCGGATGTCACAGGTGAGGTTACATCTGACAACGTCACAGCCGTATCAGCTGCTATCCAGAAGAAAATCGATAAGCTAGATCATCCTGATAACGTATCGATTGACACAGGCGGCGTATCAGCGGATATCGCTGATTCCTTCACGAAGCTCGGTTTAGCGATGCTGGCAGCAATAGCGATCGTTTACCTTGTGCTCGTGATTACCTTCGGCGGAGCACTAGCGCCATTTGCGATTCTGTTCTCATTGCCGTTCACAGTCATCGGTGCCCTGGTCGGACTTTACGTATCAGGTGAAACGATCAGTCTGAACGCAATGATCGGTATGCTCATGCTGATCGGTATCGTTGTCACGAATGCCATTGTCTTAATTGACCGCGTGATTCATAAGGAAGCGGAAGGCCTGTCTACGAGAGAAGCGCTCCTGGAAGCCGGCTCTACACGACTCCGTCCGATCCTGATGACAGCCATTGCGACAATCGGCGCCTTGATTCCATTAGCACTCGGCTTCGAAGGCGGAAGCCAAGTCATTTCAAAAGGACTCGGCGTCACGGTTATCGGCGGTTTGATCAGTTCAACGCTTCTGACGCTCTTGATCGTGCCAATCGTATATGAAGTATTGGCGAAGTTCCGCAAGAAAAAACCTGGAACAGAAGAAGAATAAAAAAACAAAAAGCCTCAGCTATGCTGAGGCTTTCAGCTTGTTGAAAAACCCTCGCATTCGTTGTCAGGTCTGCGCGTCGATGCTCACGAATTCTACATTCGCTCCGCTCCAATGCTCCCCCTTCCTAGACTACAAGGGTTTTCAATCAAGCTGAAAGAATGTTAAGGATGACAAAAGCTCAAAACAAGAATCAGTTTTGAGCTTTTGTGCGTTTTCACCTGTAAGATTATGTACATTTTGTTGCGATTTTTTTAACTCATAGTATAATTAAAGGTTGTTAGTGTAAAAATGGATCGGATACTCTTAAGTAGGATGATGAGATAATGAAACGTGCACGCATAATATACAATCCGACTTCAGGACGGGAGATCTTTAAAAAGCATCTTGCCCAGGTCCTGCAAAAATTTGAACAAGCCGGCTATGAAACCTCCACCCATGCGACGACATGCGCAGGAGACGCTACACACGCTGCCAAGGAAGCAGCATTGCGTGAGTTTGACCTGATCATTGCGGCAGGCGGAGACGGAACGATCAACGAGGTCGTCAACGGGCTTGCACCTTTAGACAACCGTCCGACACTCGGTGTGATTCCAGTCGGCACAACAAACGACTTCGCCAGAGCGCTCGGCATTCCGCGAGAGGATATTTTAAAAGCGGCAGATACGGTCATTAACGGCGTCGCCCGCCCGATTGATATCGGACAGGTCAACGGCCAGTATTTTATCAATATCGCCGGAGGAGGCCGTCTGACGGAGCTGACGTACGACGTGCCAAGCAAACTCAAAACGATGCTCGGCCAGCTTGCTTATTATTTAAAAGGAATGGAAATGCTGCCTTCACTTCGTCCGACAGAAGTCGAGATTGAATATGATGGCAAGCTGTTTCAAGGTGAAATCATGCTGTTTTTGGTCACGCTGACAAACTCCGTCGGCGGGTTCGAAAAACTCGCGCCGGATTCCAGCCTGAATGACGGCATGTTTGATTTGATGATACTAAAGAAAGCAAACCTTGCTGAATTTATCAGGGTTGCCACGATGGCGCTTCGCGGCGAACACATCAACGATCAGCACATTATTTATACAAAAGCGAACCGTGTGAAAGTCAATGTATCAGAAAAGATGCAGCTGAACCTGGACGGCGAGTACGGCGGTATGCTGCCGGGCGAATTCGTGAATCTGTACCGGCACATTCACGTCGTCATGCCGAAGGAGAAAGCGGAACAGCTGGATGACTAAAACTTGGCTTTGTAAGCCAAGCTCAGAATGTTGACAAAATCCTAAAACAGTTTTCGTTTTAGGATTTTGTCATCTTTTCAGCGTGATTGAAAACCTTTGAAGTCTAGGAAGGGCGAGCATTGGAGCGTACTTCCGCAGGATGCGGTGACAGCGGCGTTTGAGCAGGACGCTCTAGTTTTTAGCCGCTGGTCTTTTTACGTGAGCACCGAAGCACAGGACTGACAACGAATGCGAAGGTTTGCCTACACGCTGAAACTTGGCTTGAATAGGCCAAGTTTTTCTTTCGCTTAAAACTAGAGGTGATTATAGATGAAAATGAAACCCCCAGTAGAAAAAAACGAATACTATGACGTGACATTTGAGGATTTGACGCACGAAGGAGCGGGCGTCGCAAAGGTTCAAGGATTCCCGATCTTTGTGCCGAATGCCCTGCCCGAGGAAAAAGCCCAAATCAAAGTGACACGCGTCAAAAAAGGGTTCGCCTTCGGCCGTCTGATTGAGCTGAAGGAAGAAAGCCCGCATAGAACGGACGCCCCATGCCCGATTTACAAACAATGCGGAGGCTGTCAGCTTCAGCACATGACCTACGAAGGCCAGCTCCTGTTTAAACAGAAACAGGTCAAAGACGTCCTAGAACGCATCGGCAAGCTGGACCTGTCCAACGTCACCGTGCACCCGACACTCGGCATGGAAGACCCGTGGAACTACAGAAACAAAGCACAGGTGCCGGTAGGAGAGCGAGAAGGCGGACTCGTCGCCGGATTTTATCAGCAAAGAAGCCATGACATCATCGACATGAGCGCCTGCCTGATCCAGCAATCCAAAAACGACGAAGCCGTTCAAGCTGTCAAAGACATTTGCGCAAACTACGGTGTCAAAGCCTACAACGAAGAACGCCACAAAGGCTGGCTCCGCCACATCATGGTCAGATACGGTGTGGTAACGGGAGAAATGATGATCGTCTTCATCACAAGAACGAACGATTTTCCGCACAAAGCGAAGATCATCGAAGACATCACAGCGCAATTCCCGCACGTCAAATCCATCGTGCAAAACATCAACCCAAACAAAACAAACGTCATTTTTGGCAACGAAACAAACGTCATCTGGGGCGAAGAATACATCTACGACCTCATCGGAGACGTCAAATTCGCCATCTCCGCCAGATCGTTCTACCAGGTCAACCCAGAGCAGACAAAGGTGCTCTACGACAAAGCGCTTGAGTACGCGGAGCTTCAAGGTGAAGAAACCGTCATCGACGCCTACTGCGGCATTGGAACGATTTCTCTATTTCTGGCGAAGCAAGCTAAAAAAGTGTACGGCGTAGAAATCGTGCCGGAAGCGATTGAAGACGCCAAACGAAATGCTGAGCTCAACGGCATCACAAACGCTGAGTTCGCGGTCGGAGAAGCGGAAACCGTGATTCCAAAGTGGTATGAAGAAGGCATTACAGCTGATACGCTAGTCGTCGACCCACCAAGAAAAGGCTGCGACGAAGCCCTCCTACGCACGATTGTAGAGATGAAACCGAAGCGGGTTGTGTACGTGTCCTGTAATCCTGGCACGCTTGCGAGAGATTTGCGGGTGCTTGAGGATGGCGGGTATCAGACGCTCGAAGTGCAGCCTGTGGATATGTTTCCGCATACGAATCATGTGGAGTGTGTGGCTGTGCTAAAATTAATTAAATAAGAAGCAGATGGGTTCGAGAATCGATAAAAAATTCTCGGACTTCATCTGCTTTTATTTCAATTGTCTCAAGAAAGCGGGAAGTATTTCTTGAGTTAATTCTTGAAATTCTATAAAAGCATCTAACTGCTGTTTAATTCATCGATATTGGTTTCAAGAGAAGACTTCAATTGCTCGGTTTTAGAATTGATAATGTCCGTCTGGGCATTGATATCGCTGACACTCCATCATAATCTGCTTTGGATATTTTTTCGTTAATAAACAAATTGAGTGACTTCTTTTTCTTTTGTCTGAGCCGTTCTAATTCCTTCTCAAAGATTCTAATTTGCTTTACTGAATTCTTTTTCTGTTGAATAGATTGCTTACATTGATATAAAAATTTCCTGATTGTCCAAATCGATGCTAGATGTTTTAAAAAAGTGATCACAGCTGATTTCTAATATTAATAATTAAGAGTAGAAATAGACACTATTTCGCTCAGGATTGATGAGACAATGTGTCAATAGCTCAGCAATTTTATTTAGAAATGTAGTAATACAATTTGTATACATGAATTTTTCTCTATTATTCTTTAAAAATAAATAGTTAGTACAAAAGCCCCTTATATAAGCAGATTTTTTCAAAAAGTATAAATATTTGTAGCGTTTGACTTCTCATCGAATATTGGGGTTTTGTGCCCCATCCCTTTATTTTATAGAATACTCCAAAAAATATGGATGCTTATTAAGAAAAGAAATATGTAGTAGCAAATGTAGAGGGAGATTTTTATATGGTATTACTTTTTGTTGTACAAACTCTTATAATAATAGGTAATGATATCTATTTTGATGAATCAGTGAATAGGGTGTCAGTAGGTGATATGAGCGAAAAAATGATCAGTTACTACAATGAGATAAGCATCCTTAAAACTTGCTCATATTATCTCAATCTAGCTACATGAGAAGTATATTCGAAAAAAATTATTAAATGAGGTATATAACATGATTAACTTCCAAGATAAAGTAAGCTTCATTTGGTCAATTGCTGAGATATTACGTGGACCTTATAAACCAGAAGACTACGGTAAAATCATTTTGCCATTAGCAGTATTACGTCGTTTTGATTGCGTATTAGAGAGCACAAAGGAGGAAGTATTAGCTAAGGCAGAACGGTTTGCAGCAATGAATGAAGATGCTCGTGAACAGATTTTAAATCGTGTCTCAAAGCAAAACTTCCATAACACCAGCAAATATGATTTCAACAAGCTATTAACAGATTCAGATAACATTGCGGATAACTTACGTGATTATATAAATGGTTTTTCAAAAGTGGCTCGTGATATTATGGATCACTTTGACTTTGATCGCCAAATTGATAAGCTCGAACAAAATAACTTGTTGTACTTAACGATTAAACGCTTTAGTGAAATCGACTTACATCCAGAAACAGTGTCAAATATTGAGATGGGCTATGTATTTGAGGAATTAATTCGTCGTTTCAATGAAAATGCAGAAGCAGGGGATCACTATACGCCACGTGAAGTAATTCGCCTTATGACGCACTTATTATTCTTACATGACGATGCAAGCATTTTAACGAAGCCAGGTTTAACACAAACCTTGTATGACTGTGCAGCTGGTACCGGTGGGATGGGTTCTGTAGCACAAGAGTATTTACTAAGTCAAAACCCAACAGCACACTTAGAGTTCTTCGGCCAAGAAATTAATCCTGAATCATATGCGATTTGTAAAGCAGACTTGCTGATTAAGGGGGAAGACGCGCGTAACATTCGTTTGGGGAATACGTTATCAAAAGACCAATTCCCACGTGATAAATTCGATTACTTAATTTCAAATCCGCCATACGGAGTAGACTGGAAATCGTATGAGAAGCCAATTAAAGAAGAACATGAGAAACAAGGTTTTAACGGTCGTTTTGGTCCAGGTACACCAAGAACGAGTGATGGACAGCTACTATTCTTAATGCACTTACTGTCAAAAATGAAGCCAGTTACAGCAGAAAATCCACAAGGCTCTCGTTTAGCCATCATTATGAATGGTTCGCCGTTATTTACCGGTGATGCAGGCTCTGGTGAGAGCGAAATTCGTAAGTATCTGCTTGAAAACGACTTAGTAGAAGGTATTGTGGCATTGCCGAACGATCTTTTCTACAATACAGGCATTGCAACGTACATTTGGATTTTAACGAACAATAAAGCACCTCTTCATAAAGGGAAAGTACGGTTAGTCAATGCCGTAGACTTCTCGAAAAAAATGAAAAAGTCGATGGGTAGCAAGCGTAACGAAATTACAGAAGAGCAAATTAATGAGATTGTTCGTTTATACGGTGATGCACAGCCAAATGAGTACGTGAAGATTTTTGATAATGAGGACTTCGGCTACGCAAAAATTACAGTAGAACGTCCATTACGTTTAAACTTCCAAATCAATGAAGAGCGTCTTGCTCGTGTTGCAGAAGGAAAAGGTTTTGCAAACTTAGCAACCTCAAAGAAAAAAGGCGATGCAGGTCACTTTGAAATTGAAGAAGGTAAGAAGATGCAAACGCAAATTTTGTATATTTTACGCACCTTACAAAGCGAAAAAGTATATAAAAATCGTGACGAGTTCACGAAAGTAGTTAAAGCTGCGTTGAAACAAGCTGGTATTACTATCGGAGCACCTGTATTAAAAGCGATTTTAGCTGGTCTATCTGAAAAAGATGAAACAGCCGATGTATGTATGAAAAATAAAACAGACATCGAGCCAGATACAGACTTACGTGATACTGAAAACGTACCATTAAAAGAAAACATTCATGACTACTTTGCACGTGAAGTATTACCACATGTACCAGATGCATGGATTGATGAAACAAAAACAAAAATTGGCTATGAAATTCCTTTTACTCGCCAGTTCTATAAATACAAAGCATTACGCAGCTCAGCAGAAATTATGGAAGAGATTCGTGCATTAGAAGCAGAGATTGCAGAGCAGTTGAAGAAGGTGATGGGATGAAAATCAAATTAAAGTATATTTCTCGCATTAATATGGGACAATCACCAGATCAAGAAAGTGTTAATCAAGAAGGTGTTGGGACACCTTTTTTACAAGGGAAGGCAGAGTTTGGTGAATCACATCCCACTCCTGTAAATTATTGTGTTAAAGCAAATAAATTTTCTATGCCCAATGATATTTTAATGTCTGTTCGTGCACCAGTTGGATCATTAAATTTTTCAGACCAAAAGTATGTTATAGGGAGAGGTCTTTGTTCGATAACACCTAAGGATGGCTTAGATAGGGACTATTTATGGTATGGCTTAATAGAGGCTAATTCTAGACTTTTAACATTAGTAAAAGGAAGTACATTTGAAGCAGTAACAACTGAAGATGTGAAGAACTTGGAAATAGAAATTCCCTCAAATTTTGAAGAACAGCAAAGAATATCAAAGCTTTTATCCAAAAAAGATAAAGAAATCAGTGATTTAATAGTATCTAAGAATAAATTAATAAATTTATTAGAACAACAACGCCAATCAATCATCACAGAAGCTGTTACAAAAGGATTAAATTCAAATGTAAAAATGAAAGATTCAGGTGTTGAGTGGATTGGTGAAATACCTGAGCATTGGACTGTAAATAAGATAAAAAGAATTGTTGATATATTAACATGTGGCTATGCTAGCACTCCAACATATGTCGATGAATCCAAGGGTGTCCCTTTTCTATCTGCACAGAATGTAAGTAGATCTGGAAAATTGAAACTTGAGAAATATAATTACATATCTCAAGAACTTCATAATTCTCTAACAAAGTATAAAAAGCCTATGAAAGGGGATATATTACAAGTCCGAGTTGGTGCAGGGATTGGACAAACTTGTATTGTGGATGTTGATTTTGATTTCAGTATTTACGTTTCATTAAGTCATATTAGGGTTAAGAAGTTCATTCATAATAAGTATTTAACTTACATTTTAGGATCACGAAATTTTAATGAATATGCAAATATGCAAACATTACAAGCAGGTGGCGTAGGAAATTTAAATGTATCAGATTTAGAAAAATCTAAAATACCTTATCCATCTTTAAAAGAGCAGATTGAAATTGCAAGTTATTTAGAGGTTGAATGTTCTAAAATTGATAATTTAGTTGAAAGCATTAATAAGCAAATCGAAAAACTAAAAGAATACCGCCAAGCCCTTATCTATGAAGCGGTAACTGGTAAAATTGATGTGCGTGATATGGAACTTGATTAAGTGAGGTGAGTTGTGATGGCAGTGGATACTTCAGAAAAAGGTTTCGAAACGAATATCGAAATGGTCTTAATTGCGAATGGTTATAAAAAGCGTGTGCTTGAAGGTGAGACGAGTGCTTCTTTCAAGCAGCATGCCATCGACGTAGAAGAGCTATTTGCTTTTTTAGAGGATACACAGGAAAAACGTATGCGTACGTTAGAGAAATCGTATGGTCCTACTTATAAAGAACATGTGTTAAAGCGTATTAAAGACCAGCTACATAAACAAGGTTTGGTTGAATGTTTACGTAAAGGGATCAAAGACCGTGGTATGACATTACAACTTGCGTATAATCAGCCCCCTACGGATATGAATAAAACATTAAATGAACAGTATGGGAAAAACCGTTTTAATGTCGCTCGCCAAGTGTATTACAGTGATAAGCATTCCAATAGCTTAGATATGGTGCTGTTTTTAAACGGCTTACCACTTGTAGTGATGGAGCTGAAAAATCCATTAACAAATCAAACAGTTGAAGATGCGATGAAACAATTAAAGAATGACCGTGATCCACGCGAGCAGCTATTTAAATTTAATGAGCGTGTTGCTGTCTACTTTGCGGTTGATCCAGATGAAGTATTTATGACAACAAAGCTTGATAAAGGGAAAACATACTTCCTACCATTTAACAAAGGTAACAATGGCGGTAAAGGGAACCCGTTAGTGTATGACAATTACCGTACGCATTATTTATGGGAAGACATTTTGGCTCCTGATAGCTTGCTCGACATTTTATATCGCTTCATCTTTATTAAGAAAGACGATATTAAAGATTCAAACGGTGAAATAATAGGTGAGCGTCAAATGCTCATTTTCCCTCGTTTCCATCAGCTTGATGTTGTACGTAAGTTAGAAGCAGATGTTGCACAAAAGCTTGTCGGTCATAATTATTTAATTCAGCACTCTGCGGGTTCGGGCAAGACGAATTCGATTTCATGGCTTGCACATCGCTTAGCAAAACTACATAACGAGGAAAATGAATCGGTTTTTAGTAGTGTGATTGTGATTACCGATCGCCGAGTGTTAGATAAGCAATTGCAAGACGCAGTGTATCAGATAGAACATAAAGCAGGAATGGTCGAGCCAGTTGATAAAAACTCAGAGCAATTAGCACGTGCTATTAATAGTGAAACGCGCATTATTATTACAACGCTTCAAAAGTTCCCGTTCATTTTGGAAAAGGTAGCGGGCTTAGAGCGGAAAAAATATGCAGTTATTATCGATGAAGCGCACTCATCTCAAGGTGGTAAAGCATCTACTGCCTTAACAAATATTTTATCAGATAAGACGTTAGAAGCAGCTTATGAGGAAGACCGCATTGCCGAAGAAAATTTAGCTGATGTAGACGAGAAAATTGTGGAAGCCATTTTGAAAAGTGGGAAACAGGATAACGTATCGTTCTTTGCATTTACAGCGACTCCAAAGCCCAAGACGTTAGAGAAGTTTGGTACAGTTGGTATTGATGGTAAGCCAGAGGCCTTCCATCAATACACAATGCGCCAAGCGATTGAAGAAGGGTTTATTTTAGATGTACTTGAAAACTATACGACTTATAAAACGTTCTGGAAAATTGCAAAGACAGTTGAAGATGATCCGGAGGTATCAAAAAAACAAGCTACGAAAAAGCTAGCACAATACGTATCACTTCATCCACATAGCATTGCACAAAAAACAGAAATTATTATCGAGCATTATCGCAATTTCGTACAGCGCAAAATTGGTGGTCGTGCAAAGGCAATGGTTGTAACAGCGAGCCGTTTACATGCAGTACGTTTCAAAACGGCATTCGATAAGTATATTAATGAAATGGGCTACGATGATTTAAAAACAGTAGTTGCTTTCTCCGGTACTGTGAAAGATGGTGAGATTCATTATACTGAGTCAGAAATGAATCAGTTCTCTGAAAAAGAGTTACCTGAAAAATTTAATTCTGATGAATACAAAGTGCTACTTGTTGCGGAGAAATATCAAACTGGATTTGATGAACCATTGTTGCACACAATGTATGTAGATAAGCCATTAAGCGGTATTAAGGCAGTGCAAACACTATCTCGTTTAAATCGCACATGCCCTGGTAAAGACGATACATTTGTTTTGGATTTTGTAAATGATCCAGAAGACATAAAAGCGTCTTTCCAGCCTTATTATGAATCGACAAGTCTATCAAAAATTTCTGATCCGAATATCCTTTATGATATGCAGGCCGAGCTAGAGCCATATCAAGTATTTACTGAGGAAGAGGTGCAAAAGGTAAATGAGCTTGAAGTAACGGGTGGTGTGAAGAAGTCTACGAAGGCTCAAGCCGAGTTAAATGCGCTTCTCGATAAAGGTGTGGAGCGTTTTAAAAAACTTTCGGGAGAAGAACAATTCGCATTTAAACAAGTGGCTACGAAATTTATACGTACGTATGGCTTTGTGCTACAAGTTGTAACATTTATTGATTTAGATCTACACAAGCAATATATTTACCTGACGTACTTGTTACGTAAATTGCCACGTGGTCGAGGAGATAAAGACGTTTACTTGGCGGATGATGTAGCACTTGAATACTACCGCAATCAAAAAGTATTTGAAGGCAGCATTGAGCTTGAGAAAACGGGCGGCTACGACTTAGATCCTCAGGAACATGGTGCTGGTGGTGCAGCTGAAGATGAGAAGGTTCGTTTATCGAGCGTGTTAGAAAAGTTAAATGAGCGCTTTGGCACGCAATTCACAGAAACAGATTTCCTTTCTCGCGAGCAAGTGAAAGAGGATATGTTAAATGACGAAGACATTCGTCAAAAAGCAAAAAACAACACAAAAGAAAACTTCAAATTCGCCTTTGAAAAATCCTTTATGGACTTCGTTATTGACCGTATGAGCAGCAATCAAGAGTTCTTTATGAAGATTTTAGAGAACGACGAGTTTAAGGCTTATATTATGGAAGATATGATGAATGAAGTTTATGGAGAAGTGAATAGTTAGCTCTTTAGTTTGGACGGAGTTATGATTTTAATCTTTTAAGGTTAGTCTTGGCTCCGTTACATATATTATTTACAGAAAGGAAGTTTTTTATTGACGCATTATTACGATTCTAATAAGGTAGATATTTCGTCTATTACTATTGATGATAGGCAAAATATTATACCGGGTGTAAATTTAAGATATAGCTTATCAATTCCTTTTAAAAATCGAATGGAAGGTATTACTGTTACAGTAATATTAATGAATCCATCGGAAGCTGATTCAAATATTTCAGATAGAACTGTAAATAAATTAATTGATTTTTTCTATTGTTATACCCATGAGAAAATTCAAGTGAAAAAACTTTACGTAGGAAATGTTATACCTATATATGCTCCAAATCCAGCAGACACCTCAGCAAAATTGAAAAGTATTCACGGTGCAAATCTATTAAATCATGTTCAAAAGAATAATATTAATACAGTTAGTTCAATGATAAATGATTCAGATATAGTTGTCCTTGCATGGGGGAAACCAAATGTGAAAACTGTACACAACCTTTATTACTATTCTCAAGTATATAAAATCATAGAGGTAATTTCGAATACTGATAAAGATATTTTTGTATTTAATATGGGAAATACAAACACAATCTTAACAGAACATGGCGACCCCAGACATGCTGGACGGTCAGCAACTTTAATTGATTTAATCAAAATAAATAGTAATGAATTATTGGGATTAACGTGAAATATGGGAATTCATGGATACAATTGAAAAGATTTCAATACCAAAAATAGCCCAGCAGTAAAGACTGAGCCATTCTTGATTTATAGACCAAAGTAGTTTATTACAAATTCTTTGTCTTTCTTATCTTCAGGCAAGATACCTAAATTATATTCCCATACCACTTGCCGATGTGTTCCGTTTAAGTCTGAGGCGATGACATCGGTGTAATCATAGTCTATTGATAATTTACTGGTATTCTCAAGTTTAAGCGTTAAATTGGTCCAAGTATCTTGGTTGTTTGCTTTAAATTCTTCTCTTAACTCCTCGAATAACTCTTGAAGTTCAATTAATAAACTCACGTATATTTTTTTACTAACATCGAATTGTTTCGGTATATCATGAGAATAGATATACTCTTCACTTTGTGGTGTATTGAAGAAAAAGTAAACTTCTGATGAATCATCTAATATTTCCGCATAAAGAATGATTTTTGTCCAATCAGATGGAATCATGTCATTAAGGTGTTCTGCTATTTGTTGATATAACTGTCCCATATTAGAAATTAATTTAAATTTTTCCTTCGTTAGTCTTGATATAATCCTCTAAAAAGTCTCTTACCGTTTTCCTTTTTGGCATTAAACCTAGATTTTTATACACCCAAACAGCCTTTCTTTGAGATCCATTTAGCTCTGAAGCAATTACATCTTCATAATTATAATCTATAGAAAACTGGCCTGTCCTATCTAGTTTCAAAGTCAAGTTCGTCCAAGTTTCTGGATTATTTTCCTTATATTCTTCGCGTAATTCTTCGAATGATTCTTGAAGTTCGATTAATAAATCATCATAAATATCTTCGCTTACATTAAAATATTCTGGAATGTTATGTGAGTATAAGAATTCATTCTCGCCCGGTATATTAAAATAAAAATATACTTCCGAAGAGTCGTCTAATATTTCAGCGTAAAGATATACGTTTTCCCATTCAGAGGGAATGATTTCATTTATCTGATTTGCTATTCTTTGATACAAGTCACCCATTTTTGGTGTTTCCATGATCTCAACCTCCAGATTGATTCTTTAATGTTACTTTTTCGAAATCAGCATCTCCAATTCTGTACTTAACGATAAATTTGTCTGGTCTTAGTGAATCACCTTTATATATAGCTTTTATATTAACGTTAACTTTTTGCGGAGGTTCTTCTTTAAGAGCCTTTGCCCATTCCTGCTCCATTTCATACCACCTGCCGCCGCTCCTATTAATCTGAGAATTCATCGGCACGATATTGTCGAACTGGCCTGAGCCTTTGAATTGGGTGGCGATTAAATGGCCGCCGTCATCGTCAGGCATTCGGTCTTGGGGCTTTCCAGCATTCGTCTGTGCATATTGGTTTCGTTTTGCTTCTCCCAGCTGCAAGTCTGCTTTGACACTTGTAATTCTACCATAGTTGTCAGTCGTGTACGTGTAGCCTTCTTTTGTTTTGTAGATGATATTCGGCTTCAGTACTTTCTTTCTGCTCCATCTTGCGAAATGCTCGCCGTATTTGACTGTTACCGGCGGTACATGTGGCGCTGGAGTTCGTCTTCCGCTTGATGACGTTCCGTATGGTTTCGGAAGGATGACCTTGGCGAATTTCTGAAGTCCCTCTTTAAGTGTGACCCCGTTGACTGCGTTATAAGGAACGCCCGCCGGCACTAAGTCGTGACGCGGATGATACGGGAGAATATCAGCTAGAGTGAGATTTCCGATTTGATTTAACTTGGTTTTGACGTGTTTTTTTGATCCTTCAATGCCTGTGTTTACTTTTTGTTTGATGTGATCAACGGTTTGTTTTGAGACTGTTATGGCTTTTTGGGCTGTTGCTGATTTGCTTGCTGCTGTTTTGACTTTGGTCGTCACTTTGGCGGCTGTGCCAGTTTTTGAGACGGCTCCTACGCCTTTTGTGCCGACAATTGATGTGACAACAGTGCCAACCGCATATGACACCCATCTTGCTCTTGAGTAGGTGTCACCATTCACCATGTCTTTTTGATACGATTCTTCGATTGCCGCTGAAATGGCTTCATACGTTTTGATCGGGTGAGCCATCGCTCCGGTAATCGCTTCAACGGTTCCGCTCGGATCTGTGACCATATCCCATAGTCCTACGACCGCGTCTTTCCCGGAATCATAAAGGCCGACGGCGACCCCTTTGAAGCCTGCTTCAAGCTCACGCGTGTTTTCAATCTGTGTGAGGTATCTCTGTTGTTCAGCTGTCAGATTTTCATAGCCGATCGTTTTTGCCATTTCGTAGAATTCATCGGCATCCGCATAATCGTAGTTTTTCAGTCTTTCTTTCAATTTCTCAATCTCGCGTTCCTTCGCTTCCTCTTTTTTAATCTTCAAGTAAGCCTCAGTCCGCTTTTCAATGTCGCCTTTTTTCTTATGTATGTCACTCTCACGGTACGCCTTGGCGTTGTAGTGGATGGGTGTGGCGTTTTTGCCTTTGCCCGTTGCTTCTTGGAGCTTTTGGAAGTCGGATTTGATGAATTGTTCGTTTGGTTCTGACAGGGCGTATTCTGTTTTCAGGTCTTCGTCCAAGGCGTCCAATTTATCCAGTGTTTTTTTGCGTTTGTCGTTGGCATCGGCCAGCTCGTCTTTAAAGGTTTCTGTTGAAAACAGGTCGAGCGGGAGGATGTCGTCGATATCGTTCAGGATGTCTTTCATCGCTTTTTTCTGTTCGGACATGATGGATTTTGATTTTTTATGGGCATTTGCCAGTTCGTGCTCCAGGAAGGATTCTTCGATGTATGCGTCTGAGAGGCCTTTGTCTTCGGCGGCTCCGGCGATGCTGTTGAAAAATGCGATTTTCATATCAATGTAGTCGATCCATTGGTCGGTGACGCCGACGTGGTCGTGATAGAATGCTTTGATGTTGCTGGCGCCTTTTCCTGAGAATTCGCTGTCACTGAGATCAGCGACGCTTTTTAACGCTTTTCTCAAGTTGACCATTTGCGTTCTTAGTTCTTTGTACTCTTTTGCACGGTCTGTCGCTTCCGAAAGCAGTGTTTTCGCTTCAAATACTTTCATGACCATTTCCCTTCTTTTGTTCGCTCAATATCAAAATTTTACCACGGGGTGGGATGATGGTGGGTGTGAGAACGTGTTTTGGTGGAAAAATGAGTCATTTGGCATGTGTCTAAGTGCACGGTTTTGATAAGATAATGATAGATCAATAAAAAGGGGAAGAGCTCATTTGGATAAAGATTTCTTAATCATAAAGATCAAGGATATTCAAAAAGGCGACACGCTAACGAACCGCGCTTGCGGGAACTGGGATATGAAATTGTCCAGAGCAAAGGAATGTAAACGGGCAATTGTTGTTCGGAGCGGTGTGATTTTAAATGTTTACAAGATCGTTGACGCTTGGGAATCTGATGAACCAGCCAAAATCACTAAAACGAACAATAGATTCCGGTTTCAATTGGCAGAGTGCCGAGACTATTCTTATTTGATTGGCGGTACGCTGAAAACAAAAACGCAAAATCCGGTTTCGAGTCTATCCTTAGAAACCTTAATGGAACTAGTAAAATAAAAGGGGTCCAGCATGTATCTCTATAAAGTAAACAATCAAAATCAAATCGAAGATATTCGCGAGAAACCGTTTAAAAAAGAAAAAGAGATTCAGGATTTATGTGAAGCCAATCTTCAGCAAATGTTGGGGCTAGGGTTTGTGAAATCTGAATTCAGAATCAGTAATTTCCGCATTGATACGTTAGCGTTTGATGCTGAGACGAAATCTTTTGTGATTATCGAGTATAAAAATACGAAAAACTTCAGTGTTGTTGATCAGGGCTACGCCTACTTAGCGGCAATGCTCAATCATAAAGCAGATTTCATTCTTGAGTACAATGAAAATCATGATCTTCCGTTAAAGCGGGATGATGTAGACTGGTCGCAGTCGAAGGTCATTTTTATCTCACCTGTATTTACGGTGTATCAAAAGCAATCGATCCATTTTAAAGATCTGCCAATTGAATTGTGGGAGATTAAAAGGTACGAAAATGATCTGATCCAGTTGAATCAAATGAAGGCTGATGGCGTCTCCGAGTCGATTAAGACCATTTCACGGCAAAGTGAGACCATTCAAGAGGTCAGCAAAGAAATTAAAGTGTTTTCTGAAGAGGATCATCTTGCAGATAAACCGTTTGACATCATAGAGCTTTATCAGCAGCTAAAGGAATTCATTTTTAATTTAGACGATCATATTTCAATCAAACCGACAAAGCTTTATATTGCGTTTACATCTAATAAGCGAAACTTCGTTGATATTCTACTTTTAAAAAGTGGACTTAAGCTGTGGGTGAATATGAAAAAGGGTGAATTGCATGATCCCGAGGAGAGAATGCGCGATGTCTCTGAGACCGGCCACTGGGGAAATGGCGACTATGAGATTTTCATAAAAGATGATGAACACATTGAATATATCATGGGATTGATCAAACAATCCTATGAGAAAAATAAGTGAGAACTTCCATTGAGAAGTTCTTTTTTATTGGGTTACAAGGGATATGTACAGGGCGTGTTGAAAATGATATAGAGTTTTCAAACATTTACTGGGAGTTGTTTGTGTGAAAAAGCGTTTTATACTATTGGGCTTGTTCGCAAGTGTTTTTATGTTGGCTGTATATATTTACTCTCAAAATAAGAACACGTATCCTGTCCAATCTTCCACCATTCACCCCGAAGAAGACCGGATCTTTTTTATCTACTCCAATCCTTTCATAAAAGAAAGCGTGCTGCTTTCAACCTCTACAGGCGAACGGTTTAACAGGCGCACGTTTAAGGTGGAGGATGTTCCTTATATTCAATTGAAGTCATACAAATCCACAGACCTTGTATTATTGGCGGAACACGAGCCTTTTTACTACACGCTGGAGAATGATGTGATCAAAGAGCATCCGCTGTCAGATTCATTTGCGTTTTGGTATGAGGGGAAGGATGTGTCTGTTAAGGCCTATAATGTTGATACGACGGGAAATGAGATCCACTACAGGCGAACGGTTTAACAGGCGCACGTTTAAGGTGGGGGATGTTCCTTATATTCAATTGAAGTCATACAAATCCACAGACCTTGTATTATTGGCGGAACACGAGCCTTTTTACTACACGCTGGAGAATGATGTGATCAAAGAGCATCCGCTGTCAGATTCATTTGCGTTTTGGTATGAGGGGAAGGATGTGTCTGTTAAGGCCTATAATGTTGATACGACGGGAAATGAGATCCACATAAACGACAGAAAAACGAAAAAGGAATATAGCCTTACCTTGCCTTCGCTTGTCACGATGGGGGCCAGCGATGAGAACTATATTTATATCATTCAAAGCATGTCTATTTACGTGATCGATAGAAAAACAGAGGAAATGATTGAGACCCTGAGCTTAGCCTCGTACGCTGATCAATTCGCAGACTCGGAGGAATTTATTGTCGCGAGCTCGGAGCATGAATTGACTGTGATTGAAAAAGGGACATGGAAAACGACATATATTCCGTATCCTGAAGATCTTGAATATGCAGATACTGTGTATTATGACAAAGAAAGCGGCAGTTTTTACGTGGCGTACGAGGACAAAGAGGGTGAGGCGAACTTGCTGGAGTATGGGAAGGGATTTTCTTTTCATACATATAGTTTGAATTTCCCTTATATGGAGGCGAAGTTTAAGGGGAATTTATTGTATATAGTCGCCCAGGAAGAGCATAAAAAGGGCATCGGCGGCTATGTGGGTGTGTTTGATATCCATTCTAAGAAGATGCTTTATCAGTTTGATTTGCCTGAGGAACAGGTGAAGGTTCAGGATTTTGTTGTGGTTGACATTAAGTGAGACAAAGACCCTTGCGTAAAGTTTCTTTTTTGCGGAGAAAAACAAATTGACAGGGTGAAAAAGCAATTTCTTCCTTCTGTATTGTTTTCAAAATTTGGGATTGATAGAATATGACATATCTCATAGAGAAGGAGGGAAGCCATTGAGTCAAGCCATACCGTCTTCGCGTGTAGGTGTTAAGATTAATGAATGGTATAAAATGATTCGCCAGTTCAGTGTTCCGGATGCTGAGATTCTGAAAGCGGAGGTTGAGCAGGACATTCAGCAGATGGAAGAAGACCAGGATTTACTGATCTATTATTCTCTGATGTGTTTCCGGCACCAGCTGATGCTGGATTATTTGGAGCCGGGACAACCTTACGGGAATCGCCCTACAGTGACAGAGCTTCTTGAAACGATTGAGACCCCTCAGAAAAAACTCACAGGCCTTTTGAAATACTACTCTTTGTTTTTCCGCGGCATGTATGAATTTGACCAAAAAGAATATGTGGAAGCAATCGGATATTATCGCGAGGCGGAGAAAGAACTGCCGGTTGTGTCAGATGAAATTGAGAAAGCGGAATTCCATTTTAAAGTGGCCGAAGCGTATTATCACATGAAGCAAACCCATGTGTCGATGCATCATATTCTTCAAGCTTTAGACATTTATCAAAACAATCCCCTATACAGCATTAGAACGATACAAAGCTTGTTTGTGATCGCCGGCAACTATGATGATTTCAAACATTATGATAAAGCGCTCCCGCACTTAGAAGCGGCGCTGGATTTGGCAATGGACATTCAAAATGACAGGTTTATCGCCATTTCTCTATTGAACATCGCGAACAGCTATGACAGATCAGGAGACGATCAGATGGCTGTAGAACATTTCCAAAAAGCGGCGAAAGTAAGCAGAGAGAAAGTGCCTGATCTGCTTCCGAAAGTCTTGTTTGGGTTAAGCTGGACATTATGTAAAGCGGGCCAAACACAGAAGGCGTTTCAGTTCATAGAGGAAGGATTAGACCATATCACAGCACGTTCTCACAAATTTTATAAAGAATTGTTTCTGTTCTTGCAGGCCGTGTACAAGGAGACTGTTGACGAACGAAAAATTCATGATCTTTTAAGCTATTTCGAAAAAAAGAACCTGCACGCGTACATTGAAGCATGTGCCCGGAGTGCTGCCGCTGTTTTTGAAAGCAGCTGTCACTTTGAACAAGCTGCTGCGTTTTATCGGAAAGTGCTGAAAGCCCAAGAAGATATTCTAAAAGGAGAGTGTTTATATGCCTATTAAGAAAAAAGTGATGATGTGTCTGGCTGTTACTCTAGTTTTCGGAAGCATGTCGTTTCCATTCCTGACAAACTCCGGTGGATTTAAGGAATCAACAGATCGAAATACGACGTATATCGATCATTCCCCTTACAAACTTAGTGATCAGAAGAAAGCCCTTAGCTAGGGCTTTTTCTTGCTTTACGGAAGACGTTCCATTTTCCACATCGCGGCATTCCTTCTATTTCTAACGCAAGACACTCGAAACAACCAAACCATTTGAGGTATAATGGATAAAGTGAATAACAGTATTTAGATTGATATATATGAAAGAGAGTGGAACATCATGGGCCGTAAGTGGAACAATATTAAAGAGAAGAAGGCGTCTAAGGACGCAAATACGAGTCGAATTTATGCGAAGTTTGGCCGTGAGATTTATGTGGCGGCGAAACAGGGCGAGCCTGATCCGGAATCCAACCAGGCGCTGAAGGTTGTGCTTGAGCGTGCGAAGACTTACAGCGTGCCGAAAAACATCATTGAACGTGCGATCGAGAAGGCGAAGGGCGGAGCGGAAGAGAATTACGATGAGCTTCGTTATGAGGGCTTCGGGCCGAACGGATCAATGATTATCGTTGATGCGCTGACGAATAATGTAAACCGGACGGCGCCGGAAGTGCGTGCGGCGTTCGGGAAAAACGGCGGAAACATGGGTGTGAGCGGATCTGTTGCTTACATGTTTGACGCGACGGCTGTAATCGGTGTGGAAGGCAAAACTGCTGACGAAGCGCTTGAAATCCTGATGGAAGCGGATGTTGATGTACGTGACATTTTAGAAGAGGATGACAGCGCGATCGTGTATGCCGAGCCTGATCAATTCCATGCGGTGCAAGAGGCGTTTAAAAACGCGGGTGTCGAGGAATTTACAGTAGCGGAGCTGACAATGCTTGCGCAAAGTGAAGTAACGCTTCCGGATGATGCAAAGGAACAGTTTGAAAAATTGATTGATGCATTAGAAGATTTGGAAGATGTTCAGCAGGTATATCATAACGTTGATTTAGGCGAGTAAGGAGTGAGCAGGCTGTTATGGCCTGCTTTTTTTGTCCTGGAAATTGTTTTAGCTGTATGTAGGCGGCCGCCTATACGATCAGTAAGATATTCTCATACTCTGGACTGTAACCTATGTGAAGGAGAGAGTGAATATGACTGATACAAGACATATGTATGGCGGACCTGGTTGTGGTCATTATCAGGGCTTTGGTATTGGCTATCCGGGCTATGGCATGCAAAGCACAGGCCACCCGGGTTATGGCATGTATGGAGGCCACCCGGGCTTTGGCATGTATGGAGGCTACCCAGATCACGGCATACATGGAGGTGTCGGCGGCTATCCGGGATATGGAACGTACGGAGGATCCGGCGGTTACCCAAGCGGCGGCTATGGAGGCTCTCCGGGAACTGTAAGTTATCCGAACATGCACCATGAAAATGATGGCCATCACCACTATTATCACCATCATCATGATGGAAAAGATAATCTTCATCACCATCATCACCATGTTGGAAAGGATAATCATCACCACCATCATGATGGTCATTATGGCCACCATCACCACCATATGGGCCACTGGGGAAAAGACGGATATAAATAAAGAAGATGATGATAAAAAGAGGACACTCTTGCAGATCAAGAGTGTTTTTCACCTTTTTTCTTGACTGTTCAGTCTAGAAACTGGTAACATTTGTTTCAGGAGGTGATCGTTTTTTGGGGAGGAATAAAGAATTTGATACGGCGCTTGTTCTTCACAGGGCGATAGAGGTCTTCGGAGAGTATGGCTACGAAGGAACGTCTCTTCAGGATCTGCTCTCTCATTTAGGCATTGCGCGCCAAAGTTTGTATGATACGTATGGCACGAAGCGTGATTTGTTTTTGTCAGCTGTGAAAACGTATCTTGAAGGGAAAAACACTGCCGTTATGGAAAGGCTTGAAGCGCCAGGATCTGTAAAGGAAGCCATTCGTGATATTTTTCAAGAAGGTGTCAATGCTTTGAGGGATCCTGAACGGGCGAAGGCGTGCTATATCATTAACAGTGCGATTGAACAGATTCCGCATGACCCTGAGCTTGCCCGGTATTTTGAAAGACAATCCAAGCAGCTTGAGGACGCTTTTTATCAGGCGCTTTTAAGGGCGAAGGATCAAGGAGAATTGAATGGCGAAGATCCTGATATATCTGCGCTCGCCCGGTACCTGAATCAGAGTAGGCTGTCACTGACATTTATTGCAAAAGTGACGGCAGATATTGATCGTCTTCAGGACCATGTTGACGTGAGTTTATCAGTGCTTGATTAACATGTGGTAAAGAATTCTTTGCCCATGTGTGTATTTTTTGGACTGAATAGTCTAGAAATAAAAATGAGGTGATGATGAATGTTGATGAATGAGTTTGAAAAAGCATGTGAAACATTGAGAAAGTTTATGGCTTATATGCTTGAGAAGGACATGAAGAGCTGGACGGAGCTTTGGGATGAGAATGCTGTATTTGAGTTTCCTTATGCGCCGGAGGGATCACCAAAAAGAATAGAAGGAAAAGCGGCCATTTACAATTATATTAAGGATTATCCTAAGCAGATCCATCTTTCTTCATTTACCGCTCCGACAGTGTATCGTTCAGCAGATACGAATACGATGATTGCGGAGTTTCAATGTGACGGCCATGTGATTGAGACTGGGCTGCCTTATCGCCAAAGCTATATCAGTGTCATCGAAACGAGAGATGGCCGCATTGTGCGTTATAAGGATTATTGGAATCCGCTTGTTGTAAAAGAGGCCTTTGGAGGATCATTTTTGCAAACAGAGGAGAGTGGGAAATGATGAAACAGAATCCGATTTTAATCACAGGCGGGACCGGCACAACCGGCAGCCGAATCGCCAGCCGTTTAATAAAGCTGGGATACAGAGTGCGTATTGCAAGCCGAAAAAAGGGCGCGCTTGCAAGTGCGGAGTATGTGTATTTTGATTGGAAGGATGCCTCCAGTTTTACGCCTACTCTAGAACAGGTAAAAGACATCTATCTTGTTGCTCCGGTCGGTGTACTTGATCCGGCTCCCTATGTGCTTCCCTTTTTAAAGGAAGCAAAGCGTCTCGGCGCAAAGCGGGTAGTGATGCAAAGTGCGTCTGTTGTCTCCGAGAACGGTCCCGTGTTTGGCGCGCTTCACCAGGCAGTGCGCGAGTTTCCAGAATGGACGGTGCTGCGGCCCTCATACTTTATGCAAAATTTCATCAATGTCCAGCATCGCATGTCTATTCAAACGGAGGGCCGCATCACAACGGCTTCGGGTGAAGGAAAACTTGGGTTTATTGACGCTGATGACATCGCAGAAACAGCCGTCAGGGCTTTGATTGATGATGTTCCTCATCAAACACATCATATTCTGACAGGTCCCGAGGCGCTGAGCTATGCCGAAGCGGCAGAGATGATCGGTGCAGCGGCAGGACGCCGGGTGGAGCATGTCAGCATTTCTCGTTCCGAGCTGCAGCATAAAATGGAGGCAGGAGGTTTGCCCGCGGATTATGCCCATTTTATGGCGAAGCTTGATGAGGCAATCAGCCATGGTGCGGAACATCGGGTAACGGATACAGTGAAGCGTGTGACGGGAAAAGAACCTCGTTCGCTGTCAGAGTTTGCGGCTGCTCATGCTGCATATTGGAAACACTGACCTCATTTTGGACTGAATAGTCTAGAAAGACCTTCGGCTCTTCCGAAGGTCTTCTTATTGAAAAAGCTAAGCCGTGTTTCAGTCATAATCATGCCCCCTGCCTCATACCTATTAAGGTCATTGTTTTTGAGAAAGGAGGAGCCGGAATGAAGGATATGCAGCCGTTTACGCCTGTCAAATCATATACGCCCTTTCACAGCCGTTTTGATCCCTGTCCGCCTATAGGGAAGAAATATTACAGAACGCCCCCTAACCTTTATATGACCTTTCAGCCTGAGCACATGGAGCAGTTTTCGCCGATGGAGGCTTTGAGGAAAGGCACCCTTTGGAAGGATCTCTATGATTTTTATGAAAACCCTTATCGAGGGGGAGACGCACATGGCAAAAAAGGTTGATGCCGAATATTATCGTCAGCTAGAGCAAATACAGGCTGCTGATTTTGTGCTTGTTGAGCTGAGTCTTTATTTAAATACACATCCTCATGATGAAGATGCGTTGAAGCAATTCAATCAATATTCCGGCTATTCAAGGCACTTAAAAAGACAGTTCGAATCCTCTTACGGACCGCTTCTGCAGTTCGGCAACAGCCCCGCGGGCAAGGATTGGGATTGGGGAAAAGGGCCATGGCCGTGGCAAGTATAAGGAGGAATGCCTGAATGTGGGTGTATGAAAAGAAGCTGCAATACCCTGTCAAGGTCAGTACATGCAACCCGACGCTGGCGAAGTATTTGATTGAGCAGTATGGCGGAGCGGACGGCGAGCTGGCCGCGGCTCTCCGGTATTTGAACCAGCGTTATACGATTCCTGATAAGGTCATCGGCCTTTTAACAGATATCGGCACGGAGGAGTTTGCCCATTTGGAAATGATTGCGACCATGGTCTATAAGTTAACGAAAGACGCCACACCGGAGCAGCTGCGTGAAGCTGGGCTTGGCGATCATTACGTCAATCACGACAGCGCGCTTTTTTATCATAATGCGGCGGGCGTGCCGTTTACCGCGAGCTATATCCAAGCGAAAGGCGATCCGATTGCCGATTTATACGAAGATATTGCCGCAGAAGAAAAGGCGCGGGCGACGTATCAATGGCTGATTGATATTTCGGATGATCCTGATTTAAACGATTCCCTGCGTTTTTTGCGTGAGCGTGAAATCGTACACTCTATGCGCTTCAGAGAAGCGGTTGAAATTTTAAAAGAAGAACGGGATAAAAAGAAGATTTTCTAATAGGCAGATTGGCCTCTCTTTCATACACCCTTTTACATACAGAGAAAATGGTCTGTTTTTGCAGTTTGGTCTGCATTATAATCAAGGGTGTGTGCAAGCTTACTTTTTGATTGGGAGGCCTTTATGTCAGCTTTTAAGATTGAGAACGAAACGATTGCAGATGGATTTTACGCGTGTCCGGCCGTCTATGAGGATGCAGAATCGATTACCGGGTTGCTCGTCCGAACAGCTGAATGGCTCCGAGATCGGGGTTCTAACCAATGGAGCGGACTTCTGAAAGGGCAAGATATACATGATATCACGGGGTCAATTGAAAAGGGACATGTGTTTGTGTTTAAAAAAGATGAAGAGCTTGCGGCTGTCGTGATGCTGCTGCCTGAACCGAGCGAGTGGGACCGGACGCTTTGGGGAGACCATGGGCATGAGGAGTCCATTTATTTGCACCGCCTCGCAGTAAGCCGCCGGTTTGCGGGACAGGGGCTTGGAGCCCGCGTCCTTCAGTGGGCGGAGACGGGCATACACTTTCCGGAAAAAACGCGGATCCGGCTTGACTGTGTCGCTGATAGCGACGCCCTGCATTCCTTTTATCGGCGTATGGGATATGAATTCATGGGTGCTGATGCGTCCGGATATCATTTGTTTGAGAAAGAGATTACGGCAGAATAAGCGTCCTTTGCAGGGGGCTTTTTTGTCTTTTCTAAAAGGGAGGGCAGGCGATGTTGCGGCTAAAATTTATTTGTGTCAGGGATTGTGACGGCTTGTCTGTTTGCTGGCGTATCCGTTTTGATGCGGATGAGATTTCCTGACAAAAGCCGGCCAGAATGGATGTTGGCCGGGCTGATCGTCCTTGGTGTGTTTGCGATCTGGTACAGCCTCGTGTATGTACGCGGCTGGGAAGGGGCTGCGCTCGGAATGCTTGGATTCAATGTCATTTTCGGAGCCATTGCCGGATATTTGGTCGATAAGGCCATCCGGCGTTACAGGAAAAGATAAAGCTGCTGCCGTCTCTCATCATGTCGAAATTTTCACAGAACGGCAGGAATTTTCTTTCGAAAGGAGAAATACATATTACTTTAAAATGAAAGCGTTTTCCGGAGCGGGAAGGTGATGTTGATGATACAGAGTGTGACAAATGGGCTGAATCGTTTTTGTACGTGGGTGATGAGACTGGCCTATTTGAATGTGCTTTGGATTTTGTTTTCTCTTGCAGGCCTGGTTGTGTTTGGGCTGATGCCCGCTACTGCCGCGATGTTTACAGTGGCGAGAGAATGGGCGAAGGGGAATACAGATGCCCCGGTGTTTTCTGTCTTTTTTCGGGCGTTTAAAAAGGAATGGCGGGCATCACAGATCCTCGGGCTTATCGTTGTGACGGCTGCCCTGTTTCTGTTTGCGGATATGCGGATAGCGGCTCAGATGGACCAGCCTGTGCTCGTCAATGTATTCCTGAGCATTAGTTTGATTTTCGCGTTTGTTGTGCTGTATGTGTTCCCGGTATTTTCTCATTTTGACGTAAAAATCAAAGAGGTGCTGAGCCTCAGCTTTTTCATTGCCTTCAGCCGTCCGGCGGTGACGCTTTTGATGGCGGCGGGCGCTGTCGGTGTGCTTTGTCTCGTTCTGTTTCATGTCACGTTTCTATTGTTTTTCAGCGGGAGTTTACTCAGCCTGATCTTAACGAAGCTGTCCTTTAAAGCGTTTCGGTCAATGGATCAGCGGCAGGAGAAAGAAAAGGCGGCATGAAGAAAAGAGTTGCTGGCTGGTACAGGCGGATGAAAATTAAGGATAAGCTGTTTGTGTTTCTATCGTTGATTATGGCCGTATCCTTTCTGTTTGTATACAGCGGGGTCCAGTATGCCTTTCATGTGTATGATGAGCAGATTTACCGCAAGTCCTCGGAGGTGCTTCGGATGTCTTCTGAAAGGATCGAAGACGAGCTGAAGAAGATAGAGGATGTGTCATATGAAATCATTACAGACGAACAGATTCAGCGCATCCTGAGCATGCAAAATCGGGATGATACGTATGATCAATATCAAATGAAGCAGGAGCTTTGGGATCAGCTTGCGGGATATGCCAGCGATGAAAAGTACATCGATTCCATTCATTTGATTGATGCCCGCGGCTCAGAGTATTCAGCCGGAAGCAGTTCTTCAGATCTTTTGCAGAAGGAGCAGGAAGAGGTATTTAAGCGAGCGAAAGCGAAAAATGGAAGAAATCTTTGGATGACGCTCGGCGGTTCAGATCCTGTCTTGATTTCAGCACGGCAGATCAGGTCCTATCACCAGCTGAGTCTGAACGGGTTGGGCATGGTGCTGATCCAAGTCAATGTAAAACAGATGATTCGTGATGTGCCGAAGGATTGGGGCGATTCAGTCGGAGACATTATGATTGCTGACCAAGGCGGGAATTTGGTGTATACGGCACATGCATCAGCGCATGTTCCTGAGGCAGCAAAAGAGACGCTGAAGCACCCCGGTTATGACTTGATAAAAAAGAATGGCAAACGTTACTTTATTTCTTATCTTCAATCATCCTACCAAAATTGGAGCTACTATAACGTTATCCCCTTTGATCAGATGTTCGCGAAAATTTCCTTTATGAAAACAGTGATCGGCACATGCTTTCTCCTCTTTTTCTGTGTGGTTTTGCTTTTCGGAAGGAAAATCGCCAACAGTATCACGGAGCCGATTGAACAGCTTGTGACCGCGATGAAATCGGTACAGCACGGCGGCATTGAAGCGAGTGTGTCGCTTTCTCTGCCGAAACATACACAGGATGAGGCCGGCATGCTGAACCGCCATTTTACTGTCATGATGAAACGGATTAATGAGCTGATGGAAGAAAATGTGGAAAAACAGCTCATTATTAAAGAAACCGAATTGAAAGCACTGCAAGCCCAGATCAATCCGCATTTTTTATATAACACGCTCGAGTCCATCAATTGGCTGGCAAAGGCGAATCAGCAAAAGCAAATCTCAAAAATGGTGGAATCGCTTGGTTTTCTTCTGCGAAACAGCATACATATGAAAAAGGATATCGTGACCATTCAGGATGAGGCGGACATTGTACGTCACTATATGACCATTCAGCGATTTCGATTTGAAGAGCGCCTGAATTTCACGTTGGATATTGACGATGAGGTGAAGCATTGCCTCATTCCGAAACTGACGCTCCAGCCGCTTGCGGAAAATGCGATTCAATACGCGCTTGAACCCTTTGCAAGGCCATGCGCCATCCGGATTCAGGCGAAAAAGGCGAAGGAATGTGTCTGTATTACGGTCGAAGATAACGGTCCTGGCATGGATGGACGGATTCTTGAATCAACGGGCGGAAGAGGAATCGGACTTTGGAATATCCGCGAGCGAATCAGCCTGACATTCGGAGAGCCATACGGATTGCAGATTCATAGTGAGCATGAAAAGGGGACGAGGATTGTGATCACAATACCGTGCCGAAATGAGGTGGTGTGATGTATAAAATACTGCTGGCTGATGATGAGAGGATTATCCTTGATGGAATGGCGGGAATCATTGAGTGGAAGGCGCTTGGCGCTTCATTAATCGGCAAAGCGCAGAATGGGAATGAAGCATATGACAAGATATTAGACAAGCAGCCGCATATTGTTATTACAGATATCAAAATGCCCGGCATGGACGGGCTTGAGCTGATCAAAAAGGTGTCAGCCGTCAGCCCGTCGGTGCAATTTATCGTCCTGTCCGGGTTTGGAGAGTTTGAGTACGCAAAGGAAGCCATGAAATATGGGGTGAAGCATTATTTGCTGAAGCCCTGCAATGAACAGCAGATTATCAGCTCGCTGGAGGAAATCATTGCTGAGCTGAAGCGGCAAGATGTGCACAAAAAGAAAACAGCCCATCTGAAACACGAGCTGGACCATATCCGTTCCTTTGCAGCCGATCAATACTTGGAAGGCTTGATCGCCGGGGTGGCCCAGCTGTCTCCGCCGCCTTCACTTGCCGGAAAAAAGATCCGCCTCTTGATCTTAAAAGGGGAACAATCTATTGATGCCACAGCCAGAGAGGCACTCGGGTCGGCACTGACAGCGGTTTGCAGCAGCAGAGAATGGACCGTGCTCGCCGTAGAGGAGAACGCCGCTGAAAAGGCGGCGGAGGTTTTTGCGGACCGCAAGATGGCCATCAGTCAGGCGGGAGAACTTCGGCACGCGGGGCAGCTGTTTCGTGATACAGCCGAAGCGTCTGGAGACTTACGCGGAAGCGCAGTGATTTCAAAAATGATCAGGCTTATTTCCGACGAGCTCAGAAATCCGAATCTGTCCTTAAAATGGGCGGCGAAGGATATGCTGTTTATGAATCCTGATTATCTCGGGAAGTTATTTAAGCAGGAAACAGGCGAGAAATTTTCCCAATATGTTACACGAGTGCGTCTTGAACATGCGATGAAACAGATGAAAATGAGGCGGGACGCGAGTGTATCAGAAATTGCTGAAGAAATCGGGTTTGGCGATAATCCGAAGTATTTCAGTCTTGTTTTTAAAAAATATACCGGTCTGACACCGTCAGAATTCAGAAGAAAACAGGGAGGCGCTTCCGCAGGATAGCCATCTCTGTTTTTTTGACTTTCGCCACTGTTTTTTGAGTGTTTCGCCCTATCCGAACGCTTTAAAATAAAATGTAAGCACTTACATTAAAAGGGGGGATTGGTTTGAAGAAGATTTGTTACGTGCTGTTATCCCTGGTCTGTGTCTTTTTTTTCAGCGGGTGTTCAGCTGGTGAAGAGGCCTCGGGAAAAAAAGAAGACGTTACACTCAGAATCGCGTGGTGGGGCGGGCAGCCAAGACATGATTATACAACAAAGGTAATTGAACTTTACGAGAAAAAGAACCCGCATGTCCATATTGAAGCGGAATTTGCGAACTGGGATGACTACTGGAAAAAGCTTGCGCCCATGTCTGCCGCCGGCCAGCTTCCTGATGTCATTCAAATGGATACCGCTTACTTAGCCCAATACGGAAAGAAGAACCAACTGGAGGATTTAACGCCGTATACAAAGGATGGAACGATTGACGTCAGCTCAATCGACGAGAATATGCTGTCGGGCGGAAAAATCGACAATAAGCTATATGGATTTACGCTAGGTGTCAACGTGCTGTCTGTGATTGCCAATGAAGATTTGCTGAAAAAAGCCGGTGTGTCTATCAATCAGGAAAACTGGACGTGGGAGGATTACGAGAAGCTGGCGTATGATATTCAGGAAAAAGCCGGTGTCTACGGTTCCAACGGAATGCATCCGCCTGATATTTTCTTCCCTTATTATTTGCGCACAAAGGGTGAGCACTTTTATAAAGAAGACGGCACTGGCCTCGCGTATCAAGATGATCAGCTGTTTGTCGATTACTTTGAGCGGCAGCTGAGGCTGGTGAAAGCGAAAACGTCCCCAACACCTGATGAAAGCGCACAGATTAAAGGGATGGAAGACGATTTTATCGTCAAAGGCAAATCAGCGATTACATGGAACTACTCCAATCAATATTTGGGCTTTGCCCGGCTGACAGACTCGCCGCTGTCTCTCTATCTGCCGCCGGAGCAAATGAAGGAAAAGGCGCTGACATTGAAGCCGAGTATGCTGTTTTCCATTCCGAAAAGCTCTGAGCATAAAAAAGAGGCAGCGAAATTTATTAATTTCTTCGTGAATAATGAGGAAGCGAACCAGCTGATTAAAGGCGAGCGAGGCGTTCCAGTCTCCGACAAGGTGGCGGATGCGATTAAACCGAAGCTGAATGAGGAAGAAGCCAACATCGTGGAGTATGTAGAAACCGCGTCAAAAAACATCAGCAAAGCCGATCCGCCAGAGCCTGTGGGAAGCGCGGAGGTCATCAAGCTGCTGAAGGATACGTCAGATCAGATTCTGTATCAGAAGGTATCGCCGGAAAAAGCCGCCAAAACGTTCCGGAAAAAGGCCAATGAGATATTAGAGAGGAATAATTGACGGGAAATGGGGCTGACGCAATGAAAAAAAGCCGGAGTATAAGAAAAGACAATCTGGCGGGATATGCTTTTATTTCTCCGTTTATCATCGGGTTCCTATGCTTTACAGTAATTCCGATGGGGGCGTCCCTGTTTCTGTCCTTCACGAGCTATGACTTGTTTACGGCGCCGAAATGGATCGGGCTCGACAACTTTAAGGAAATGTTTACGGGTGACGAAAAGTATTGGCAGTCTCTGAAAGTGACGTTTACGTATGTGCTTGCCGGGGTTCCGCTCCGCCTCGGCTTCGCGCTTTTTATCGCTGTCATTTTAAACAATGCAGCAAAAGGAACGGCCATTTACAGAACGCTCTTTTATCTGCCTTCGATCATCGGCGGGAGCGTCGCCGTGGCGATTATGTGGCGCAATATTTTTGGCAATGACGGGGTCATCAATGCGCTGCTGTTTTTTGTCGGGATTGATCAAAAAATTCTTTGGTACCAGAATCCGACAAGTGCGCTGTGGACATTGATTCTGCTGTCCGTCTGGCAGTTCGGGTCGTCAATGCTGATTTTTCTAGCCGGGCTAAAAAACATTCCGTCTTCGTATTTGGAAGCGGCAAGTGTGGATGGGGCAAATCGGGTGCAGCGTTTCTTCAAGATCACACTTCCGATCCTTACACCGATTATTTTCTTTAATCTTGTGATGCAGACGATTTCTGCTTTTATGACATTTACACCTGCCTATATCATTTCGAAGGGCGAGGGCGGGCCGCTTGACGGGACACTTCTCTATTCGCTTTATTTGTTCCAGCGTGCGTTTAACTATTTTCAAATGGGCTACGCATCGGCGATGGCGTGGGTCATGCTTGTCATTGTCGGGCTGATTACGCTCATATTGTTTAAAACATCATCATATTGGGTTCATTACGAGTCAAAGGAGGAATGACGGATGGAGCCGGTCAACGAGCCTGTCAGGAAAGCCCCGGTTTTTGAAAGAAAAAAAGCCGGGCGCGTCAGTCCCAAACGCATACTGTTCCATGTTTGTACAGGAACACTGGCGGTGTTACTGCTGTACCCGGTCATTTGGCTGTTTGTCAGCTCGTTTAAAGAAAGCGCCAGTATTTTTACAACCTCTCATTCACTCATTCCAGACCCTTTTATTCTCAGTAACTATGCTGAAGGGTGGAAGGGGATCGCGGGACAGCCGTTTCTGACGTTTATTAAAAACTCGGCGATTATTGTCGGGCTGTCAACAATCGGTGCCGTCCTGTCATCGGCTGTCATTGCGTACGGATTTGCGCGTATTCCGTTTAAGGGGAAAAAATTTTGGTTTGCGTGCATGATGGGGACGTTAATGCTGCCTCATGAAGTATTGATGATTCCGCAGTATATTATGTTTGCGAAATTAGACTGGCTGAATTCCTTTAAACCAATTGTCGTTCCGCAATTTTTCGGGCATGCGTTTTTTATCTTTCTGATGATCCAGTTTATCCGGACGATTCCCGAGGAGCTGGATGAAGCCGCGCGAATCGACGGATGTGGGCGCTTTGCCTGCTTTTGGCGGATCATTCTCCCGCTGATTGCCCCCGCGCTTGCGACGTCTGCGATTTTCTCCTTCTATTGGAAGTGGGAGGAGCTGATTCAGCCGCTCTTGTATTTGAATAAGCCGGAGCTTTACCCTGTTTCACTTGCGCTGAAGCTTTTTCTCGATACAGAGTCGGCTTCGAACTGGGGCGCGATGTTTGCCATGTCGGCCGTCTCGTTATTGCCTGTGATTCTTGTATTCTTTTTGTTTCAGAAATATATCGTTCAGGGCATCAGTACGACCGGATTAAAATAAAAAGGAGTGTTGCAGATGGCACAGCTTATTTTTGATGAAGAAAAGGTGACGTCGGTTATTGACCGGATCGTGAAACGGACATTTCAGATGGATTTTGCGTGGGATTGGCCGGGCGGCGTCGCGTTTTACGGCGTAGCGGAGGCCTATGAAGCGACAGAAAACGAGGAATATATCAATCTGCTAAAAACGTGGGTGGATGAACAGCTGGAGGATGGGCTGCCGCCGCTTTCGATCAACGGAGTTTCCATCGGGCATACGCTTTTGTTCCTCCACAAGGTGACGGGTGATGACGTGTATTTGGAAACAGCGGCCGAGATGGCGGAATATGTGCTGCATAAGGCGCCGCGCTTTGGCGAGGGGATCCTTCAGCATACGGTGAATGCGGCAGAATACGTATTCCCTGAACAGGCATGGGCGGATACGCTGATGATGGCTGGGCTGTTTATGCTGAGAATCGGGCGGGTCATGGAGCGTGAGGATTATTTTGAAGACGGCCTGCGCCAGTTTCACGGACATGAGGATGTGCTTCAGGACCCTGTCACGAATTTGTACTACCACGCCTGGGACAACAAAGCGAAAAATCATCTGTCGGGGATTTATTGGGGCAGGGCGAACGGCTGGGCGGCACTCACGATGGCAAAGGCGCTCCCGCTCATTGAGGTGACACATCCTTCCTTTATGATCATCGACGGATCGCTCAGAGACCAGCTGAGCGCGCTTGTCCGGCTTCAGGATGAATCAGGGCTGTGGCATACGATTTTGGATGATCCGGATTCTTATCTGGAGGTTTCGGCATCAGCGGGAATTGCTTCTGCTCTGATGTCGAGCGGAAAGCTGTATACAAAATATGTGCAGAAATCGCTTGCCGCCATTTTGGATGCGGTGGAAGAGGACGGACGGGTCAGCAAGGTATCGGCCGGGACAGCCGTCATGAAAAATGCCGAAGGATACAAACAGGTGCCTTACAAACGAATACAAGGATGGGGGCAGGGACTTGCGCTGACGTTTCTTGCTGATGTTTTGAAAACGAAAAAACGCGTGTATCAGTAAAGACAGCGGCGGGGGGAAAGGGATGAAAAAACAGCCTCAACAGAAGGAACGGGTTTCTCGCTGGAAGGGAACGTATTTCAAAAGAAACTTTGTCTTCATTTTGCTGATTGCCTGTATTCCCGGATTGCTGACTGGCGGCGCAATCTACTTTCTTTCGATCGACAAGGTGGAGAAAGAGCTGCAGAGATCGCATGAAACACAGGTGGCGCGTGAGGTCAGCCGAATAGATGAGAAGCTGGGAGTGCTTGAACTGGCACTCACCCAGATGGCCTACGATTCTTCACTGATGAACGGATTGGCCGAGAGGGATTTGGAGAAAGACTATACGTTCTCCTATCAATTAACGAAAAAGCTGTTTCTTTTGCGGGACCAGCAGCCGCTGATCGAGCAGGCTTCCATCTTTCTGAACAGCCCCCGGCCACTTGTGCTGAGCCCTGAATACAGCGCTTTGACAGAACAGGAGGCGCTTCGCAAGTATCGCTCGCTGCTTGCCTCAGACCACAGCATTTATTGGAAACGGTCGGGAAACCAAGCGATGCTGATCCAGCTCATTCCGGGCGCGGCGGAGAAACCGTTCGGCGCGATCATGCTGGCGGTTGATCCGAAAGAAATGGAATCAATCCTGCAAAGCTTGTCCCCCTATCCTGATGGCAGTGCGCTGCTTTTAGATCAAAATCAAGAGGTGCTGTTTCATGAAGGGGAAAAAGATTTTGAAAAGACTTTACTTCAAGAGATAAAAAAACAGCCTGCTGAGAAAGGCCATTTTCAGATGGAATGGGAAGGCAAGGTGTATTCTGTCTCCTTTGGAGAAATGAACCGGATGCATCAGCAATGGACCTTTGTGTCAGCGGCGCCTCTTTCAGCTATTACAGCGCCGATGGTATTTTTATCAAAAGTGATCATCGTGATGCTGGTCATTTGCATCGGTTTGGCGGTATGCATGACATGGTATGCATCAAAAAAAATCTATCGTCCCATTCAGCATTTGCTTGGCTTGTTTACCGGAGGAGAGAAGAAAGTATGGCAGGCGTCCGGGCAGGATGAATTCAAGTGGATTGAAAAGAGATGGCAGGATCTATCCCTTGAAAGCCGGAAGCTCCAAGAGCAGCTTCTGCGGCAGACGCCCCATATGAAAAAGAGTTTTTTGCAGCATCTCTTGCAGGGTGATTTTTACTATGACAACGAGGAAAGCCTCAGATTGCGGATGGAGGAGGCTGGCTGGAACATTGACGGAAACGCGTTTCATGTGCTTGATCTTCAGGTGACAGGGCTCCGCTGTGAAAAAAGCATCTTCCGTGAAGGTGATGAACAGCTTGCCGTGTTTACCCTGACCAATCTGGCTGAGGAATTGGCGGATAAACGCGTTTTTCAGCTCTCCATACTTGATATCGGCCGGCTTTCTGTCACCGTTCTTGTGATGAAAACAAACAGCTCTGATCTGAAGGCGTATATAACGGAGCTGGCACGCCAATTTGGGGATGTAACCGGACTATGCCTGACCTCGACATTGAGCAGCAAAACGGAGCGTATCACGGAAATCCCTTCTTTATTTCAGAATGTGAAAAGCGGCAAATCCCGCAGGCAGTTTGCTAACCGGGATCAGGTCATTGATTTGCAGGCCGACTTTCCTCAGAATGAGCAGTTCGCTCCTTATTACCCTTTTGAGCTGGAAAAACAAATTGTTCAGGCCATCCGGCTGGAAAGAAAACAGGAAGCCAAGGAACTGATAGATGGATGTATGAATGAACTGGCGGAAAAGGCGTCCATAGACAGGCATGTGCATTCCGCCCTGATTCAGCTGTTTTCCCGCATTCAGGAGGATATTTTACATTCCGGGCTCAATCCCAGCGAACTGTTTCAGCACCGGAATCCGTTTCTTGATATTTCAGAATTGCGCGAACCTAACGAAGCGGCGGCCTGGCTGATGGATGTAGTGGTGACGCCTTACCTTTCCAAGCTTGAGGGCAGAAAAAACAGACAGCAAAAGCAGCTGGCAGAACGTGTGATTGCGATGATTCACGAACAGTATATGGCGGACATTTCATTGGAAAGCTGTGCCGATGCGCTTGGCATGAATTCATATACGTTAAGCAAGGCATTTAAGCAAGTGACCGGTATTAATTTTATCGATTATGTGACCCAGATCAGAATCGAAAAGGCGAAAGAACTGCTGGTCAATACGAATAAAAAAATTCATGACGTGTCAGAAGAAGTCGGCTACCGCCACAATTACTTTAACCGGATTTTCAAAAAACAGGTCGGCATGCCGCCGGGTGTCTTCAGGCAAATGTATCAGGAAACGCCGTGAAAGGAGAGAACATGTGATGAAGAAACCGATTCAAGTATTTTTAGCGGGAGATTCCACTGTGAGTGACTGCCCGCCTCATGAAGCGCCGATGGCGGGGTGGGGGCAGGTATTCGGGCAATTGTTTTCAGAAGATGTGCTGGTCCGCAATCATGCCAAAGGTGGAGCGAGCACCAATTCTTTTGTGGAGGAAGGAAGGCTTCAAGCAATTGCTGAACGCATCACACAAGGCGATTATCTGTTGATTCAATTCGGCCACAATGACCAAAAACCGCGGGGGACGAAGCCGTACTCCACATTTCAGCAGTTTCTTACCTTGTTTGCAGATACGGCACGCGAAAAGGGCGCGCATCCTGTTTTCGTCACATCGGTGCAGCGCCGCCGCTTTGATGAAAACGGACGGATCGAGCATACGCTCGGTGAGTATCCCGATGCGATGAAAGCACTGGCGAAGGAGCTCGATGTACCTGTGGTTGATCTGCTTGCGAAAACAAAGGTGCTGTATGAAGCATACGGGCCGGAGGAGTCGAAGCGATTGTTCGTTTGGTTTCAGCCGAATGAACATCCGAATTACCCGGACGGCATTGAGGACAATACGCATTTTTCGGAAGAAGGTGCAATGGAGGTTGCGAAGCTTGTGGCAGAAGGCATTGAAGAGCTCGGACTTCCGCTTAAGGACCATCTTGTGAGCCGGGAGGGGAAAGAACATGTATAAGGAAGGCGCTTGCCTGTATCGCAATCCGCTCCGGTCTAAAAGCGATGTGAAGGACTGGCGGATGGAGGGAGGCGGACAGATCTCATTTGACGATCACAGCTTGCACCTGTCACATGTCCAGGACGAAGCGCACTTTGTCTTTTGGTGTCCGGAAACCTTTCCAGACGGCATCATTGTGACATGGGACTTCTCTCCGATCGAGCAGCCTGGACTGTGTATGCTGTTTTTTGCCGCTGCGGGTATAAGCGGCGAGGATTTGTTTGACCCAAGTCTCAGGAAAAGAACAGGAACATACCCTGAGTATCATTCAGGAGATATCAATGCCCTCCACCTGTCATATTTCCGCAGAAAATACCCGGAGGAAAGAGCATTCCGCACCTGCAATTTAAGAAAAAGCCGCGGTTTCCACCTCGCCGCAATGGGGGCCGATCCGCTGCCTTCTCCAGACGACGCTGATTCTCCGTATCGTATGAAGCTGATCAAAGACAAAGGCTATGTGCATTTTTCAATCAATGGTCTGCCCATTCTTGAGTGGATGGACGACGGCAGCACATATGGGCCTGTGTTAACAAAAGGAAAAATCGGGTTCCGGCAGATGGCCCCCATGAAAGCCGCTTACAGGGATTTTGCCGTGCATCAAGCGGTGAGAAGATGAAGACGACTGTAACGGATGCGCTTTATGCAGGCTGCGAAGCGGTGGTGAAAATAGCATGGCTCAACGGTCTGTGGCTGTTGTTTACACTTTTGGGCGGCGTTCTTTTCGGATGGGCGCCGAGCACAGCCGCGATGTGTGCCGTTATAAGGAAATGGCTGATGGGGCAAAAGGATGTCCCGGTATTTCCGTTATTTCTCGATACCTATAAAAAAGAGTTTTTCAAGGTTAATGCGATTGGATTGGCGTTTTCGGCTCTTTTGCTCATATTGTCCGCGAACTATCATTATTTTTCTGCCAGTACGGATTGGCTGTCCTTTGCCGTAACAAGCTGCACGCTGCTTGCAGGGCTTTTGTATATCATCACGCTGATGTATGTGTTTCCCCTTTATGTGCATTACCAGCTCCCGCTTCGCAAATATATTCCGCAGGCACTGCTTTTTGGCGCCATGAGACCGCTGACGACCGGCTGTATGCTGATCGGGTGCGGATTTGTCCTTTATTTGCTGTATACGCTTCCTGGCCTGATTCCGTTTTACGGCCCATGTTTATTTGGGCTTGTGTTGATGTTTTTTGCTCTTAGGGGATTTCAAAAGACGGAGGCCCAGCATCATCAAGCCGGGTAACAAAAAAATGACAAATACGCAAAAAAGTGCAGTGTCCGAAATAGGCAGATGCAAAAAAGTGAAATTGAAGACAGCTCACACAGCGCATAAAATCCAATTTAAGTAAGCGCTTACAGATAAATGAGAAGGAGCTGTCTGATGATTACACGAAGGAAACGCATGTTTACTGCTGTTACGTTGCTGGTCTTGTTGGTGATGGGAGCCTCTGTATGTCCTGTGAAAGCTGAAGGGGCAGCGCGGCAGATGGAAGCGCTGAACCGGGGGCTTGTAGCGGTCAAGACGGACGGGGGCATTTTTGTCAGCTGGCGGTTTCTTGGAACCGAAAACGCATCTGTTTTGTTCAATGTGTACAGAGACGGGCAAAAACTGAATGCTGCGCCTGTCAAAACCACGAACTATGTGGATAAAAACGGATCGACGGGCTCAACGTATACGGTTCGAGCTGTTGTAAACGGTACCGAACAGCCGGCTTCTGAAAAAGCCTCCGTATGGGCGCAGCCGTATCATTCCGTCCCGCTGGATAAACCGGCTGGCGGCACGACGCCAAAGGGTGAAGCTTACACGTACAGCGCTAATGACGCAAGTGTTGGCGATGTGGATGGTGACGGGCAATACGAGCTGATCCTGAAATGGGACCCTTCTAACTCAAAAGACAATTCACAGGATGGCTATACGGGTGACGTGCTGATTGACGCATATAAACTGGACGGCACAAAGTTATGGCGGATCAATCTCGGCAAAAACATCAGAGCGGGCGCGCACTACACCCAGTTTATGGTGTATGACCTTGATGGTGACGGAAAAGCGGAAGTAGCAATGAAAACGGCAGACGGGACAAAAGACGGCACGGGTAAAGTAATTGGAAATGCCAATGCTGATTACAGAAATGAACAGGGGCGTGTGCTTTCAGGCCCTGAATATCTCACTGTGTTTCAAGGTTCAACCGGGAAAGAGCTTGTCACTGCAAATTTTGAACCGGCGCGCGGTAATGTGTCGGATTGGGGAGACAGCTACGGCAACCGTGTTGACCGTTTTCTCGCCGGCATTGCCTACCTTGATGGGCAGCGGCCGAGCCTGATCATGACCAGAGGGTATTACGCTAAAACCATGCTAGTTGCCTATAACTTCAGGGATGGAAAGCTGTCAAAGCTTTGGACGCTGGACTCCTCAAAGTCAGGAAATGAAGCGTTTGCCGGACAGGGGAATCACAACCTGAGCATCGCGGACGTTGACGGGGATGGAAAAGATGAGATTATTTTCGGCTCAATGGCTGTTGATCATGACGGGAAAGGCATGTACTCGACCGGCTTAGGCCATGGGGATGCCCTCCATACAGGAGATCTTGATCCGGGCCGGCCGGGGCTTGAGGTGTTTCAAGTTCATGAGGACAAAAATGCAAAATACGGCTTATCTTTCCGGGATGCTGCAACCGGAAAAATCCTTTGGGGCGTTTATGCCGGCAAGGATGTAGGCCGGGGAATGGCTGCTGATATTGACCCGCGTTATCCGGGACAGGAGGTGTGGGCAAACGGTTCTCTCTACTCATCGAAAGGGGCCAAAATTGGAAGCGGGGCTCCGTCCTCGACCAACTTCGGCATCTGGTGGGACGGCGATCTGCTGCGGGAACAGCTGGACAGCAACCGAATTGATAAGTGGGATTATCAAAACGGCGTATCGAAAAATGTGCTGACTGCATCAGGCGCAGCATCTAACAACGGCACAAAAGCAACACCGGCGCTTCAGGCTGATCTGCTCGGTGACTGGCGCGAGGAAGTCGTGTGGAGAACGGAGGACAGCAGTGCTCTGCGCATTTACACGACGACCATTCCGACTGAGCACAGGCTGTATACGCTGACGCACGATCCGGTGTACCGGCTTGGCATCGCCTGGCAAAATGTCGCCTATAACCAGCCGCCGCACACAAGCTTCTTTTTAGGAGACGGCATGGCGGAACAGCCAAAACCAAATATGTATACGCCTTAACTGAAAGGGGGAAGGAACGGGCTGCGCGCAGCCCGTTCCCATCAAATGAAACCAAAAAAGAGGCAAATGGAATACTTGACCAGAGGTTTGATTGCAGTAAAGACAGAACAGGGCGTGTTTGTCAGCTGGCGTTTTCTCGGCACGGATCATGAAACGACGGCTTTTCACCTTTATCGGGACGGAATGCGGATTACTCGCGAGCCGATCCTGGACAGCACTAATTTTCTCGATCAAAACGGAACGGCTGACTCTGTTTATCAAGTGGCGGCTGTCAATAAAGGACGGGAAGAAAAGCTTTCCAAGGAAGCTCGTGTTTGGCAGGAAAATGTCCTGGAGGTTCCGCTTGCAAAACCGGAAGACGGTATCACGCCGGACGGAAAGCCGTACACTTACAGCGCCAATGATGCCAGTGTCGGGGATGTAGACGGGGATGGAGAATATGAAATGATCCTGAAGTGGGACCCGTCCAATTCAAAAGACAACGCTCATGACGGTTATACCGGGGAGGTGCTCATAGATGCCTATAAACTGGACGGCACCTTTTTGTGGCGCATCAACCTCGGCAGAAACATCAGAGCGGGTGCTCATTACACGCAATTTATGGTGTATGACCTGGATGGTGACGGAAAAGCAGAAATCGCCATGAAAACAGCTGACGGCACAACAGACGGGAAAGGACATATCATCGGTGATGAGCAGGCCGATTTTAGAAACGAACAGGGCAGAATTTTGTCCGGTCCGGAATATTTGACTGTGTTTAAAGGAGAAACCGGTGAGGCACTCACGACCGTGGAATATGAACCGCCCCGCGGCAAGCTGGAGGATTGGGGAGACGGATATGGAAACCGGATGGACCGTTTTCTCGCTGGAATCGCTTATTTGGATGGGGAGCGGCCGAGCCTTGTAATGGCGCGCGGCTACTATACGAGAGCCGTGCTCGTGGCATACGATTTCAGAAACGGAAGGCTCAAAAAACGCTGGGTATTTGACTCCAACCATCCGGGACATGAAGCGTACGCAGGACAGGGGAACCACAGCTTGAGCGTGGCGGACGTAGATGGAGACGGAAAAGATGAAATCATATACGGCGCAATGGCGGTCGATCATGACGGAACCGGCCTGTATACAACGGGGCTCGGGCACGGAGACGCGATGCATGTAGGGGATCTGGACCCATCACGAAAAGGGCTTGAAGTGTTCCAGGTGCATGAGGACGCCACAAAGCCGTACGGACTGTCACTGCGAGATGCCGGAACCGGTGAGATATTATGGGGCGTCCATGCTGGAACTGACGTTGGCCGGGGCATGGCGGCTCATATTGATCCAAGCTACAAAGGGGCGCTCGTCTGGGGAATTGATCCGCCGGGCAATGATGGCATGTCGTATGGGCTTTTCACGAGCAAAGGCGAAAAAATCAGCGACAAAGCGCCCGCTTCAGCCAATTTCGCCATCTGGTGGGACGGCGATCTGGTCAGAGAACTGCTTGATCATGACTGGGACGGAACGATTGGCAGGCCAAAGATTGAAAAATGGGATGCTGAAAAGCGCTGTCTGAAGACGATATTTCAGCCGGCCGGCGTGCTGTCCAACAACGGCACGAAAGGAAACCCGGTTCTTCAGGCCAACCTGTTCGGAGACTGGCGGGAAGAAGTGATATGGAGAACGGAAGACAGCAGCGCGTTCCGTATCTATACAACGACACATCTCACCCGCCACCGCTTTTACACGCTGATGCATGATCCGGTTTACAGGCTCGGCATCGCCTGGCAGAATACCGCCTACAACCAGCCGCCGCACACGAGCTTTTACCTCGGAACGGGAATGAAAAAACCGCCGAAGCCCGCCCTGTACATAGCGGGAAGTAAAGCGGAGGCGCCGCTGTAGGAGGACTAAGAGATAAGACGCAAAGGCTGAACGCTACGACAAGATGATTAACGAACGGGCAGGACAAACCAATGCTCAAGCGCCTGTACGCACCTGTCTTTTTCAAGGGAAGAGCTATCCGTGATGGAAGCTGTATAAAAAACGAGGGGGAATGAAAAATGGCAAATCATATTTATCTTGCCGGCGATTCGACTGTTCAAACGTATGGAGACAGCACAAATCAAGGGGGCTGGGGGCAGTTTCTCGGCTCGCATTTGCCGGAGCATATTCAAGTGATCAACAGAGCGATCGGGGGAAGAAGCTCGAAAACATTTGTGGAAGAGGGCAGGCTTCAGGCAATCCTTGATGTGATCGAGCCGGATGATTGGCTGTTCGTGCAGATGGGCCATAATGACGCGTCGAAAAATAAGCCGGAACGCTACACCGAGCCCTATACCACCTACAAAGAATATTTAAAGCAGTATATCGCTGGCGCGCGGGAAAAAGGTGCCCACCCGCTTCTCATTACCCCCGTAGCCCGCTTTCATTACGAAAACGGCGTGTTTTTGAACGATTTTCCTGATTACTGCATTGCCATGAAGCAGACGGCTGAAGAGGAGAATGTCCAGCTCATTGATCTGATGGAGAAAAGCCTTGCTTTCTTTACTGAGAAGGGCGAGGAAAAAGTATACACCTATTTTATGATTTCAGAAGGGATTAACGATTACACGCATTTTACAAAAAAAGGCGCAAATGAAATGGCGAAACTTGTGGCAAAAGGCATAAAGGAGCTCGGCCTGCCATTGACAGAATCGATCATCAAAGAAAGGTGAAAATGTGATGAGAAAACTCTATCATGGCGCTTGCTATTATCCGGAATTATGGGATGAAGAGACGATTCAGCAGGACATTGACATCATGCGTGAAGTTGGCGTAAATGTTGTGCGGATCGGCGAATTTGCCTGGTCTGTCATGGAACCTGAAGAAGGAAAAATTGACGTCGGTTTTTTCAAAGAAATCATCGCCCGGCTGTATGATAGCGGGATCGAAACGATTATGTGCACGCCGACGCCTACCCCGCCGATTTGGTTCTCACATGGCCGGCCCGAACGCATGCATGTCAATGAAAAAAGAGAGATCATGGGGCATGGCTCCCGTCAGCATGCCTGTACGAACAACCCGTATTTCCGAAAAAAAGCCGCCGTCATCACCACAGCCATCGCCAAGGAGCTTGGCCGGCTCCCGGGGCTGATCGGATGGCAGCTAGACAATGAGTTTAAATGCCATGTTGCAGAATGCATGTGTGAGACATGCTTGCGCTTATGGCATGACTGGCTCAAAAATCGCTACGGGGTGATTGAGCGCTTGAATGAAGCTTGGGGAACCGATGTGTGGAGCGAAACCTATCAGACGTTTGAGCAAGTCCCGCAGCCGGGACCGGCCCCGTTTCTGCATCATGCCTCTTTACGCACTATGTATCAGCTGTTTTCGATGGAGATGATCGCTTCGTTTGCGGATGAACAGGCCAAAATCATCCGCTGCTATTCAGATGCGCCGATCACGCATAACGGATCAGTCATGTTCAGCGTGGACAATGAGCGAATGTTTCAGAATCTCGATTTTGCCTCCTATGACACGTACGCTTCGCAGGAAAACGCCTCTGCCTTTTTATTGAACTGTGATTTATGGAGAAATCTGAAACAGGCGCGCCCGTTTTGGATTTTGGAAACGAGTCCGTCGTATGCTGCCTCGCTTGAAAGCTCCGCTTACCCGCACGCAGACGGGTATTTGCAGGCTGAAGCCGTATCGTCCTACGCCTTAGGAAGCCAGGGGTTTTGCTACTGGCTATGGCGACAGCAGCGTTCAGGCAGCGAGATTTCCCACGGTTCGGTTCTCAGTGCCTGGGGCGAACCCACCATCGGCTACCAAAATGTGCTGGCGGTTGAGCGGGCAAGAAAGGAAATCGAGCCTGTTATTCTATCAACTAAACCCGTTCAAGCCGAGGCGGCGATGACTTACTCTGACAGAGCCAAAGCATTTATTAAAACTGAGCCTCATTGGGGACTCCGGCATCGTTCGCTTGTGACGCATTTTTATGAACGTATTCTCAACACGGGGATTCACCGTGACCTTATTCCGGAAGGCGCTCCGCTGGACGGCTACCGTTTGCTGTTTACGCCATTTGTGCCGTATTTGTCTTCTGAATTTATCAAAAAAGCTTCGGCATTCGCTGAAGCGGGCGGCATCTGGATCGCCGGTCCGCTGACAGGAGGGCGCACATGCGAGCATACCATTCATACCGATTGCGGACTTGGCGAACTTGAGAAAACGTCAGGGATCAAAACACTGTTTACCTTTCCGATGAATGAGAACGTGAATACAGGAAAAGCGTTTGGCATCACGGCGCCGCTTGGGCTGTGGAGCGCGGTGTTTGACACAGAGAGCGGAAACACCCTTGGCACGGTTGAATCAGGACCGGGGGCGGGCCATGCTTTTCTGACGGAACGGAATTACGGCGAGGGGAAAATTGTCATGCTGGGCTCGCTTCCATCCGGGAAAGAAGGGGATGCGATGCTGGAAGCGCTCGTCAGGCATTACGCGGAGGAAGCTGTTATTTCCAGCCGGTCGGATGTTACGCCCGGCACGATCGTTGCCCCGCGCAAAGGCGATAGCGGCCTTGTGTGGATCATCGTGAATATGGATGGAAAAGGAGGAAGTGTGACACTGCCGGAAGCGGGAACAGATCTGTTGACGCACCGCTTGGAAAAGGCGGGGAGGCTGGCGGTCGGACCGCATGAATACCGTGTGATTCAATTTGACAATCACAGCTGATTCTTTGCATCGAATCAGCTTTTTTCTATGGAGGGAGAGACCGATGAAAAAGATCAAATGGTTATCAGGACAGCCAAAGGTGACAAGCGGCGTGACGTGGGGCGTGCCATGGAAAAAAGGAGAATTAAAAAAGGGTGACCGTCTGGCGCTTATGAATGAAAACGCGGAAACGCGATATGTGCAAAGCGAACCGTCGGCCTATTGGCCGGACGGGAGCATCAAGTGGACGAAGCACGCGGCGGTGTTTGGCGGTAAGGAAAACCAAAGCTTTATCGTGCAAAAAAGAGAAGTCCCGCAGCCAACTGAATCGCTCAGCATTCATGAGACAGAGCATGATATCCAAGTGGATACAGGAGCACTCGTTTGTACCATTCATAAAACAGGATCCGATTTCATTCAATCATTGCAGATCAACGGAAAGCCGATCGCCGCAGGTGGGAGGCTCGTTGCCATAAGAGAAACGAGAAAAGAGTCGGCGGCGGAAACGGTTCTTTTGCATGAAAGGTCTGTCAGCTTTATCAAACGGTCGGCGATTGAGCAGAGTGGTCCTGTCAAAGCAGTAGTCAAAATCGAGGGAGTGCATGTGCTCCATAAAACGAATGAAGAATGGCTGCCGTTTGTCATCCGATTGGCGTTTTATGCCGGGCTGTCTGAGATCGGCCTTGTGCACACGCAGCTGATTGACAGGAACGGTAAACAAGAATTCATTAAGGGCCTCGGCATCGAATTTGCCCTTTTTTTGGAGGGGGAGCCGTACAACCGCCATTTCCGGTTTGCGGGAGAGAAAGGGATGTATAAAGAACCCGTCCAGCTGTTTGGCACACGTAAATTCAATGAACGATATCCGCTTTATGAAAAACAAATCAATGGCGAAATGCTGTCTCCAGATGAAGAGCATAAGGAATGGTTTGCACATGGCACACAGAATGCGGTTTGGGACGATGTGAAGCTTGTTCAGGATTCCAGCGATCATTACAGCCTGTCAAAACGGACCGGAAAAGATTATGCGTGGGTTGGAATGCTGCATGGCAGCCGGGCGAAGGGGCTCTGCTATGCGGGCGGAAAAAATGGCGGTGTGGCTCTCGGCCTGCGGTATTTCTTTGAGAAATATCCTTCAGCACTGGAAATCACAGGTCTTGCCGGCAGCCGCCCCAAAATGACTATCTGGCTTTGGCCCCCAGACGGCGAAGCGATGGATTTGCGGCATTATACAGGAAACACCCACGTGGCCAGCGCGTATGAAGGCTTTGATGAAATGCTTTCTGATCCGACAGGCATTGCGAACACAAATGAAATCAGCCTGGCGTGCTTTTCGCACATGCCGTCTGACGAAGTCCTCAATGCGCTCGCTGACAAATGGCAGGCGCCGCCGCTCATTGTATGCGAGCCGGACGTCTATTACGAATCAAAAGCACTCGGGGTTTGGAGCATCATTGACACATCCCATCCGCTCAAAAAAGAGCTGGAAGAACAGCTCGATGCGGCCTTTCTGTTTTATAAAAAGGAAGTAGAGCAACGCAGATGGTACGGTTTTTGGCATTATGGCGATGTCATGCATACGTATGACCCGATCCGGCATATGTGGCGGTACGATCTCGGCGGATACGCATGGCAAAACAATGAGCTCGTTCCGACCTTATGGCTGTGGCAGGCGTTTTTCCGCTCAGGCAGAGAGGATATGTTTCGCATGGCAGAAGCCATGACCCGCCATACGAGCGAAACGGACAGCTTTCACCTCGGTGAATACGCAGGGCTTGGTTCACGGCATAACGTTGTGCACTGGGGATGCGGCTGCAAGGAAGCGAGAATCAGCATGGCCGGGCTTTATAAATTCTATTATTATCTGACGGGTGATGAGCGGACGGGAGATCTTTTGACAGAAGTGAAGGATGCCGATTATGCCCTCGTCAAAACCGATCCGATGCGCGCTTTTTACGAGAAAGGCAAGCACCCGACTCACGCCAGAACGGGACCGGACTGGGCGGCGTTTTGCTCGAACTGGCTGGCGGAATGGGAGCGGACCGAAAATCCGGAATATCTCAAAAAAATCGAAACGGGAATCAACTGTCTGAAGCGGCTGCCGCTCCGCTTATTATCCGGCCCGACATTTGAATATGACCCGGCGACCTCGATGCTTCATCACATGGGAGACGGCATTGCGGGCGGATATCATATGATCATTGCCTTCGGCGCGCCGCAAGTGTGGATGGAGCTAGCTGAGCTTCTTGATGACCGGGAATGGGAGGATATGCTGAGTGAATTCGGCGAATTTTACACACTCAGTGATGAGGAAAAACGGAAAAAAAGCGGAGGCGCTCTTCATGACGGGCATTTTCACTGGCCGATGTTCGCCGCCGGTATGACAGCCTACGCCGCGAGAAAAAAGCAAGATCCTCATCTCGCCGCCAATGCGTGGAATCTTTTGCTCGATGATAAGCTCAGCCATACGCCGCTTCCGATCAAACCGGAGCGCATCGAGACATGGACGCAGCTAGAGGAGCTTCCATGGGTGACAACGAACACTGTCTCTCAATGGTGTTTAAATGTCATAGCGGCGCTGGAACTGATCGGAGATTCCCTTCCGGCAAAAAAAGAAACATCGGGCAAAAAAGGATAACAGCCGGAATTTCATAGGAGAAATGGTGCAAAAAATGAAGATTGCAAGAATTTATGTAAGCGCTTTATATTGAGAGGGGCAAAGGGGAAATGCAAATTGAAAAAAGGGGGACTTACGCATCATGAAAATAAGAATGCGAAAAAAATGGATGGCCTTGCCGCTTGCTGCCATGATGATCGCCGGATGCAGCCATTCGGAAACTTCCAATTCAGCAAGCGGTTCGAAAGATACGATCAAAATTATGGCGCCGCTTTTATCGCCGGAAAGCCCGAGTGATAAGAGCCCTTCATTAAAAGCGCTCGAAAAATACACAGGCAAAGAGATTAAGGTCACATGGGTGCCTGATTCATCCTACAACGACAAATTCAACATCGTCATGGCTTCAGGAGAGATGCCTCACGCGATTGTTATTAAAGATAAGTCAGCCGGCTTTATCAAGTCTGTCAAAGCAGGGGCGTTTTGGGAACTGTCTCCTTATTTAAAAGACTACAAGAATGTAAGCCAGGCAGATGAAAAGATTTTGAAGAACAGCTCGGTGAACGGCGAGGTGTACGGAATCTACAGAACGAGGGACCTGATCAGGGCGTGTATGATTATCAGAACCGACTGGCTGAAAAATGTCGGTCTGGATATGCCGGAAACGCTTGATGATTTCTATGAAGTGCTGAAAGCCTTTAAGGAAAAAGATCCTGACGGAAATGGCAAGGATGATACGTACGGCATGGTCGTGCCGAAATGGATGGGACTCGGCAACGGAAGCCCATGGGATGTTCTGCAAATCTGGTTCGGCGCTCCGAACCGCTACGGTGTTGAAAACGGAAAGCTGATTCCGGATTTTACAACGAAGGAATACATGGATGCGCTCACGTTTTTTAAAAAGCTCTATGATGAGGGCTTGATCAATAAGGACTTTGCTGTCATGGATTCTGCGAAGTGGAATGATCCGGTTGTAAAAGGAAAAGCGGGTGTCATCGTTGATACAGGCTCAAGAGCGTCTCAAATCCAAAGCGCGATGGAGGAGGCGGATGAGTCGAACAAGGATATCATTGATATCGTCGGCTCGCTTGAGGGACCGAATGGCAAGCGCACCTTCCCGACATCTGGATATTCAGGCATGATCGCGATACCAAAATCAAGCGTCAAAACCGAAAAAGAGCTGAAAGAGGTGCTGTCCTTCCTCGATAAGATGAATGATAAGGAAGCGCAGATTCTCACGAACAACGGAGTGAAGGGCCGCAATTACGAGCTCAAGGACGGCGTATTCACCTCACTTGAAAAAAACAACAAATCTCTCCTGTATGAGCATGAAGGCTTGGCACAGTTCAGCATGTCGATTCCGAAAAGCGAGTATTACATCGAAGACCAGAAAACCAAGCTCTTCCAGCATCGCAAGGACATCATAACCGAAGGAGAAAAAATAGCGGTCTTTAACCCGGCTGAGTCGCTTGTATCTGATGTCTATACCCAAAAAGGAGCCCAGCTTGACAACATCATCCTCGACGCGAGAACACAATTTATCATTGGAGAAATTGATGAAAAAGGGTTCGATGATGCAGTGGAGCTTTGGAAAAAAAGCGGCGGCAATGAACTGATGAAGGACTTGAACAAATTGTATCAATCGTCAAAATAAACCGATGCGCCTGCCTTTCGGCGGGCGCCCCGGTATCACGAAAGGAGAACAGATATGGAAACAGTGCCGAAGAAGGGAGATTCACCTGTTCTCACCGCTGGAAAAGGCATCAGCTGGATGGCTGCGCTCAAACGGGACAAATGGCTTTATCTTCTTCTTATTCCCGGTCTGCTTTATTTCTTGATTTTCAAATACTTGCCGATGTGGGGTGTGCTGATCGCTTTTAAAGACTATTCGCCATATCTCGGCTTCTGGAAAAGCGAATGGGTCGGCTTTGATTTTTTCAAAGACTTTTTTATGAATCCGGATTTTTTCCGGCTGCTGCGCAACACCCTCATGCTGGCGAGCCTGGATCTTTTGTTTGCCTTTCCCGCGCCTCTCATTTTGGCCCTGCTTTTGAATGAGGTAAGAAAGGCCGTGTATAAAAGATGTATCCAAACCTTTATTTACGTACCCCATTTTGTATCATGGACAATTGTGGTCAGCATCACCTTCGTTTTCTTTACTGTCGATACAGGTGTGATCAACAAATTGATTATGAAACTGACAGGTGAGCAGATTTCTTTCTTGTCGGATGCAGACTGGTTCCGGCCGATGATTGTGATGCAAAGCATTTGGAAGGAGACAGGCTGGGGAACGATTCTATTTTTGGCAGCGCTTGCTACGGTTGATCAAGAGCAGTATGAAGCGGCCATCATGGACGGAGCGGGGCGGTTCAGGAGAATGTGGCATATTACGATGCCGGCGATTAGAAGCACCATTATCGTTTTGTTGATTTTAAGAATCGGCAGCTTTTTGAATCTGGGCTTTGAACAGGTGTATTTGATGACGAACTCGCTCAACCGCAGTGTGGCTGACATCTTCGACACGTATGTGTACATGATGGGGATTACCCAAGGGGCGTATAGCTACAGCACGGCGGTCGGTTTGTTTAAATCAGTTGTCGGGATTATCTTGATTTTTGGCGCCAATTACATTGCGAAAAAGTTTGATCAGGAAGGATTGTTTTAGAGGAGGGGAGAGGTATGGCTGAAATTCACACGATGCACAACACCAAAGCCGGACGGGTGTTTGACGTCTGCAACATTCTGTTTCTCGGCGGTGTCGGCGCGATTACCATTTTGCCGTTTTTGTATATTATCGCCGGTTCCTTTGCGACAGAAGCGGAACTCGCCCAGCGGAGCTTCTTTATTTTCCCGAAAACCTTTACACTTGATGCTTACAAGTATGTGTTTTCGACACCGACGTTCCTTCGAAGCATGGGTGTGTCCATCTTCATCACCGTGGTCGGGACGGCTGTACAGCTGTTTTTCACCTTCACGATGGCGTATCCGCTGGCGAAGCGGCATGTGAAGGGACGGAATCTGCTGTTGAATCTGGTGATTTTCTCCATGCTGTTTTCAGGCGGCATGATTCCGACGTACCTTGTCGTAAAATCACTTGGCCTTTTGGATACGTATTGGGCATTGATTCTGCCGATGGCAATTAATCCGTTCAACCTTATTATTATCAAAAACTTCTTTCAGCAGCTGCCGCGCGAGCTGGAGGAATCAGCAAAAATTGACGGCTGTTCCGAAATCGGCGTCTTCTGGCGGATCGCCCTGCCACTGTCAAAGCCGGTTATTGCGACCTTTGCGCTGTTTTATGCGGTCGGGATTTGGAATGATTTCTTCCACGCTCTCTTATATATCAATGACAGTGCAAAATGGCCGCTGCAAATGGTGCTTCGCCAAGTCACGATTTTATCGGATTTAACGGCGACCAATGGCGATACGATGCAAAATGCCGTTCCGCCGGAGCAGGGAATTAAACTCGCTGTCATTGTCATTGCGACGCTGCCGATTTTGGCGGTCTATCCATTTTTACAAAAACACTTTGCAAAGGGAATGCTGATCGGTTCGGTGAAAGGCTGAGAAAGGGAGTGTTTCATATCAGTACATTAGATCAGATTAAGATTGCCTATATCGGCGGGGGGTCCCAAGGCTGGGCCAGAAGCCTGATGAGTGATTTGTCGATTGATGAACGGATGTCAGGCACGGTGGCGCTCTATGATCTTGATTTTGAAGCCGCTCAGAAAAATGAAGTGATCGGCAATCACAGCGGGAACGGCAGATGGAGATATGAGGCTGTTTCTACTTTGAAAAAGGCGTTATCAGCCGCGGATATCGTCATTATTTCCATTTTGCCGGGATCACTGGATGATATGGAAGTCGATGTCCACTTGCCTGAGCGCTGCGGTATTTATCAGTCTGTAGGTGATACTGTCGGGCCTGGAGGGATCATCAGGGGCTTACGTGCTGTGCCGATATTTGCGGAAATTGCCCGGGCAATAAGAGACTACGCACCTGAATCATGGGTCATTAATTATACAAACCCGATGTCTGTCTGTACAAGAGTGCTGTATAAAGTGTTTCCCGGAATCAAAGCGATTGGCTGCTGCCACGAGGTATTCGGGACGCAAAAGCTATTGGCGGAAATGGTCACGGAAAGGCTGGGGATTGAGGTGCCGCGGCGTGAGGATATCCGCGTTAATGTGCTCGGCATTAACCATTTTACATGGATCACAAAAGCCTCTTACCGCCATATTGACCTGCTGCCTATATTCCGTGAATTCAGCGCGCACTATGGGGAATCAGGGTATGAGCTGGAGGGGGAAAGCTGGAGGGACAGCGTCTTTTGTTCGGCACACCGTGTTGCGTTTGATTTATTTGAAACGTATGGCGCCATCCCTGCTGCGGGAGACAGGCATCTGGCAGAGTTTCTTCCCGGCCCATACCTCAAACAGCCTGAAGTATGGAAATTTCATCTCACACCTATATCATTCAGAAAACAAGACAGAGCTGAGAAACGACAAGAAACAGAACGGTTGATCGTGCAACAACGGGGCGTTGCTGAGAAAGCTTCGGGAGAAGAAGGCGTGAACATCATAGCGGCTCTTCTCGGATTGGGTGAACTCGTCACAAATGTAAATATGCCGAATCAAGGCCAGGTCTCAAACCTTCCTATACAAGCCATTGTCGAAACAAACGCATTCATCACAAGGAACCGTGTCCAGCCGATTTTTTCCGGAGCGCTTCCGAAAGGTGTGGAAATGCTGGCGGCTAGGCATATATCCAATCAAGAGGCAGTGTCGGAAGCAGGTCTAACAAAGGATACTGGCCTCGCGTTTCAAGCTTTCCTCAATGACCCGCTTGTCAAGATTGACCGCAGTGATGCAGAGCAGCTTTTCAATGACATGCTCCAATGCACCATGCAACGTTGAGCGGAGCTTTTCCGGTTTAGAATAGAAACCATTGACCATACTGATAGTATTATCAAGAAGTAGGTGCTATCAATATGGGAAATTATTTAAGTGTTGCGGCAGAACTGGTCTGCGGTTTAGGCATTTTATTTATCATCTTAAAACTTCTCGGGAAAACCCAATTTTCTCAAATTACGCCGTTTGACTTTATTTCTGCTTTAATTTTAGGTGAATTAGTCGGAAATGCCGTCTACGATCATGAAATCAAAATCAAAGAAATCATTTTTGCTTCGCTGCTGTGGGGCGTGCTGATTTATATTATTGAATTTATCACGCAAAAAATGAAATCATCGCGAAAGTTCTTGGAGGGTGAGCCGAATATCGTCATCCGCAAAGGAGAGCTTCAATATAAAGTAATGAAGAAAAATAAGATAGACATTAACCAGCTGCAAAGCCTTTTGAGGCAAGCGGGGAGTTTTTCGATCCAAGAAGTAGAATATGCGATTTTGGAAACAAACGGGATGGTCAGCGTGCTCCCCAAATCTGATTTTGACAAACCGACAAATAAGGATTTGCAGATTCCTTCGAAGTCCGTTTCTCTGCCGATCACTTTAATCATAGATGGAGAGGTTGTCCGGGATAATTTGAAGGAAGCAGGTGTGGATGAACAGTGGCTGAAGCAAGAATTGAAAAAGAAGAACATTGATAAGACGGAGGACGTGTTATTTGCAGAATGGCATAAAAATAAGCCGCTGTATACCGTAACATACGAACAAAGCAGATCAACATGACTCTTAGAAAAAAGCTTGCAGCAAGGCGCAAGCTTTTTATTGATTGTATGTCCCTTGTTTGACAGCACGTACATGGTACATGCTCACTTCAGTGCTGATCAGATAGTCAGGCTTTGGTTTGCCTTTGTTTGCTTTATGGCCGGCGATATGCGCATCGCTTTTTTCCCATTGCTTCCAGTGATCCTCTGATTCCCAGCGAATCATGACAACAACTTCTTCATCACCGCGGCGCACATTTTTCTCAAGCACTGTCACATCAATTAAACCTTCTTGTTTTTCAATGATTCCTTCAGCACTGAAACGTTCTATGACTTTATCTGCAAAGCCTTCTTTAACCGTCATTTTTCTCAACTGTACAAACATTTGTCTCACTCCAATCATTCTCACATATGAATAATTGTAAATGAAATTCATTCTCAATGTCAAAGAAAGCGCAGGGCGGAATCGAACCGCCGTGCGCAACAGTTTATTCTTTTAATAAAAACACATTTCCGTCTTCGTCCTTAAATTGAACGAAGGTGCCCCACTCCATTTGATTGGGCTCACCGAGAAATTCTACACCGTTTGTCTTCATTTTCTCGTATGTACCAAAGATGTCTTCGCATTCAAACACAATAGAAGCCTTCATTTGCTCTGAGCCTTTCATCATGGCTTTCGGGTAAATGACTAAACGAGTCTCGGCCCCTTTTGGCGCAACCTCCAGCCAGCTTGCTTCAGGTCCCATTGGGTGGTCCGCTGCAATATCAAAGCCTACCTTCTCTGTCCAAAATTGCTTCGCTTTCTGCTGGTCCTCGACATATACAGCAACAGTGCCAATTTGTTTGATCATAGGGAAACCTCCAAGTTGAAAAGATAATAATACTATAACCTGTTTACGGCCGAAGTAACATAAAAAAATCAGCCGGGAAACCGGCTGATTATTAAAATGAGCAGCTTACAACATCGATGTGATTTGTGTCTAAGGCGAAATAAACCCAGCGGCGCCGTGAGGAATCCCAATAAAAGCCGCCGACGGACCTTCTGCCAAGGATGATCGGGTAGAACCAAAATGAGCGGCCATTGGTTAACCAAACATAGGTAAATCGGAAAAGGCAAGGACGAATGGTGATTGGTTCAACTAACAAAACGGCTCCTTGAGAACCCTGCGGTTTTGGGGGTTTCGCTGGTATTTGGGAAGGCGGAGGTCCCTGCGGCGCACCGCCGAAGCCTGGGACGGCACCGCTGCCAATGCCAGGGCCGGAGCCGCCGCCAAAGCCTGGAACAGCACCGCCGCCAATGCCAGGGCCGGAGCCGCCGCCAGAGCCCGGAACAGCACCGCCGCCAATGCCAGGCCATGGATATCGGTATTCATATTCAAAAGCAGGCCAAGGCTCATAAAAATGCCCCGCAAACATATAAGGATCAACATAATACATGTGATTACGTCCTTTCTCATTGTAAACTGTACATTGCAGTTTATGCGGGCGGACTCTTATTGGTGCATTCGCCTAAGGATATGAAGCTAGGATGCGCTCAGAGAGCAGAATCATTTGATTTTTCTCTAGTCTTATTCACAATTCCGATTTATCATTTTATAATGAAAGTGCTTCTATTACGAAAAAGGAGACAGACCGTGAATATCGATCAATTATTATATCAATATATCATAGACAACACTGCGGATATTACTGAGAAATGGTTCAGTTTGCGTTGCCAGCTAAAAGGCGAGCTATATTCCGCCAGCCATTTAAGTGAAGCAACGAAAACGCTTTTAACCGAGCAGCATACATTTACCAATATAACAATCGCAAGCGCATTTCTGGAGGATCAAACCGATTTTCAAGAAAACATGACAAAATGGGCGGAAAACGTTGCGAAAAACAGGGTAGAGCAGGATGTTCAAGTTCATGAGGTCGTAGAAGCCATATCCAATTCAAGAATCTCATTCTGGGACGCAGTCGTCACATTTATAAAAGAGAATCAGGAGATTGTGACAAATGAGGATGCAGACCGATGGAACCGCATTGTGAATCAGTCGTTCGATAAGCTGATTATTGAATTCTCCGAGCAGTACCAAAAATTCATGCTGATGAGGCTCACATCTCAGCAGGAATTGATCTCAGAGCTTGGCTGCCCGGTTATTTCCATTGCCGATGGAATCGGGATATTGCCGCTTATCGGCTCCATTGATACAAAACGGGCACAGGTCATTTTAGAAACAGTGCCGGTCCGCTGTGTCGAGAGAAAAATCACAAGCCTCGTCGTTGATCTTTCGGGTGTTCCGATTGTGGATACCATGGTGGCTCAGCAATTGTACAACCTGTCTAAAACGCTTTTCTTATTAGGCGTCAAAGCCGTATTTTCAGGGATTCGCCCGGATGTGGCCCAAACATCGATTCAATTGGGGCTTGATTTTAGTGAATATGAAACGTATGGCACGCTGAAGCAGGCATTAGAAAATATGGGTGTCCGCTGTATTGTTGAGGAATTGGAAGAAAACAAATAGGAAGTTTCCAGGCATATGATTGTCCGTCACCGGGTGATCATATGCCTTTTTGATTTGAACAGAAATCACCATTGATTTATCAAAAAAAACATAATATTATAATTCTTATAAGAATACTGTGAATTAAAACCTATTCAACAGGGGGGAAGGTCTTTTGGTTTCAAAATCAACGATTGATCCGGAAGTGATTGAAAAAATAATCAGCTCGCTGGAAACACTCGATTTCGGCACCGTTCAGATTACGGTTCATGATTCTCAGATTACCCAAATTGAGAAAATAGAAAAGCACCGTTTTTCGCTGAAAAGGAAAGAATCAAAATGATAATGTAAAGGGCGTTTGTTTTCATTAAATTCTCCTTAAAACATATACATATTTCATCCAATTTTTATATAATAGACCTTTAAGATCATTTTTTAGGAGGATTTTTGACATGCAAGCTACGGTTCACGAGAGTAAGCAATCGATCATGCAACGCATTTTGACAGTCTTTGTCTTCACATTGCTGATCGCGACTGTCGGCCTTTTTATCGGCCAATTTGTTCCTGTCGCTTTGATGCTGCCGCTTTCTATTCTTGAAGTGGCGATGATTATTCTGGCCTTCTGGATGCGCAGAAGAAAAGCGGTCGGGTATGCGTTTGTATATACATTCGCGTTCGTTTCCGGCATTACCTTATTTCCGATCGTCAGCCATTACGCTTCCATCGCCGGCGCCTATGTCGTGCTTGAAGCCTTTGGTTCTACATTTGTCATTTTTGCCGTCTTGGGTACAATCGGCGCAAAAATGAAGAAGGATTTATCCTTCCTGTGGTCATTTCTGCTGGTAGCGGTGCTCGCACTCGCAGTGGTAGGGATTTTCAACATTTTCAGCCCGTTAAACTCAGCGGCGATGATGGCGTATTCCGTGATCGGAACCATCGTCTTTTCCCTTTACATTTTGTATGATTTGAATCAAATCAAACACCGCCACATTACGGAAGACTTGATTCCGGTTATGGCGTTATCGCTGTACCTTGACTTTATCAACTTATTCATCAACCTGCTCCGCTTCTTCGGCATTTTGAGCAGTGATGATTAATGAAAAAGCGCCTGTCATTGGATAGGCGCTTTTTGCTATACATAAAAAAGGCAGGTGGAGTCGTGCGTCTGTCATGTTGTCAGGCGTGCATTGAAGGAGCCGTTTGAGCTTATGCACATTGCATGTGTCATCAGCGGCATATTTGTTACGGCCATAAAGAAAAAACAGCCGGATGCGTATCCGGCTGCAGAAGAAAAGACGCTGTAGCCTGTCCTGATGGGACGGGTTTTTTAGTCTTTAAACACGCTCAGCCTTTCAAAAAGATCACCTAACATCTTCACGAACATGTCTTTTTCCTCGATGCTGTAGTTTTCCATAACCGCGGATATTTTGCTGAAATGGCCGGGCAGAAATTGCTCAAGGCGTGCTTTGCCTTCCGTTGTCAGTTCAATGCTGATTTTTCGTTTATCCTCTGTGTGGTGCCTGCGGCTGACAAAACCGTCTCTCACCAGCCCGTCCAGCAGGCCTGTAATCGTCGCTTTCGTGACGTTTGACTGTTTGGCAAGTTCTGTCGGACTTAACCTATGATCCTTGGCATCAAAGAGCAGCATCAGGCGATCGAGGATGCCATCGTCCTCGCCGAAGAACTCCAAAACCACACCGACCACGAAACAGCATTACAGGCGTACTACAAAAGAAGAGCCCCACGAGCGCTCAAAGTCCAGAACCTATCCTCAGAAATCGTCCGCCGCGGGCTGAAAGGAGAGCCGGGAGCGGAAGAACTGATTGGGGAGTGCTATGCGGTGTTGAGGGAAGGGTATTAAATAGGAAAAGTCCAGAAAGTGATTTCTGGACTTTTTAGTCTTGCTCTGTTTTATTCCTTATCCGCTCAATCACCTCATGCAATCCCTCAGGCTTATAAAACTCCACCGGTGAACTGCCTTTCTCAAACGAAATTGTCTCGGCTTCAATCAGCGCGACATAGCGTCCGTTTACTTTTGCGAGATGAATAGAATCGCCAAAATCCGCTAGCAATCCCTTAATCTCTGTTTCTCCGACTTTCATCTTCAGCTGGGCCTCTGGCGTGTGCTCGATGATTTGGGCGGAGGCTTCGATCACTTGATGGGTGTCGAGGCGCTCTTGGATTTCCCGTTTTTCGCTTGCTTCCCAAATCTCAATGTCGTGCTCGAACTGCTTGAGCTCTTCGCTGTTGTCTTCAAATGTCTCGTAGACGTGCTCCTGTACCATGTTCATGACCTGATTTTTCATGATTTCCGGCATCGATTCGCCGTACTCGACGAATTTCAGAAAGTCCTCAAAATAGCGGGCGTGTGAGGCCTGGTGGATTTTTAGCTCACCTTCCTCGACCATTCCTTCCTCTGGCATGTACGGGTATTGGATGCTTTTCATGTTTTTTGTCGTGATCGCCATTTCGACTTTTTTAATGAGAGAAGACGCGTCAGAGATGCGGGCGACCTTCGGCTCAAAATCACATTTCATAATGAAGACAAATGACTCGTCAAAGTATTTTCTCGGCACGGCCGAAGCGACGAGAAACACGCCGCCGCGAACCGCGCTTGTGTCAAGGTACGTTCGGACGAACTGCTCGCTCAGCTCATTGAAGTCTTCTTTTGTTTCCGCCAGACGCGCGCGGTTGAACATGTTGTAGTTTGGATTGGAATCGAGCTCGTGGCCGGGCTCGACGATAAAATGGCCGATTTTCGTCGGGACCTGCTCGGACTGCGGATGGCGGTCTGCTTTCCGTTTGACGATTTTTTTCAGTTCCCCGTCGAGAAAGTCCTTTAGCTCGCTTTCTTCAAATTCGCCCGTATCAAGGGTCTGGAAGTGCTTGAACTGCTTGTTCGCCTGCTCATCTTTGCCTTCCACCTGTATGACATAAAAGGATAAAAACCGAATTTCAAAATCCATATATAAACTCACCTTATTCGCGTATTGTACAGCTTCTCAAGTATAGAAAAAACAGCAATCATGCGTCAATTGGGAGAACGGAATAATCATGACCATGAAAGGGAAATGTAGTCAAATAGAAGGCATCTCATACGGAAAGGAATGGTTCGATGAAGGAAACAAGCCCGATTCCTCAGCCGAAGACGTTTGGGCCGCTCGGCAATTTGCCTTTAATCGATAAAGACAAGCCGACGCTTTCGCTGATCAAACTGGCGGAAGAACAGGGCCCGATTTTTCAAATCCATACACCCGCGGGCACGACCATTGTAGTGTCCGGCCACGAATTGGTGAAAGAGGTTTGTGATGAAGAACGGTTTGATAAAAGCATTGAAGGCGCCTTGGAAAAGGTTCGCGCATTTTCCGGTGACGGATTGTTTACGAGCTGGACGCATGAGCCTAACTGGAGAAAAGCGCACAACATTCTGATGCCGACGTTCAGCCAGCGGGCCATGAAGGACTATCATGAGAAAATGGTCGATATCGCTGTTCAGCTCATTCAAAAATGGGCCAGGCTCAATCCGAATGAAGCAGTCGATGTCCCGGGAGATATGACCCGGCTGACGCTCGACACCATTGGGCTATGCGGGTTTAACTACCGCTTTAACAGTTACTACAGAGAAACGCCCCACCCGTTTATCAACAGCATGGTGCGGGCGCTTGATGAAGCGATGCATCAAATGCAGCGGCTTGATGTTCAAGATAAGCTTATGGTCAGAACAAAGCGGCAATTCCGCCATGATATTCAAACGATGTTTTCGTTAGTCGACAGCATTATTGCAGAGCGCAGGGCGAATGGAGACCAGGATGAAAAAGATTTGCTCGCACGCATGCTGAATGTGGAAGATCCGGAAACGGGTGAAAAGCTCGACGATGAAAATATCCGCTTTCAAATTATTACGTTTTTGATTGCCGGCCATGAAACAACGAGCGGCCTGCTTTCCTTTGCGACCTACTTTTTATTGAAGCATCCTGACAAACTGAAAAAGGCGTATGAAGAGGTCGATCGGGTGCTGACGGATGCAGCGCCGACCTATAAACAAGTGCTGGAGCTTACATACATACGGATGATTTTAAATGAATCACTGCGCTTATGGCCGACAGCTCCGGCTTTCAGCCTTTATCCAAAAGAAGATACAGTCATTGGCGGAAAATTTCCGATCACGACGAATGACAGAATTTCTGTGCTGATTCCGCAGCTTCATCGTGATCAAGACGCTTGGGGAAAGGACGCCGAGGAATTCCGGCCGGAACGGTTCGAGCATCAGGACCAAGTGCCTCATCATGCGTACAAACCATTCGGAAATGGACAACGGGCCTGTATCGGCATGCAGTTTGCCCTTCATGAAGCCACACTTGTGTTAGGCATGATTCTAAAATATTTCACGCTGATTGATCATGAGAATTATGAGCTTGATATCAAACAAACCTTAACACTTAAGCCGGGCGATTTTCACATCAGGGTTCAAAGCCGTAATCAGGAAGCCATTCATGCGGACGTCCAGGCAGCTGAAAAAGCCGCGTCTGATGAGCAAAAGGAGAAAACGGAAGCAAAGGGCGCATCGGTCATCGGTCTTAACAACCGCCCGCTTCTCTTACTGTACGGCTCTGATACCGGCACTGCAGAAGGCGTCGCCCGGGAGCTTGCTGATACTGCCAGTCTTCACGGCGTAAGGACAGAGACAGCACCTCTGAACGACCGAATTGGAAAGCTGCCGAAAGAGGGAGCGGTTGTCATTGTGACCTCGTCTTATAATGGAAAACCGCCAAGCAATGCCGGACAGTTCGTGCAGTGGCTTCAAGAAATCAAACCGGGTGAGCTTGAGGGCGTTCATTACGCGGTATTTGGCTGCGGCGACCACAACTGGGCGAGCACGTATCAATACGTGCCGAGATTCATTGATGAGCAGCTTGCGGAAAAAGGCGCGACTCGGTTTTCTGCGCGCGGAGAAGGTGATGTCAGCGGTGATTTTGAAGGGCAGCTTGACGAGTGGAAAAAAAGCATGTGGGCGGACGCCATTAAGGCATTCGGACTTGAGCTTAATGAAAACGCCGATAAGGAACGAAGCACGCTGAGCCTTCAGTTTGTCAGAGGGCTGGGCGAGTCTCCGCTGGCTAGATCATACGAAGCCTCTCACGCATCCATTGCCGAAAATCGTGAACTCCAGTCTGCAGACAGCGATCGAAGCACTCGCCATATCGAAATTGCATTGCCGCCGGATGTTGAATATCAAGAGGGCGACCATCTTGGCGTATTGCCAAAAAACAGCCAAACCAATGTCAGCCGGATTCTCCACAGATTCGGTCTGAAGGGAACCGACCAAGTGACATTGTCGGCAAGCGGCCACAGTGCGGGGCATCTGCCATTGGGCCGTCCTGTCAGCCTGCATGATCTTCTCAGCTACAGCGTCGAGGTGCAGGAAGCAGCCACAAGAGCGCAAATACGTGAACTGGCGGCATTTACAGTGTGTCCGCCGCATAGGCGCGAATTAGAAGAACTGTCAACAGAGGGTGTTTATCAGGAGCAAATATTGAAAAAACGAATTTCCATGCTGGATCTGCTTGAAAAGTATGAAGCGTGCGACATGCCGTTTGAACGATTTTTAGAGCTTTTACGGCCGTTAAAACCGAGATACTATTCGATTTCAAGCTCTCCAAGAGTGAATCCGCGGCAAGCATCAATCACAGTCGGTGTCGTGCGCGGCCCTGCGTGGAGCGGCCGTGGCGAATACAGGGGCGTGGCTTCAAATGATTTAGCTGAGCGTAAAGCCGGTGATGATGTCGTGATGTTTATCCGCACACCGGAATCCCGGTTTCAGCTTCCAGAAGACCCTGAAACGCCAATCATTATGGTCGGACCAGGCACAGGAGTAGCGCCATTCCGCGGTTTCCTTCAAGCCCGTGAAGTTTTAAAGCGGGAGGGGAAAACGCTCGGTGAAGCTCATCTCTATTTTGGATGCAGGAACGATCGTGATTTTATATACCGCGATGAGCTTGAGCAGTTTGAAAAAGACGGAATCGTCACTGTCCACACAGCCTTTTCCCGCAAAGAAGGCATGCCGAAAACGTATGTCCAGCATCTCATGGCTGACCATGCAGAAACATTAATATCGATCCTTGACCGCGGAGGCAGGCTTTATGTATGCGGTGACGGCAGCAAAATGGCCCCGGATGTGGAGGCGGCCCTGCAAAATGCGTATCAGTCTGTCCATGGCACCGGGGAGCAAGAAGCGCAAAACTGGCTGAGACATCTGCAGGATACCGGTATGTACACCAAAGATGTCTGGGCAGGGATATAGATAATGAAGACTGGAGACATCCAGTCTTTCAGCGTGTCGGCAAACCCTCGCATTCGTTGTCAGGACTGCGCTTCGGTGCTCAATGCGAAGTGGATCAACGGCTAAATTCTCAGGCGTCCTGCCTAAACGCCGTCGTCATCACATCCTGTGAATGCCCGCTCCTATGCTCGTCCTTCCTAGACTTCAAGGGTTTTCAATCACGCTGAAAAGATGACAAAATCCTAAAATGAAAACCATTTTAGGATTTTGTCAACAATCTGGAAGACTGGAGACATCCAGTCTTTTTTGTCCTTTCGAAAAAATGGTGATCGCGCTAAACATTGATGCATACAATAACTTCAGTCCGCCGGAAGGGCGGGCTGTCTGCAAAACCTATTTTTCGTTTTTGCTAGTTTATGTTATTCTTATACTCGGTATCTATTTCTTTTTTCAAAGGCACACATGACAAAAGAAATCCTTTTTTTATTTCCGAGAAAAAAATGTGAAACGAAATGAAGGTTTCTTTCGTCCAGTGATTGGTTTCCAAATGGTTGTAATAAAAATGATATGGTGCGAAACATAAATATTCCGGCTTGCCGCGGTGTATTTCTTGTTGTGTGATGCCTTGATTTTGTTTGGAAAGAAGGAATTGGAAGGCAGGATATAAAGAGCAGGTAAATATGAATGAAGAACTTAAAGTGTTTAAGAAAGTAGAGGTTGCCATGAAGAAACTTTTTTCTTACAAACTTAGCTTTTTTGTGCTGGCTGTTATACTGTTTTGGGCAAAAACGTATTTATCCTACAAGACTGAGTTTAATCTTGGGGTAAAAGGCACAACTCAGGAGATCCTCCTGATATTTAACCCATTCTCAAGCGCCGTCTTCTTTTTAGGACTGGCTTTGCTGGCGAAAGGGCGTAAATCAGCCATTATTATGCTGATTATCGATTTCTTGATGACATTTGTGTTATATGCAAATATTTTATTCTATCGTTTCTTTGACGATTTCTTGACGTTCCCGAACATTAAACAGTCCGGAAACGTTGGAAACATGGGAGACGGGATTTTCAGTATCATGGCCGGTCATGATATTTTCTATTTCTTAGATATTATCATTTTGATTGCGGTATTGATCTGGAGACCTGAATTAAAAGAATACAAAATGAAAAAACGCTTTGCATCTTTAGTGATCCTTTCTGGGATCGCACTGTTTTTCATCAACCTGCACTATGCGGAAAAAGACCGTCCGCAGCTGCTGACAAGAACGTTTGACCGCAATTATATTGTGAAATATTTAGGTCTATACAACTACACCATTTATGACGGTGTACAGACGGCTCAAACAGAAACGCAAAGGGCCTATGCAAGCAGCGATGATTTAACAAGCGTCGAGAATTACACGACGTCTCATTATGCGAAACCGAACGCCGAGTACTTCGGCTCTGCCAAAGGCAAAAATATCGTTAAAATTCACCTCGAAAGCTTCCAGTCATTCCTGATTGACTACAAGCTAAACGGTGAAGAGGTGACGCCTTTCTTAAATAAACTTGCGCACGGCGGGGAAGATGTGACGTATTTTGATAACTTCTTCCATCAGACAGGCCAGGGAAAAACATCTGATGCCGAGCTGACAATGGATAACTCGATCTTCGGTCTTCCTGAAGGCTCCGCGTTTGTGACGAAAGGCGAAAACACTTACCAGTCGCTTCCTGCGATTTTAGACCAGAAGGAAGGCTATACAAGCGCCGTCCTGCATGGTGATTACAAATCGTTCTGGAACCGTGACCAGATTTACAAACATATCGGATATGACAAGTTCTTCGACGCAAGCACGTATGATATGTCAGATGAAAATGTGATTAATATGGGGCTTAAGGATAAGCCGTTCTTTACAGAATCGATTCCAAAGCTTGAATCTCTTAAACAGCCGTTTTATGCGCATTTGATTACATTGACAAACCATTATCCGTTTAACCTTGATGAAAAAGACGCGTCTCTTAAAAAAGCGACAACAGGCGATAACACAGTTGACAGCTACTTCCAGACAGCGCGTTACCTTGACGAAGCGCTTGAGCAATTCTTCAAGGAGTTGAAGGAAGCCGGCCTGTATGACAACTCAGTCATCATGATTTACGGTGACCATAACGGTATTTCTGAAAACCATAACCGAGCGATGAAAGAGATTCTTGGAAAAGAGATCACAGATTATCAAAACGCACAGAACCAGCGTGTGCCGCTGATGATCCGCGTTCCTGGCAAAAAAGGCGGAGTGAACCATACGTATGGCGGCGAAATTGACGTTATGCCGACACTTCTGCACTTAGAAGGAATTGATTCTCAGAAATATATCAACTTTGGTACTGATTTATTCTCTAAAGACCACGACGATACGGTGGCATTCAGAAACGGAGACTTCGTAACGCCGAAGTACACATCAGTCGACAATATCATTTACGATACGAAGACAGGTGAAAAACTGAAAGCGAATGAAGAAACGAAGAATCTGAAAACAAGAGTGACCCAGCAGCTGAGTCTTTCAGACAGTGTCCTGTACAAAGACTTGCTGAGGTTCCATAAACTAAGTGATTTCACAGCCGTTGATCCGTCTGACTATCATTACGGCAAGGAAAAAGAAATCAAATAAAGATGAGAAAGAGCCTTGAGCGGGCGCATTGCCTTCGCTGAAGGCTCTTTTTTTTGGTTACATAACTAACTTCAAAAAATAGATTCTATTTGGTCACCAAGGCCGTCTTTCTCTCATATCATTACAGTAGATTTTGAAACCGGATTGAAATCGGACAAATTATCGGGGAAATGCCTTGATAGATTGTGAAGATGTACCAGGTTTCGAACTCAATATTCATAGAGATGAGGGGTAGAGATGAAAGCGGTCATTCTCTGCGGCGGAAAAGGAACGAGAATGAGTGAAGTCACGAATGACATTCCTAAACCGCTCGCCATGATAGGCGGCAAACCGATTCTATGGCATATTATGAAAATTTATCAGTACTACGGAGTAAACGAGTTTATTCTGCTGTTGGGCTATAAAGGCGAAAAAATCAAGGAATACTTTCTCGACTATGAATGGAAGCACAACAGCCTGACACTCGACAGCTCTACGGGAGAGGTACAGATCCTGGGGCAGCCTGAAACGTGGAAAATTACGTTTTTGGAGACTGGGGAAGATACGCTGACAGCCGGAAGAATCTTGCAGGCGAAAGACTATATCGGTGATGAAACATTTCTGCTCACCTATGGGGACGGGCTGGCCAATATCAATCTTTTCCATCTCATCAGCTATCATCAGACAAAAGGTGCTGCCGCGACTGTCACCGGCATTGACAAAGTCTCGCAGTTTGGCACCTTGACGGTTGAGGACGGCATGGCGAAAACATTTTCTGAGAAGACATCAAGTGACGGAATCATCAACGGCGGATTCTTCGTTCTCAGTCCAAAGGTTTTCGAGTATTTGCCGAAGGACGGGAACGCGATGTTCGAAGATGAACCGCTGAAGAACCTTGCCAAAGACGGGGAGCTTGCTGTGTACCGCCATTACGGATTTTGGACGGCTATTGATACGTATAAAAATCTCTTAGAAGTCAACAAAATGTGGAATCAAGGACAACAAGTATGGAAGGTATGGTGAATCGATTTGAGTTTCTGGAAAAATAAAAACGTATTTGTCACGGGATGTACAGGTCTTTTAGGAAGCTATTTGGTGAAAGAGCTGATCGAACAGGGCGCAAACGTTACGGGGCTTGTCAGGGATCATGTGCCTCAATCCAATCTTTATCAGGGAGAACATATCAAGATAATGAACATCGTGCGGGGCTCTCTTGAGGACTTGTCTGTGATTGAACGCGCGCTTGGCGAGTATGAGATCGACACGGTCTTTCATCTCGCTGCACAAGCGATTGTCGGCGTGGCAAACCGCAACCCGATTTCTACCTTTGAAGCGAATATCCTCGGCACATGGAATATTCTCGAAGCCTGCCGCAAGCATCCGTTAATTAAGCGGGTCATTGTCGCTTCAAGTGATAAAGCTTACGGCGATCAAGAAAACCTTCCATACGATGAAAACATGCCGCTGCAAGGCAAGCACCCGTACGACGTCTCAAAAAGCTGCGCAGATCTGATCAGCCACACCTATTTTCACACGTACGGGCTTCCGGTCTGCATTACGCGCTGCGGAAACTTATACGGCGGCGGAGATTTGAACTTCAACCGCATCATTCCTCAGACGATTCAGCTTGTGCTGAACGGGGAAGCGCCGGAAATCCGAAGCGACGGTACCTTTGTACGGGACTACTTCTATATTGAAGACGCCGTTCAGGCTTATCTGCTTCTTGCAGAAAAAATGGAAGAAAACAATCTTGCCGGAGAGGCCTTTAACTTCAGCAATGAGATCCAGCTGACCGTACTTGAACTGGTAGAGAAAATATTAAAGAAAATGAACAGTAATCTGAAACCTAAGGTGCTGAATCAGGGAAGCAATGAAATCAAACATCAATATTTATCCGCGGAAAAAGCAAGAAAGCTGCTGAATTGGACACCGGCCTACACTATTGATGAGGGACTTGAAAAAACGATTGAGTGGTATACGGAATTCTTCAAAAAGTAATGTGAAACGAGGTGAACAAGACTGTGACCAGCGCGTATTGCACCGTTTTATCAAAAGGAAGATTATATCAGGCAGTCGCTTTGTTTAAGTCGTTAGAGCAAGTTGATCAAGACAGTCCCATTTTTATACTTTGCATGGATGAAGATACGCACCGCGTGTTACAGAAGCTGAAGTTGAAGCAGCTGAACCTTGTGCCGGTGGCCGCTCTTGAAAATGAATTGCTGCTGAAGCTGAAGGAAACTAGAGATCAAAGTGAGTATTGCTGGACGATGAAGCCGATCTTTCTGCAAGCTGTGCTGAACAGCAATCCTGAGCTGGAGCGTGTGACGTATATTGACGGGGATCTCTTTTTCTATGCAGATCCATCGCCGATTTTTGAAAACCAGCCGGACTGCTCGGTGCTGCTTTCACGGGGGGATATTGTAATCCCTTCTTTTGAGAAAGAGCAGATTGACATGCTGCAGCGTCTTTTAGGCAGATATAATTCCGGGTTTATCAGCTTCAAGCATGATGATGCAGGCACGGATTGCTTGGAGTGGTGGAAGGAACGCTGTCTTGAGGAATGCAAAAATGCACCGGGTGAAGGAAAATTCGGTGATCAGGGCTATTTGGATTATATGTCTGAGCTGTTTCCGAATGTGTGTGACATTACAACACCCGGCGTGAACATCGGGCATTGGAATTATGGGCAGCATACGTTTTCCTGGAAAGATGGCCGGATCGTGCTGGAGGATGGCAGTCCGCTGATCTTTTATCATTTCAGCGGATACCGAATCGTCAGCATCAATGAAATCAAACAGATTCATGAAACAACCCGCACAGATCTGCCGTTTGTGCATGAACTGTATCAAGAGACACTGCCGCATATCATTCAGCACATGAAAACGTTAGACCCTGAATTTAACGGTTTTGCTTCAAAAGATGACAACAAATAAATGAGTAAATACAGGAAGTGAAAATGAAGTGAAAGCAAGCGTTATTATTCCTGCATATAATTCAAAGGAGCGCCTTTACAACAGCCTTCTGTCATTAAACCAGCAGGAGTGCGATGAAGAATTCGAAGTCATTGTAGCGGACAATGGCTCTGAGGACGGGACGCTCTCGATGCTTGAGTCATTTCAAGCGGATTTTCCGCTGATCTTTACACGGATTAAAGAAAACAGGGGCATTGCGTACGGACGAAATCAGGCGCTTCGCAATGCCAGAGGAGACATCCTGATTTTCCATGACAGCGATATGCTTGCGGCAAAGGACCTTGTGGCAAAACATATTAAAGCCCATGAGAACGAAGAGAATCTCGTCGTGTGCGGGTTGTTTTGGAAACGGATCTACAGTTTTTATTATGAACGGTTTGAAGAAGAACATAAGGAACAGCTCGCAAAGCTCACAGATGAAATGCCGAAGAAAGACAAACAAAAGCTGCTGGAGGAAGCGGACATCAAAAACGGAAGCTTTCTTGATAAAAGCTTTGACCTCGATACCGACTTTATAGACGTGCTCAAGAAGATTTTAGATGAGTACGGCGATGACTTGAAAGGCTATCATATGCCATGGCGCTTTTTTATCACGAATAATTCCTCTGTGAAACGCAAGCATGTGGTTGACCTCGGTTTATTTGACGAAGGCATTGTACGGTACGGGTTTGAGGATTATGACCTCGGGATCAGGCTTCATCAGGCCGGATTGACCTTCAGGCTTCGTCGCGATATTGTCAGTGTTCATCAGGAACATCCAAGCAATTGTAAGTCTGTAGACGATATTCGGGCAAACATTGCCTATATGTGCGATAAATACAATAACATCCGCTCCTTAGACGTTCATCTCGCATTTAATGGGCCGTTCCCGCCTGACATGACGAACAGAATCATGGCTGATATTCAAAAGCTGCTGGAATCACAGAAATATGATATGCTGCTGAATCTGTTTCTTGAGCTTCTACATGTTGTTAAAGAGCGCAACATTGATCCGGATTGGAGAAAGAAATCCCCAAGGGTGACGGCGAAAAGCTTTGATTTACAAACTGTCCGCAAGCTTCTGCCGAAAGCGAAGAAAAAGCTAGGCGTGAACGATTTTGCCAACGCACTGTATGCGCTTGTCAACGATTTGCTGCACGTGGATCTTAGATCATTGGATGTGGTATAAGTGAGTACATTTCATTTTTCAACGATAGTGTCAAGGACACATATCTTTAAGCTCATGCCTATGATTCATTCTCTCCATGAGCATTGCGATGATTTTCATTTATATGTGCTGTGTGTCGACCAGAAAGCGTATGAATTGCTTCAGCACGTGCCATGGGAGCATGTCACCTTTGTGCAGCTGCATGAAATGGAAGACCCGGAGCTGCTGAAAGCGAAAAGCAACAGAACGTTTCATGAATATTGCTGGACGTTAAAGCCCGCCTTTTTGTTTCATGTGATGAGCAAGTGGGATGACGCTGAATACTTTGCCCATATGGATACGGATCTATTTTTCTTTTCTGATCCGGCACGTATTTTTGCAGAAAACCCAACGGCGTCTCTGTATTTGACTGATCATCGTAATTCGCCGCGCTTCATGTCTTACTACGACCGAACCGGACGCTTTAATACAGGCTTTGTCGGTGCCGGTAATACAAAGGAAGCATATGAAGCGGTGTGGCAGTGGAGACAGGACTGTATTGAATTTTGCACGGTCGAAATGGATACGGAACGCAAGACATACGGTGATCAAAGATATGTGGAGAAATGGCCGGCGCAGTTTAAAGGTGTTCATGTTGTCAAATCAATAGGAGCCAATACAGCGCTTTGGAATATCGAAAACTATAAGGTCGGGCAAAAGGACGGCCGCGTGTATATAGATGAAACGCCGCTGATTTTCTATCATTTCTCTGGGTTTACGCTGGTGACAGAAAAAGAGTTTAATCTTTGCTGGTACTACCGGATTGAAGACGAAGCGACAATTGAGATGATTTATATGCCGTATATATTAAATCTGAAAAGATGGATTGATGAAATACAGTCGGCGTTTCCGGACTTTGCGGATGGCTTTATCCCGAAGCACGCAGTGCCTGACACTCATTTTATCCAGCTGGATTAAAAAACCCCTGCCGCCTGGCAGGGGTTTTTTCAGCTATGCCATTCTCTCAGCTTCTGGTCACTCGGCAATAGGAAGGCAAGGATGCCGAGGACAGGGAGAAAGGCAATGGCGATCATCGTCGGCGTCAGTCCCGCTGCATCAATCAGAGCGCCCAGCGCCACAGCGCCGATTGCGCCCATCCCGAAGGCAAGCCCGACGGTTAAACCGGACATTGTGCCAATTTTTCCAGGAACTAGCTCCTGTGCATAGACGACCGTTACGGAAAAGCTCGACATCAGAACCACGCCAATCAATGCGAGCACGCCATAGGCGAGAACCGGGCCGGCAAATGGCAGCAAAATCGCCAGCGGCGCCGAGCATAACAGCGAACCGACGATCACGAAGCGTTTTCCAAAACGGTCTGCAAGCGGGCCGCCGAGAAACGTGCCGATCGCGCCAAACAGCAAGAAGACAAAAATATAGCTTTGTGCCTGCTGAATGCTTACGTGATAGGTATCCATCGCGTAAAACGTGTAAAAGTTACCGATCGCACTCGTATACCAAGAACGAGCAAAAATGAGAAATATAATAATAATAAGAGCAGATACAACAGATTTGGTGATGGCCGTGTTTTCAGCCGTTTTCTTTTGCTTGCCTGATTTCTGGGCAAGGCTGCCGAGACGTGAGGCGTACCATTTCGCGATATACATGAGAAACATAACAGCAAGCGCGGCGACAAGCGTGAACCAAACAGCGCCGAATTGCCCGAGCGGCACAAGGATCAGCGCGGTGATCAGCGGGGCCATCGCCTGGCCTGAGTTTCCGCCCACCTGATAAATCGACTGGGCGAGCCCGCGTTTTGTGCCGGCGGCCATATACGCCACACGGGAGCCCTCCGGATGGAAAATGGCCGAGCCTAATCCAATGAAAAACACACAGCATAGGATCGTTATGAATGACGGGGCAAATGCAAGGCCCAAAATGCCAAGCATGCTGGCGGTCAAACCGACTGGCAGCGCATACGGCCGCGGCCGTTTATCGGTATACCAGCCGACAACAGGCTGCATGACGGATGACACCATGTTTAATGTGAAAGCGATGATGCCAAGCTGTGTAAACGTCAGGCTCATGGAGCGTTCCAAAATAGGGAACATGGCCGGAATCACAGCTTGAAGCGAATCGTTGAGCATATGGCAAATTCCGATAATAATCAAAATCGGATACACCGTGGTGCCTGGTTTTTGAACTGTTTTTTCTTTTACCGGGGCGGCGATAGCCAATTGAGTCTCCTCCTTACATATATAACCAAAGCATACCACCATATTATTCATAAGGTGAAGAATTTATCAAGAGGAAAAAAGACTCTTATAAAAGAAATACCGTCAGCCTGATTAGCAGCTGACGGTATTTTCGATATTCAAAATGTGATATAGCTCTTCAAGCTTACGAATCTCATAGGTTGGTATGATCTCTGGCACATTCGGCTTCATGTCAGGGTTCATCCAGCAAGTATCAAGCCCGGCGAGCTGTCCGCCTTTGATATCAGCAGTTAGTGAATCCCCGATGATTAATGTGTGCTCTGCTGAAAATTGAGGAATCCGTTCAAACACGTAATCGAAATATTCCTTCATCGGCTTTTGGAAGCCTGTGTCTTCAGAAACGAAAATGTCCTTGAAGAATGGAAATAATCCTGAATCACGGAGACGCTTATATTGTGTGTTAGACACACCGTTTGTCACGATGTACAAATCATACTGTTGCTGCAGATTTGAGATGAGATCAAATGAACCGTCAATAAGCTGATGTCCTTCTTCAAGAAAGCGGCGGTATTTTTGCTCAAGCAAAGCGCCGTCCGCCTCGTAACCGTACTCCTTGAGCAAAGCGGAAAAACGCGTGTTTACGACTTCCTCCCGTGTCACCTTACCTTCTTCAAAGGCTCTCCAGAGACCTTGATTGATGGTTTTATACTGCGCCTTCATGTCATTTGTTAAAGGAATGTTCTGATCTTCAAACAGCAAACGCAGGGCTAAAGCTTCTGCCGCTTGAAAATCAAGGATGGTATCATCTACATCAAATAATAAAGTGCGGTATTGTTTCATCTGTGTGTCTCCCTTTCTCATGTGTACTCAAAGTATAGCACATAAAAAAAGGAAAAAGCCGTCGGGTGAGGCACCGCCGGCTAAAAAGAGATTATTTGTTTAATAAGCTGTGTTTTCTCGAATATAGGAAATAAACCAGTGTTCCGACAGCGATCCAGATGACAAATGAAAGCCATGTGACACCGGGAAGGCTGTACATGAACCAAAGGCAGATGCCTGCGCTGATAATCGGCACAACTGGAACGAACGGCACTCTGAAGGACGCTTTGATTTCAGGATGTTTCTTTCTTAGCACAATGACAGCAATAGATATGACCGTAAACGCGGCAAGTGTTCCCATGTTCACCAGATGGGCCAGCGTTCCGAGGTTAATAAAGCCGGCGATTCCCGCTGCGACGATCCCTGTCAGCCATGTGTTGCGGAACGGGGTTTTAAATGACGGATGAACCTTTGCGAACAATCCAGGCAGAAGGCCGTCTCTGCTCATGGCAAATGTCAAACGAACCTGAGCGTACAGCAAAGCGAGCATCACCGTCGTAATCCCGATAATCGCACCGACAGAAATAATTCCGGCAACAGCGTCCTGTCCGACAAATTTCAGCGCAAAGGATACAGGATCTCCGACATTCAATTTGGCATAAGGCATCATGCCTGTCAGCACAAGCGATACCGCGATGTACAGAACCGTACAGACGGCTAGAGCTGAAATAATGCCGACGGGCATGTTTTTTTGCGGATTTTTTACTTCCTCTGAGGCGTTAGAAACCGCGTCAAACCCAAGATACGCGAAGAATACAGTGGCAGCGCTAAGAATGACGCCTTTCATCCCGAATGGCATAAAAGGAGACCAGTTGTCCGGTTTCACATAGCCGATACCGACAATAATGAACAATAAAATGATCGCGATTTTCATCAGTACGATGACGTTGTTAAAGCGTGTGCTTTCCTTGACGCCTCTGCTGACAATCGCAGTGATGAGGAGAATGATCACCGCAGCCGGAAGGTTAAATACGGCGCCCGCCGTGCTTCCCGGCGCTCCTGTCAGTGCAGCCGGAATATGAAGATTGAAGCCGGCAAGCAGTGATTGAAAGTATGAAGACCAGCCGGTGGCAACCGCTGACAGTGCAATGACATATTCAAGCATGAGATCCCATCCGATCAAAAAGGCGAGCAGCTCTCCAAGTGTCACGTATGAGTATGAGTACACGCTTCCCGAAATCGGAATGGAAGACGAAAACTCAGCATAACAGAAAGCAGCCAGCGCACAGGCGAGCCCCGCTAAAATAAACGATATGATGAGGGCGGGACCTGCACCGGTCGCTGCCACTGTTCCTGTAATGACAAAAATCCCTGTACCGATGACACAACCGATACCGAGCAAGGTTAAATCAAATGCGCTTAACGTACGGGCAAGGCTTTTTGACTTGCTCTGCGCACTCAATGTTTCAAGCGGTTTTTTTCTAAATAATGAACTCATCAAAAGTTCCTCCTGAAAATATTCAAAATATTCTAATCATTATATACAGTTCTTGTTGTATTATATTGTCGAAATTTGACGCAGTCAATAAAATATTTTTCTGCTTTAAATGATAGAAGCGAAACAGCGTTGTCGTATCATAGGATAGTAATTTTTACTAATCGTATATTCAATTTTATGCAAGATGAACCGATAGAAAAAATAGATTCGCCCATATTTTGATTTGCGGTTATAAAGGAGATGCTGACCATGTTTCAATATGAAGAGTTGAATAAACAGTTTATCGGCGGGAAATGGCAGGAGGGCAGCAGCCCAAATGTATTGGAAAACAAAAATCCTTATACTCAAAAAACATTCACAACATTCCGTAAAGCGACTGCTGACGATGTAGATGAAGCGTATCGGGCAGCGGCGCTGGCAAAGAAAAAATGGGATGCGGTCAACCCGTTTGAGAAAAGAACCATTTTAGAAAAAGCCGTCACGTATATTGAAGAAAATGAAGAAGCCATTATTTATTTGATTATGGAGGAGCTAGGCGGTACAAGGCTCAAAGCGGCTTTTGAAATCGGACTTGTCAAAAACATCATGAAAGAAGCGGCAACGTTCCCAATCCGCATGGAGGGGAAAATTCTTCCGTCCACAATAGATGGCAAGGAAAACAGATTATATCGCGTGCCGGCAGGCGTTGTCGGTGTCCTCAGTCCGTTTAACTTCCCATTCTTTTTATCTATGAAATCAGTGGCGCCTGCACTCGGAGCCGGCAATGGCGTTGTGCTAAAGCCGCATGAGGAAACGCCGATTTGCGGCGGAACGCTGATTGCGAAAATTTTTGAGAACGCGGGAATTCCAGAGGGACTGCTGAATGTTGTTGTCACAGACATTGCTGAAATCGGCGACAGCTTCGTTGAGCATCCAGTGCCGCGGATCATCTCATTTACCGGTTCTACGAAAGTCGGCAGCTACATCGGACAGCTTGCGATGAAGCATTTTAAAAAGCCGCTTCTTGAGCTTGGCGGGAACAGCGCCTTCATCGTACTTGAGGATGCAGATATAGAATATGCGGTCAATGCGGCGGTGTTCAGCCGATTTACACATCAAGGACAGATTTGCATGTCAGCCAACCGCGTGCTTGTTCATTCTTCTATTTATGACAAGTTCCTTGAGCTGTACCAGGCAAAAGTGGAATCGCTGAAAGTCGGCGACCCAATGGATCCTGATACGATTATCGGGCCATTAATCAACAGCAGACAAACGGACGGGCTGATGAAGACTGTTGAGCAAGCAATTGAAGAAGGCGCTGTACCAGTGAAGCTTGGCGGATTTAATGGGACGATCGTGGAACCGACGATCTTAAAAGACGTCAAACCGTTCATGAGCATTGCCAAGGAAGAGCTGTTCGGACCAGTCGTCTCCTTTATGAAGTTTGATTCAGAAGACGAAGCGGTGGATATCGCAAACGAAACCCCGTTTGGCTTGAGCGGTGCCGTTCATACGTCAAATCTTGAGCGCGGCGTGGCTTTTGCGAAACGCATTGAAACAGGCATGATTCACGTCAATGACACGACCATCAATGATGAACCGAATGTAGCCTTCGGCGGTGAAAAGCAATCAGGCCTCGGCCGTTTAAACGGTGAGTGGAGCCTCGAAGAATTTACAACGCTGAAATGGATCTCGGTCCAGCACGAAAAACGCAGCTTCCCTTATTAATGAAAAGGAGTGAATGGAATTGACCATAAATACGGAAAAAGAAACCGCAGATATTCTGGACGCATTTATCAAAGTAGCCCCTTATTTAAACAGCCTGGTTCAGGATGATATTACAATCGGCATTTATGATACGGAAAAACTGCTCGTGAATATACCGGCCAAAACCTTTTCGCTGAACGTAAAAGCCGGCGATCCGCTGCAGGAAGGGGATATCATCACAGATGCCATCCGCAGCAATCAGAAGAAGACGAGCATGGTTCCGAAAGAATTGTTCGGCTTCCCATTGATCGCGCGTGCCATCCCGCTGCACGACGAGAATGGAAGAGTCATTGGAGGCGTCGGCCTCGGAACGAGCCTTGAGGAGTCGTCAAAGCTGCATGATGTGGCGGAAAGCTTATCAGCTGTCGTTGAACAAACAGCCGCGGCTATTTCCGACATTTCTGAATCAATTAACGGGTTTTCAACTCAAATGTCGGGCATTTCCTCTCAGGCGAAAAAAGTAAGCGAAAGCGCCGGTGAAATCGCCGATATTTCAGTAACTGTTAAAGGCATCTCTGACCAAAGCAATCTGCTCGGCTTGAATGCCGCGATCGAAGCGGCAAGAGCAGGGGAGTCCGGAAAAGGATTCTCTGTCGTCGCAGATGAGATCAGAAAGCTAGCGACGCATTCAAAAGAAAATGTCGGCCAAATTGACCAGATTACGAAAAAAATCCACAGCCTGCTGAAAGGGCTGGAGGAATCCATTGAGTCGATTAATCAGCATACAGACGGACAAGCCGCTGCCGTTGAACAAATTTCCGCCACGATGCAGGAGATTTCAGGAAGCGCGCAGCATCTTGCAAAAATGGCTGAAAAAGCGCTTGAGGAAGAGTAAGAGACCGGGGACAAATGTCCCCGGTCTTTTTCTATCCTGCATTTCCATGAAATTTGTCTGACGTTTTACTAGTTTTATTCCAGCGGCTGATTTAAAATGTACACATGAACTTACGTGAGGATTGATAGGAACCATGAGCATATTAAAAGCGGAAAATCTTTATAAAACATACGGAGATAAAACATTATTTGACCATATCTCCTTTCATATTGAAGAGAATGAGAGAATCGGATTAATCGGGCCAAACGGAACAGGCAAATCAACGCTGCTGAAAGTGATTGCCGGCTTGGAATCTATCGAAGAAGGAGAAATCACGAAATCCGGAAGCGTGCAGGTCGAATTTCTTCATCAAGACCCGGAGCTGCCTGCGGGGCAAACAGTGCTGGAGCATATCTATTCCGGTGAATCGGCTGTGATGAAAACCTTGCGTGAATATGAAAAAGCGCTGTATGAACTGGGGAAAGATCCCGAAAATGAACAGCGCCAGAAACACCTGCTGGCAGCACAAGCGAAAATGGACGCAAACAATGCATGGGATGCAAACACCTTGGCAAAAACCGTATTGTCTAAGCTGGGCGTCAACGACGTAACAAAACCGGTCAATGAGCTCTCAGGCGGCCAGAAAAAACGGGTAGCCATTGCCAAAAACTTAATTCAGCCCGCTGATCTGCTCATTTTGGACGAGCCGACAAACCATTTGGATAATGAAACGATTGAGTGGCTTGAAGGGTATTTAAGCCAATATCCCGGCGCCGTCATGCTGGTGACGCACGATAGATATTTCTTAAACCGTGTCACCAACCGCATTTATGAGCTTGAAAGAGGCAGCCTCTACACGTACAAAGGCAACTATGAAGTGTTTTTAGAAAAACGCGCGGAACGGGAAGCGCAGGCTGAGCAAAAGGAAACGAAGCGGCAAAACCTGCTGCGCCGCGAGCTGGCCTGGCTCAGACGAGGAGCGAAAGCCCGCTCCACAAAACAAAAAGCGAGAATTGACCGGGTAGAGTCGCTTAAAGAGCAGAAAGGCCCTCAGTCATCAGGTTCACTCGATTTTGCCATTGGCTCGCACCGTCTCGGAAAACAGGTTATTGAAGCGGAGAACGTCATGATCGCTTATGAAGGCCGCATGCTCGTCGACCGTTTTAATGAACTTGTCATACCAGGTGAACGGATCGGGATCATCGGGCCGAACGGCATCGGGAAAACAACGCTGTTAAATGCCCTTGCCGGCCGTCATACGCCGGACGGAGGCGATATTACGATCGGACAGACGGTCAGAATCGGCTACTATACTCAGGATCATAGTGAAATGAACGGTGAGTTAAAGGTCATTGACTATATAAAAGAAACGGCGGAGGTCGTAAAAACGGCAGATGGCGATATGATTACAGCTGAACAAATGCTCGAGCGTTTCCTCTTCCCGCGTTCGATGCAGCAGACGTATATCCGCAAGCTGTCCGGCGGGGAAAAACGCCGTTTATACTTGCTTCAGGTTCTCATGCAGGAGCCGAATGTCCTGTTTCTCGATGAGCCGACGAACGATTTGGATACTGAAACATTAAGCGTTCTTGAGGATTATATTGACCAGTTCCCTGGCGTCGTCATCACCGTATCCCATGACCGCTATTTCCTTGACCGCGTCGTCGACCGTTTGATTGTATTTGAAGGAAATGGCGTCATTTCCCGCTTTCAAGGCTCCTATAGCGACTATATGGAGGAGTCAAAAGCGAAAAAAGCGGCCCAAAAACCGACAGCTGAGGAAAAAACGGCTGAAGCCGAGCCGAAGAAAAAACGGAAAAAGCTTTCTTACAAAGACCAGCTGGAATGGGACGGCATCGAAGATAAAATTGCCCAGCTGGAAGAAAAGCATGAGCAGCTCGAAGCTGACATCGCCGCAGCAGGCAGTGATTTTGGCAAAATCCAAGAGCTGATGGCCGAGCAGGCGAAAACTGCTGAAGAGCTTGAGGCTGCGATGGACCGCTGGACAGAATTGTCCCTCATGATCGAAGAACTGGAAAGCTAAAAAGCGTGGCCGCAGCAGGCCGCGCTTTTTTTCACATAATGGACAAAAACGAACCGGCCTGCTTATGTTAGGATAAAATTGTGTGTCAGCGGCACATGGAAAACTAACGGAGATGATGAAGTATGACATGGGCGATCGTGATGTTAATTCTCATGAGTCTGGTGAAAATCGTATTAACCTGTCTTCCTACAGGCGTCATAGAATGGCTGCTCGGCAAATTTGAAGTGCACGCCAAGCTGAGTGACGAAAATGCGAGTCTCTCTCTAGATGGAAAACGCCTCGAGGGTGCAGAGAAGCAGAAAGTGATTGATCAATTTAACGAAGCTGTCTTCCTGGAAAAATATTATATCTATCCAGGTGATGAAGAGCGTTATTTACATCCGGAAAACGGCGGCACGCCGCTGGTAATAGATACAAAAAAAGGAAAAAAAGACGTGAAGCTGTTCGTGTACCGCTACGACGACCATATCGACGTCGTGAAACAGTACAAGAAGAAAGTGATCGCGTATCGAGTGCTTTCTGAAAGCCTTCAAAAAGAGTCTCTGTCAGTGGCGGGAAGTTTAGCTTAAACAGGAAAGTGAAAGACGGGTGCTTTATGCTACTCGTCTTTTTTATTGCTTTTTAAAACTTAACGTTTACGTTAAGGTTCAAAAGGTGTATAATGGTAACAGAAACGGCGAAGGGGGATTTACCTTGGAATGGATGAAGATTGATCAAGTGGCCAAAAGAAGCGGACTGACAAAGCGGACCATCCGGTTTTATGAAGAAATCGGCTTGATTCCGGCGCCGAAACGGACAGACGGCGGTGTAAGGCTTTATTCAGAGGATGATATGGAGGAGCTTGAGAAAGTCATCAGCACAAAAGAGGTGCTCGGTTTTTCCCTTCAGGAGCTTCAGCATTTCATGGAAACCAGCCGCCAGCTAGAGTTAAACAAAGAGGGGTATTTGTTGTCACTGGATCCTAAGGAACGGAAAGAAAAACTGGAGGAAATTCAGGAAACCCTGAATCACCAGCTGGATTTGATTGATGAGAAAATCCGCACATTCCAAAGCTTTAAAGAACGCCTGCAGGGCATGAAAAATAAAGCGGAACGTGCCATTCAATCAATCGAATGAAAATTTGCCAAACGCTATTTTTGTAGCGTTTCTTTTAATGGAATAAAGATGGAGGTCAGGTCAAATGGATAAGACAACACAAGTGAATCAGAAAACAGGCTTGCTCAGCCAGCCGAAAGCAGTATGGGCTGTCGCGTTTGCCTGTGTGATTTCTTTTATGGGAATCGGGCTGGTCGATCCAATTCTTCCGGCCATTGCCGCACAGTTACATGCTTCACCTAGTGAAGTATCACTCTTGTTTACAAGTTATTTGCTTGTAACCGGATTTATGATGTTTTTCTCAGGAGCCATTTCCAGCCGCATCGGCGCGAAATGGACATTAATTCTCGGACTTATTTTTATTATTGTGTTTGCGGGGCTTGGCGGCAGCTCAAGCTCAATTGCTCAGCTTGTCGGTTATCGCGGCGGCTGGGGGTTAGGTAACGCCTTGTTTATTTCAACAGCGCTTGCGGTCATCGTCGGTGTATCAGTCGGAGGAAGCGCCCAAGCGATTATTTTGTATGAGGCTGCGCTCGGTCTCGGGATTTCTGTCGGGCCGCTTGCAGGCGGAGAGCTTGGAAGCATTTCATGGCGCGCACCGTTTTTCGGAGTATCTGTCCTGATGTTTATTGCGTTAATCGCGATTTCTTTCATGCTTCCGAAATTGCCGAAACCGGCGAAACGCGTCGGTGTGTTTGATGCGATGAAGGCGCTCAAATATAAAGGCCTTTTAACAATGGCGGTATCGGCATTCTTATACAACTTTGGATTTTTTATTTTGCTTGCTTATTCTCCGTTCGTTCTGGATTTAGATGAACACGGTCTTGGATATGTCTTCTTTGGCTGGGGCCTTCTGCTGGCGATTACGTCAGTCTTTACGGCGCCGCTCGTGCACAAAGCGCTGGGCACAGTGCGTTCGCTCGTCGTTCTCTTTATCGCCTTTGCGGCCATTCTCGTTATTATGGGGATCTGGACAGACCATCAGACTTTGATTATTACATGTATCGTTGTCGCTGGTGCTGTCCTCGGTATGGTGAATACGATCATGACAACCGCTGTGATGGGTTCTGCGCCGGTTGAACGTTCAATCGCGTCTTCAGCCTACAGCTCAGTCCGCTTCATCGGCGGTGCGCTCGCTCCGTGGATTGCGGGAATGCTGTCAGAACACTTCACCGCAAGCACACCATATACAGTAGGAGGAATCGTCGTTTTTGTCGGCATGCTTGTCCTTCTCATGGGACGTAAACATCTTGCCGGAATTAAGGCGGGGCATTAATAACGAAAGACACTGCGCATATGCAGTGTCTTTTTTTAATCGTGGAATCTTCCCATTACTACCGTATTGTAGTAATTTCCGTCAGAAAGCAATTTCTCCTTTTTTTAAGATTCCTTCTGCTTCAAATCCGTATGTTTTATATAGTGAAAGGACGTTGGTATCCGGCCAAGAGAGAGACTGCTGTAAAAGATGTTTCTTGATGCCATAGCCCCAAAATTCTTTTAACACGCATATCCATCTATTTTCCAATGTTAATGCAGACAGCTTATATGCATCCTCTGCACGAGCTGATCAAATAATGTATTGAAGTTCATTTACATTGAATTCTTTTTTTTGCCGATGATCATGTTATTACCCCTTTACGGTCAGTATGTATTATTCGTTATAATGGCATCATAATCGAATTGGTGCAGGAAAGGACAGCGGCGTTCGCGGAAAGGGCATCCGCTTCGGTCAGGCATTGATGCGGCTGGGATTTATCTTGCAGAAGCTGAGAATGTGTCCGTTCATTTACGATTGCCATTTCAAGTGATGGTTCATGCTGTAGAGGGGACGTTTGCCATGGATAAGGCAAAGCCTGACGAATATGATCAGAAGTGTTTACAGGTGCTCTATCATTACATACACAGCATCATGAAAAATAGCTTTTCGGTTGAATGGTTCACCGCATGGGCTGATGAGGAAGACTATGAGCTTTCTGGCAAAAAAGAGCTGACACTTGATGAATTCACATCTCCATTGCAGCTCATTTTAAAAGACAGAGAGCTTTTGAGAATCGTTCAGAAAAAATGACAGTGAAAAACCCGCCCTTCATCAGGCGGGTTTTTTATAAATTAAAGCACTTTCGTCGTCCAAGACTCGCAGTTCCATGTTTCTGTCGCGATATCCATATAAAAGTCTGGCTCGTGGGAAATGAGCAGAATGGAGCCTTTATATTCTTTGAGGGCGCGCTTGAGCTCTTCCTTGGCATCGACATCCAAGTGGTTTGTTGGCTCATCGAGCACCAGCAGGTTTGTTTCTGAGTTGATTAGCTTGCACAATCTGACTTTCGCTTTTTCGCCTCCGCTTAATACGGAGACGCGGCTTTCGATATGCTTTGTCGTCAGTCCGCATTTTGCCAGAGCGGCACGGATTTCATACTGCGTATAAGAAGGGAATTCGCTCCATACTTCTTCGATGCACGTATTGTTGTTTGTTTCCTTGACCTCCTGCTCGAAATAGCCGGTATAGATGTGCTCACCGCGTTCTACAGAGCCTTCGAGCGGTTGGATTTCGCCAAGCAAACTTTTCAGCAACGTCGTTTTTCCGATCCCGTTTGCGCCGTAAAGGGCGATTTTTTGGCCGCGTTCCATGCGGAGGTTGAGCGGACGGGACAGCGGGGAATCGTAACCGATCACGAGATCCTTCGTCTCAAAAATCAGCTTGCCTGACGTTCTCGCCGGCTTAAAGTGGAATTCCGGCTTTGGCTTTTCTGCCGCAAGCTCGATCATATCCATCTTATCGAGTTTCTTTTGGCGGGACATCGCCATGTTTCTCGTGCTGACACGCGCTTTGTTGCGGGCAACGAAATCCTTCAGCTCCGCGACTTCCTGCTGCTGCTTTTTGTAGGCCGCTTCAAGCTGCTGTTTTTTCACCTCGTAGACTTCCATAAACTGATGGTAGTCGCCGACATAGCGTGTCAGCTCTTGATTTTCAACGTGATAAATCAGGTTGATGACGCTGTTTAAGAACGGAATATCGTGGGAAATCAGAATGAACGCGTTCTCGTATTCCTGCAGGTAGCGCTTCAGCCATTCAATATGCTGTTCATCAAGATAGTTGGTCGGCTCATCGAGAAGCAGAATTTCCGGCTTTTCAAGGAGAAGCTTAGCGAGAAGGACCTTTGTGCGCTGTCCGCCGCTCAAATCGGTGACATCGCGCTCTAATCCGATATCGCTCAAACCGAGACCGCGGGCGATTTCTTCCACCTTGGAATCAATGACATAAAAATCATTGTTTGTCAGCGCGTCTTGAATGACGCCGACTTCTTCAAGCAGCTTTTCGAGCTCGTCGGGATCAGCCTCGCCCATTTTGTTGTAAATCTCGTTCATTTCCTCTTCCATCGCAAATAAATAATGGAATGCGTCTTTCAGGACGTCGCGAATAGATTTTCCTTTTTCCAGCACGGTATGCTGATCAAGGTATCCGACACGGACATTTTTTGACCATTCGACTTTTCCCTCATCAGGTTCAAGCTTTCCGGTAATAATATTCATGAAGGTTGATTTTCCTTCACCGTTTGCGCCGATCAAGCCGACGTGCTCGCCTTTTAACAGGCGGAAGGAAACGTTATTAAAAATGGCCCGGTCCCCGAAGCCGTGGCTTAAATCCTTTACAGATAAAATACTCATGTTTACACCTCTATCGTTATCAAACACGCACAATCGGCGTGTAATATTCACCCTTTTGATTATAAAGGAGGATTCGGAATGTTGAAAGGTATAGGAAAGAAAAAGAAAAATTGCGTTCCGGGCGAGGTTTTGAGATACTATGGAATAGATTTCAGGAATTGAGGAGAACAAAATGACGCAAACTTGGCCATTTTTACATAATGCACAATCATTTATACAAGAGAATTGGAATGCTTCCGGCTTTCAAACGCCAACCCCTGTTCAGGAGCAGGCAGCCCAGCTGATCATGGACGGAAAGGATGTCATTGCAGAATCGCCGACAGGCACAGGGAAGACGCTGGCGTATGCGCTGCCGGTCTTGGAGCGGATAAAACCAGAGCAAAAGCATCCGCAAGCGGTGATTTTAGCGCCTTCCCGTGAGCTGGTCATGCAGATTTTTCAGGTAATTCAGGATTGGAAAGCGGGCTCAGAGCTGCGTGCGGCTTCCTTAATCGGCGGGGCGAATGTGAAGAAGCAGGTCGAAAAGCTGAAGAAACATCCGCATATCATTGTCGGCACACCGGGCAGGGTATTTGAACTGATTAAAGCAAAGAAACTCAAAATGCATGAAGTGAAAACGATTGTACTTGATGAAACGGATCAGCTTATCCTGCCGGAGCATCGCGAGACGATCAAACAAATTATTAAAACGACATTAAGAGACCGCCAGCTTCTATGTTTCTCTGCCACGCTTAAAAAGGAAACAGAGGATGTGCTCCGCGAATTGGCGCAAGAGCCTGAGGTGTTGAAGGTACAGCGAAGCAAGGCGGAGGCAGGGAAAGTGAAGCATCAATACCTGATTTGCGACCAGCGCGACAAAGTGAAGCTGCTGCAAAAGCTGTCAAGGCTTGAAGGCATGCAGGCACTCGTATTTGTGAGAGACATTGGCAACCTGAGTGTATATGCGGAAAAACTGGCATATCACCACGTTGAACTCGGCGTTTTGCACAGTGAAGCGAAAAAAATGGAGCGGGCAAAAATCATTGCCGCATTCGAAGACGGAGAGTTTCCTCTTTTATTGGCGACTGACATTGCCGCACGCGGTTTAGACATTGAAAACCTGCCCTACGTGATTCATGCTGATATTCCTGATGAAGATGGCTATGTCCACAGATCAGGACGAACAGGCCGGGCCGGAAAAGAAGGCAACGTGCTGAGCCTTGTTACGAAATTGGAGGAATCTAAGCTGAAAAAAATGGCGAAGAAGCTTGGTGTTGAACTGAGTGAAGCTGTGTATGCAGGCGGAAAACTGAAGACGAAATAAAAAGAAGGGCGAAAAGCCCTCTTTTTTTGTTGTAAAATAATAGAAAAGATTCGCGGGGGTGGGAAGATGGCTTCAATAGACAGGTTTCAAGCAGTGAAGGAGTCAGAGCTGAAAATCCTTGAACACTGGTTTGAGAATGAGGATACCAGACGGAGAATGGATGGGATGCTGCCATTAGATGAGTGGTACGCACGAGTAAATAAAAACAAACACGATACTGTCATCATGGCGTATGATGGACAGCTGCCGGCAGGGATGGTCGTTATTGAGTTCGGAGAGGAGCGGACGTATATTGGATTGATCGTCAATCCTTTGTACCGGCTTCAAGGGTACGGAAAACGGATATTGCAAAAGCTGCTGACCGAACCTGAATTTACTAGAGTGCGGGAATGGGTGGCATGCATCGAAGAAAACAATCGAATCAGTTTAGCTTGCTTTCAAGCAGCAGGATTCACTTTGGAAGATACGGAACCTGATGAAGATGGTTTTCTTACGTTGATTCTTCGCAGCTGATCTCATCTAAATACATAAGGAGGGCAAAAAGCCCTCCCGTTTTCATCTTCATTCAGCTCGGATCACTGACCTTGATCAGCTGTTTCCCTTTATTTTCTCCCTTAAATAAACCGAGAAACGCGTCAGGAATGTTTTCGAAGCCTTCTGTGATGGTTTCTTCGTAATGGAGTTTACCAGCTTTCAGCCATTCGGCCAGCTGTTTTGCTCCCTCAGAAAAACGATCGGAGTAGTCGCTTACGATAAAGCCTTGCATCAGCGACTTCGTTTTAATGAGTTTTGATTGGACACGAGGGCCCATGTCATCTGCTTCGCTTTCTGCGTTATAGGAAGAAATGGCGCCGCACACCGGAATTCGGGCAAATTCATTGAGCAGATTCATCACCGCGTCTGAAATCGGTCCGCCGACATTGTCAAAATACACATCGACACCGTCAGGACAAGCGTCTTGAAGCGCTTTTTGGATATCATCCGCTGTTTTGTAATTGATGGCTTCGTCAAACTGAAGCTCCTGTTTTAAATAGTCGATTTTTTCATCTGAGCCCGCGATACCGACAACTCGAGCGCCTTTGATTTTGGCAATTTGACCGACTGTTGAACCGACGGCTCCGGCAGCTCCGGAGACGACCACGGTTTCGCCTTCCTTCGGGCGTCCGATGTCCAGCAATCCGAAGTATGCTGTTAAGCCGGTCATTCCCAAAATGCCGAGATAGGCCGAAGCGGGAGCAAGGCTTGTATCAATTTTTCGCAAGGCAGACTCGCTCACAGCGGAAAATTCCTGCCAGCTGAGATTTCCGATGACGATATCGCCTTTTTTCAGATGATTCCCGTCTGAAACAACTTCAGCGATAACCCCGCCAGAAAGCGCTTCATTTAAAGCGAACGGCTCAACATATGACTTCGTATCCTGCATACGGCCGCGCATATAAGGGTCAACCGAAACATAAAGCGTTTTGACAAGCACTTCCCCTTGCTTGGGTTCAGGAACCGGAATGGTTTCAAAGCGAAAGTCTTCATGAACAGGAATACCTTGTGGACGTCTTGCTAATTGAATTTGCTGCTGAGATGCTGTCATTTTCATCCTCCTATCACTTGGTTGACACCACTGTAACATGGACAGGAGAGGAAATACAAAAGGTAAGCCGGCATACAAAAAAGGAGAGGGGGCTCCTCTCCTTTTCATTTCGCCCGTAATTTCGGACACAGTCCCGTCGGCAGGCACATTGGCTTCTGGTCGATCGGGCTTCTCATGATGCAGCATTCCAAGCCGAAGACTTCACGGAAAAATGGCTGGGTGAACACATCTTCCGGTGTTCCGGCGTTGTATATTTTTCCGTCCAGCACACTGATTAGATAGTCAGCATATTGAGCAGCTTGGTTTAAATCATGGAGCACCATGACAACAGTGCGGCCATGGTCGCGGTTCAGCTTTTTCAGCAGTTCAAGTACTTCAATCTGGTGTGAGATGTCTAAATACGTGGTCGGCTCATCAAGCAAAAGCAAATCAGTGCCTTGTGCAAGTGCCATGGAAATCCAGGCTCTTTGTCTTTGGCCGCCTGAGAGGGCATCAAGTGTCCGATCCTTCAGTTCAATCATGCCCGTTGCTTCCAGCGCCCACTCTACCATGTCATGATCCTCTTGGGTATGCTTGGATAACAGCTTTTTGTGAGGATGTCTGCCAAAATAGCATAATTCCTCTACCGTCAATCCTTCAGGGGCCTGAGGAGATTGTGGAAGAATGGCCAGTTTTTTTGCGACTTCTTTTGATGGCTGGCGGTGGATGTCTTTTCCTTCTAGTAGCACTGTACCGCTTTTCGGAGCCATCAGCCTGGCGAGCGATTTGAGGATTGTTGATTTACCGCAGCCATTAGCGCCGATGAGCGCAGTGATTTTTCCTTCTTCTATCTTTAAGTCGACTCCGTCAATAATCACTGTACTGTCATATGAAAGAGTGAGCTGGTCTGCAGCCAGTTTTCCCATGGTATCCTCTCCCTACTGTTTCCTCGCTTCGAATTTCAATAAATATAAGAAATAAGGCGCGCCGATCACGGCTGTCAGTATTCCGGCAGGTATTTCAACCGGAGGCATGATGCCACGCCCTAACGTATCTGCAATTAATAATATAATAGCACCAATCAATGCCGATGCAGGCAGTAAATATTTAGCTTTTTCTCCGGTAAGCCGTCTGGCGATATGCGGAGCAAGCAAGCCGATAAAACCGATTGAGCCGACGACGGCTACACAGCTTCCCGCCAGCGCCACCGCGGTGAAAATCAGGATGAATCGCAGCCGGTTTGCGTTTTCTCCGAGACCCTGCGCAAGCTCATCCCCGAGTGACATAAGATCCAGCTTCGGTATGAGTATGCAGACGATCGGAAAAAGAATCAAAAGCCATGGCGCAAGCAGCTTGACTTCTTCCCAGTTTCTTCCCCAGAGGCTTCCTGTCAGCCAAATGAGTGCAGCATTCACGTCGCCCGGAAACTTGACCATCATATATTGCATTCCGGCGTGGCAGACCGCGCCTAAAGCAATGCCTGATAAAGCCAGTGAAGAGGGCTGAATGCTCTTTTTTCGGGCTATCATTAATAATAGTACAGCAATAATGGCGGCTCCGGCAAATGCGGAGAACGGAAGCACGTATACCGGCGACTCAGGAAAGATGAGAATCACAGCCATCGCCGCAAGTCCTGAGCCTTTTGAAATGCCGACAACGTCCGGGGAAGCGAGCGGATTTCGGATCACACCCTGTAAAATCGCTCCGGCAGTGGCAAGCCCAGCTCCGGCCAAAATCGCTAATATGATGCGGGGCAGACGATATTGTTGGATGATAAATTCAAAGGAATGATCCAGTCCCAGCAGATTCGTCACTACCGCATTAGGTGAAATGTATAATGCACCGATTCCAATGCTGATGACGGACAGAACGATCAAAATCACGGCCAATATGAGTATCGCCAGCAAGGGGCGTTTTTGTTTTCTGGTTGTTTTCTTCATTTCAGATGTCGCCCTTTCCTTGCCAAATATAAGAAAAACGGCGTTCCGATAATCGCGGTGACAATGCCGACCGGTGATTCATAAGGAAATGCAATCCATCTGGCCAGAACATCTGCGTACACCAGCAAAATGGCACCGAACAGTGCCGAAAACGGAAGCACGTATTGATAATGTTCTCCGATCAGCTTGCGGACAATATGCGGGACAAGCAGCCCGACAAAGCCAATCGGCCCGGCGACGGCTACGGAAGCGCCGGAAAGGATTAAAATAATCAAACTGATCAGAATCCGGATGCCGTTCATATTTTGTCCAAGCCCTTTTGCTGTTTCGTCTCCGAGACCGAGAACAGAAACAGAACCGGAAAATACGAGGGCAAGCCCGATGCCAATGACAGAAAACGGCGCGATGGTTATGACGTCCTGCCAGTTGCTGCCGTCGATTGCGCCTGTCATCCAGTACAGAACATCCTCACCTGACTCATTTAAAATAATGATGGCCTGTGTCATAGAGGAAAGGAACAAGTGCACGGCCATTCCTGACAGCGCCAGCTTGACAGGTGTCATTCCGCCGGATGAGGCAATCATATATACAATCGCGCCGCCTGCTGCCGCACCCGCAAAAGCGAATATAACAGATGAATAGGGCGATGCCGGCAGAATGACGAGAGAAGCAACGACAAAAAGCGATGCACCCGCATTCACACCGAAAATTTGGGGTGAAGCCAGAGGATTTCTGGTCATAGCCTGCATCAGCGCCCCTGCTACAGCTAGGCTGGCGCCGACAAAAACGCCGATTAATGTGCGGGGAAGGCGAAGAGTAGAGATGATGAGCTGTTCCTTTGAACCGTCCCATACAAAAAGATATTTCAATGAATCTATGATGCCGATGTCTGAGGCTCCTACTGAAAGATTCAGCCCAAGCCCAAATATAAAAATAATCAGTGCAATGATGAACATCATCAGTCTTGATGATGAGCGCCGTTTGGCTGAATGATACAACAGTCTCACTTCCTTACTGCGTCTGGTTGCAAAAACGAAGAAGCAAGGATTTCCCCTCGCTTCTCATTTGTCCTATTTATTATACACTTTTTTAAGCACATCTTTGGCGCTTGTTTCACTAGACTTGATGCCTCTGAATCTTGTCCAAGTGTCACGGTCCGCATCATAGACTTGTCCATTTTTCACCGCTTTGAGATTTTTCCAGAGCGGGTTCGTTTTCCACTCGTCTACAATGGTTTTGCCTTCGTTGGCTGAGATGAACAAAATATCAGGATCGATTTTGCTCAATTGCTCGAGGCTGACCTCTTGATAGGCGTTATCTGACTTCACAGCGTGTGTAAAGCCTAGCATTTTAAAGATTTCTCCGTCATAGGATGATGATGTATGAAGCTGGAAGGAATCCGCTCTTGCAACGCCGAGAACGATGTTGCGGTTTTCATCTTTCGGAAGTTCGGCTTTTAGATCGTTGATGACTTTTTTGTGCTCGGCAAGCTTTTCTTTTCCTTCATCTTCTTTATTTAATGCTTTAGCAATGGTCGTAAAGCTGTCGATCGTTTCGTCATATGTCGCTTCACGGCTTTTTAATTCAATTGTCGGAGCGATTTGTTTCAGCTGTTTATAAATGTTTTTATGGCGCTCAGCGTCAGCGATGATTAAATCAGGCTTCAAGGAACTGATGACCTCAAGATTGGGTTCGCTGCGTGTGCCTACAGATGTGTAATCAATGGAGCTGCCGACAAGCTTTTTAATCATATCTTTTTTGTTGTCATCGGCGATGCCCACCGGCGTAATGCCGAGATTGTGAACGGCATCTAAGAATGAAAGCTCAAGCACAACCACCCGCTTAGGTGTGCCGCTTACTGTCGTTTTTCCTTCTTCGTCATGGATCACTCTGGAATCTTTAGACTTGCTTTCGCCGCTTCCGTTGTTATTCTGGCTTGATGAACAGCCGGATACAATGAGGCAGGCGAGCAATAAAACACTCATGATGGCAATCAACTTGTTAGAATAGGTGCGCATGTCATTCTTCCTTTTTTCAGATTTAGTAATGAGAATCATTATCACATGTAACACTATAATAGCATGGCTTATCATGTCAATATTTTTTTAGTAAAGAAAGCTGCGTTTTTTACTGCTTTCTCATGAAAGCATCATCAGACACAAATAAGTGGTATGCAGCGTTACCGTGTCTTCGAGACAAAAACGCATGGGCGTTGGCTTTAGAGGTTTCGAACATATCAGCAGTGACATAAGGAAGGAGAGTGCTGAGATAACCGGACAATTTCTTTTCTATTTCATCTGTTAGTGCAAATTCAATGTCGCCGATATTCATGATAATCGAGAAAACAAAGTCGATATCGATATGAAAATGTTCCTCGGCAAAAACCGCAAGCTCGTGAATTCCTGGTGAACATCCGGCACGCTTATGGAAAATCTGTTTGACTAAATCACTCACAATCCAAGCATTGTATTGCTGTTCTGGTGAAAAGTATTGCATTAGACATACCTCCTGCTCGTACGGATAAAGGCAGCATTTCATGGTCGTGTGCTCCGTGCAGCGGCTTCTCTTTAATTTTGATTTTTCTGAAAATAGGTCCCGTTCCTATCACTTTACCATGGACGGAAAACAAATAGCTACTACCATTCCTCCTGTTTTTCTCTTTAATGTTCTGGAATCTGTTTCAGGTACAGACGATCGGGTATGAAAGAAATATAGAAAACATGAAGGAGGAATATCGACATGAAACCAGTTGTAAAAGAGTATACAAATGACGAACAGCTCATGAAGGATGTAGAGGAATTACAGAAAATGGGTGTTGCGAAAGAGGATGTATACGTCTTAGCTCACGACGATGACAGAACGGAACGCCTGGCAGACAACACGAATGCCAATACGATCGGAGCCAAAGAAACAGGTTTCAAGCACGCGGTGGGAAATATCTTCAATAAAAAAGGAGACGAGCTCCGCAATAAAATTCACGAAATCGGTTTTTCTGAAGATGAAGCCGCTCAATTTGAAAAACGCTTAGATGAAGGAAAAGTGCTTCTCTTTGTGACAGATAACGAAAAAGTGAAAGCTTGGGCATAAAGCAAAGAAAAAACCAAAAGGCCATGACGGCCTTTTGGTTTTTTTGCGGTCTTTGCGGTGGTATTTTGCAGAATGCCGCAATAGGATAGCGGAACATTTTCGGTTCTGGATGTCCCTCAATTTGCTATTATATTTTTGTGATAAATTGGAATAAAATCTCACAAAATAGAAAATGGGGGTACATAGTGGATGAAAAAAGTGATGTTAGCTACGGCTTTGTTTTTAGGATTGACTCCAGCTGGCGCGAACGCAGCTGATTTAGGCCACCAGACGTTGGGATCCAATGATGGATGGGGCGCGTACTCGACCGGCACGACAGGCGGGTCAAAAGCATCGTCCTCAAATGTGTATACCGTCAGCAACAGAAACCAGCTTGTCTCGGCATTAGGGAAGGAAACGAACACAACGCCAAAAATCATTTATATCAAGGGAACGATTGACATGAACGTAGATGACAATCTGAAGCCGCTTGGTCTAAATGACTATAAAGATCCGGAGTATGATTTGGACAAATATTTGAAAGCCTATGATCCTAGCACATGGGGCAAAAAAGAGCCGTCGGGAACACAAGAAGAAGCGAGAGCACGCTCTCAGAAAAACCAAAAAGCACAGGTCATGGTGGATATTCCTGCAAACACGACGATCGTCGGTTCAGGGACTAACGCTAAAGTCGTGGGCGGAAACTTCCAAATCAAGAGTGATAACGTCATTATTCGCAACATTGAATTCCAGGATGCCTATGACTATTTTCCGCAATGGGATCCGACTGACGGAAGCTCAGGGAACTGGAACTCACAATACGACAACATCACGATAAACGGCGGCACACACATCTGGATTGATCACTGTACATTTAATGACGGTTCGCGTCCGGACAGCACATCGCCGAAATATTATGGAAGAAAATATCAGCACCATGACGGCCAAACGGATGCTTCCAACGGTGCTAACTATATCACGATGTCTTACAACTATTATCACGATCATGATAAAAGCTCCATTTTCGGATCAAGTGACAGCAAAACCTCCGATGACGGCAAATTAAAAATTACGCTGCATCATAACCGCTATAAAAATATTGTCCAGCGCGCGCCGAGAGTCCGCTTCGGGCAAGTGCACGTATACAACAACTATTATGAAGGAAGCACAAGCTCTTCAAGTTATCCTTTCAGCTATGCATGGGGAATCGGAAAGTCATCTAAAATCTATGCCCAAAACAATGTCATTGACGTACCGGGACTGTCAGCTGCTAAAACGATCAGCGTATTCAGCGGGGGAACGGCTTTATATGACTCCGGCACGTTGCTGAACGGCACACAGATCAACGCATCGGCTGCAAACGGGTTGAGCTCTTCTGTCGGCTGGACGCCGTCTCTGCATGGATCGATTGATGCTTCTGCTAATGTGAAATCAAATGTTATAAATCAAGCGGGTGCGGGTAAATTAAATTAAGAAAGTGAAAAACACAAAGGGTGCTAACCTTTGTGTTTTTTAATTAATTAAAATGTTTATTAACTTAGTTAAGGAGTAGAATGGAAAAGGGGATCGGAAAACAAGTATATAGGAGGAGACCTATTTATGGCTTCAGAAAAAGACGCAGGAAAACAGTCAGCAGTAAAGCTTGTTCCATTGCTTATTACTGTCGCTGTGGGACTAATCATCTGGTTTATTCCCGCTCCGTCCGGACTTGAACCTAAAGCTTGGCATTTGTTTGCGATTTTTGTCGCGACAATTATCGGCTTTATCTCCAAGCCCTTGCCAATGGGTGCAATTGCAATTTTTGCATTGGCGGTTACTGCACTAACTGGAACACTATCAATTGAGGATACATTAAGCGGATTTGGGAATAAGACCATTTGGCTTATCGTTATCGCATTCTTTATTTCCCGGGGATTTATCAAAACCGGGCTCGGTGCGAGAATTTCGTATGTATTCGTTCAGAAATTCGGGAAAAAAACCCTTGGACTTTCTTATTCACTGCTATTCAGTGATTTAATACTTTCACCTGCTATTCCAAGTAATACGGCGCGTGCAGGAGGCATTATATTTCCTATTATCAGATCATTATCCGAAACATTCGGATCAAGCCCGGCAAATGGAACAGAGAGAAAAATCGGTGCATTCTTATTAAAAACCGGTTTTCAGGGGAATCTGATCACATCTGCTATGTTCCTGACAGCGATGGCGGCGAACCCGCTGATTGCCAAGCTGGCCCATGATGTCGCAGGGGTGGACTTAACATGGACAAGCTGGGCAATTGCCGCGATTGTACCGGGACTTGTAAGCTTAATCATCACGCCGCTTGTGATTTACAAGCTGTATCCGCCGGAAATCAAAGAAACACCGGATGCGGCGAAAATCGCAACAGAAAAACTGAAAGAAATGGGACCATTCAAAAAATCAGAGCTTTCCATGGTTATCGTGTTTCTTTTGGTGCTTGTGCTGTGGATTTTTGGCGGCAGCTTCAACATCGACGCAACCACAACCGCATTGATCGGTTTGGCCGTTCTCTTATTATCACAGGTTCTGACTTGGGATGATATCAAGAAAGAACAGGGCGCTTGGGATACGCTCACTTGGTTTGCGGCACTTGTCATGCTCGCCAACTTCTTGAATGAATTAGGCATGGTGTCTTGGTTCAGTAATGCCATGAAATCATCCGTATCAGGGTTCTCTTGGATTGTGGCATTCATCATTTTAATTGTTGTGTATTATTACTCTCACTATTTCTTTGCAAGTGCGACAGCCCACATCAGTGCAATGTATTCAGCATTTTTGGCTGTCGTCGTGGCAGCGGGCGCACCGCCGCTTTTAGCAGCGCTGAGCCTCGCGTTCATCAGCAACCTGTTCGGGTCAACGACTCACTACGGTTCTGGAGCGGCTCCGGTCTTCTTCGGAGCAGGCTACATCCCACAAGGCAAATGGTGGTCCATCGGATTTATTCTGTCGATTGTTCATATCATCGTATGGCTTGTGATCGGCGGATTATGGTGGAAAGTACTAGGAATATGGTAGAAAGAAAAAGGCAGACGCGGTCTGCCTTTTTTTTATTTTCACTCCTTCGCAAGAAAACGGATTTTGAAAAATGAGAAAATTCCCTATAAAAATGATATGATCTAGGTAGAAAGGACGGCTGGTGCTGTGGTGAAAAAGCGGTTCCATTTTTCCCTGCAAACAAAAATAATGGGGCTGATTGCGGCTCTGCTGGTCTTTGTCATTGGTGTGCTGACTATTACGTTAGCCGTTCAGCATACACAGGGAGAACGGAGACAGGCAGAGCAGCTGGCGGTTCAAACGGCGAGAACCATTTCCTATATGCCGCCGGTTAAAGAGCTCATTGAGAGAAAAGGCGGACATGCGGCTGAGACGCAAGAGGTCATTGAACAAATGAAAGAACAGACTGGCGCGTTTGCCATTTATGTTTTGGACGAAAAAGGAGACATTCGCAGCGCCTCTTTAAAAAGCGGATTAAAGAAACTGGAGCGCAGCAGAGAAATTTTGTTTGGCGGTTCGCATGTTTCTGAAACAAAAGCGGATGGACGAAGAGTGATCAGAGGGAGCGCGCCGATTATAAAAGAACAAAAGGGATACAGCCAAGTGATCGGCAGCGTATCTGTTGATTTTCTGCAAACGGAGACAGAGCAAAGCATCAAAAAGCATTTGAGAAATTTGAGTGTGATTGCTGTGCTTGTGTTGCTGCTCGGATTTATTGGCGCCGCCGTGCTGGCGAAAAGCATCAGAAAGGATACGCTTGGGCTTGAACCGCATGAGATCGCGGCTCTATATCGTGAGAGGAACGCAATGCTTTTCGCGATTCGAGAAGGGATTATTGCCACCAATCGTGAAGGCGTCGTCACCATGATGAACGTATCGGCGGCCGAGATGCTGAAGCTGCCTGAGCCTGTGATCCATCTTCCTATAGATGACGTCATGCCGGGAGCAGGGCTGATGTCTGTGCTTGAACAAGGAGAAATGCTGCCGAACCAAGAGGTAAGCGTCAACGATCAAGTGTTTATTATCAATACGAAAGTGATGAATCAAGGCGGGCAGGCATATGGGATTGTCGTCAGCTTCAGGGAGAAAACAGAGCTGAAGAAGCTGATCGACACATTGACAGAGGTTCGCAAATATTCTGAGGATCTCAGGGCGCAGACTCATGAATTTTCAAATAAGCTTTATGCGATTTTAGGGCTGCTTGAACTTGGGGAGTATGATGAAGCCATTGATCTGATTAAAGAGGAATATGCGATACAAAATGAACAGCATGATCTTTTATTCCATAACATTCATTCGCAACAGGTGCAGGCCATTTTGTTAGGGAAAATAAGCAAGGCATCGGAAAAGAAGGTCAAGCTGATGATTGATGAGAACAGCTCACTCGCGCCTCTTCCTGCACATATCGGCTTGTCCCATCTTATTACAATTATCGGCAATTTAATTGATAACGCTTTCGAAGCTGTAGCGGAGCAAAGCGTGAAGGAAGTTTTGTTTTTTATCACGGATATGGGCCATGACATTGTCATTGAAGTATCAGACACAGGGCCCGGTGTGCCGCCAGATAAGATGGAAGAAGTGTTTGAGAGAGGCTATTCTTCAAAGGGGATGAGGAGAGGCTACGGTCTGGCCAATGTGAAAGACTCAGTGCGTGAACTGGGCGGCTGGATCGAACTGGCGAATCAAAAAACTGGCGGGGCGGTATTCACTGTGTTTATACCGAAGGAGAAACAAAGGGGGAATCCATTTGATTCACATCGCGATTGCGGAGGATGATTTTCGAGTTGCGCAAATCCATGAGAGATTGATTAAACAGCTTGATGGATTCAAGATTATCGGCAAGGCGGCTAACGCAAAAGAGACATTGGCGCTTTTGAAGGAACACAAGGCTGATTTGCTTCTGCTGGATATTTATATGCCGGACGAGCTTGGGACCGCGTTGATTCCTGATATACGAAGCCGATTTCCTGAAGTGGACATTATGATTATCACAGCGGCAACAGAAACCCGGCATTTGCAGGAAGCGCTAAGAGCGGGGATTGCCCACTATTTGATCAAACCCGTAACGGCTGACAAGTTCAGGCAGGTGCTGCTTCAGTATAAAGAAAAAAGGAAGCTGCTCATGTCTCAGCCGGAGGTCAGCCAATCGATGATCGACCATATTTTTGGGAACGGTGTGAAGACAGCTTTGCCGGCAGAGGATTTGCCGACTGGCATTAATTCGATTACACTGCGAAAAATTAAGGAAGCGCTTCAGACTGCGTCAGAAGGATTGACAGCGGAGGAACTTGGGGAAAAAATGGGGGCGTCACGAACAACTGCCCGCCGTTATGCCGAGTACCTTGTGTCAAAGGAAGAAGCAAGAGCCGAGCTTGAATACGGGATTATCGGCAGGCCGGAGAGAAAATATTATTTGGCGGCGGATTAGATATGAAAAAATCTATAATATTATTGATTTTTCTATTGATCTTTATGCAGGGTGATATCAGGCAGGCGGCTGCGCCGCGCCTGCCGGACGGGCCGATAGAAATTGTCGTCCCCGCTGAGCCTTCTGGCGGCTGGGATGTCACAGCGCAGGCGATCCAATCTGTTTTGAGGCAGAAGCAGATCGTGAAGGGTGATGTTCATATCGTCTATAAACCCGGCGGCGGGGGAGAGAAAGGCTGGAAATATGTCAACAAAAGCAGCAAACAAACCATCAGCATGACGTCCAGCCTAATATTGAGCAATGATCTTCTCGGGCAAAGCAAATTAAAAATGTCCGATTTTACGCCGCTCGCCATTCTCTCCAAGGAATGGCAGACGGTTGCATTGCCAAAAGGGGCAGCGTTAACAAATGGCAAGGATGTGCTGAATGAGATCAACATGCATCCTGGCAAGGTGAGAATCGGCTTTGCCCCGGGGTTTGGCAACGATGATCAGCTCTCGTTCGTCAGAGCGGCAGATATGTACGGCATTGACCCGTTTGACATTCAATTCTCACAGTATGACAGCAGTGAACAGCTCATTCAGGCGCTGATCAGACATGAGATAGAAGCGGCTTCCATGACACTTTCTGAAGCGAAACCATATGAACGAAATGGCGATATTACGTTAGCGGCTGTAACGTCTGATAAAAGACTTCCCGGTTTTCCAAATGTACCGACGTGGAAGGAGCAGGGAATCCCGTTTGTTTTTTCTCATTGGAGAGGGATTTTGGGCCCGAAAAATATGTCTGAGGAAGAGATTTCTTACTGGGATCAAGCGCTAAAGGAGGTCACCTCTTCACCTGAATGGAAGCGGAAAATAAACGAACAGGACTGGGAAAGCTTTTATTTAAACAGCAGGGAAACGAAACGGTTTTTAGAAGAGCAATCTGCTTTTTATCAAAGCATCATGACAGGAAATTAAAATCCCGGCATCCCGGGATTTTTTTCATGCCGAAAATTGATCAAAAAGAACAAAACGGTTTTAAAAAATTAAAAATACAAAAAAACCAAATTATTTACTTGCGATTTGTTTTCCCATACGATGGCAAAAAGGCAAGACAAAAAGGGGAGTAAGGGAGAAAAAAATGTAAGCGGATTCATTAAGGGGGAATGGATGTGTTAGCAATCTTAGGCTTTCTCATGATGCTTGTGTTTATGGCATTGATCATGACAAAACGGCTTTCTGTTTTAACAGCATTGGTTTTGACGCCGATTGTGTTTGCGCTTATCGCCGGATTTGGATTTACTGAAGTTGGGGACATGATGATTTCGGGGATTCAACAAGTCGCGCCGACTGCGGTCATGATTATGTTTGCGATCTTATATTTTGGAATTATGATTGATACAGGCCTGTTTGATCCGATGGTTGGCAAAATTTTAAGCATGGTCAAAGGAGACCCTTTAAAAATTGTTGTCGGGACAGCGGTTCTTACAATGCTTGTCGCCTTGGACGGAGATGGCTCGACAACGTACATGATTACGACAAGCGCCATGCTTCCGCTCTATTTGCTGCTAGGCATCCGGCCAATTATCTTGGCGGGAATCGCGGGAGTCGGCATGGGAATCATGAACACGATTCCATGGGGTGGTGCGACGCCGAGGGCGGCGAGTGCGCTGGGGGTTGATCCAGCTGAGCTTACAGGGCCGATGATTCCTGTCATTGCAAGCGGGATGCTTTGTATGGTGGCGGTTGCGTATGTGCTTGGAAAAGCGGAACGAAAGCGCCTTGGTGTGATTGAACTGAAACAGCCGGCCAATGCCAATGAACCGGCTGCTGCGGTTGAAGATGAGTGGAAGCGGCCGAAGCTTTGGTGGTTCAATTTATTGTTAACGCTTTCTTTAATAGGATGTTTAGTATCGGGTAAAGTCAGTTTAACCGTACTGTTTGTCATTGCGTTTTGTATTGCGCTGATTGTGAATTATCCCAATCTCGAGCATCAGAGACAGCGCATCGCGGCGCATTCCAGCAACGTGCTGGCTATCGGTTCAATGATTTTTGCCGCGGGGGTGTTCACGGGGATTTTGACAGGCACGAAAATGGTTGATGAAATGGCGATCTCGCTCGTGTCCATGATACCGGAACAAATGGGCGGATTGATCCCGGCGATTGTTGCTTTAACAAGCGGCATTTTCACATTCTTGATGCCGAATGACGCGTATTTCTACGGGGTGCTGCCGATTTTATCAGAAACAGCTGTCGCATACGGTGTGGATAAAGTGGAAATTGCCAGAGCCTCTATTATCGGCCAGCCGATTCATATGCTGAGTCCGCTTGTGCCATCCACTCATTTGCTTGTCGGACTCGTCGGAGTTTCTATTGATGACCATCAAAAATTCGCATTGAAATGGGCGGTTCTCGCAGTGATCGTCATGACGGCTATCGCTCTATTGATCGGTGCGATCTCTATTTCCGTATGATAATTCAGGCGTAATGACACACACTAACGGCATACAACATTCCGGAGGTGTCATTATGAGTGATCCTTATATGCCGCTGACTTCAGTCAGAAGCGGAACGGGGTTCGAAGCGGCAAAAGGTGTGCACGGCCTGACTGTGCAAATTGCGAATGTTTATTTTATTCAGCTGCCTTCTGAACCTCACTCATTTGTTTTAATTGATGCCGGCATGCCTCAATCAGCCGGCATGATTGTCAATGAAGCCAAACAAAGATTCGGTGAAGGGTTTCAGCTGAAGGCGATTATCCTCACACACGGGCACTTTGACCATATTGGGGCAATCGAAGAGATCCTTGAACATTGGGATGTACCTGTTTATGTCCATTCTCGGGAAATGCCCTATGTAACAGGTAAAGAAGATTATCCTCCGGCTCGTCCTGACAGCAAGAGCGGGCTGGTCGCCAAGCTGTCGCCGCTGTTTCCGCGGCACTCCATCGATATTTCCTCACATGTCCAGGCACTGCCGGAAGACGGTTCAGTCCCCTTTCTTGACGAGTGGATGTGGATTGCGACACCAGGACACACGCCGGGCCATATTTCGTTATTCCGCGATGACGGCCGCGTGCTTGTGGCAGGTGATGCTGTTATTACAGTGGAACAGGAGAAAATGGCTGACGTCTTGATACAAAAACAGGAGCTTCACGGTCCGCCGGCTTATTTCACGCCTGACACAGAGACGGCCGCGGAGTCCATTCTAAAGCTGGCCGGTCTTGAACCGGAAGCGTTATTGACCGGGCACGGCATACCGATGACCGGCAAAAACTTTCGAAGTGACTTAACTGAATTGGCAAATCGGTTATCGTCTATTTGACACCCGCACCACGCGGGTGTTTTTTATTGTTTTCCAGGAAGTTGCAGAAAAATCATTTGTCTTGCCGCTTAAAAACGATACAATGAAAAGCATGAAGTGATGTGAAGGGGAGAGTTTGTTGGAAGAAAAAGAAATACTCTGGAACGAAGCGAAAGCGTTTATTGCCGCATGCTATCAGGAATTGGGAAAGGAGGAGGAAGTGAAAGACCGTCTCGAGGACATTAAAAGCGAAATTGACCTGACCGGAAGCTATGTACATACGAAGGAAGAGCTGGAGCACGGAGCGAAAATGGCTTGGAGAAACAGCAACCGCTGCATCGGCAGATTGTTCTGGAATTCGCTGAATGTTATCGACAGACGAGACGTCCGGACGAAGGAGGAGGTGCGTGATGCCCTCTTTCACCATATTGAAACCGCCACCAATAACGGGAAAATCAGACCGACCATTACGATTTTCCCTCCGGAAGAGAAGGGTGAAAAGCAAGTCGAGATCTGGAATCATCAACTGATCCGGTACGCTGGATATGAGTCAGACGGAGAAAGAATCGGAGACCCGGCTTCCTGTTCCCTGACAGCAGCCTGCGAAGAGCTCGGCTGGCGCGGAGAACGAACGGATTTTGACCTTCTGCCGCTCATTTTTCGCATGAAAGGCGACAAACAGCCTGTCTGGTATGAGCTGCCGGCTTCACTTGTGATCGAGGTTCCAATCACACATCCGGACATCGAGGCGTTTTCTGATTTGGAGCTGAAGTGGTACGGCGTGCCTATCATCTCTGATATGAAGCTTGAGGTCGGGGGCATTCATTATAATGCCGCGCCATTTAACGGCTGGTATATGGGCACGGAGATCGGAGCGAGAAACCTCGCAGATGAAAAGCGGTACGACAAGCTCAAAAAAGTAGCGTCCGTGATCGGCATCGCCGCTGATTACAATACGGATTTATGGAAGGATCAAGCGCTAGTTGAATTGAATAAAGCTGTGCTGTACTCGTATAAAAAGCAGGGTGTCAGCATCGTTGACCATCATACAGCGGCAAGCCAGTTTAAACGGTTTGAAGAACAGGAGGAAGAAGCGGGCAGAAAGCTGACGGGGGATTGGACGTGGCTGATTCCGCCAATTTCACCCGCTGCCACTCATATCTTCCACCGATCCTATGATAACTCAATCGTTAAGCCGAATTACTTTTATCAAGATAAGCCTTATGAGTAAACAATAGAAAATCGCTGATGGCCTTCAAGGCTGCGGGATTCAGTCACAGAGATGTCGGTAACCTTTGAGAAAGGGCTTCCGTTCTTTACAGCCTCAACAAACGATTGCAGGGCGTTTTCCGGACCCTCTGCCAAAATCTCGACACGCCCGTCATCACGGTTTTTGACCCAGCCGGCCAGTTTTCGCTTATCAGCTTCCATTTGAACAAAATAGCGAAAGCCCACACCTTGAACCCGGCCGTCTACAATGATTCGGTATTGAAGCATGTAAAAACCACCTTTTCTTTTTATGATAATCAATCATTTTACAACCTGTAAAGGGGATGTGTTTGTATGAAACCAGAGCGCTATTCAGTTCTTTCTCTTAATCTGGGAAAACCGCAGACGCTTGAATATGACGGAAAGAAAATCGAAACCGGCATCATGAAGCGGCCGGCTGAATCAGCCGTCATGCTGTATCGGGAGAATTTTGAAGGAGACGGACAGGCGGACCTCGTCAACCACGGCGGACCTGATAAGGCTGTCTGTGTCTACCCGGCGGAGCATTATCCGTTTTGGGAAGAGTTCCTCTCAAGACCGCTGTCAAATGCCGCATTTGGAGAAAATCTGACGGTCGCGGGCCTGACTGAGGAGAATGTTTGCATCGGGGATGTGTTCAGGCTTGATGAAGCTGTTGTTCAGGTCAGCCAGCCGCGCCAGCCGTGTGTAAAGCTGGCGAAAAAGTTTGGTGTAAAAGAAATGGTGCTGAAGGTCCAGCAAACTGGCTATACAGGGTTTTATTTTCGCGTGCTGGAGGAGGGCAGGGTGTCTCCCGGCGCGAACCTTGAATTGCTGTCCAGAGGAGAGAAGGGCATATCCGTCCAGTTCGCCAACCGTATCAACTACCATGATGCAAAAAATCTCACCGCCATTGAACGGATTTTAAGTGAGGCTGCACTATCGGAAAGCTGGAGAGCGTCCTTTATGAAAAAAAAGGGCAGGCTGCTGCCGGTTGAATAGAAAAAAAAAGCCGCGCATATCAACGTGCGCGGCTTTGCCATATTTAAGATTGTTTTTTCTTTGTTTCAAGCAGGTTGGCAAGAAAATAGGTTTTATAGCTTTGAAGCTTTCTTCCCTCATGGTGCGTGATCCCCTGCTTTTTTAGTTCTGCCACATACCAGCCTTTACTGCCGTAATGCATGTCAGAAAACTCCTTTCCCTATCTGATTTCGAAACGATTGGCATTGTAACATCTATAAAAAGATGCTGAAAAGAGATGCGGAGAAAACTGAGCCTTTCGCACTAGATGTACGAATGTTCTTCTGTATGTATATGCGGAGCAAAAGCCGAATATGATTTAATGGCCGGTTAGTTTGATGATGACAACGCCAAATGTCATAATGGCGAAAACAATGCCGATATATGTGAGCATCCCGTTTTTTTTCTTAACGCCGTAAACGGTCATAATGATGCCTTCAATGAAAAAAATGATGCCGAAAATAATAAACCACATGCAGATAAAGGCTCCTTTCACAGACATAATAGTAGTGTAGCATATCTGAAAGAGCCGGGCTGTGACAATATCAAGAAAGCCGGGCGCATATCGCCCGGCTCATGTTTTATTGTTTATCAACCAATTTGACCAGAAGCTGTGCCAAATGTTCTTTCTCATCTTCGTCCGCAACGCTCCAAAGCTCTTGCAGCAGCATTTCTTCACCGTTTTGCGGCTCTTCATGCTTTGCGAGGTAGTCTCCCAGGATCGCAGCGCTTTTTACAAGCTTGCCGTCATTCAATCCCAGCTTTTTGCCTCGGTTGACTTGTTTTTTCAGGTAGCCTTTAAATTCTTCAAAGTCTTTTAAAATGTCTTCTTTTATTGTGCCATGCATCGCGTTCATTTCGTTTTCAATTTGGATTTTTTCTTGATCTCTGTTCATTGCAAGACCTCCTCGTGCAGAATAATGATGTTTTACCTGCTATTGGAGGAGGTTAAACCTGCCAGAAGCCCGGAATGTGTTTTACAGTTTCGTCAGGATAATCGGTTCATCTTTTGTGATGACGATCGTGTGTTCAACTTGGGCAACCATGCTTTTATCCGGCGTCTTGAACGTCCAGCCGTCTCCAGCTTCAACAATCGTTTCTGCTTTCGTTGAAATAAACGGTTCAAGCGCGATGACTGTGCCATTTTTGAACAGTGCGTTATCAAACGGATCATAATAGTTCATGATGTGGTTCGGCGCTTCATGCAGGCTTCGGCCGATTCCGTGGCCGGTCAGGGTTTTGATGACGGTAAAGCCTTGAGAGCGTGCTTCATGATAAACGGCTCTTCCGATCTGGTTTTGGCGCTTGCCCGCTTTTGCCTGCTGAAGCCCCTTTTGAAAAGCGTTTTCCGCGCATTGGCAAAGCTTATGAAGACGTTCTTCTCCTTCACCGAGCACAAATGAGATGCCTGTGTCGGAATAGAAGCCGCCAAATTCAGCGGAGATGTCGATGTTGACAAGGTCCCCTGCTTTTAAAATTTTGGATGTGCTTGGTATGCCGTGAGCCACTTCATCATTTACGCTGATGCATGTCACGCCTGGAAAATCATATTCCTTCTCAGGAGCTGAAACGGCGCCGTGCTCATCAAGCACAGCTTTTCCGATAAGGTCAAGGTCTTTTGTGCTCATGCCGGGCTCTGCCTTCCGCTTCATTTCTTCACGCGCAAGCGCGACGATTCTTCCGATTTTTTTCAGGCCTTCTAATTCTTGATCGTTTGTTACAATCATCTGTCATTCCCGCTTTCTTTTTAAATAATCTAGATTAAGCTTACCACAACTGTCTTAAAAATAGGAAACACACGGACCTGGGAAAAAAGAAATACCCCCGGGAAAATTGGTATAGATCACTAGATATCTTATATGGTATATTTGAAAAAAAAGGGTATGAGGGGGATGGGTATGCTTTCATTTTTACAAAAACTCGGGAAGTCATTTATGCTCCCGATTGCGGTTCTGCCTGCGGTTGGAATTATCCTTGCGCTTGGCAGAGAGGATGTATTTAATATCCCGTTTGTCTATCAGGCGGGGACGGCGGTTTTTGATCATCTGCCGCTTATTTTTGCGATCGGAATTGCCATCGGCATTTCAAAAGACAGCAATGGGGCCGCGGGTTTATCAGGGGCGATATCGTATCTGATGCTTGACGCGGCAACAAAGACAATTGATAAAACAAATAACATGGCGGTGTTTGGGGGAATTATTGCCGGTTTAATTGCCGGTTACACCTATAACCGCTTCAAGGATACCAAGCTGCCTGAATATCTCGGATTCTTCAGCGGCAGACGGCTTGTGCCGATTATAACAGCCATTATTACGATCATTTTAGCGGGCATATTCGGAGTCGTCTGGCCGCCGATTCAATCGTGTATAAACTCGTTTGGAGAGTGGATGCTCGGGCTCGGCGGTATCGGGGCAGGCATATTCGGCCTATTCAACAGGCTGTTAATTCCGCTTGGCCTTCACCATGTGCTGAACAATATTTTCTGGTTCCAATTCGGAGAATATAACGGAGTGACAGGGGATCTGGCGCGCTTTTTCGCGAAAGATCCGACAGCGGGCACATATATGACCGGATTCTTCCCAATCATGATGTTCGGTCTTCCGGCGGCGTGTCTGGCTATGGTTGTGACTGCGAAGCCGTCTAAACGGAAAGCGACGGCTGGAATGATGATTGGGTTTGCTTTAACGGCGTTTATCACAGGGATTACGGAGCCGATTGAGTTTGCATTTATGTTTTTATCTCCGCTTTTATACGCTGTTCACGCGGTCTTAACTGGGTTATCTTTATTTATCGTCAACTGGCTCGGCATCCGCTCAGGCTTCTCTTTTTCAGCCGGTGCTATCGATTATGTGCTCAGCTATGGAATCGCAGAAAAACCGCTGCTTCTGCTTTTGGTAGGTATATGCTATGCGGCAGTATACTTTATCGTGTTTTATGTACTGATTAAGGCTTTGAATTTAAAAACGCCTGGACGGGAAGACGATGATGTGGATGAAGTGCTGGATGAAAATAGTGTTCAGGATGTAAATGAAAACATCATGCTGAAAGGGCTCGGCGGAAAAGAAAACCTTCAAACCATTGATCATTGCGCCACAAGGCTGCGACTGACTGTGAAGGATACCGCTTTGGTGGATGAAGCGCTGCTAAAGAAAGCAGGCGCAAAAGGGGTTGTCAAATCGGGCGGGCAATCGGTTCAAGTCATTATTGGCCCGAATGTGGAATTTGCGGCGGAAGAATTGAGAGCTGCTGTCAAATAAAAAAAGCGGAGAGGGCAACCTCTCCGCTTTTTCTTATTTATCTTCGTTATCCGTTGACGTTTCGGAAGAATCTTCGCCATGTTTTGTGTAATCATAATCGGAAGGATTCACCTTCTTAAAACCTTTCGGCTCGTAGAACCGCAGCAGGTCTCCGTTTATGATTTTATCGGACATTTCAAGTTCCTTCTTGACGAGCGAGTCTTCTGACTTGTCGACTTCGGATTCATCGAGTTCTTTTCCGGTTTTCGTGTCGTAATACTTACCGGATATTTTCGTGTACTTCGGTGAAATAAAGTCTCCGTTGCGGAACGGAATCACTTCACGGTGTTCTTTCGATAAAATATCAGAACCGGACATCAGATAGTCCTTCGTATCCACTCCGAGCAGATGCAGAATGGTAGGAGCCACATCAACGTCTCCGGCATATTTATGAACTTTCTCGCCCTTCACGCCGGCAGCGTGGATAAAGAGCGGCACCCGTTGAAGCTGGGCGTTGTCGTAATCAGTGATTTCATCCTTGCCAAGCACTTTCGCCATCGCTTTATTGTGGTTTTCAGAGATGCCGTAGTGGTCTCCGTACATCACAATAATCGATTTATCATATAACCCGTCTTTTTTCAGATCATTGAAGAATTGTTCAATGGACTGATCAAGGTAATGGGCTGACTGGAAGTAGTTATCGACGACAGAGTCACCAAAGTCTCCAGCCGGGAAGTCTGTATCCCCCTCATCCATTCCGAATGGGAAGTGGTTAGACAGGGTAATGAACTTCGTATAGAACGGCTGCGGCAGGCTTTCCAGCAGCGGCATTGATTCTTTGAAGAACGGTTTGTCTTTCATACCGTAGTTTTTCGTGTTTTCTTCGTTCATGTCATAGTAAGCAGAATCAAAGAATTTATCAATGCCTTCCGCTTTGTACATTTCGTTACGGTTCCAGAACGTCTGCGTGTTCCCGTGGAAAGTAGCAGATGTGTAATTCTTAGACTTCAGAATCGCCGGAACGGATTGCAGCGTGTTTTGCGCTTTGTTTACGAAAACTGAACCTTGAGCCAGCGGGTACAGAGAGTTTTCCATCATAAATTCAGCATCCGATGTTTTACCTTGTCCCGTTTGGTGGAAAAAGTTATCAAAGTAGAACGTTTCGTTATCATGTGCCAGTTTATTTAAGAACGGTGTCACTTCTTTGCCGTCAATTTTATAGTCGATGATAAATGACTGCAAAGATTCAAGTGAAACGTAAATGACGTTTTTTCCTTCCGCTTTGCCGAAATACACGTTATTCGGCACATCGTAATTGGCTTTCATGTAGTTTTCTACTTCCGTCACGTCGCTGGAATCGGCAAGCGCGCGCTGGCTGTTGGACTTGATATTCTGTACAGCGTCATAAATCGTGAAATTGTATGTTCCCAAGTATTTCACAAGATAGTTCCGGTCGAATGATCTTGTCAGCAATTCAGGACGGTCTGATTCCGCAACTGCCAGGTTGATCAAGAACACAAGAATTGAAGACGCAAAAATAATTCGGAACGATTTTTTGCTTGACGTTTCGGCAGGCTTGTTTACTTTGATCGCCAAGATGATCAGGATGATCGTATCGATAAAGTAAAAGGCGTCAGTCGGTCTCATCAGCGAAAATGCGCTGTCACCGAGTTGGCCGCCGTTTGTTTTAGCCTGCATAATGACCGGAATTGTAATAAAATCATTGAAAAATCTGTAGTACACAATGTTTGCGTACAGTAAAAAAGACATTAAAAAATGAATCACTATAATGGCTGTCTGCTGTAATTTTTTCTTGAACAAGAGTCCAAAGCCAAGAAAGAACAAGCTTGAGCTAAGAGGATTCACAAAAAGCAATATTTTTTGTATCGTGTTGTCTATTCCTAAGTTGAAGTTCAGGACATAACCGACATACGTTTTGATCCATAACAGGACGACCGCAATTAAGAAGAAGGCCAGTCCTCTTTCTTTTATAAATGTTTTCATTGTTACACTCCTTTTTTCCGATCCAGTTCGAGCGAAACGATAGAAAAAACGAACGTATCCAATATAACACGAATCAGCAGATTAGAAAAGTGAAAATCGTATGATGGAGAAAGTGGCGAAAAACGCCGTCGAATCAACGTTTCGCTTTGATATTACCAAATGTAAAACAAGGTATCTTTCTAGAAATAAAGGAATAAAATGGTACATTGAGAATTGTATGATAAAATATAAGGTATAGATAAAAAGAGGTGAAATGATGGATTTTTCCCATATTGTGTCTGAAGATAAAATTAAGCGCGCCATCAAAGACGGGGACTTTCAAAACCTCCCGGGAATGGGGAAGCCGCTGCCGAAGGATGACGCGGCACACTTGCCGGAATCGCTGCGCATGGGCTATCGTATTTTGAAAAACGCGGGAATGGCAGAGGACGAGGGCGCGCTCAAAAAAGAGCTTATGACCATCGACCATTTAATCGAAAAGTGCTATGACGAAAAAGAACGCGAGCAATTAATCAGAAAAAAATCTGAAAAGCAATTGCTGCTTGATAAGCTTGTCGACAAAAAAGGCATGTTTTCAAAGCCAGCATCCGCTTTTTATAAGAATAAAGTATATGACCGGCTTGGACGAAACAGACCTTCTTCCAGCTGATTTGTCTTGTCTGCAGGATGGCGATTGATAAAAGCCATCCTTTTTATGTTCCAAGTTCTATGTCAAAAGGTTTATGTTTTTCCATCTATGGGAAATGACCCATAAACGAAAAAAGGGTGATGGGATGGAACGACTATTGGTATGGATAGAGCATATATCTGATTGGCTGTGGGGTCCGCCGCTAATCATCCTGCTGACGGGGACGGGGTTGTATTTCACTATTTTGCTGAAAGGTTTTCAATTTCGCTATCCTTTATACATTTTCAAACAGACAATCGGCAGCGTAGGAAAAAAGCCGAAAGGAGAGGGCACAGTCACACCGCTTCAGGCATTGACCTCAGCCCTCAGTTCAACGATCGGTGCAGCGAACATTGTCGGTGTGCCCGCCGCTATTATGTTTGGAGGACCAGGAGCGGTTTTTTGGATGTGGCTTATTGCCTTATTTGCCATGGCGATTAAGTTTTCTGAAAGTGTTCTTGCTGTTCATTACAGAGAAAAAAATGAGCAGGGTGAATACGTCGGGGGACCGATGTATTACATAACAAAAGGGCTGCGCATGAAATGGCTCGGCGTATTCTTCTCTGTTGCGCTGATTGTGGAGCTGATCCCCAGCATTATGGTTCAGGGAAATTCGGTTTCAGTCTCGCTTGCCGAAACGTTTTCTTTCAATAAAATATACGCAGGAATCGGAATTGCATTTTTGATTGGGTTAGTGGTGATAGGAGGGGTAAAGCGGATCGGAAAAGTAACAGAGTTTGTCGTGCCTCTTATGGCAGGGGCATACGCGGGTGCCGGTCTCCTGATTGTTCTCATGAATCTATCATCAGTGCCGGCGTTTTTCTCTCTCGTCTTTTCAAATGCGTTTACCTCTTCTTCAGCAGTTGGAGGGTTCGCAGGTGCTGCGTTGGCGGAAACCGTTCGCTGGGGATTTGCCCGCGGGCTTTATTCTAATGAAGCCGGAATGGGAACAGCCCCGATTGCACATGCGGCAGCAATGACTGATCATCCTGTGCGGCAAGGGTTTTGGTCTGTGATCGGCATTGTCATTGACACCTTGATCATCTGCACGACCACCGCTTTTGTCGTTCTTGCATCTGGTGTCTGGACAGGGAAGAACGCCTCAATTGACCCGGCAGCACTGACGACGGCTGCATTTCAGCATTATTTCGGTTCTGGCGGAGGGTACTTCGTTTCGGTTTCCCTAGTCTTCTTTGTCGTATCAACCATTATGGTTGTCATTTTTTACGGCGTAAAGCAAGCTGAATTTCTGTTCGGGCGGCTGGCAGGACACGTGATCAAATTCGTTTATTTAGCGGCTATTATCATTGGTGCCGCAGGCGGAGCAAAAGCCATTTGGGGCTTTTTGGACTTAGCATTGGCTTTTATTCTCGTTCCAAATGTGATTGCGCTGTTGTTATTGAGCAGAAAGGTAAAAGCGCTGTACACCGAATTCTTTACATCTGAACAGTACTATTTGAAAGATATAAGAAAAACAAAACAGAATCCTGTTTATCAAACAAAAGAAGCTAAAAATTCCTAGTGTTTAGCTTTGGCGCCGAACAACGCTTTGCTTTTTATGATCAAATAAATGAGTAAAGGCAGCAAAATAGAAATCACTACATTAATGATTGGTTTGATTCTGTTAAAGTCGATTAGCTGATTTGTATTTAAAAAGAACCAAAAGCTGCATACGACTGAGAACATGCCGGTTGGTGTATACATGGCTTTCGGGTCGATTTTTGAGTGTAAAAACGAAAGGCCGTATACCACGATATATAGGGAACCTGCTATCTTCACCATAATGACCGGAATCCAAAAGGCCGCGATGATCAGGTCTGAGCGATCCAGAAAATCCGTAATGCGGATCTGCCTGATGACCATATAAGCAGGATCAAAGAAAGTAGATGTCAGGTTGGGACCAAAGACAGAAATTGAAGAAAATAACATCACGGCCAGCAATAAAGCGCCCAACAGTATTGCGAAAATGGTGTATTTTAGCGGGACACTCCGGTTTGAGAAGAGAAGCGGAAGGATAATCAATTCCCCCATTGTCCCAAACGCGTAATAGCCTGATTGAAGGTATGGGATTAGACCTTCAAAAACAGGCGTCAAGTTTTGAAGCTCAATTTGTGTGGCCAGCGTAAATGGAAGGAACAAGACCAGGATGCCGAATGGAAATAGGAATATCTGCGCCATTCTGGTCAATGTTTCTTTTCCCTCTCTGGCAATACAGATCGCCACAAAGATAATAACACCGCCAAGAACAGCCATTGGTGTTCTCGGGAGAAATAAAATGTTAATCAAATTGATGAAAAAACGTAAATCATGAGCATTGATTAACAGGAAATACAAAGAAAACAGTAAAATGATAATCCGGCCTGCGATTGGTGAGGAATCGCTCAGCAGCTCATAGATATTTTTATCCTGATGCTTTTTCATCAGCCTATGCATGAGCCAGAGTGCCGGAATCACGATGACAACGCCGAGGATGTAGCTGTGCCAGGCATTTTGTTTTGCTGATTCGATCATGAGAATCGGAGCATGCTTTAATCCGACCGCTAACGTATACAGAGCTCCGAAAAATAATCCTTGGTATGCAGAGGTCTTGTCCATAAAGCACATCCTTTCTGTCATGTTCAAAACGGAATATATTTAAACAGGTGCCCCAGCCGCGGAAGCAGGGGATTCACTCTCATATAAATCCATAGAAAAGCACTTCCTGCAATCAGCAGGCTGAAGGCCCATTTTGTTAGATTGTTAGCGGAACGAAAATTCTTCCATTCATATGCGTATATGGCAATGCACACAATCAATGTCTGTACGATATAGCTGATCATGCTGACGCACCTCCATTAATGGCTGATCGTTTTGTATAGGACACCGCCCTGCTCAATGGTCACAATTGGGACGACGTGAACCTCCATATCCTTGTATACCTCTTCCCATTCCTTTTTCAGCAGATTCTTCGTGGTTGCCGTGCTTCTAATAGTCCGGTCTTGAAAGCCGGCCGGGTCCGCCTTTAGCTTTTGCAAACGATGAACGGTGCTGGTCACGTCCTTCTTTATGGTTCTGTTTAGTGCTTTTTGAATGATGTAATACTGGTCATTTTCTCTCGTCTCATAGGTTGATTGGTTTTCCATAATAATTCCTTTAGCTCTGATCTCGATTGTCATTGACAGCTTTCCGTTTTTTTCAGCGGCATGAAAGGATGCATTGGACTTTTGAAGCTGAATGGATGCTTGCCCCATTTGATTCGGCAGGTCTACTATGAATTCTGGCTGGCGGGCTTGATTCAGCAACATCAGGGCTGCTGTCATGTGTTCATCTTTGAAAATATCCATCAATCTGTCCTTTTTAAAGATCGCAAGCCCGTCAATTTTCAAATTAGATTTGCCTTTCCCTCCAGGTTTTGTTTTAGATGCAGAGATGACCGGTGCATACGGATCACTGCCTATTTCTACTAGATCAGACATGAATCTGCTTAAAAAAACGGGGCGGCTCGTTGCGATAATGGCCAGCTCCCGAATCATTTCCGCCGGAAACTGTTCAAGCTGGACATCGGTGTTTAAAATGTCCCGCGCTTCTCCCCGGCTGACTAAAATTAGCGCCGTTAATCTGTTCTGCGGATTTCGCGTTAAAATATCAAAGACTGGGGCAACGCCGTCTCTCGCCATATCCTCTCCAATAATGACTGTACGTCTGTGGGACGTATTGATTGTCCGTGACAAGGAGGTTTGCAGCTTGTTGTTCGCTTCTCTGATCGTAGTGCCGGAAGCTGAATCAACATACCATGTTTTTGAACCGGCAGTTCCGCCGCCGCCCCCTGTTTGTCCGCCTAATTGGCCGACCAAGGGAATCTGCAAGGCTACTCGATATTGATCTTTTTTCTTATCAATGGCTGAGCTGACAACAAATGCAATGTCATTGATTTCTGTCCGGTCCCAGCACCCCGTTAGAAGGATACAAATGAGAAGCGGCACAACACACTTATATATTGTTTTCTTCATCTTTTGGGTCCTCTCTTTTCGCTCCCTTCTGTCCGTTGCCGCGCGAATACGTGCCCGGCCTTCTGGTCATCGTCCACCAAGGCGCCCTGACAAAAATATCTTTTACTTCATCTCGTTTAAACGGAGAAATGCCGGATAAATAAGGAATACCGAAAGATTGCAGCTTGCATAAATGGAGCACTAAGATAATCGTGCCGAGCATAATGCCGAAAATCCCGAAAATACTCGCCAAAAACATAAGCGGGAAACGAAGCATCCTGATGGAGATAGCTAAGTTAAATCGCGGAATTGTAAATGACGCGATCCCTGTTAACGATACGATGATCACCATGGGGGCAGACACAATTCCCGCTTCAACAGCGGCTGTCCCAATGACAAGGGCCCCGAGAATACTGACGGTCTGGCCGATGGTTTTCGGCAGGCGCACTCCCGCCTCACGGAGAGCCTCAAAAGAAATTTCCATAATCAATGCTTCTATGATGGCGGGGAAAGGAATCGGTTCACGCGCGGAGGCCACACTGAACATTAAGTTTGTCGGCATTAAGTCCTGATGGTATGTAATAACGGCAACATAAATAGCCGGCAAATATAAAGCAACGAATAAAAACATATAGCGAAGCCAGCGGATTAAGTTAGACATCAAATAACGCTCATAGTAATCTTCACTGGCCTGCATAAGCTGCCAAAACGTAATCGGGCCTGTTAAGACAAAGGGCGTATTATCTGTGAAAATGGCAAATCGGCCTTCGAGAAGCTGGGCGGCGACGGTGTCCGGCCTTTCTGTGTATTGCAGCTGGGGGAATGGCGAGTACGTGTCGTCTTCGATAAACTCTTCAATATATCCGCTTTCTAAGACAGCATCAATCTTTATCTTTTTGATTCTTTTTTTTACTTTGTCAATGACCTTTGGATCGGCAAGCCCGTCAATATAGGCCAAGACAACATCGGTTTTGGTTTTCGTGCCGATTTTAAACGAGATCATTTTAAGCTGAAACGTTTTGACGCGAAAGCGCACAAGAGCGGTATTGACCCTGAGGCTTTCAGTGAAGCCCTCTCTTGACCCTCTGATGGTCGATTCTGTTATCGGCTCTTCAATGCTTCTTCTTTGTCCGCCTTTTATATTTAAGATCAGGCCTTTTGAGTGCCTGTCGGCAAATAAAACTGCGTTCCCCTCAATGATGGATGCAGCCACTTTGCTCATACTCGTTTCTGTTGCAACACTTGAAATGGATAGAGTATTTTGCAGCGCCTCTTCATGTTCATCTATTTGATCCGTCAAATGCATTAAGAAAGGGCGGAGGGCGTGATCCTGAATATGTTCAGATTTTACAATTCCTTCGATATAAACAATAAATCCGCACAGCCCGTTTCCAAAGTCAAATTGTCTAAATACGATGTCTGAGCAGCCTTCTGTTAATAAGGTTAGATTATCGAGGTTTTCCTTCAAATCAGGAGAGATCGGTCTGTCCTGATTGTCTTCAAGCTCTTTGATGAGCTGAAGCGCTTTGTCGCGTTTATTCATAGAGGCTCACCCTGCTTTTTAATGTCACAATAAGTGCTTGTGACTTTTAGGGTAACCTTGTCTGTTTCATATATTCCAGACTAGGATGAAAGCGCTATAAAAAAGTGTTGACTACCTGTATATACAGGAATACAATATGATTATAAGTTGTATATACAAGTTATAAAAACGGTTACGGAGGGGTTGGCATGGGGGAACTGAACAAATCGGCACGTCAGATTGTCGAAGCAGTCGGCGGTGCTGAAAATATTGCAGCGGCAACTCATTGTGTTACACGTTTGCGTTTTGCTTTAATAGATGAAAGCAAGGTTGACCAAGAGATGCTTGATCAAATTGATGTGGTAAAGGGATCATTCTCGACAAACGGACAGTTTCAGGTCGTAATCGGCCAGGGAACTGTCAATAAAGTATATGCTGAACTGGTCAAGGAAACGGGAATTGGCGAGTCAACAAAGGATGAAGTGAAGAAGGCCTCAGAAAAAAATATGAATCTTTTGCAGCGTGCTGTGAAAACGCTTGCAGATATTTTTATTCCAATATTGCCTGCGATTGTCACGGCGGGTCTTTTAATGGGGATCAATAACATTTTAACGGCGGAAGGCATTTTCTTCAGCACAAAATCGATTGTGCAGGTTTATCCGCAGTGGGCGGATCTTGCTAATATGATTAACCTGATTGCAGGCACGGCCTTTACGTTTTTGCCTGCGTTAATCGGATGGTCTGCCGTCAAGCGGTTCGGCGGCAATCCGCTTCTCGGCATTGTGCTCGGGGTTATGCTCGTGCATCCTGATTTGCTGAATGCGTGGGGATATGGCGCTGCAGAACAAAGCGGAGAGATCCCGGTATGGAATCTATTCGGCCTAGAGGTGCAGAAAGTCGGCTATCAGGGCCAGGTGCTCCCAATTTTGCTTGCTTCTTATATGCTGGCGAAGATTGAGGTATTTTTAACAAAACGCACACCTGAGGGCATACAGCTGCTCGTTGTCGCACCAATTACGCTTCTCTTAACAGGATTTGCCTCTTTTATCATTATCGGCCCGATTACATTTGCGATCGGTAATGTACTGACTTCAGGGCTTATCTCGGTGTTTGGTTCTTTTGCCGCACTGGGCGGTCTGTTATATGGCGGTTTCTACTCAGCGCTCGTGATTACCGGTATGCACCACACGTTTCTTGCAGTCGACCTGCAGCTCATCGGTTCAAAGCTCGGCGGCACCTTTTTATGGCCGATGCTGGCGCTTTCTAATATCGCACAAGGTTCGGCCGCTCTGGCCATGATGTTCATCGTGAAGGATGAGAAACAAAAAGGCCTCTCCCTCACATCAGGGATTTCTGCTTATCTTGGCATTACAGAGCCTGCCATCTTTGGGGTGAATCTGCGATACAGATTTCCGTTTATCATTGCAATGGTCAGCTCTGGCCTGGCCGGAATGTATATTTCTTCTCAAGGTGTGCTGGCAAGCTCCGTCGGTGTCGGCGGTGTGCCGGGGATTTTCTCAATCATGAGCCAGTACTGGGGCGCGTTTGCAATCGGGATGGCTATTGTATTGATCGTGCCGTTTGCCGGAACATACGCGTATGCGAGATTCAAACATAAATAACAAATGGGGAGCGGGACGTGTTGTACGTTCCCTTTTCCCGTTTTCAATTTAAATATGGTGGTGGAAACAGATGAAAACAGAACAAACGCCATGGTGGAAAAAAGCTGTGGTTTATCAAATTTATCCGAAAAGCTTTAACGATACGACAGGAAACGGTGTCGGCGATCTGAACGGCATTATTGAAAAGCTTGATTACTTAAAAACACTTCAGGTGGATGTGCTTTGGCTGACGCCGATTTATGATTCTCCGCAACATGATAATGGGTACGATATTCGTGATTATTACTCGATTTATCCTGAATACGGAACGATGGAGGATTTTGAGCGGCTAGTGTCCGAAGCACATAAAAGAGACCTGAAAGTCGTCATGGATCTTGTTGTCAATCATACGTCAACAGAGCACAAATGGTTTCGCGAGGCGATCTCTTCAATAGACAGCCCGTACCGTGATTTTTATATATGGAAAGACCCGCAGGAAAACGGTTCTGTTCCGACGAACTGGGAATCGAAATTCGGCGGCTCGGCATGGGAGCTTGACGAAGCATCAGGCCAATACTATTTGCATCTGTTTGATGTGACGCAGGCTGATTTGAATTGGGAAAATGAAGAGGTCAGAAAGCATGTCTATGACATGATGCATTTTTGGTTTGAAAAGGGAATAGACGGCTTTAGGCTTGATGTCATCAACCTGATTTCTAAAGATCAGCGCTTTCCGAATGCGGAGGAAGGCGACGGCCGCTCTTTTTACACTGATGGGCCGCGGGTGCACGAATTTCTGCATGAAATGAACGAAAAGGTGTTTTCGCATTACGACAGCATGACGGTCGGTGAGATGTCTTCAACAACCGTAGACCACTGTATCCGGTATACGAATCCTGACAATAAAGAACTTGATATGACATTCAGCTTCCATCATCTCAAGGTTGACTATCCAAACGGCGAAAAATGGGCCTTGGCGCCGTTTGACTTTTTGAAGCTGAAGGAGATCCTATCCGACTGGCAAACGGGGATGCACGCAGGAGGGGGATGGAACGCTCTGTTCTGGTGCAATCATGATCAGCCGCGCGTTGTATCAAGATATGGAGATGATGGCGCATATAGGGTGAAATCGGCGAAAATGCTTGCTACGGCCATTCATATGATGCAGGGCACGCCTTATATTTATCAGGGCGAGGAGCTGGGGATGACGAATCCGAAGTTCACTGACATAAGCTGCTATCGGGATGTCGAATCGCTGAACATGTATCACGCCTTTAAGGACAAAGGAATGGCTGATCAAGAGATTACAGCCATTTTACAGGCGAAATCCCGTGACAATTCCAGAACCCCCGTTCAGTGGGATGCTACGGAGAATGGCGGTTTTACAACGGGCACACCGTGGATACCGGTTGCCGGAAATTATCGGGAAATCAATGCTGAAGCGGCGCTAAGAGATCAAAATTCGGTGTTTTACCATTATCAAAAATTGATTCGGATTCGCAAAATGTATGACATTGTGACAGAGGGAACGTATGAGTTAATCGCAAAGGATGATCCGAACATTTTTGCGTATCTCAGACACGGCAGCAATGAAAAGCTGCTCGTGATCAATAATTTTTACGGGACAGAGGCGGCCTTTACACTGCCGGACTCTTTAGCGCCTGACGAATGGAAGGCAGAGGTGCTGTTGACGAACGATGAAGAAAGGGAAGGGCTTCAGAACATGACGCTTCGCCCGTATGAGTCCATTGTTTATCGTTTAACAAAACCGTGTTAAACTAAGCTGGGTGGTCCATAATGAAGGTGAATAAATTCATCACAATTTATAAAGACATCGCACAGCAAATTGAAGGCGGCCGATGGAAAGCGGAGGAGATTCTTCCGTCTGAACATGAGTTGACCGCACAGTACGGTACATCAAGAGAAACGGTCCGAAAGGCGCTTCATATGCTCGCGCAAAACGGTTATATCCAGAAAATCAGGGGAAAAGGCTCCGTCGTGCTCAATCGTGAAAAAATGCAGTTTCCCGTTTCGGGCCTTGTCAGCTTCAAGGAGCTCGCGCAAACGCTTGGCAAAGAAACGAAAACAACTGTACACAAATTCGGGCTGGAGCCTCCGGCAGAGCTGATCCAAAAACAGCTCCGGGCCAATCTGGATGACGACATCTGGGAAGTCATCAGGTCTAGAAAGATTGACGGGGAACATGTGATTTTGGACAAGGATTACTTTTTCAGAAAGCATGTCCCTCACCTGACGAAAGAAATTTGTGAAAACTCCATATATGAATATATAGAAGGAGAGCTCGGTCTTTCGATCAGTTACGCCCAAAAAGAAATTGTCGCCGAGCCGTGTACGGACGAGGACAGAGAGCTGCTCGATTTACGCGGCTATGACCATATGGTCGTGGTGAGAAACTACGTCTTTTTGGAGGATACCAGTTTGTTTCAATATACGGAAAGCAGACACCGTCTCGACAAATTCCGATTTGTTGATTTTGCGCGGCGGGGGAAATGAGAGAGGCGCCTGCCTGCGGCAGCGCGCTTTTTTGTTTGGTATCAAAATTGATACTATCCAACAAAAATGTGCGTACTTTTACTTTTTATCATAATGGCTACAATAGAGATGAGAGTAACCTAAAGGAGAGGTGTTTTACATGGCAGATCTAAAGAAACAAATTCTGGATGCATACAATTTCAGGCATGCGACTAAGGAATTTGACCCGAATAAAAAAGTGTCAGACAGCGATTTTGAATTTATTTTAGAAACAGGAAGACTGTCTCCGAGCTCACTCGGCCTTGAGCCTTGGAAATTTGTCGTCGTCCAAAATCCGGAGTTCCGCGAGAAGCTTCGTGAATACACATGGGGCGCGCAAAAGCAGCTGCCGACCGCAAGCCATTTCGTCCTGATTCTTGCGCGTACAGCGAAGGATATCAAATATAATGCGGACTACATCAAACGTCATTTAAAAGAAGTAAAACAAATGCCGCAAGACGTGTACGAAGGCTATTTAAGCAAAACAGAAGAATTCCAGAAAAACGATTTGCATTTGCTTGAAAGTGACAGAACATTGTTTGACTGGGCATCAAAACAAACCTATATCGCGCTTGGCAACATGATGACTGCCGCTGCGCAAATCGGTGTTGATTCCTGCCCGATAGAAGGCTTCCAGTACGATCACATTCACCGTATTCTTGAAGAAGAAGGCCTTCTGGAAAACGGAAGCTTCGATATTTCTGTGATGGTGGCATTTGGCTACCGAGTGAGAGACCCTCGTCCGAAAACAAGATCTGCTGTTGAAGATGTTGTGAAGTGGGTTTAAATAAAGAAAGCTGCTCGCTTAGCGAGCAGCTCTTTTTTATGCCTGATTCGCTCTATTCTGTTTTCTCCTCTGATGTAAGTACATTGCGGTGCCGAGTGCGCTGATCAGAAATCCGGCCAACAGGATCGAGTACATGGATGTGGCTGTGTCCGGAAGCAGGCCGCCAGCCGGACCGTCTGTTCCTGATCCGCCCGAACCGTTTCCTCCAGAGCCGTTAGTCGGTTGTGTGCCGGGAGGCGTATCATTTCCTCCGTTTCCGTCAGTTGGCTGTTTTCCGCCTGGTTTGTCGGGGCCGCCGCCATGATTGCCGTCATCACCGCCTGTCGGTTGATCTGACGGGAATGCAGGCGGTTTGTTGTTCTCTCCGGAATTTAAGATCGTGTATTCGCTGAAGTGGTTTGTATATCCTGTCACCATATCATCGTCAACTGATCCGTGATCTGTCTTTATGAAAGCTTTCTTTTTCCTGTCGACATGATAAATGGCAGGGTTATGGGCTTCTTCAATATCAAACATGCGAAGCGAAAGCTGAACGGGCTCCTTGAATGATTTTATTTCTTTTCCTTTTTGCTTCACTGTAAAGTCATATACATCTGCCAGTGACACATCCAATTCTCCCGTCGACTTGATTCCGATTGCAGTGTCTGCTGATTTAAGGTTCGCCATTGGCATCTTCATGCTGTACCAGTAGTTGAACACCGTCAATGAAGGATCTGATTCTCTTTCTTTCAAAAGTTTGACCTGATCTTTTTTCATTTTAAGATTGATAGGCTTCTCTTGAGATCCTTCATGTGTTCCATAATAGACAAACGGCGTGTTGGCATTTTTAGCGTAAATCGCAAATTTGTCTTCATCAAGTGTCCAGCTGCCGTCCTCCTGCTTTGTCGGCAGGAATACTTCTTTGATCCGTCCTTCAAGCTTAGGAGAGACCTTGTTTCCTAGTTTTTTCAGCTGTTCGGTGAAAATCTCATAATCAACGTAGCCAAGGTCTTCACCATGGGAGGCTTCTGTAAAGACAGAATATCCGTCTCCTCCGGCACCGACAAAATTATTTGTTGCCACGCGGTAGGTATCATCCGTATTTATAGCAACTTTGTCTCCGTTAGGCGATTCAATTTTCACTTCTAACACACGGTGTCCAGGTTTGTTGTTTAATGTAAAGGTATATTCGATTCCGGCCACCTGAGGGAAAGCGCCGCCGCCATTTTCCACATTGCTTAAGCCTTGTTCAAGGGCTTCTTTAATTTGTTTTCCGGTTAAATCGGCCACGTAAAGCGTATTGCCGAACGGCATCACGTTGAGCACCTCGCCGAGTGTGATATCCCCTTTGTCAATGCCGGCTCTGATGCCGCCGCCATTTGTTATCGCTATTCTGGCGCCGGCTGCTTCTTTCGCTTTTGCCAGCATACCGTCCGCAATGAAGTTTCCGAGATTTGTTTCCTTCGTGCGCACATGCTCACGCTGGCCGTCAAGCGCCACATCCGTATAGCCGACTTTTTCATTTTTCACGTCTTCTAATTCACTTTTGAACTGATCAAGCTCTTGTTTTGCTTCTGCGTTTTCTTCTGTATGCTCATCAATTGGCAGCACGCTCAGATTTGATTTGTCTGTTTGCACAACGCCATTTTCATCAAACGCGACATCAACGCGCCCCAAGAATTGGCCGTATTCTTTTGCCTGCGCCACGATCGTCGGTTCTTCGTTGTTTACGACCTCCATTTTGTCAACGAGGGTGTGAGTGTGTCCGCCGATGATCAAGTCAATGCCTTTTACTTTTTTGGCTAGCTCAAGATCACGGTTATGACCGATATGGGTTAAAGCAATAATTTTATTTACCTGTCCTTCTTCCTGAATCGCTTTGACGGTGTTTTGTGCTGTTTCAAAGGCATCATTGAATACGATGCTTTTGCCCGGGCTTGATGTGGTGGCCGTATCTTCCGTTGTCAGGCCGAATACGGCGACTTTCTCCCCGTCAACGTCTAACAGAATGTAAGGATGGATGCCGGCCTCTTTCTTTTCACCTGCGGTAAAGGTTTGCGGTTTTTTGACAAATGATTTCAGTTTGGGCTCATTTGACACATCTACGTTTGCGCTGACAATCGGAAATTCCGGCGCTTCAAAGTGATAGCGGTTCGCCGGATCAACGGTCGCGCTGTTTCCGCTTAGAAAATCAGAAAGCACTGTCGGGCCTTTGTCAAATTCATGATTTCCGAAGGTCATGGCGTCATAGCCCATCATGTTCATCATTTTCAGATCGGCCAAACCGTTCCATTTTGTAAAATACAGATCGCCGGAAAACACATCTCCCGCATCAAGGAGAATGTTGTGATTTGTTTCGCTGCGTACTTCGTTGATTTTCGTCATTCGTCTCGCTGCATCATCGAGATGTGCGTGCGTATCATTGGTGTGCATGACGGTCAGATCCCACAGTCCGTCTTTAGGAGGATCTGGATTTGAATCATCATCGAATTGCAGCTTATACACACCATAGCCTTCATTCGCAGACTTGCCTACATAAGCGACGTCGTCTGCTTTATCGGCAAATGGCTTGGCCAAAAGCGAGGATTCAAACGTCAGATTCGTGCCGGAAACAGGCGCGATTGACCAGTTGTTGTCTGCCTTTGGATTGACTGTTTTTTGTTCAATAATGTAATCCATCAGCACCTGCCTATTTTCAACTGCAGAGCCGTGGACAATTTTATCGCTTGTCAGATGAGGGAACCCGCCGCCTCCGGACGCACGATAGTTATTGGTGACTACGAGAAATTCCTGGCTTGGGCTGATCGGCTTGCCTTCATAGGAAAGGTTGATGATCCGGGATGAATCCGCATTGATCACTTTTCCGTTCTCATTGTATTTAGCCGGTTTTGTCACATCGACCTGATATGTGACACCGTCAATCACGTCAAAATTATAGGAGCGGAAATTCTCGTTCAGCAAGGCCTGATCGCCGCTTTTGGCTGGATCAATTTGATTGAATTGGCCTGCTGACATCTCCAGCCAGTCCTTGACCTCGCTGCCTGTCAGCTTGACGATTTGAACAGTATTATCGTAAAGATACAAGTCACCGACATTTTTAATCGCAAGATCTCCGGCTGGAATGTTTGTATAGTAATTGGCTCCGTTTCTGCCGCCTGCTTTAAACGGCGCTCCAGCGGATAAAATCGGCAGGTTCTGGTACTCGGTATCCTTCATTTCTTTTTCGGCATACCATTTTTGCGCGTCAGTCACGATCTGAATGGAAGGATCATCTTTGACCTGTGCAAAGAAGCTGTTAATATCTGCTTCGGTTTTGCCGACTGGCTTTCGGACATACTCCAGTGTGTTTTGGTGTGTTTGCTGAATGGTGTTTGTAACGGTTTCGTTTCTTGATGTGACGTTGCCGGCAATGGATTCAATACTTCCTTTGGAATCTGCTACCTTCCATGAGCCGTCCGCCTTTTCAAGCTTGAGGTCAATCACGCCTAAATATTTGCCCCAGCTGCTTGGCATGACGACAGGAATGCCGTTAATTGTTCCCTTTTCCACATCGAACTGAGCAACACCCGCATACTCGGCGGAAGGAAAGAGTCCGTGCTGATGGCCCGAGATAATCGCGTCAATGCCTTTCGTTTTGGTGGCAAGGTCAAACACGGCGTTTTCTGCACCTGTTGATTGTGACTGCTTTTCAATGCCGGTGTGGGCGAGGGCAATAATGACATCTGCGCCTTCCGCCTTCATTTTCGGGATCGTTTCATTGGCGGATTCTACGATATCCTGCACCTGCACCTGCCCCTCGAGATTCTTTTTGTCCCATGTCATGATTTGCGGCGGGACAAAGCCTATGTAGCCGACTTTTACTTTTTGCTCATTACCGTTTTCATCAATGAGGGTTTTTTCATTAATCACATACGGCGTATAACGGTTTTCACCGCTAGTTGTTTTGACGTTGGCATTTACAATCGGGAAATCGGCTCCTTTGATTGTGCCGTCGAGAAAGTCGAGCCCGTAGTTGAATTCATGATTGCCAAGCGTTCCGGCGTCGTATTTCAGCGCATTCATGACGCTGATAATCGGATGGGTTTTCGTGCCGGAGATAATGTCGTCTTTTTGATATTTCACCGCGTATTCACCCAGCGGATTCCCTTGAATCAAGTCGCCGTTATCCACAAGCAGGGTGTTAGGGTTTTGCTCGCGGTGCTTTTGGATCAATTGCGCTGTTCTCGCCAGACCGAAATCCGCCGTTTCTTTGTCGCTGTAGTAATCGTAATCCATCATGTTGGCATGAATATCAGTCGTAGCCAAAATACTCAGATGCACCTGAGGAGCCGCGCTTTCTTCTGCATGAATGGGTGGTGTTGGGAGGATTAGGCTAAGTATCATAATTGGGGGCAAAAGAATACGGAGAATGTTTTCGACGTGTGTTCGTCTTTTCTGTATTCTCACCAGTTCTCCACCTTTCAACGAAATTTGTGTTACAGCTCCTATTGTAAGAATATTTTGTAACTATTTGTAGGTGTTTCTTTATGATTATTGTAAAAGGGAGAAAAATGAGTACTATGTAGCAGCTTCAAGCGACAAATACTGGGTATTTATGCTTATCGTTTATCACAATCGCGGAATGTTTATTTTAGTGTGGCTGGGGTAGAGTGTTTTATGTAGACATATAAAGCGGGAGGTTATGAATCATGGGGAAAAAAATTGCAGTTGTTTTAACAGATTATTTTGAGGACAGCGAGTACACTGAGCCTGCGAAAGCCATTAAAGAAGCGGGACATGAACTGACTGTCATCGAAAATGAAAAAGGAAAAATAGTAAAAGGCAAGCAAGGAAAAGCGGAAGTGACAGTTGACGCATCCATTGACGACGTAAACCCTTCAGACTTTGATGCGCTTTTGATTCCCGGAGGGTTTTCACCAGACCAGCTTCGTGCTGACGATCGTTTCGTCCAATTTGCAAAAGCGTTTATGACTGACAAAAAGCCGGTATTCGCTATTTGCCATGGCCCGCAGCTTTTAATCAATGCGAAAGCGCTCGACGGCCGAAAAGCGACAGGCTATACGTCCATTCGTGTTGACATGGAAAACGCCGGTGCCGACGTTGTGGACAAGGAAGTGGTTGTTTGCCAAGATCAATTGGTCACTAGCCGCACACCGGACGATATACCGGCATTTAACCGCGAGTCATTGGCATTGCTTGAGAAATAAAGAAAAAACGGACGCCCGCGGGCGTCCGTTTTTTGATCATAACGTGGCATCAGCTTGAACAGCCGTCAGTTTCTTGTACCTGTAATACAAGAAAGCAGCTGCAGCCGTTCCGATGACCGCAATGCCGAAATCGAATATGAAAATATGGGCGATGCCCCCCGCTTTTGCGATAAGCCCTGTTGCAATCGGCAGCAGAATCGATGCAAGGCTTGAAGCGGTCGCTACAATTCCGGTAACGGTTCCTTTTCGCTTCCAGAAAAGCTCTGTCATTAACGTAATGGTAATTTGAAACACACCCGCAGTTGAAAAGCCTAAGAAAAAGGCAGTGATGTCCAGCACAACTGGGATATGAACGGTCAGCATAACTGCGAGTGTACATAAAGTAATAATAGGATATAAGAGCGTTATTAAGACAGGTTTGACCCATCTGTTCAGCAAAACGGCTAATAATAAAACAGATGCCAGAGATCCTATACTATAATAGCTCAGCAATTGAACGGATGCTGATTCAGCTAAACCGGCTGCCTTTTGCGCGTAGCTCGGGAGCCAGATTTGAGAAACCGTAAATAAAGCCGTGGATGTAAAACCGATGATAATCAGTGCGGTGCCTTCTTTCTGAAAAACGGGTTCAGACAAGAAAACGGGAGATTCCTGTTGGCCGCTATTCGTTGGTTTCTTATGTTTTTTAGGAAACGAAAGCGTTGATAAATAAATAATATTCAGGAGATAGACCGCTGCCGGCAGATAAAAAGCAAATCCGTAAAACATGCTGTGGTCTGCTAAAAATGTGATCAAAAGCGGCAAAAGTGCGGCCCCGACAGACATAAAGGCTTTGACCAAGACATTCGCCGAACCGGAAGCAGACGGAAAGAGCTCGGTTAGGGCCGGATATGTTCCGGCATCCATCGCTGAATTTGCGACTCCGGCTAATAAGGCGAACACAAACGCCAGCTCATAGCTCGGTGATAAAGGAATACCGACTAAAAAGACGGCCATAATTCCCGCAGAAGCGACAACAAGCGGCTTTCTGCCGATTTTATCTGATAGAACTCCGGAAATGCCGTATGTCAGCAGTTTGCCAAACCCGATAGCGGCAATGACATAACTGATGCCGGTCGGATCGGTATTCCACTGTTTTGTTAATGAGGACATATTGGATGCGAGAATGATGTTGACCATCCCCAGAAAGAAGTAGTTGATATACATTCCGGATGCTGTTTTGATAGATGTCGTTTGCATGCTTGTACTCCTTCAAATCTTATTCGAACACTTTACTGTTTACTGTTCTAAGGAAAATTGGTTTGGGGAAATGATAAAAAAGACTCGCCGAGTTTCCGGCCAGTCTCCATTATTTACGAAGCGAGGCTAATTCTTGAGCAATCGCCTGCATTTCACTTGGGCTGAATGATTCTTTTTTCATCACCATGCTGTGAAGGTACGTGAGGTCTTCAATCTTCTCATCACTGAAATCCTCCGCTTTGATTACGCCGACGTTCAGCATGTTCAGCTTTTGGGAAATTTCTTCAATCATTTGAGTTAATGTTTCTGTATTTGGGCTGGACAAATGGTTCCATCCTTTCTATGCGCAATATAGGTATGTTTTATTCTAACAGAATTCCTTCAGAAAAAAACCCTATTCTAAAAGCAGGCTGTTTATTCCAAAAAAGTGAAGACATCAGTTGAAAAGAAAATGAACATCCTACTAAGATATTCATGAAGGTTTCTTTTTAGAGAAATAGGGGCAAAGAATAGGGAGGTTGCACAACATGATAAGCGTGTTATTTGTTTGTTTAGGAAACATTTGCCGGTCTCCGATGGCGGAAGCGATTTTTCGGGACCTGGCAGCCAAAAAAGGATTAGAGGGGAAAATCAAGGCGGACTCAGCGGGAATCGGCGGCTGGCACATTGGCAATCCGCCGCATGAGGGAACGCAGGAGATATTGCGCAGAGAAGGAATCAGCTTTGATGGCATGCTGGCGCGTCAAGTCAGCGAACAGGATCTGGCCGATTTTGATTACATCATTGCAATGGATGCAGAAAATATCGGAAGTCTCAGAAGCATGGCGGGATTTAAAAACACCTCACATATCAAAAGGCTTTTGGACTATGTTGAAGATTCAGATCTTGCCGACGTTCCCGATCCTTACTACACAGGGAATTTTGAAGAAGTCTGCCAATTAATCAAATCGGGCTGTGAGCATCTGCTTGCGTCTATTCAAAAAGAAAAACAATTGTGAGTGAAAGGAGAATTTGCATGAACAACGAACGTTTAATGCTGAAAGGGATATTTCTCGGAGCTGCGGCAGGCGCGGCGTTATCACTGCTCCATAAGCCGACAAGACAGGCGTGCGGCATGAGATGGCTGACATGCAAGCATAAACTTTCACTGTATAAAAGCAATCCGGAGCTGTTAAAAAACACTGTTATCACAAAAGTGGATGAGGCCAAAAAGCTCGCCCAAACGCTTTCAAAGGAAGTCGACTTTGTGAACCAGCAGGTGAAAGAGCTGAAGAAAACAACGCCGCAAGTGATGGAACTTGTGCAAGAAACGAAAGAGCATTTTTCAAAAAAATGATCAAACATACGAGGTGAGACGACATGAGTTTTTTGAAAGAGCTTTTCAGCAGATACACCCTTCATGAAGGACAAAGTAAATCAGCGGAGCTGGCGTATTTTTTTCTATTGTCACTGTTTCCGTTTTTGATTTTTATGCTGACGCTCACCGCGTATCTTCCGCTTTCTACCGATGATGTTTTAGGAGTCATAGAACAATATGCTCCCGCCAGTGCGATGTCACTCGTTGAATCCATTACCCATCAAACCTTAAATAATCGAAATGGCGGTTTGCTGTCATTCGGGATTATCGCCGCATTATGGTCTGCGTCTAATGGTATGAACGCGATCGTCCGGTCGCTAAACCACGCGTATGATGTGGAAGAAAACCGCTCTTTTATCATTGTTCGTCTTACCTCGATTTTTTTGACGATTGCCATGGTATTTACGATTTTAGTGGCTTTGCTTCTGCCGGTATTTGGCCGGGAGATTGGAAGGCTCGCTTCTGACTTTGTCGGCGCGTCGGATCTGTTTTTATCCGTCTGGGCCGCCATTCGCTGGGGTGTCAGCCCGCTTGTGCTGTTGATTGTTTTTTCCGCGCTGTATGTGATTGCGCCGAACAAAAAGCTGTCTCTCCGGTTTGTCATGCCGGGTGCGGTCTTTGCGACCATCGGCTGGATCATTGTCAGCACATTGTTTTCATTTTACGTCAGCACGTTTGCGAACTATAGCGCCACTTACGGGAGCATCGGGGGAATCATCGTTCTGATGATTTGGTTTTACTTGAGCGGCATTTTAATTATCCTAGGCGGAGAAATCAACGCTCTTTTACATAAACGTAAAAAGCTTCCTGATGAAAATCCCTACCATTAGCGCACCCTATAAACGAACTTCGGTTCAAAAAGAAGTCGGGGGGATATCGTGATGACCAAGCATACGAAAAAAGGCGGAAGCCATAACAAACAAAATTCGAAAAGCAAATCGAGCCATAAAACAAGCGGAAGCGCCAACGGACAAAACGGCTACCATTAGCATAAAAGCCTCCTGACATGATGTCAGGAGGCTTTTTGATTAAGAAGATGAAGAATAGGTTTCAGCCGGTGACCAGCTTTTCGGTTTTCCCAGCACAAGGGCCAGCCACACAGCGCTAAGCGTGAGAGTAATGAAGTAGAACAAGTTTGCGCTTTCAAATGTCTGCATATACCAGCCGCCGGCAACCGGGCCGAGGATGCTGCCGAGACTGAATGTAATGCCGCAAAGCAGGTTTCCTGCCGGCAGGAGATGAGGCGGAAGAAGATCTGTCATATAGCTGATGCCAAGTGTAAAGGTTGATCCGACTGCCATTCCTGCAATAAAAAAGCAGCCGCCGATCACGTAGGGCGAAGGAAATACACCGGCGATGAAAAAGCAAAGAGCCCCAGTCAGTAAAATCACCAGCAGCACATTCCGCCTGCCGTATCTATCGCTGAGGATGCCGAGCGGAAACTGAAAGATAATGCTTCCAATCGCAAATGCGGGAAGGATGATCGCTACTGCGTCTACTGATATCCCCAAACGGAGCGCGTACACCGGAAAGCTTCCGTTCAGCGCCGTTTCCAGAAAGCCATAGCCAAATGTAGGCATAAAGGCAACCCATCCAAACAGCATGGCCTGATAAAATCGCCTGAAACTATTGTCTGATTTGGTTTCATGAGGACTGGTTTCCGGGTATGCATTTTGTAGAAAGAAAACAAAAAGCCACGCAAACAGACTGATGCAGCCGGATACGATAAAAGGAAGCGACGGACTCAGTTTGACAAGCGGCACCATGAACGGGCCTGCGGCAAAGCCAAGGCCAAAGGAAAGCCCATAAATAGACAGGTTTCTTCCGCGATTTTGTTTTGATGACATGGAGGTCACCCACGTTTGCGTAGAAAAGTGAAGCATGTGGTCGCCGATTCCAATGAACAGGCGAAGCAGGAACCAGACCCAAACTGACTGAAGCCAAATAAATCCGAATAAGCTTAAAATGACAATGCTTCCGCCCATGACGATCAGCGGCTTGAATCCGAGCTTTCTGAGCGGCGCTTCCATAAACGGCGAAGCCAAAAGCACACCGATATACAGCCCGGTTGCGTGCAGGCCGTTGATAGCAGCGGATTCTCCATTTGTTTCAAAAATGATTGAAATGACAGGCAGCAGCATGCCTTGTGAAAACCCGGAAATGGAAACGAGCAAGACAAGGATAAAGAAATGAAATCGTGACATCGTGTCAGTTCTCCTTATGTGGAATCTATGTTGATCGTACAATGTTTTCCAAAAGCAGGCAACCTGAAAAAAGCCTATATCACGCTATACATTTGCCCTCGTGTAATCATGAAGGTTTTTGTGAAGAATAAAAATAAAACAAGTCATAAAAAAGGAGCTATTTCACCATGAATCGTATCTTTTTTATTTTAGTGGCGGCCGGTGTTCCGCTTTCTGTGATTGGCAGTTTGATGCATTGGCCTTCCGCGGTTCTATTTGCCGTTTATTGCGTGACGATTATCGCTCTTGCAAGCTATATGGGGAGGGCGACAGAATCACTGTCCATCATTGCAGGACCGCGTATCGGCGGTTTGTTGAATGCAACCTTCGGGAATGCGGTGGAGCTGATTATTTCCCTTTTTGCATTAAAAGAAGGCCTGACAGGAATCGTGCTTGCCTCTTTAACCGGTTCAGTGCTGGGGAACCTGTTGCTGGTAGCGGGCCTATCGTTTTTTGTCGGCGGTTTAAAATATAAGCGGCAGGAATTTAATATCCATGATGCCCGCCATAATTCCGGGCTTCTGATTTTTGCCATCATTGTCGCCTTTGTGATTCCGGAGGTATTCTCTGTTGGTATGGGAAACGCCAGCAAGCTCAATTTAAGCATCGGCATCAGCATCATTATGATTCTGTTATATGTGGCGGCGCTGTACTTTAAACTTGTCACTCATCGGGGCGTTTATCAGCCGAATAATGCCGCTCAGACTGAAGAAGAGGAAGAGCCGGAATGGTCAGGGAAGGTTGCGACGATTGTCTTGTTTGCGGCAACAATTGTGGTTGCATACATATCCGAAAACCTGGTCCATACCTTTCACTCGGTGGCTGAACAGTTCGGGTGGAGCGAGCTGTTTATCGGGGTCATCATCGTGGCGATTGTAGGAAATGCGGCGGAGCACGCCTCAGCGATTATTATGGCCTTCAAAAATAAAATGGACATTGCGGTTGAAATTGCAGTCGGCTCTACGCTGCAGATCGCTATGTTTGTCGCACCGGTTCTCGTCATCTGTTCTATCTTTTTTCCGACAAGCATGCCGCTTGTATTTACATTGCCGGAGCTCGTCGCGATGGTATCAGCGGTTCTCTTGATGATCGCGATTTCGAATGACGGGGATTCCAACTGGTTTGAAGGGGCGACACTGCTTGCTGCATATGTCATTATGGCGATCGGCTTTTTCCTTCTTTAACCTGAAAAAATGATGGATAACAACAAAGCGGGATGAAAAGACTAAGGGAAAATGCCATAGAAAGAGTGATATGATGAAAAAGCTATTTCATTCCACACTTATCGTGTTGTTATTCTTTAGTTTTTTCGGCGTTCAGCCCATCCACGCGAAAAAGCAGTTTAAGGTTCCTAATTCTGTCGCAAGCATTTCAAAGGAAAACACGTATCCGAATGCTTCACAGGATCAGCCAATGCTTCAGCCGAGCAAGCTGGCAAAGGAATTGCTCGATCATTCTGAGGTGAAGATTGAAAATCCGCATCTCATCAAAATGCTGAATGAATCCAACATATCCGGCACACCGCTTGCAGTAGGATACCGGGCGACAATATTTCTCGGGAAATGGGCGCTCGGCTATGAATCAAATGAAACAGTCGCAAACTGGGAATATAAAAAAATCAATACAAACCGTGCGGATAACCGCGGCGGGAAAGAAACGGCTGAAATGCATTATGCCCAGGAACAGCAGTACAGAGTGAAGGGCGGCCTGACAGCTAAAGTTCCAAATGCTGAAGATGTCAAAAGCATGATGATGCAAAAAGCAATGAAGAAAACGAACCTTCCGCTTGCATTTGAGACGGTCATTGGGGCTGGCACAAAACGGGATCAGATTTATAAAGTCGCTCCTAAAAAAATCGGTTATCTACATGCATATGCACCGGCTGTGAATGAAAAAGGAAAAGTGACTTACGGAGAAGTGTACTTAGTGCTGAAAGGGAATAAACGAAAACTCGTCGTGAAAAATGTCACGTCACAGGGAATCGGCGCCTGGATTCCGGTTCAAGACCATGTCACGTTTGGCTTTCAGCTTTCTTCACTGCCAAGATAAATAAAAAAACTGATTCCAACTCGGAATCAGTTTTTTTGTTTATTGGGTTCTCTCGATTCGGACCGCTTCCTCAAGCATTTGCACATTGTTTTGGTAGAGCTGGCGAACGAGAACCCGTCTGACTGCAAGGCTGGCACTGAAATAATCATCATCTTTCACCATGCCTTTAACCGTAAATTCGACGCCTCGATTGATTTTATTCAATGCGGTAATGCCGTGGATTTGAAACGGTTCTGTCGGATTGCCGAATTCATCCCGCTTCAATGAATCACGAAGTTCTTCGTTCAGCATGTCACATGCCTCTTCCAACACGCTGTACACGCGGTCCGGATCTTCTTTAAAGCTGATAAGAAAGGATTCGGTAATCCGCATAAAATCAATATTATAGTTCTCTATTTGTCTGACCTCGCCGTTGCTGATGGTGAGCAGCTTCCCGCTCCATTCCCTGATTTGCAGCGAGCGGAGGCCGATTTCCTCCACTGTCCCGTTGAACAAGTTGTTGACGGTGACATAATCGCCTTTGTGCAGCTGGCGTTCATATATTAAGAACACACCAGCCAGCACATCTTTGATCAGCGATTGGGCGCCAAAACCGATCACGATACCTGCTACGCCCGCCCCGGCCAATATCTTGCCGAAATCATGCACAAATAAAGAAATAACGTAAAAGATAAAACCAATTGTCGCCGTATATTGGGTGACAGAACGGACAAGGCTTTCAATCGTTTTTTCCTTTTTTTCTTCAATAAAATCCGTCCGTTTAAAAAATAGCTGTACCAGCCGGTTGATGATAAAGACACCGATCCAAAGGATAACGGCAACGAGGAGAATATCGACGATTTTATTTTGAAAAATCTCCGTAAGTGTTTCTTTCATCCGCATCTAACTCCTGGCTTGACGTTTTGTGAAGTCTGTATCCTGATAATAACTGTTTTTAACAAGAACATTCGGTCCGAGGCACCGGACATTCGGGCAGTGGCAACTTAGTTCTTTCGCAAGCTTGGTCTCTCTCCACTTTTCATAGGCGGAAGGGAGGCTGTCCGTCTGAATGTTGCCAAGCGGCGGGGTATCACCGAAATCGGTCACGATAATGTTTCCGTCGAAAATGTTCACATTCAGGCGGGACCGGCCGTCAGGGTCATTTCGCACTGTGACGTTTTTCGCCGCGCGAAGCCGGCGAAGCAGCTTTTGGTCATCTTCGTCCGGACTGCAGGCATAAAACGGCAGCGTTCCGAACAGCATCCACGTATTTTCATCACGAATATCCAGCAAGCGGTGAATGGCCTGTCTCATCTCTTTGAGGCTGAGGGATTCAAGAGCGCTTGCGAAATCGCTTGGATACATTGGGTGGACCTCGTGACGCTGACATTTCATATCTTCTGTGATTTGGCGGTGAATATGCTCAATATGCGGAAGTGTTCGTTTGTTCAGCATCGTTTCCGCAGATACCATTACTCCGGCATCCACGAGCGTGCGGCTGTTTTCGATCATTTTTTCAAAATAGCGCGCACGCTGTTCGAAGGTCGGTTTTCTGTCCATCATGGCAAAGCCGATTTCAGCAAAATCTTCAACTGTACCCCAGTTATGAGAAATATGTAGCACATCGAGATACGGAATGATCCATTCGTACCGCTCGATGTCGAGGGTCAGATTTGAATTAATTTGTGTCCGCACACCCCGTTCATGGGCATATTTCAATAAAGGAACAACATATTCTTTTACTGATTTCAACGAAAGCATCGGCTCTCCGCCTGTGATGCTGATGGATCTGAGGCGCGGGATTTCCTCCAGCCGTTTTAACAGAAGATCTATTGGCAGAGCATTCGGGTCTTTAGGCTGCAATGTATAGCCTACAGCACAATGCTCGCATCTCATATTGCACAGTGTCGTCGTTGTGAATTCAACGTTTGTCAGCTGCATGTCTCCGTATTGGTCAACATCCATATAGGCTTCCCAAGGGTCAAACTCGGGCGTAATCGGACGCAGCTTCGTGTTTTGTGTCATGACTATCTAACTCCTTTATAAATGGGCATACTAACGCTGCCAACAGTTAATTTTAGACCTGATTTGCCAAGATCGCAAGTAGCGCGGCGATTGAAAAACGGCAAAAAATGAGCTACCATAATAAAAAATGAATGGAGGAACAGAATGGGGAACGCCGTAAACAATAAAGATCAGCAGATTGATTATTTAAAGAACAGACTTGACATGTTTATGAACGTCATCGATTCATTAGACCCTGAAGCAACCGACGTTGAAGATATAGACAGGCTTATCAGCATGCTTGATGACCTGGAAGCCAAATACGAACGTTTTAAAAAAGATTGGGAATAAAACCGCGCGCCCGCCGCGGTTTTTTTATTGGCATAAAGCAACAGTATAAAACAAAGTCTCTATCTGTAAAATAAGAAAAAATGCAGAAGGAGCGCTGGCCATGAAGTGGATGTGTTCAATATGCTGCGCCGCTGTATTGCTTGCCGGAGGTGCAGCACAGGCGGAAGCGGTGCCGAATGAGCCGATTAATTGGGGCTTTAAACGAAGTGTCAATCATCAGCCGCCAGATGCCGGGAAGCAGCTGAACAGTTTAATTGAAAAATATGACGCGTTTTATTTAGGGAATACAAAGGAAAAAACGATTTACTTAACGTTTGATAACGGATATGAAAATGGCTATACGCCAAAAGTGCTTGATGTCTTAAAAAAACATCGCGTAACAGGAACGTTTTTTGTCACCGGGCATTTCGTAAAGGACCAGCCTCAGCTGATCAAACGAATGTCAGATGAGGGCCATATTATCGGCAACCATTCCTTTCACCATCCGGATTTAACGACAAAAACAGCTGATCAGATTCAGGATGAACTTGATTCAGTCAACGAAGAGGTTTATAAAATTACGGGAAAGCAGGACAATCTGTACTTGCGTCCGCCGCGCGGCGTGTTCAGTGAGTATGTACTGAAAGAAACGAAACGCCTCGGCTATCAAACCGTTTTCTGGTCGGTCGCTTTTGTTGATTGGAAAATCAACAACCAAAAGGGAAAGAAATATGCCTACGATCATATGATCAAACAGGCGCACCCGGGAGCCATTTACCTGCTTCACACCGTATCGAGGGACAATGCTGAAGCGCTGGATGACGCGATTACAGATCTGAAAAAACAGGGCTACACATTTAAAAGCATTGATGATCTGATGTTTGAGAAAGAAATGAGGCTGCCGTCTTTGTAAAAGAGAAAAACCTCTCCTTAAACGGAGAGGCTTTTTTTTATTTTATACATTTAATCAGTGCGGCCCAGTCCAGATCCCCGAAGCCTTTCTCAATCCCGCTTTCAAAATGGCTCTTGGCCAGCTCGGCAAGAGGAAGATTTGCAGAAACCCGTTTTGCGGCGGCGAGTGCCAGGTTGGTATCCTTCAGCCCTAAAGACATTTTGAAGCCGGCCGGCTCAAATTTCTGCTCGGCCATAATGGTTCCGTAATTTTGATAGACTGGAGAACCAAAGAGCGCGCTGGCGATTTCTAAAAATTGTTTTTGTTCTAAGCCGTATTTCTCCATCATTAAAAAGGATTCAGATAACGCCTCCAGCATGGACACAAGCAAGAAATTGATGCTGATTTTGGCTGCATTTGCCGTCTTGCTTTCTTCGCCGACGTCAAATACCTGCTGGCTCAGGCTGTCGAGCAGAGGCTTGGCAGCTTGCTTTGCTTCTGCCGGTCCGGCTGTTATGATACGGAGCGCGGCTTTGGCTGCGGCATCCGGTCTGCCAAGAACAGGAGCGGCGAGAAAGAATTGTCCTTTCTCTGCATGAGCTGCTGCGAGCTTTTCTGAAAACTCAACACTGATTGTGCTCATCGAGATGTGAATGCCGTTCTCTGCTAATCCTTCAAGCAGCCCGTCTTCTCCGAATGTCACGGCGCTGACAGAATCATCATCTGCAAGCATTGTGATGACAATATCAGCGGACTTTGCCGCCAGCCGCGGCGTGTCAGCTGCCTGTGCGCCTTCTGTGACAAGGTCTTCCGTCTTTTGCTTCGTCCGGTTATAGACAGTCAATTCGTAGCCTGCTTGAAGAACATTTCGGGCAATGGGCTGTCCCATATTGCCGAGTCCGATGACAGCAATTTTCAATCTGATCACTCCCTGAATATTTTTTCCATTATAAACAATATGAACAGAATATGCATAGCGATCGGCTTACAACAAAAAAGAACAGCTGCTCGCTGTCCTCATTTAAAAATATTGAACCATCCTTTATGTACAAACCAAATCAGCATTCCAATCACAAGCGCGGCCATCAGGCCAAGTACAGCGAAATATCCGTATTTCCAATGCAGCTCCGGCATAAAGTCGAAGTTCATACCGTATACACCGGCAATAAAGGTGAGCGGGATGAAAATGGTTGATACGATCGTCAGTGTCATCATAATCGCATTCATCCGGTTTGAGTTTAGCGTCACGTAGCTGTCACGCAAGTCGGACGTCATGTCACGGTTGGATTCCACAATTTCAGACAACTTTAACAAATGATCATATATGTCGCTGAAATAGGCTTTCGTTTCCCGCTGCTCTTTCACATGGTCAAGGCTTAAAATCCGGTAGAGCAAATCACGCATCGGGATAATTGTCCGTCTCAAATGCAATAGGTCTGTTCTGAGATCAAACACCTCGTTCATCAGCGTCCCATACGTTTTGTGGGGACGGCTTTCTTCAATTTCATTCAGCCGGTCTTCAATTTTATACACGAGAGGAAAATATTCATCAACAAGCTGATCCATGATCATATAAGAAATATGCCCGGGCCCTTTTGTCAATATGTCCGGTGAAGCATACAAACGCTCCCGGACTTTAGCGATACCGGGCGTTTCGTGTAAATGAAAGGTGACGACAAATTTTTCGCCTTGAAAGATATCGACTTCCTCCATCTCAAGTGTTTCCTTATTCAGCGCATGAATCACGTAAAAACGATAGCCGTCATAATGGTCAAGCTTGGGCCGCTGCATATGCTGGAAGCAATCCTCAATGGCAAGCGGGTGAAAATGAAAAAAATCTCTCAATAACGCCGTTTCCGTATCCTCCGGGCCGTAAAAATCAACCCAGTACCATGCAATATCAGGCTGTTCCACTCGTTCGATCGGTATATTTTTCAGCAGCTGATGCTCTGTTGTGATTGCGGTAATGTTGATCATAAACAACCCTCCACCTGCCATTATATCATGCGGTCTTTATGAGAAAAGTATACGGTACTCTCTGCCTAATTCCAGCGGCATGTTATACTGAACAAAAACGGAAAAAAGGGTGGATCTCATGTGGAAGGAAAAAGTATCTGTCACGCCTCCGTATCATTTTGACCGCGTGCTGGACAGGCTGTCTTTAGACCCCCTCAATGCTGTTGATCGAGAGGCGAGGGAAGTCCGTGTGCCAATCAGAAATCAAGCGGGGACTGTATGTATTGTAAAGGTACAGGCGTTAGGCCATGCGGGCGAGCCTGAGTTCCTCGTCAGCGGGGAAACGGATCAGGGAGAAATGATGAAGGAAATCAAGCGGATTTTTCAATGGGAAAATCATTTGCAGCACGTTCTGGATCACTTTTCAAAAACGAGCCTGTCCGCCATTTTTGAAGAGCATGCCGGGACGCCGCTTGTTCTGGACTATAGCGTGTACAACTGCATGATGAAATGCATTATCCACCAGCAGCTTAATCTATCCTTCGCTTACACGCTAACAGAACGATTTGTTCATGCGTTTGGCGAGCAGAAGGATGGCGTGTGGTGCTATCCAAAGCCGGAAACGATTGCGGAACTCGATTATCAGGATCTGCGTGATCTGCAATTCAGCATGAGAAAAGCGGAATACACCATTGATACATCAAGGATGATCGCAGAAGGCACACTCAGCTTGTCAGAGCTGCCGCATATGGCGGATGAAGACATTATGAAGAAACTGATCAAAATCAGGGGTATCGGCCCGTGGACCGTGCAAAACGTCCTCATGTTCGGACTTGGCCGTCCCAATTTATTCCCGCTTGCCGATATCGGCCTCCAGAATGCCATCAAACGCCATTTTCAGCTGAACGATAAGCCGGCAAAGGATGTCATGCTGGCGATGAGCAAGGAGTGGGAGCCTTATTTAAGCTATGCGTCTTTGTATTTGTGGAGGAGTATAGAATAATTCGTCTGACAATGAAGGAAATCCTGCAAACGTGTTATACTAGAAAGATGTGAAAAAACCATTTCACTTTCTGCCTTCTGCAGAAAGCTTCATATAGAAACGGAGAGAACAACGTGAACCAACAAAAGAAACAGGCGCCCGTCGAACTGAAGGTCGGACAAACCTTTCCGCTGACGATTAAGCGTCTTGGCATTAACGGAGAAGGTGTCGGCTATTTTAAGAAAAAAGTCGTCTTCGTGCCCGGCGCGCTTCCTGGCGAAGAAGTTGTTGTGCAGGCCACAAAGGTCCAGCCGAAGTTTTCGGAGGGCCGCATTAAGAAAATCCGCAAGGCATCTGAGCACCGAGTGGCACCGCCTTGCCCTGTTTATGAACAATGCGGCGGCTGTCAGCTTCAGCACCTTGCATACAGCCAGCAGCTTCGGGAAAAACGCGATATCGTCATTCAGTCTCTTGAACGCCATACGAAGTTTAAAGTTGAAAACATGGAAATCAAAGAAACGATTGGCATGGACAACCCATGGAATTACCGCAATAAAAGCCAATTCCAGATCGGGCGCTCGCAAAGCGGCAGCATCATCGCCGGCTTATACGGCCTTGATTCTCATGACATCGTGCCGATTAAAGACTGTATCGTTCAGCATCCGGCAACGAACAAAACAACAGGCATCGTCCGCCGCATATTAGAGGACTTCGATGTGTCTGTTTATAATGAAAGAAAACGAAAAGGCGACGTTCGCACGATCGTGACGAGAGTCGGCTTTGAAACAGGTGAAGTGCAGGTCGTGCTTGTAACCGCAAAAGAAACGCTTCCGCACAAGGAAGAAATCGTCAAAGCGATTCAAAAGCGATTGCCAGAGGTCACATCCATTATTCAGAATGTAAACGGGGCGAAAACTTCAGTGATTTTTGGTGAGAAAACAAAACAGCTCGCCGGAAAAACAGTAATTCAAGAAGTGCTCGGCGACGTATCTTTTGAATTGAGCGCCCGCGCTTTCTTCCAGCTCAATCCGGAACAGACCGTCAAGCTGTATGATGAAGTGAAAAAAGCGGCGCAGCTGACCGGAAAAGAAAAAGTCGTTGATGCGTATTGCGGCGTCGGCACGATCGGCATGTGGGTGGCGGACGGAGCGAAGGAAGTCCGCGGCATGGACGTCATCAAGGAATCAATTGACGATGCCAAGAAAAACGCCAAAAAACACGGCATGGCAAATGCCACATACGTAACAGGAACAGCCGAGCACTGGCTCCCGAAATGGACGAAAGAAGGCTTCCGCCCGGACGTCGTCATCGTAGACCCGCCAAGAACGGGCTGTGACAGCACGTTCCTGGACACGATCAAAAAAGTCAAACCGAAACGCTTCGTCTACGTTTCCTGCAATCCATCCACGCTTGCGAAGGATTTGCAGACGCTGTCGAAGGACTATCGCGTGGACTATATTCAGCCTGTCGATATGTTTCCGCAGACGGCGCATGTTGAAGCAGTGGCGAGACTTGTATTGAAATCGTCTAACTAAAATAAGAAATACCTAATCAGACCTGGATTTCGGTAAAATAAACAATTCCGATTTCCGGGTCTTTTTCATGTGCAGCCCTTGTCCTGACTGTCTTTTCCCAATTTTATCTTCCTTCTATTCGCGGAGATCTTTATTTTAACTAGCGAAAAGAGTTGAAAAAACGTGTTGAAAAGCGGGTGAAAAACAGCGTTATTTAACCGGAAAAATTTCCTTCCAGTATGATTAAAATACATGAGTAGAATGATGTAAAATCATAGATATTTTTTCATAATTTGTAAAATTATATATTGACTTGCAGTTATGACGTGTGAAATATTGATTATAGGAATATAAGGAAAGGTATGGCGTATATCATTTCAAGAGTCATTCGATTTAAAAAGTTGAAACATTGTAATAAACGAAAGAGGTGAAAATGATGGCCAACCCCATTTTAAAATGAATAACGTATGAGCACTACAACAAATAAATAATAGTGCCGAGACGATAACAACTATTACAGTAATACCTACAATGGTTATATCCTTGCGACAATCATGCTTCATAATATAAATTTTAGATTGACACTTGGCTAAAAAGTATTGCAGAGAAGGAAATGGATAACTAAATGGATAAAGTATATAAAAAACGACCGTTATATAAAAGAAGTTGGTTTCAAACATTTTTGGCATTTTTAGTATCTCAGCTTTATTTTAATTTTGTAGAATTAACGGGATGGGGTCCTAATTATAGAGAAATGAATGGGTTCCCAGCAAACATAGTTGAACTGGATTTCTATCAAACATATCTTTCATTCTATGATAATCCATGGTTTAATATTATTACTGTTTTCTTGGGAGTTTTCACTATTATACAAATAATTACAGGTATAACAAAGGATATTCGAAATTAAAGCAATAACTTCTGATGACTTATTAATGATGAAAGAAAATGAACGCTTTCTTAATTATCTTATGAGTGAAGACTGCGACACTTAGTCAGCAGTCTATTTTATTGGTTCTGGATCAGGATTACCGAATTATAACCCTATACAAATATATAGTAGGTTGCCACTTGCTGCGTTGGTTATTTTCTAAATCATGAGCAAATCCCAAATGATTCAGATTGAAGTTCTTGAATTCTTTTAAATAAGGGTTTATTTTCTCTTCTCATCCTCTTTACTCCATGTGATTCACAAGTGGTAGCAGCTTAAGTAGGTTTTTTCATTCTCTCGAGTACTCAGTTATACCACCCCCAACTCAATTTGCTTAATCAAAGTTTATCTCTTGAAATTAGTTTTTCCGCAAATATGATATAGAGTTACGGATATGGTGTAGTGTTAAATATCTTATCTTCAATAACAGGGCAATTATTTTGCGTTGGTAATATGGAGAACTCATATGATATTCTATTTAGGTTGGAATTCTTTTTATCCAAAAAGTTCAAAAGTAAGGCCACTAAGAAAGACGAAGGTCAGCGCCAGTGTTAACCACAATATATGGTGTAGATAATCATCCCACGTGAAATGTTCAAAATTTACTATAGATTGATAAGAAATGCTTTCGCATGCGATAAGTGTAAAAAGAAAGCATTGTCAGTTTTTTAATATTGAGTTACAGGTATAGCCGTACCCCCTAATGAAAGGATTTGATTTTTGTTATGAAAGAAAATTTCTGGCGTGAACTACCACGGCCATTTTTTGTACTGGCACCAATGGAAGATGTGACAGATGTTGTTTTCCGGCATGTAGTAAGTGAAGCAGGCAGACCGGATGTATTTTTTACAGAGTTCACAAACTCAGAGAGCTATTGCCACCCGGATGGGAAAGATAGCGTGCGCGGCCGTTTGACTTTTACAGAGGATGAACAGCCAATGGTGGCCCATATATGGGGAGATAAGCCTGAAAACTTTCGTAAAATGAGTATTGGCATGGCAGAGTTAGGATTTAAAGGGCTAGATATCAATATGGGCTGTCCTGTGCCTAATGTGACACAGAACGGTAAGGGAAGCGGTCTTATCCGCCGGCCGGAAGTTGCAGCAGAATTAATACAAGCTGCAAAAGCAGGGGGATTGCCCGTAAGCGTAAAAACTAGACTTGGTTTCACGGATGTAGACGAATGGCGCGAGTGGCTGACACACATTTTGAAACAGGATATTGCCAATCTTTCTATTCATCTGCGTACAAGAGCAGAAATGAGCAAAGTAGATGCGCATTGGGAGCTCATCCCAGAGATTAAGAAACTTCGTGATGAGGTGGCACCAGATACACTTTTGACGATCAATGGTGATATCCCTGACCGCCAAACTGGCTTAAAACTTGCTGAACAATACGGTGTTGATGGAATTATGATTGGGCGTGGTATTTTTACAAATCCATTTGCCTTTGAAAAGGAGCCGAAAGAGCATAGCAGCAAGGAATTGCTTGATCTCTTAAGGCTGCATCTGGATCTTCATGATAAATATTCAGCATTAGAAGCCCGTCCGTACAAGCCTCTTCCTCGCTTTTTCAAAATTTATCTCCGCGGGTTCCGAGGGGCAAGTGAATTAAGAAATCAATGCATGAACACAAAGTCAACAGATGAAGTGCGTGCATTGCTCGACGACTTTGAAAGAAAGTATCTTGATGGGATAGAGTAACAGCAGTGCTTGATTCAAAAAAGGCTAACAAAATAAAGGGATTTTTACACCATTCTTGACTAAAATAAACCTGGATTTTCGGTAAAATAAACAATTCCGATTTCCGGGTCTTTTTTGTACGCAGCTTTTACTCAGCCTGTCTTTTCTCTAATTTATTGTCAGAAAATAATGGTATATTTAGTGGAGATATCTTATAAAGGGGGAGAGAAAAATGAAACGGCTATGCATCATCCCTTGCGGCAAGAAAAAAATCTGGGACGTCCAGCCTGATGCCGGGCCGGTAAGAGCAGAGGACGCTTATCTCAGCCCGTTTCATCAGGCGTGCGAGCGGTATGCGAAAACATTTTTCGATGAGTGGGTGATTTTGTCGGCGAAGCATGGCTTTCTTCGCCCTGATGATCTCGTTTCGGGAAATTACGATGTCACTTTTGGCACCGGTCATCCGGAAATCATGACAGCGGACGAGCTGCGCCGTCAATTTCACGAAAAAGGCTTTTCAGACATCGAAGAGCTTGTCATGCTTGGCGGGAAAAAATATCGAAGCGTTCTAAATGCCGTCATCGGAGAGCACCAGCATATCAGCTGGCCGCTATCATCATACAAAGGCATAGGCTATATGCTCCAAGCGCTGAACCGGGCTGTTGAAGAAAAGCATGAACTGTAGCACGTACATATGAAGAAAAGAGTGGGAACATGAAAAAACTTGTGTTTGGCTTGCTTGCCATTGCATTATTCGGATGCGGACTATATATCTATCATGTATGGTTCGGTGATCCATTTTCGAAAAATGCTGCAGAACAGAAGCTAGTCTCTTATGTGAAACAAACCTATCCTAAGAAAGAAATCAAGATCACGAATGGGGTATATAACGCTAAAACCTCTGAATATGTATTCGAAGCAACCTCCCAATCTCATCGCTACCCAATGTGTACGAAGGGATTTCTGCATCCTAAAGTAACGTGCGATGGAATTGAAGAAGCGTATACCGAATCAGTATCAAAACATGTAAATGAAGAAGCAACGAAGGCAATCGAAGCAGATCTGAAAAAAGCGGTTCCTCGACTTATAAAAGCTGATGCTGCTTTGAGTATTGAAAACGGACAGTTCACGTTAGATACAAAATGGAACAAACAGCTGGCTGAAAAAGCGCCTATGAGCATGACGATTCAGTTAGACGCCAGCGGGTTATCAAAAACAGATGCCGCAAAGATGGCGGAAAAGGTCAGAAAAACGCTTAATGAAAAGGGATATACATACTCAAACGGCACGATAGACTGTATGCAGAAGGACGGGGACGGCGGTATCGCATATGTCAAATATTCAATTGATTTTCTTTCAAAAGCAGCTATTCAGTCAAACGATGCAGAGAAACTAGGAAGTTAAAAAGATTTCCAAGGAAATAAATACGTCGATCATTGTCAAAGGCCGGGTGATATCCGGTCTTTTTTGCATGCTGTAAAACGAGACAAATGAATCAGTTTGAGACAAAACGAGACACACGTCTCAAACTGTCTCCAAAGTGAAGACGAGAAGACTGATTTTACGGGCTCAAAAGACTGGCACACTTCTTGCATTTATAATGGTGAACCCTAAATAGAAGGAGGCGCACAAAAAAATGGAATTGTTAAAACGAGAGGGCTTGTCATTAACTGAGGAAAAAGCGCTGTGGATGTACCAAAAGATGCTGGAGATCAGGGGCTTTGAAGACAAAGTGCATGAACTGTTCGCCCAGGGAGTGCTTCCCGGCTTCGTTCATTTATATGCCGGTGAGGAAGCCGTGGCTGTAGGGGTGTGCGCTCATTTACATGATGGCGACAGCATTACAAGCACCCACAGGGGACATGGACATTGTATCGCCAAAGGCTGTGATCTGGACGGCATGATGGCGGAAATTTTCGGGAAAGCGACCGGATTGTGCAAAGGCAAGGGCGGTTCTATGCACATTGCGGATCTTGATAAAGGCATGTTAGGCGCAAATGGAATCGTCGGGGGCGGCTTTACGCTCGCATGCGGATCAGCGCTCACGGCTAAATATAAACAGACTAAAAATGTAAGCGTTTGCTTTTTCGGGGACGGGGCAAATAACCAAGGCACCTTCCACGAAGGGCTGAATTTAGCGGCTGTATGGAACCTTCCTGTCGTATTTGTTGCTGAAAACAACGGCTATGGCGAAGCTACCCCATTTGAGTACGCATCAGCCTGTGATTCAATCGCCGATCGGGCGGCTGCTTATAACATGCCGGGGGTGACAGTTGACGGCAAAGATATTTTAGCAGTTTACCAGGCAGCCGAGGAAGCGATAGAAAGAGCAAGAAACGGCGGCGGCCCGTCTTTGATTGAATGTATGACCTACAGAAACTACGGCCATTTCGAAGGAGATGCCCAAACCTATAAAACGAAGGATGAAAGAGTTGAGCATCTTGAAGAAAAAGATGCCATTCAAGGTTTTAAAAACTACCTTTTAAAAGAAACAGATGCTAATAAGCTGTCAGACATTGAACAGCGTGTCAGCGAATCGATTGAAAAAGCCGTCTCGTTCAGCGAAGACAGCCCATATCCAAAAGATTCGGAGCTGCTGACAGATGTGTACGTGTCATATGAAAAAGGAGGAATGTAAGAGATGGCGAGAGTCATAAGCATGTCAGACGCGATCAATGAAGCAATGAAGCTTGCGATGAGAAGAGACGAAAATGTGCTTTTGATCGGTGAGGATGTCGCCGGGGGAGCGGCGGTCGATCATTTGCAGGATGATGAAGCATGGGGCGGTGTATTAGGGGTCACAAAGGGACTCGTACAGGAATTCGGGCGCACAAGAGTGCTGGACACACCGATTTCTGAGGCGGGCTACATGGGTGCGGCTATGGCTGCGGCATCAACCGGTTTGAGACCGATTGCCGAGCTGATGTTTAACGATTTTATCGGCACGTGCTTTGACCAGGTGATCAACCAAGGGGCGAAATTCCGTTATATGTTTGGCGGAAAAGCGCAAGTGCCGATTACCGTCCGCACCACATACGGAGCAGGGTTCCGGGCCGCAGCCCAGCATTCACAAGCGCTGTATGGCCTTTTCACGAGCATTCCTGGACTGAAGACGGTTGTTCCATCCAATCCGTATGATGCCAAAGGTCTTCTGCTTGCAGCAATAGAAGATAATGATCCGGTGTTCTTCTTTGAAGACAAAACGTCCTACAACATGAAGGGCGAGGTGCCGGAAGATTATTATACAATTCCCCTCGGAAAAGCGGATATCAAACGCGAAGGCAATGATGTCACGCTCTTTGCAGTCGGCAAGCAGGTCAATACCGCGCTTGAAGCGGCTGCACAGCTTTCAGAGAGGGGCATCGAAGCCGAGGTCCTTGATCCCCGCAGTCTGTCTCCTCTGGATGAGGATGCGATTTTCACATCGTTAGAAAAAACAAACCGGCTGATCATTATTGATGAAGCCAATCCGCGATGCAGCATTGCCACGGATATTGCTGCGCTTGTTGCTGACAAGGGCTTTGATTTGCTTGATGCGCCGATTAAACGGATTACAGCGCCGCATACACCGGTTCCGTTTTCACCAGTGCTTGAAGATCAATATTTGCCGACACCAGATAAAATTGTCAGCGTCACGCTTGAATTGCTTGGCGAGCCGGCAATGAATTAAAGGGGGGACACAAATGGCGGTAAAAGTAGTGATGCCAAAATTGGGAATGGCCATGAAACAAGGGGAAGTATCGATATGGAATAAAAAAGTAGGCGACCCGGTTGAAAAGGGAGAAAGCATTGCCAGCATTCAATCGGAGAAAATTGAAATGGAGATCGAAGCGCCTGAAAAAGGAACGCTGATCGACATCAAAGTGAAAGAGGGGGAAGAGGTTCCGCCTGGCACAGCTATCTGCTATATCGGGGACGCCAATGAGTCGGTGCAGGAAGAGGCGGGGGCGCCTGTTGCTGAAGACAATATGCCGCAAGCCGTTCAGCCCGTCAAACAAGAAAACAAACCCGCAGCCTCCAAAAAAGATCGAATGAAAATATCTCCAGTCGCCAGGAAAATAGCAGAAAAAGCAGGATTAGACCTAAAACAACTGAAAGGTACTGGACCAGGCGGAAGAATCGTGAAGGATGATGTGACAAAGGCGCTGGCTGAACAGAAAAAAGATCAGGCAAAGCCTGTTTCGGAACAGATAGCGCAGGAAATCCCGGTGACAGGCATGAGAAAGGTCATCGCTGCCCGAATGCAGGAAAGCCTGGCAAACAGCGCGCAGCTGACGATCACGATGAAAGCTGATATCACCAAGCTTGCCACTCTTCAAAAACAACTTTCACCAACTGCTGAAGAGAGATACGGCACAAAACTGACGATCACTCATTTTGTCTCAAGAGCCGCCGTTCTCGCTCTGCAAGCTCACCCTGTGCTGAACAGCTTTTATCAAAATGAGCGCATCATCACACATCCCCATGTACACCTTGGTATGGCTGTAGCCTTGGAAAATGGCTTAGTGGTGCCTGTAATCCGCCATGCTGAAAAGCTACCGCTGATAGAACTGGCTCAATCCATCTCAGAAAATGCCAAAAAAGCACGCGAGGGACGTGCGGGAAGCGAAGAACTGCAAGGCTCTACCTTCTCCATTACAAACCTTGGCTCGTTTGGAGTTGAGCATTTCACACCGATACTAAATCCGCCGGAAACAGGCATTCTCGGCATCGGAGCAAGCTATGACACGCCGGTGTATCAAGGGGAGGAGATCGTCAGAAGCACGATCCTGCCGCTCAGCCTGACATTTGATCACAGAGCGTGTGACGGCGCCCCAGCCGCTGCATTCCTGAAGGCGATGAAAACATATTTGGAAGAACCCGCAGCATTAATTTTATAGGAAAAGCAGGTGAAAACGACATGACATTAGCCATTATCGGCGGCGGACCTGCAGGCTATGCGGCTGCGGTTTCCGCGGCACAGCAGGGCAGAAACGTGCTGCTCATTGACAAAGGCAAGCTTGGGGGGACCTGCTTGAATGAAGGCTGCATCCCGACAAAGTCTTTGTTAGAAAGCGCAAACGTTCTTGATAAAATCAAGCATGCCGACAGCTTTGGAATCGAACTTCCGGCAGGTGCGATATCAGTCGATTGGAGTAAAATGCAAAGCCGAAAACAACAGGTTGTCAGTCAGCTTGTCCAAGGCGTTCAGTACCTAATGAAGAAAAATCGAATACAGGTTGTAAAGGGAACAGCCTCCTTTCTTTCTGAAAGAAAGCTTTTGATCGAAGGAGAAAACGGAAAAGAAATCAGAGAGGCGGACCAAGTATTGATTGCCTCCGGATCAGAGCCAATCGAGCTGCCTTTCGCCCCGTTTGACGGCGAATGGATCATCGACAGCAAAGACGCGCTTTCTCTTTCCGAGATTCCGTCTTCACTAGTCATTGTCGGCGGCGGTGTCATCGGGTGTGAGTATGCAGGGCTGTTCGCCAGATTGGGATCGAAGGTGATCATCATTGAAACAGCGGACCAGCTGATCCCGGCTGAAGATGAAGATATTGCCCGTCTCTTTCAGGAGAAACTTGAGGAAGACGGTGTCGAAGTGCATACCTCATCCAGATTAGAGCGGGTGGATCAAACGGCCAAAACGGCAATATGGAAAAGCGGTCAGCGAGAGTTTAAAACGAAGGCCGATTATGTGCTGGTGGCGATCGGCAGAAAACCCCGTCTTGACGGATTACAGCTGGAACAGGCCGGAGTTGATTTTTCTCCAAAGGGCATTCCGGTGAATGGGCACATGCAGACGAACGTGCCTTATATTTACGCGTGCGGAGATGCTATAGGGGGCATTCAGCTGGCGCATGCCGCTTTCCATGAGGGCATCATCGCTGCTTCTCATGCTTCCGGAAGGGATGTCAAAATCAATGAGAAACATGTGCCGCGCTGCATCTATACGTCCCCGGAAATCGCGTGTATCGGAATGACAGAACGACAGGCAAGAAGCATATACGGGGATGTGAAGATCGGCGAATTTTCTTTTTCCGCAAACGGCAAGGCGCTCATTAAACAGCAAGCGGAAGGAAAGGTCAAAATCATGGCTGAACCGGAATTCGGCGAAATCGTGGGTGTCTCGATGATTGGCCCGGATGTAACCGAGCTCATCGGCCAAGCGGCAGCGATCATGAATGGTGAGATGACGGCAGATATGGCGGAGCATTTTATCGCCGCCCATCCGACTTTATCGGAAACATTGCATGAGGCGCTGTTAAGCACGATCGGGCTTGCGGTACATGCATAATAAAGGAAAAAGCAGGCGCATGGATATAAGGCGCCTGCTTTTTTATTGTTGAAAGCGCTTTATTTTTCCCCTACAATAGATGAAAACGGCGTGTAAGGGAGGAGCGATCAAGGAAATGAATTCGGTCCCAAACGATTTGCAAACCTGGAAACGTTTTGTGAAAGACGGTGTGCTTGACGAAGCCCGATTAAGAAAACGGATTGCAGAGTCATGGCATCGCTGCAAAAAAGCTGAGGTCAATCCTTATTTAGAAAAAGGCCCGAAGGTTTTACAGCAAACCGAGCTGGATCAGCAGTCAAAAAAACATTCATTCTTCTTGACGACCGCAAAGCCTTACCTCGAAAAGCTGCTGCCTGCCATAAAAGAAATGGAAATGATGGCGCTGTTAATTGATTCAGACGGTGTTGTTCTGGCATTGGACGGCCATCCCCGCGCGCTCTATGAAGCCAAACGCATCAACTTTGTCGAAGGGGCATGCTGGACGGAAACGGCTGTCGGAACAAATGCGATTGGCACGGCACTCCACATCAGCGAGCCGGTTGCGATACAAGGATCAGAGCATTACTCCATTGCTTCCCATCTTTGGAACTGTTCAGCCGCTCCGATTCACCATGAGGATGGCAGCCTTGCGGGTGTGATTGACATATCGTGTCCGGCTGCAGGCGCTCATCCTCATATGCTAGGTATTGCCACTGCGATCGCCTATGCAGCTGAACGGGAACTCGCAGCTAAAAGCCGTGAGAAAGAGCTCGAGTTGATCAGCCGTTTTGGAGAGAGGGCTGCATCCAGTGTGCCGATGGTGCTATGCAATACCAAGCAGCACATCATCAGTGCGAGCATACCGATTCAAACCTCAATGCCGGATTGGCAGGGCCGGCACCTGTATGAGTTGAAGGAACGGGGCTACTCAATCGAAAAAGCTGTCACCATAGGAGATGGCGGCACTTGTTTTTATCTTTCGGAACAAAAGAAAAAGAAGGTGTTTCGATTCAATGGAGTGATCGGGAAAAGCGGCCGATCGCAAGCGATGCTGATGAACCTTGAACGTGCAGCTGCGGCAGATGCAACGGTCTGTTTGTCGGGCGAAACTGGTACGGGAAAGGAAGTCGCGGCTCGCGCGCTTCATGAGAACAGTGAGAGACGGCACGGTCCGTTTGTTGCTGTCAATTGCGGAGCGATTCCGTCTGATTTGATTGAAAGCGAACTGTTCGGATATGCAGAGGGCGCTTTTACGGGAGCGAAACGAAATGGCTATAAAGGCGCCTTTCAAAAAGCGAATCAAGGCACATTATTTTTAGATGAAATCGGAGAAATTTCCCACTCGATGCAGGTTGCACTTTTACGGGTGCTTCAGGAACGCAAGATAACGCCAATCGGCGGGACGAAAGAAATTCCGGTTGATATCAGAGTTATTGCCGCCACACATTGTGATTTACGAGAGCTTGCCGAAAACGGAAAAATCAGAGAGGACTTGTTTTACCGTCTTCATGTCTATCCAATTGAACTCCCTCCATTACGCGATCGCACCGAGGATATCCCGGATCTCTTTGAGTACTACAAACAGAAGAATCATTGGCCAGGCGAACTTCCTTCTGATTTTTGTAATGTGCTGAAGCAATGGAAGTGGCCGGGAAATATTCGCGAGCTGTTTAATGTATTTGAACGCCTTTCTATCAGATTTCCGGACGGCCGGCTGAGGGATGAATCGCTTCCTGCTTTACTGGAAGCCGCTGGATTGCCGGCCAGCTCTGCAGAAAAAAAGCCAGCTGCTGCCGGCGTGCTTACTTTTCGTGAGCAAATCCAAAAGGATATGATGATCAAAGCGCTTGAATCTGCAAAAGGAAACGTCTCTCAAGCCGCAAAAATCAGCGGGATCCCCCGAAGCACTTTCTACAAACGCCTAAAAAAATTCAACTTGTCCGCTGAATCATAAAGCATACTTCCTTCAGGAAATGGAAACGTTATGTATTGAAGGAGGGTGTTACGATGAATATTCAAAGGGCGAAAGAAATTGTAGAATCTCCCGACATGAAGAAAGTAACATATAACGGCGTTCCTATATACATTCAGCACGTGAATGAAGAAAACGGAACAGCAAGAATTTATCCGCTTGACGAACCGCAAGAGGAGCATGAAGTGCAGCTGACTAACTTAAAAGAGGATTAAACAAAAATGGCCCGCTTCATAAGCAGGCCATTTTGTTATCCGCGCGGCGCAAATAAAATAACACAGACACCGATGAGACAAATGAATGCGCCGATCCAGTCATACAGATCAGGTGTTTTCCGGTCAACAAGCCATCCCCACAGGATCGCAAGCACGATGAATACTCCGCCATAAGCGGCGTATACACGGCCGAAGGATGGGAAGGACTGAAACGTAGGAAGAATGCCGTATACAATGAGGATCAGCGCCCCGGCGATTCCGTAGCCGGCTGGCTTTGCCTCTCTCAGCCATAGCCAAACCAGATATCCGCCGCCAATTTCGGCAAGCCCTGCCGCGAGAAATAAAAGAATGGTAATCAGCATCATGAGCACTCCTCAATTTGCATTTATCTTTCATTATAGAGGAGGAGAGCTTTTAAAGCTTCGGATGATTCTCAAATTCCTTCAAATACGCTTTTCGCTGAACCTCTGTAAATTGGCTGATCCAATTGTTTTGAGCCTCTTCATTCAAATGGGGAAGTATATAGCGTTCAACCGCTTCGAAAAACAGCGGATTCGCGATGATGTTCCAGGTCGGGATTCGAACGATTCTGCCGTCTGTTTTCTCGATGATAATATCCTCAAAAAAGATCCCTTTCAAACTGTATTGATGGCGTCCCATATAAAGCCGCTTCACCTCGGAAAACAGCACGCTGCGCTTTCTCGAGAAGATTTCGCCACTAGGTCCGGTCTTTATGGTGAAAATGACATTTCCACGGCTTGTGAACGCAGGAAAAGCCATAAAGAATGTGATCAATCCATAAATCATCGCCAGTAATCCGCCGCCCAAATAAAGCAGGGCATATTTAGATTCAAACGTGAGGGCTTCAGACACCAGCCAGACTCCCACAATAAAGGCGCCCCCTGTAGCGAGGAACAGCCAAGCCCTTAGAAACATCATGCTTTTTACTTCAATCATGTGCTGCCCCTAAAGCTTCGGGTGATTCTCAAATTCCTTCAAATACGCACTGCGTTGGATGTCTGTAAACTGTCCGATCCAATTGCTTTTCGCCTCTTCATTCAGATGGGGAAGGATATAGCGTTCAACCGCTTCGAAAAACAACGGATTCGGAATGATGTTCCAAGTGGGAATGCGAATGGTCTTCTGATCAACGGTTTGGATCAATATATCTTCCTGGAAAATTCCTTTAAGACTAAATTTATGGCGGCTCATCTCAATTTTCTTGATATCAGTAAACGTAACAGACACTTTGTCAGTGAACACTTCTCCATTTTTTCCTGTCTTGATGCGGAAAATGGTATTTCCCCGCGGGGTGAAAGCCGGAAAGAAGATGATAAATAAATATAAACAAAACAAGGTGAACAGAAAGCCAGCAGGAATGGCTAATAGGTAATATTTCGTTTGAAACGTAATACCCATATAAAAGAGCCACAAACATGCTAATCCCATACCGGCAGATCCGACAAAAGCCCATATTCTCAGGAACATTTTGCTTTTGACTTCAATGATTTCTTGGTTTTTCAATGCTTTTCTCCTTTTGTTAATTCAATTCTTATCATTTTGAAATGATTTGATTTACAACATCCTTATGAGCAGGGAGGATAGAAAATTCATTCTGGGTGATGCCTGTGACAAGCCAAGTATGGTGGGCCCCCGGCAGGACAAATGCCATGTCAGCCACTTCAGGAGTGTTATCTTTGCCATATGCCAGACGCATAAGTGTATCCATTTTCCCTTTCCGCAAAGCCAGATCATTTGCAAATCGGGTAACGTCCTCTTGGTGGTCATGTTTTTCAAGGAACTCTTTTAGATATGAAGGGTTGTCTGAAGCGCCCTCCAAGAGTTTTTCAAATTCATTTGATGTCAATGTCACAATCGATTCTCTTTTATCCTCTGTATCTATTATATGTAAAAACTCATCTGTCTTAGCAAGTAACCCTTCACTTGATTCCATTTTTGTAATGCGATGGACTTGTTCATCAAAAAGGAGTTCGTGAGAGTAGGTGCCGAATTTTGATACATGGCAGGACACATTCTGTTCGGCGCCTTGCCCGTTAAATTTAGAAAGCTTCACTGTATAGTCAGCGTCGTTTAATACATGGATAAACGGACAGTACTCGTCCTTTAACCGATATTGATGGTTCCGATATTCCGCTGCATCCTTAGCTAAGAGTGAGCGGCAAGCTGCTTCGAACAAAGCGCCGAGCTGTTCATCTTCTATTTCCGGAAAATAGGCCTGCTTCAAGGCCATCCCCTGTTCAAAAAACCCTTCGCTGTAAAAGCAAAACAAGAGTTCTTCTATGCTAATTGTAAACTGCTTCATTGTTTATTCTCCTATCCAAATGAAAATTTCCCTTTAAGGAAATGGGTTGCGCCGTGTATAAGCGAATCCGCTGTTTTCTTTGCTTTTTCCATTCCTTTTTTCGCGCTGTCTATCCCTTTATGTATCGATTTATTCGCCGCATCTATGCCGTCATTCACTGATTTGACGACTTTGCCGGCGGATTCCAGCCCTTTTTTGGCTGTATCAACGACAGCATGGATCGGTTCTTTCAGCTTTAAGGCTGCTTTTTCGGCAAAACCGGCTGTATATTTGGCGATTTGTTCTCCGACGACTCCGCCAATGTATGAACCTGCTGCCCCAAGAAGGACAGTACCCACAGGTCCTGCAAAGCTTCCAATTGCACCGCCGATGACAGCACCAGCTGTGGCACCGCCGGCAACAAAAATCGTATTATTCACAGCATTCCCGACAGCCTTGGCGTTTTCACGCTTGAGAACTTCGGGTTTGTCCTGGTATTTTGCATAATTTTCAGCAATTTTCACGCCTGCTCCGAATGTTTCGGTCGCACCGGTAATCAGTGTGGCGGTAATGGCATTTCCTTTCGCGAATTTCAAGCCCGTTTTTCCCACATCCTTCAAAGTGGAGCGTACGCCGGCTTCATTAAGAAATCCTTTTGTGTAGCTTCTGACGCTGTTTGAAAAATCCACCGTGTCCTGAGGGAAGTATTTTGTAAACTTTTTATGTACCAAATCTGAAAATGGACGGTTTGTCTTTTTCAACAAATATTTAGGATTCAAAAGCACTCTTGCCGCTTTTTGATAACGTGAGCTGTCAACGGCCCTGGAAATATCCAAGAGCAGTTTTGAGTGCTGGGCTGTATGCAAGCCGCTTGGCTGTTTCACAAATTTTGTAAGCCCTAACCCGTAATATTTTCCCTGTGTCAGCATAAGAGCGGTTAAGCTTGTCATCGTACCGTATTTGTCGTAGGCATTGTAGAGCTTTCGCAAAATATCATCTTGTTCCACAAATTTATCGCCCGTTTTTCTGATGAAAATCTCATTGTCACTTAGCTTAGTGACGAGCGCTTTTCCTGAGCTCCACGCATCGCCGACTCCGGAAAAACAGCTGCTGTAGCGGGGATCGCATTGCAAAATCATCTGCCCCAGCTCCACATGCAGGTCCTTATATTTGTTTTCCATATCAGTTAATTCAGTGACTACATCATTTGCAAGCTGTTCGAGCTTATCCGGATCAACTGCAATGTTTCCTGACACACCGTTCACCTCCCGAGTTTATGTCTTTCCTCTCTTGCTTTACGCTCCAGTTCTTCCATTCTGGCAATTTCAGCTTTTCGTTCTTCTATTTTGACAGCGGCAGCCTTCAGCTCTTGGCTTGTTTCAAGCAGCTCCTGTTCGAATTGATCGTAGGCGGCTTTCGTTTCCTCGAAATCCTGGTCAAATGAATCTCTTGCTTTTCCCTGCCAAGCATCTCCCAATGCAGATAACCGGGATTCAAGCAGCATTTTGGAGCTTCTGACCTCTTCTGCGGCCGCACTGTACTTGTTTGCCAGCTCAATGACTTTATATGAGTCCAACTTTTGTCCCCTGCCTTTTCTAAATTCACGCACAATTGGATGTTTTATATAAATGATTATAAATAATTCGGCATGTATCCGAATCGTACAAAAGAACCTTTTCATAAGAATTGGAAGGGCGTATATTCACTTAAAATTCACAGTTGGTGAGACTTTAAGATTACAAAAAAGGTAAAAAAAACAAATCCCTCAGACATAAGGCAAATGAGAAATTTCCCGCTCTATGGGAAAAAACACTAAAGTTGATCAAATGACCTAAGTGCGCCAAACGTGTTACAGGACGCGCTTTCTCATGGTATAAATGAAATTGTAAACGTTATCAAGGAGGTCGTCATATGAAGAAAAAATCATTCTCAATCGTAATAGCGGGCGGAGGGAGCACTTTCACTCCAGGGATCGTACTGATGCTCTTGGACCATTTGGAGGAGTTTCCGATCAGAAAGCTGAAGCTGTATGATAATGATAAGGAGAGACAGGATCGAATTGCAGGCGCCTGTGACGTTTTTATCAGAGAAAAAGCGCCTGATATTGAATTTGCAGCGACGACTGACCCGGAAGAAGCTTTTACAGATGTCGATTTTGTTATGGCGCACATCAGAGTAGGGAAATACGCGATGCGTGCGCTTGATGAGCAAATTCCGTTGAAGTACGGAGTTGTCGGCCAGGAGACGTGCGGGCCGGGCGGGATCGCATACGGTATGCGTTCGATCGGCGGTGTGCTTGAAATATTAGATTACATGGAAAAATACTCGCCTGATGCGTGGATGCTCAATTATTCCAATCCGGCGGCGATTGTGGCTGAAGCTACGAGACGCCTTAGACCGAATTCTAAAATTCTCAATATCTGTGATATGCCGGTTGGGATCGAAGACCGGATGGCGCAAATTCTTGGCTTATCCTCAAGAAAAGAAATGAAGGTCCGCTATTACGGATTAAATCACTTCGGCTGGTGGACATCAATTCAGGATCAAGAGGGCAACGATTTAATGCCGAAGCTGAAGGAGCATGTATCTCAATACGGCTATATTCCGAAAACAGAGGCTGAAGCGGTGGAGGCGAGCTGGAATGACACATTCGCCAAAGCGCGTGACGTGCAGGCCGCAGATCCTGACACACTGCCGAATACGTATTTGCAATATTATTTGTTCCCGGATGATATGGTGAAAAAATCAAATCCGAATCATACGCGGGCAAATGAAGTGATGGAAGGGCGCGAAGCTTTTATTTTCAGCCAATGTGACATGATTACACGTGAGCAGTCCACGGAAAACAGCGAAATCAAAATCGATGACCACGCATCATATATCGTTGATCTTGCCCGGGCGATTGCCTACAACACAGGTGAAAGAATGCTGTTGATTGTTGAAAATAACGGCGCAATTGCGAACTTTGACCCGACTGCGATGGTCGAGGTGCCATGCATTGTCGGCTCAAATGGGCCTGAACCGATTACCGTCGGCACCATTCCGCAATTCCAAAAAGGGCTTATGGAGCAGCAGGTATCCGTTGAGAAGCTGACTGTTGAAGCGTGGGCGGAGAAATCGTTCCAAAAGCTGTGGCAGGCGCTAATTTTGTCAAAAACAGTGCCGAACGCGCGTGTGGCAAGACTCATTCTCGAGGATTTAATGGAGGCCAACAAAGACTTCTGGCCTGAGCTTGATCAAAGCCCGACCCGCATATCATAACTGAAATTCCCCCATTTTCGAATCTGTAATTGTATATAATAGAAAGAAAATGGGGGGATCTGATATGCAGCTCGAAGAACTGATCAATCAGCACTACAGCAAATTGAATGACAACGATTTTCATATTTTAAAATATATATTGAATCATAAGCACACATGCTATCACCTTGGAATCGACGCGCTGGCCAAAGCTTGCAGTGTATCGCGTTCCTCAATTTTACGGCTTGCCCAAAAGCTCGGTTTCAGCGGTTACAGTGAATTTCGCGTCTTTTTAAAGTGGGAAGATCAGCCGGAAGAAGGCGAGAGTATGAGTTTTCAAAAGCTGCTTGATGATATTGAAGCAAATTTGAAGTTCTTACGGACAAAGGACATGACGGACATGTGCCAGCTGATTGATGCAGCAGACCGCATTTTCGTCTACGGTTCAGGAAATGCGCAAAAGATATGCGCCCGCGACCTGCAAAGAATGTTTATTCCGCGCCATCGCTATCTTATTTTAATTGAAGACACAAATGAATTTAATTTGATGCGCGATGATTTTAAAGTAAACGATCTGTTTATCATCATTTCTCTTTCCGGAGAAACACCGGAGCTGATTCCTCAGGCAAGAATGCTTTCTGCAAAGGGTATTCCCTTTATTTCCATTACGAATTTAAAAAACAATGTCCTCGCCCAGCTGACTCCGCATAATCTTTATGCGACAAGTAAACCTGTGACATTAAGCGATAAAACGGAAATTGTCGCTTTTGCACCGTTTTTTCTCGTTGGCGAAGCATTGTTCCGCGCATATGTTGATTACAAAGAGGCAGAAAAAAATGACAATGAGTAGCAGGGGGTTCTGGTATGATGCAAAAAATTCAGCGCTTTGGAAGCGCGATGTTTGTGCCTGTTTTATTATTCGCGTTCGCCGGCATTATCGTCGGTATCAGCACGCTCTTTAAAAATAAAACCCTCATGGGCCCGCTCGCCGATCCTGACGGTTTTTGGTATCAGTGCTGGTATATCATTGAGCAGGGCGGCTGGACTGTTTTTAACCAAATGCCGCTCTTATTCGCCATCGGCATCCCGGTTGCTTTGGCGAAGAAAGCTCAGGCACGCGCTTGTTTGGAAGCGCTTACTGTTTATTTGACATTCAATTACTTTGTCAGCTCGATATTGACGGTATGGGGAGGAGCATTTGGCGTCGACATGAACCAAGAGGTCGGCGGAACGAGCGGGTTAACGATGATTGCGGGCATTAAAACGCTCGACACCAACATTATCGGGGCCATCTTTATTTCTTCGATTGTCGTCTTTTTGCATAATCGCTATTTTGATAAAAAACTGCCCGATTTTCTCGGCATCTTTCAAGGCTCAACATATATCGTGATGATTTCCTTCTTTATTATGATTCCGATTGCCTTGGCTGTGTCTTATATTTGGCCGATGGTTCAATCGGGAATCGGCTCGCTTCAAAGCTTCCTGGTTGCTTCTGGGGCGGTGGGTGTTTGGATATACACGTTTTTGGAACGGATTTTAATTCCGACTGGCCTTCATCATTTTATTTACACGCCGTTTATTTATGGCCCGGCTGTAGCGGAAGGCGGGATCGTCACGTATTGGGCACAGCATCTTGGCGAATATTCGCAAAGCGCCAAACCGCTGAAGGAGCTCTTTCCGCAAGGCGGATTCGCGCTTCACGGCAACTCGAAAATCTTCGGTATTCCGGGTATCGCTCTGGCTTTTTATGTGACAGCCAAAAAGGAAAAGAAAAAACTCGTCGCAGGGCTGCTGATTCCTGTCACACTGACAGCGATTGTCGCCGGGATTACAGAGCCGATTGAGTTTACGTTCTTATTCATTTCACCTTTCTTATTTGCGGTTCACGCCGTGCTTGCCGCCACAATGTCGACAGTTATGTATATGGCCGGCGTCGTCGGAAATATGGGAGGCGGGCTGATTGAGGCGGTAACCTTGAACTGGATTCCGCTCTTTGGCAGCCACGGTATGACATATGTGTATCAAATTTTGATCGGGCTCTCGTTTACAGCAATTTATTTTTTCGTCTTCAGATTTTTAATCCTCAAATTCAATATCGCTACACCAGGACGGGAAAAGGATGAACAGCAGGAAACAAAGCTATATTCGAAAAAGGAATATAGAGAACGAAAAAACAAGGAGGAAACGGCCTCCGCTGCTGAAACGGCTGATGACACCGCTTTTCTGTATATTGAAGCGCTGGGCGGAAAAGACAACATCACTGAAGTCACAAACTGCGCCACCCGCCTCAGAGTCAGTGTCAAGGATGAAACAAAGGTTGAGCCCGACAGCGTATTCCGCGCGCTTGGCGCACACGGCGTTGTCAGGAACGGGAAGGCGTTTCAGGTAATTATCGGATTAAGTGTACCGCAGATGCGGGAGCGTGTGGAAAAATTACTAAATGAATAGTGAAAATTATTTTATCTTGCGCTGTTTAAAGACAGCGCTTTTTTTGTTTGTCATACGTTTGCCACTTATAAGTGCAAGGGATGTTATGTTTCTTAAAAACTGAAACCAATAGGGGGAGTAAAAATGGAAAATTATACAACGTTTTTAGGTCTTTACAAACCTGAAAGCACTGAAAGTATTGAAATTGATTCCAAGCTTGCCGAGAATTTCGAAACGATTGATAGTAAAATTGGGATTGCATTAAGTAATGGAATAACAACTTTTGAAAACTTAAATGAAAGACTCAAAATGTATGAGAACAGATTTGAGTACCTTGATGAACGAAACGTAATGGATTATGGAGCTAAAGGAGACGGAGTCACAGATGATACGCAAGCATTTCATGATGCGATGGCCGAAGGCGGTTATCTCGTAAAAGTCCCTGCAGGCGTATTTAGGGTATCTGGCTTGCTCGTTCCTTCGAATACAATGCTGGTTGGAGCGGGTAAAAAAAGGACCATCATCAAGTTATTAGACGATACGCCAGTTGGTCACTCTGTACTCACCAATAGTGATCATACAAATGGTAATGAAAATATCTACATTGGACATTTGACACTGGACTGGAATAAAGATACGCGTCCTGCTGGATGGAAGATCCCTAAGGGGCCCACTTCAAGCTGCTTGCTTTTTGCAAATGTGGATTACTCTTTTGTAGAGCATGTTTTTGCAAAGAATGCCGGCCTTCACGGGTTTGATGCTACAAGCCCTAATTATAACAGACACGGAGAAAATGGTGATCCTACCTTTTATCAGCCTGGTGGCTGCAACTTTGTAACCTTCTCATATTGCGAAGCAACAGGCTCTGGCGATGATAATTTCACATGTCACTTTGGAAAGCATACGACTTTCAGTCATTGTCTTTCTTACCATCCGATGGGGTTAAATGATGGGTCTTCAAATACAAACTGTTTTGAAATCGATGATGGCTCTCAGGATGTAATGGTTGATAGCTGCATCGCAATTGGAGGAGTTCGAGGATTTGAAATTAAAGCTCATGATTATGCTCCGGCTGCAAAAAGAGTTCAACTTGTGAACTGCCGTGCCTATGAAAATGCAATTAGTTTTTGCATTCGGCATATAGGACACCACACAGCAAGTGATCCTCAATCAGCATCAGCTCATGACGTTCAGCTGGCTAACTGTATCGCATATAACCCTAAGCCGAGTGATCTGTACAAAGGGGCAGGGCCGAATGCATTGCAAATTTCAGGTTACGATGGCGTCAATGTGGTTAATTTTCATGCTATATGCGATGATTCCTCCATTAACTATAAGGGAAATTCAGTCGTAAGCGTGTATTATAAAGGGCGTCTAATCAATTTAAAGAATATAACGATTCGAGGATTTAAAACTGCTGATAATGATCTTTATATTGTAGGTGGCGACAATTCTGTCGGCAAGGTAATGATTGATGGTGTGACATTGATCGATTCAGCCGAAAAGGGTGTTGTTTTTGGGAGCGGTATGTACGAGTCTGTAGTTAGTAATGTATGGGGGCAAAGATCGCCTAAAAATAACAGTGGTACAGTTGGGATTTTTTCTGTTGACCCTGATCTTAATGTTTCTAATTGTGACTTTTCAGGCTACGAAACAGATTTTAAGATTGGCGGCGTCGTGACGCCGTACTTTTTGTTTAAACATAAAGGAAGCGGGATTATTGGCTCTCGTGATTCCCACGCTACTGGAAATAATAATTTTGTAGCTGGATCTGTTCGAAGCAGAGCAACTGGGGCTGCTCAATCTTCTGTGATAGCCTCATATAATACGATCAATCCGAACTCAGACTCAGTTGCTCTAGGATGGGCAAGTGGGAGCACACCATCCTCATCAAACAGAAAGATAGAATTTCATGCAAAAGATGGAACGATTAAGGCTTCAGGAAGCATAAAAAGTTCCCAAACGTTCTCGGATTACGCTGAATATTTTGAGAGCCTAAGCGGTGAAAAAATTCCGGCAGGAACCCTAGTTACTTTGGAGGGTGATAAAATTAGACCTGCAAAAAAAGGTGACTTTATGCTTGGAGTTATTTCTGAAACAGCTGGTGTGATACTTGGTGAGTCAAGCTTCCATTGGTCTGGAAGATACCTGAAGAATGATTTTGGCGGGTATATTTATGAAAAACAGAAAGGTGCCAATGGCCAAATCGTCATGGCGCCTATGGAAAACCCTGATTATAAGCCAGATAAGAACTATGCCTCTAGGGAAGAGAGGGATGAATGGAATGTTGTGGGCCTTGTAGGACAGGTTTATGTCAGATGCGACAGCACAGTAGAAGCCGGAGACTTTATTCAAGCGCATAACAACGGAATTGCTACAAAAACGGTATCTCCTAAACAAAGGTGGCAGGTCATGAGAGTCATCAAAGAGTTCGACAAAAGTAAGGGATATGGAGTGGTTTTAGTTTTTATTCGGTAACAGTAAAATGTACAGATTCTAAATAGAGTGTTTAACAATGCACTCTATTTAGAGTTTTAATTAGATTTTAGAAATTTTTCACCGCATTTTTATCAGATTATATTCCTCGCAAAAAGTCTTCGTTTTAAAATTTATATTTTTCATTATTCCTACGGTTCCAGCAATCTTTCTAATTTATCTAAGTCCATCCAGCACCTCAACTTTAGTAGAGTAAAATCTTTGATGTTTTTTAATGAAAGCAGATCAGCAGTGAATAGCTCTCGAATAAAAGATAAAGTGATTTTGGTTATCGATAAATTCAGTGCTTTTCTATGTTTTCATAACACTTCATGACAGTAAAATTCTTTCATCAAGCCCTATAAACAATTAAAATAAAAAGTACATATTGCTAAAAGGGGTTTGGAGGCTTTTACATGCAAAAGGCTTTGTCGTTTTTAAAACCATATTCATTGCTGGCGGGAATCGCTCTGATTCTTATGTTGACGGAGCTTGCAGTTGAACTGATGCAGCCTTTATTGATTGCAAAAATCATCGACGATGGGATATTGAAGCAAGATCTGCGGCATGTATGGATATGGGGCGCGGTCATGATCGGGCTGACCGTGTTATCCTTTGCGGCGGGGATGCTGAATTCCTTTTATGCCGCCCATGTCAGCCAAAGCTTTTCCTATGATACGAGAAGAGGGCTTTTTCAAAAAATCCAGTCCTTCTCCTATTCCACATTTGGACAGTTTTCGTCCTCTTCTTATATTACAAGGCTGACAAACGACGTCACACAGGTTCAAAATATGATTTTTATGAGTTTGCGGTTTATGCTGCGGGCTCCCTTAATGATTGCAGGCGGCATTGTGCTGTCGCTTGCTGTTAATGTGAAGCTCGGCTTTTTTCTGCTTGTGACCATTCCGATCCTGATCTTGTTTTTGCTATGGGTATTAAGGAAAGGCGGAGCACTGTTCCGCTCAGTGCAGAAAAGGCTGGATCAAGTGAACACCATCATGCAGGAAAATTTAATCGCAATCAAGCTGATCAAAGCGCTGCTTCGCGGCAGCCACGAAGTCAAACGATTTATCAAAGCCAACACAAGGCTGATGGAAAAAACGGTTTCGGCCTTTCAGCTTGTGGAATTCACGATGCCTGTACTGATGCTGCTGATGAATCTCTGCATCCTTTTGATTTTGTGGGCGGGGTCCTACAGTATTACGAGCGGAAGCACTCAGGTTGGCGATGTTGTTGCGATAATTAACTACGCAACACGAATTACAGGCGCGCTTTCGATGTTTCCGTTTTTGATTATGATTTTCACCCGGGCGAAGGCTTCAGGGGATAGAATCGGTGAGGTGCTTGAAACAGAAGGCGACGAGCGGGAGGAAGGCATCATATCTGATCGTTTGTCAGGACGGATTGAGTTTCAGCATGTATCCTTTCGCTATCCTGAAATGGACAGAGAAGCGCTCAGGAATGTCTCATTTTCCGCAAAGCCAAGAGAAACGATCGCGATTCTCGGTGCGACGGGCTCGGGCAAGTCCACGCTTTTTCAGCTCATTCCGCGGCTTTATCAGCCGGATTCAGGCCGCATTTACATAGATGAAAAGCCGGTTCAAGATTTTCCGGCTGAAGGGCTGCGCAGGCAAATTGGATATGTACCGCAGGAAGTCCTCTTGTTTTCCGGCACAATCAAAGAAAACATCGCTTGGGGCAAAGAAAATGCTTCACTAGATGAAATAATGGATGCGGCCAAACATGCGCAAATTCATGAAACGATTTTGAAGCTCCCAAATGGATATGACACTGTTTTGGGGCAAAGAGGCGTCAACCTGTCCGGCGGCCAGAAACAGCGAATTTCCATTGCGCGGGCACTGATTCGAAAACCGGCTATCCTTCTATTAGATGACAGCACAAGCGCGCTTGACCTGCAAACGGAGGCGAAGCTGCTTGAAGCAATCAGCACATACCATTGCACAACTTTGATCATTACACAAAAAATAACCACGGCGATAAAAGCTGATCAGATTTTGCTGCTTGAGGACGGCGAACTGATTGAAAAAGGCACTCACAGTGAGCTGCTTTCTGAATCTCAGTTATACAAGCGCATTTACGAGTCACAATTCGGAAGGGAGGGGAGCGAGTCATGCTAAAAGACATCCGCAAGCCATTCCAATATCCCAAACTGCCAATTGACAAAAAAGAAGGCGCGAAAAAGCGGGCGAAAGCAAAGGATACAAAGGGCACACTGAGACGAATCTGGTCTTACTTGGCTGAACGAAAAGGACTGCTCATCCTTGTCATGCTGATGGTTGTCATCAGCGCGATATTCGGGCTCCTTGGCCCCTTTGTGATCGGAAAGGCCATCGACCATTTTATCGTCGGGAAAACGGTCAGCGGCTTGATTCCCGTTTTGCTTCTTCTGCTTGCTATCTATATCATTCAGTCCCTGTCGCTTTGGTTTCAAAACTATTGGATGATTACGATCTCGCAGGGCACGGTTTTCAGAATGAGAAGCGAATTGTTCACCCATCTGCATGAGCTGCCGATTCCATTTTTTGATAAACAGCGGCACGGCGAGCTAATGAGCCGGGTGACGAATGACATCGAAAATGTCAGTTCTACCTTAAACACGTCAGTCATTCAAATTTTGTCAAGCGTGATCACCTTTGTCGGGACGATTGCGGTGATGCTGTACATGAGCCCGCTCCTTACATTGATTACGCTGACCATTATTCCGGTGATGGCAGCGAGCCTGAAATGGATCACCAACCGAACGGGAAAGCTGTTTAAAGAACAGCAGAAAAACCTTGGTGATCTGAATGGGTATATTGAGGAATCTGTTTCAGGCGCAAAGGTCATCAAAGCATATTCACGTGAGAAGCAGATTACTGCTGAATTCCTCGAAAAAAACGCTGCACTCAAGACGTCGGGCTTTTGGGCGCAGACGATTTCCGGGTTTATCCCGAAGGTCATGAACTCTTTGAATAACTTAAGTTTTACAATGATAGCGGCAATCGGCGGTTTGTTTGCGCTGAAAGGCTGGATCTCGATCGGCTCCATCGTCGTCTTTGCCGAGTATTCAAGGCAATTTACACGCCCTTTAAACGATCTGGCCAACCAGTTTAATACGATACTGTCCGCAATCGCCGGCGCTGAACGGGTGTTTGACGTGCTTGATGAAAAAGAAGAGCGCGAGGATGAAAAGAACGCCGTGCATCAGCCCATCCAAACAGGCAGCATTGAATTCCGGGATGTGTCCTTCGGTTACGATAAAGGGCAGCAGACCCTGAAGCATTTACAGTTTACCGTGCCTGCGGGGCAGTCCATCGCGTTTGTCGGACCGACGGGGGCGGGGAAGACAACCGTCACCAACCTTCTCGCCCGTTTTTACGAGCCTAACGATGGAAAAATTTTAATCGACGGTACAGATATTAAAACCCTTACTAGAGCAAGCCTGAGAAAAAACATGGGGTTTGTTCTTCAGGATTCTTTCTTATTTCAGGGAACGATCAGAGAAAACATTCGCTACGGCAGGCTTGATGCTTCTGATCAGGAAGTCGAAGCCGCTGCAAAAACAGCGAATGCCCATAGTTTTATTGAAAGGCTGCCAAAAGGGTATGACACCGTGCTGACGCAAAACGGTTCGGGCATCAGTCAAGGACAGAAGCAGTTGATTTCTATAGCAAGGGCGGTGCTTGCCGATCCGGTTCTTCTCATTTTGGATGAAGCGACAAGCAACATTGATACCGTTACAGAAGTCAACATTCAAGAAGCGCTCGCCCGTTTAATGGAAGGAAGAACAAGCGTCATCATTGCCCACAGGCTGAACACCATTCAAAGAGCGGACCAGATTGTGGTGCTAAAAGACGGTGAAATGATTGAAAAAGGCAGCCATGACGAGCTGATTCGGCAAAAAGGATTTTACAGTGACTTATATGAAAGCCAATTTGAGAAATAGACCTTTGTCCTGCACAGAGGTCTTTTTTGTTACAGTTTTATAGTACTTTTATTTCATTTTCGTAAAATGTAACAAAATTACTTGACGTAAACAAGTTATGTATATATACTAGCTTACATTAAGTAAGTGATAACATTTATCAAGGAGGATAAAATGAATAAATCATTTGAAATTGGCACATTACTTTTAAGAGTTATTACAGGTATTATCTTTTTTGTTCACGGTTTATCAAAGTTTCAGGGGATGGAGGGCACCATCCAATTTTTCGGCAGCATAGGCCTTCCAAGCTTTATGGCGTATGTCATCGCAGCGATTGAACTCATTGGCGGAGTGCTTGTCTTCTTCGGATTGGCTACACGTATTGTCGGTGTCCTGTTCGCTCTTACACTGATCGGCGCCATCATCACTGTTAAGCTGAAAGCGCCATTCATGGGCAATGCAGAATTTGATTACCTTCTGCTTTTGACATCCATTCACCTGGCGCTTACTGGAAGTCGATTCCTGGCGCTGGACCCATTTGTGTTTAAAGGAAAAAAGAACGAAAACGTTTCAGCATAAGAAAAGAGGCATGCAGCATGACCAGCATTCATGAGGATACACACATTGGCTATGCCAAACTCACAATTCGCAGTCTGGAGCGTTCGCTTCAGTTCTACTGTAACGTTATCGGTTTTCAAGTCTTAAAAAAGACGGATCGCCAAGCTGAATTAACGGCTGACGGGAAACGCGTCCTGCTTATTCTTGAAGAAAATCCGAGCGCTGTCGTCTTGCCTGAACGGTCTGTGACAGGCCTTTATCACTTTGCGATTCTTCTTCCGGACAGGAAAGAACTTGGGATCGCGCTCGCCCGCCTGATTGAACACGGCATTGCTATCGGACATGGAGACCATGCTGTCAGCGAAGCGCTCTACCTGTCTGATCCTGACGGAAACGGCATTGAAATGTACGCTGACCGCCCCCGCAGCACGTGGCAGCGTGATCTGGAAGGAAACTACGTCATGACGACAACCGCTGTTGACATTGAGGGCCTTCTGGAAGAGGCAGGAGATGAGCGGAAAACATCGCTTCCGAACGATACAATCATCGGACACATTCATCTGCATGTCAGTGATTTGAAAGAAGCAAAGGCGTTTTATACAGATATACTGGGCTTTGACATTGTCGGAAACTATGCGGGCATGTCCGCCCTCTTCGTTTCAGCCGGGGGGTACCACCATCATATCGGCTTAAACATTTGGGCGGGAAGAAATGCGCCGCCTAAACCGACAAATGCCAGCGGACTAGACTATTACACTGTTGTCCTGCCTCACCAAGAGGAGCTGGATTTGGTGGCAAACCGAGTCAAACATGCCGGGTATTCAATTGAAGAGACGGAAAACAGCTTTCGTGTGAAAGACCCTGTTTCCGGCGCCTATATTAGATTTGTGATTTGACTGTAATCCCCTTGCCGAAAAAACGGCAGGGGGATTTTTTATTTTTGTCCGCCTTGTTATGATGGGAGAACCAACTTGTTAGGAGGCGTTAACATGGAACTCAACCACCTTGTGACGGGCAAAATAGTATTAAATCAATATGTGCATCGCTTAGAGCAAAAGGATGTTTCATTTTACGTCCATTATTGGGGAGCAATGACGAACCACTATAACACACTGCTTCATAAGCATTCCTTTTATGAAATTTGTTACGTGGTAAGAGGTGAAGGATATTACCTTGAAGGCGATCGTACATATCCGCTTCGGGAACAGACGATTTTTTTGTCAAAGCCGGATCATTTGCACCAAATCAAAAGTGAAACAGGACTGTTCATTTTTTATGTCGCTTTTGAGCTGAGCGAGGATCAATCAAGCGCTGAATGGATCAACGTGATGGAAGAAGTGAAACAAAGTCCCCTTGTCACAGTGCAAATAAAAGATGGCGAACCTCCGGGCATTCTTTGGAAAACGTTAATGCTGCAAGCAGCTCAGCCAGTCAATGCTTTTGACAAAGAGATCCTATCCCAATTGTCGCACGCATTGATCCTGTCATTAATCCAAACCTTTCTCCCGTCCGCCCGCCGCCCGAAAAACAAGCAGTTCATTCAAAGCTCATCTGCTTTGCTGACGGAGGTCAAACTGCACATTAAAGACAATCTGTCACAGTCTTTAAAGCTGACGGATGTTGCCGGCCATTTTCATATCTCAGGCAGGCACTTATCACGTTTATTTGCAGCAGAACTGGGTGTCAGCTACTCTGAGTTTGTCCAAAATGAAAAAATCAATAAAGCCGCCGCCCTGCTGAAGTCAACGAATCTATCGATAAAGGAAATAGCAGAAGAAATAGGATTCTCTGTACATTATTTTACACGCGTATTTTCTGCCAAAATCGGCAGCTCTCCAGGGCTTTTCCGTTCCCTTTATAAAGACTCAAAAATGACCGCATTTCAAATCAATAAGCCTTTTCAAAAAATCGAACAGGCCGAGCCGCACGAATAAGATGTCCTGAAATGACAAAATAATGTCTCCATATGATAAAGACGCAAGAAATCTCGTTGTCTTATAATTTTTTAAGAAAGCGGTTTCTGTTTGAAAGCCGTCTTTTCTTAACATTTCTGTCCCATGTACATGATCGAATTGACATCGGTAATTTGCTGTACGATGGCGGATTCCTATCCCAATGAATAGACTGCGCCTGATCTACAGCTCTTGAAAATCTTTTAAAATATGTGCCTGAAACAAAAGGGCGGTCACTTGAACAGCTTGAGCAATCATTCCGCCAGTATGGCCGCCAAGCTGATCAGGACATGCCGACTCAATCGACTCACTTATCGTAATCCGCAGAGATCAGGAGGAATCTATCTATGAAACTATCTTATGTAACAGACAGCCTAGGGCATTTGCCTTTTGAAGACATGCTCGATTTTGCTGCAGAGCTTGGGATCGATACACTTGAAATGACAACCGGGGGCTGGTCGCCGGCACCTCACTTGAATCTTGATGAACTGCTGCAAAGCAGCGAAAAAAGAAAAGAATTTTCACAAGCGCTGGAAAAGCGGAACATGACACTTTGCGCATTAAACTGCTCGGGGAATCCTTTAGATCCAGGCGAACTGGGCAAATCGCACAGAGAAGTAACGGACAAAACGATGGAGCTGGCTAGATTATTAGGTGTCAAAAAAGTGATCATGATGAGCGGCCTGCCAGCCGGCGGCCCGGACGACAAAGTGCCGAACTGGATCACATACACAGTGAGCTGGCCTCCCGTTTTAAAAGATATCCTCAACTATCAATGGGAAGACGTTGCGATTCCGTATTGGAAGGAACTTGTCAAAAAAGCGGAAGCCTGCGGAGTTGAAAAAATCGCGCTTGAGAACTTCAGCTCTCAATTAGTCTATAATCCTGAGACTCTCTTTCGACTCAGAAAAGCGGTCGGCCCGATGGTCGGTTTGAATCTTGATCCGAGCCACTTATTATGGATGGGTGCAGACCCGATCATCGCAGCAAGGGATCTCGGCGAAGCCATTCACCATGTTCATGGAAAAGATGTCAGAATTGAAAGATATTTAGTTGCGGTAAATGGGTTTTTAGAAACAAAAGAAGTGACAGATCCTGCGAACCGGGCATGGAATTACGTAGCAGTCGGCTGCGGACAGGATTTACAGTGGTGGAAGGAATTTTTTTCAGTTGTAAAAATGATGGGATATGATGATGAGGTTTCTTTAGAAATGGAGGATCTGACGATGTCACCTGAAGCGGGCATCCGCACTTCTGTAGAAGCATTAAAACAAACCATCAGCCAATAGGAGGTTTTCATGATGCTAAATGGAGAAAGAATCATCTCCAAGCCGCTGCGCTGGGCAATGGTAGGCGGCGGACGGCTTAGCCAGGTTGGGTATAAACATCGTACTGGAGCGCTGAGAGACAATACTGCTTTTCAATTAACTGCCGGCGCTTTTGATATCGATGCCGAAAGAGGAAAAGACTTCGGGATGAACCTTGGAGTGGATGCGGAACGCTGTTATCCCAACTATCAAACCATGTTTGCCGAGGAAGCGAAAAGACAGGATGGCATAGAGGTAGTATCGATTGCCACTCCGAACGGCACTCATTATGAGATTTGTAAGGCGGCGCTTGAAGCAGGACTGCATGTCATCTGTGAAAAACCGCTGTTCTTCACTTCAGCAGAGGGTTATGAAATTAAAGCGCTCGCAGAGAAAAAAGGGAAAATTGTCGGCGTGACGTATGGTTTTTCAGGCAATCAAATGCTTCTTCAAATGCGTGCGATGATTGAACAAGGAATGATCGGCGATATTCGCGTGGTTGACTTGCAGTACACACACGGTTTTTGTTCAGCAGATGAGGGCGAGAACATAAGCGCTGCACAGAAATGGCGTGTCGACCCTGCGATCGCCGGGCCAAGTTTTGTACTAGGCGATTTATCTACCCACACGTATTATATGTCACAGCTTATTCTGCCTAAGATGAAAATTAAAGAGCTGCTGTGTGATCGACAGAGCTTCGTCGGCAGCCGCGCACCGCTGGAGGATAATGCCCATGTGCTGATGCATTATGAAAATGGAGCGGTTGGAACAATGTGGACATCGTCAATCAATGCCGGATGTATGGATGGCCATAGAATCCGGATTGTCGGCTCAAAGGCAAGCATTGAGTGGTGGGACAGCATGCCAAATGAACTGACGTATGAAGTGCAGGGAGAGCCGAGCCAGACACTCGTTCGCGGCATGCCGTATTTAGATGATGTTTGCAGCGCCGATGAACGACTAGGCGCCTTACACAGCGAAGGGCTGTCTGAAGCATGGGCCAATATTTATCTTAAATTTGCCATTGCGATAGACGCCAAAAACCGTGAAGAGGAAGAAATCTTGAATAACTTGGTTTATCCTGACATTGATGCAGGGATTGAGGGCATTCGCTGGATTGAGAACTGCGTGCGCTCGGCAAACCAAGGGTCAGTTTGGGTTGAATTTAAATAAATGAGGGGATGCGCCGCATATGACATAAAGTTCATATGCGGTTTTTATTTTCCAGAAACTCCTGTCAAAAATGCCCTGAGGCAGGTATGATAAGAAGGGAATTGGGTAACGGGAGTGATGAGCGTGAAGGCTCTTTTTTTTACGAGAATGTTCACCTTGATGGTGAGCTGTTTAATGTATCTGTCCATTGTGAAAGAGGATAACTGGTTTGGATATGTATTTATAGCAGCAGGTGCTGCCATGTATGCAGCCAATCATGTTTTGCTGACAAAAGAGACAAATGCCATCTGGTTCTGCCTGATTGATATTGCAATCGGCTTTTCGTTCGGATTTATCTTTCCCGGCACAGGTTTGTTCATTATTATGCTTTGTCCGGTTGCGGTCGCCTTTTTTCTGCGGGGGTTTCCTAAAAGAACAGCATGGTCTGTCTTATGTCTTTCCTCTATTTTATTTTTGACGGTCCTCATCCGTACATATGCGATGTTCGGCAATGAATTTGTCATTGATCATTTAACTAGCATGACATTCGTTGTCTTCTGCGGTGTCGTGGGCAAATTAATCCGCAAGCTGACGGATGCGCAGGAAACGGCAAAACAGCAGTACCGGGAACTGACAGAATCCCACTTGGCGCTGTCTTCCGCACATCAGGAGCTGCATTTATATGCGAAGCAGGTTGAAGAGCTGACCGCCATTTACGAGCGGAACAGAATGGCAAGGGAAATCCATGATACAGTGGGGCATAAAATGACGGCCCTTCTCGTCCAGCTGCAGCTTTTGCGTGAATGGCAAAAAAGAGACAGCCAAAAAGCGGATGAGACAGTAGGTGTCTGTGAAACACTTGCCCGTGAAGCGCTTGATGATGTCCGCTTATCAGTACGCACTCTGCAAACTGAAAACGATCCTTCGCTAATCGAATCGCTGAAACAGCTGACAGAGGACTTTTGCAAAAATGCAGGAGTCACAACAGAATTTGCGGTCAGCGGTGATCCTGCAATTATCCCGCTGTCTCTCCATCCGACCCTGATCAGAACGGTGCAGGAAGCACTGACCAATGCCAAACGGCACGGCGGCGCCGCAGGTTGTTCGATACAGCTTGCCTGCACAACGGACAGCATCAGCCTTGTCATTAAGGATGACGGAAAAGGCAATCCCGAGGCAGCACTTGGATTTGGTCTCTTGAATATGAAAAAGCGGGCAGCGGAACATGGCGGTATGATCCGCTTTGAAAGCGAACGGGATCAAGGATTTACTGTAATCGCCGAATTTTCACTTGCCAATAAAAAATGGAGCTTCAGACCCGTGCAGCAAAAGGAGAGTTTATCATGATTAAGATCATCATTACCGACGATCAGGATATCGTCAGAGAAGGGCTGGCATCCTTGCTTCAGCTCCGAGAAGAGCTCGATGTGATCGCAACGGCGCGAAACGGACAGGAAGCCTTCGAAAAGGCGAAAGAGCTGGAGCCGGATATCGTGTTAATGGACATCCGCATGCCGGTCTCCAATGGTGTCGAAGGAACAAAATTGATTACAAGCTCTTTGCCCGGCGTAAAGGTTTTGATGCTGACAACCTTCAAGGACTCAGAGCTGATTGCTGAAGCGCTTGAAGAAGGAGCAAGCGGGTACCTATTGAAGGATATGTCGGCAGATACGATTGTAAAAGCGGTGATGACTGTTCATTCTGGCGGAATGGTGCTTCCTCCGGAATTGACTGCCCAAATGCTGAACGAATGGAAACGTGAAAAACAGCTGAAAGGAATAAATGAGATAGAAAAACCTAAGGAGCTGCTCGACCTGACCGAGCGCGAATTCGAAGTTCTGGCTGAGCTGGGGTACGGGCTGAATAACAAAGAAATTGCCGAAAAGCTTTACATTACAGAAGGCACAGTCAAAAATCATGTTTCAAATATCATCAGCAAGCTGGCTGTCAGGGACAGAACCCAAGCAGCCATTTACTCGGTCAGATATGGTGTATCTGTCTTTTGACATATGACGTTTTGCATATACGCTTCTCTGAAAAGGCCTTTTACAGGCCTTTTTTTCATGCCCTATGTTCTATCTGCCGCTACATGCCGCACGCCTTTCTTTCTTCTACAATGGCAATGGATCAAAAAAAGGAGTGAGACGACGTGCTGCAAGCAGAAAACATCAAAAAGGCATATGGAAAAAAAACAATCGTGAAAGGCATTTCTTTTTCCCTCCAAAAGGGGGAGTCGTTCGGTCTGCTCGGGCCAAACGGTGCGGGGAAGTCCACAACCATCTCGATGATTTCCGGCCTTGTGCCGCATGACAGCGGGAACATCACGGTGGGCGGCTATGTCATCGGAAAAGAAACGGCCAAAGCGAAACAAAAAATCGGCATTGTTCCGCAGGAAATTGCATTATATCCGACGCTGACGGCTCATGAGAATCTTATGTTTTGGGGGAAAATGTACGGACTTACGCACGGTGAGGCCAAAAAAAGATCGGCTGAGGTCCTTGAATATGTCGGTCTGGCTGAGCGGGCTAAAGATAAGATTGAAACGTTCTCCGGGGGGATGAAACGAAGAATCAACATCGGTGCGGCTTTAATGCATAAGCCCGAGCTGCTGATTATGGATGAACCGACTGTCGGTATTGACCCTCAATCGAGAAATCACATTTTAGAAACGGTCAAACAGCTCAACGAAACGGGCATGACGGTGATCTATACGAGTCATTACATGGAAGAGGTTGAGTTTTTATGCGATCGGATCGGAATTATTGATCAGGGGGAAATGATTGCAATCGGTACAAAAACTGATTTGTGCAGCCGTCTTGGAGGCGATACCATCATTCAGCTCACGGTCAGCGAAATCGATGAAGCGTTTCTTTTGGCGATCCGTTCCCTGGCTCATGTCAATGATGTAACAGTCCAGGAGTCAGAGCTCAAAATTGACATTTCTGCGGCCCATCATGAGAAAGTCGTCACCAGTCTGCTTGCTGAAGCCGCTGCTCATCATATAAACCTGCTGTCTCTTCAGGTGCAGGAACCGAATCTAGAGCGCCTGTTTTTGAATCTGACCGGCCGCACGTTGCGGGATTAGGAGGGACGGCCATGAAAAAAAGCATATGGATCGCATGGAAAGATGTCAAAATCAGAATCACGGACAGAAAAGGGTTTATGATGCTTATCCTAATGCCGCTGATCCTAACCTGTATTTTAGGCGCGGCGCTCGGATCAGTTGTTGACGGAGGCAGCGGGATTGATGACATCAAAGTCGGCTACGTTCAACCAGACCAGTCAGATGCAGCGAACATGTTTACGAAAGATGTGCTTAAAAAAATAAAGTCAATAAAGGTCACAAAAGCCGGCAGCGAAGACAAGATGAAAAAACTGCTTGATGAAAAGAAAGTTGATGTAGGTATCGTCATCCCGAACCATTGGGAAGCCGGCAAAACCTCAGCTGTTGTTTATGCCGCTCCTGATCAAACATTGAAAAGTTCCATCATCGAAACAGCTGCAAGCTCTTTTATAGAGCAATATAAAGCGGTAAAGGAAGCCGCGTCAGCCTCGATGGACTACATCAGCAAAACGGAAGCTGTAAAACAAGGAAAACTTGACCCTGCACAGTTTGCAGAAAAGCTGGCAAAGACGCTTGAAAAAGAAACAGGTGACAAGCTGACTATTGCAGAAAAATCTGTCGGCAGCAAGGCCGTTACCAGTTTTCAATACTATTCGGCGGCAATGCTTTGCATGTTTATGCTGTTTCATATGACAGTCGGGGCGAAATCGTTTTTACAGGAAAAGGATACGGAGACGCTTGCCAGAATGCTGATGACGCCTGCGCAAAAATCCGTCATTCTCTTCGGAAAATGGCTTGGGACGTATCTGTTTGCCATCATGCAATTTTTCATATTTCTGATCGTTACAATCAATGTTTTTGGTGTGGACTGGGGCGGCAATTTGCTGTTTGTGAGTGTACTCGGGCTTTCTTACGCCGCAGCTGTATCCGGCATTTCAATGCTGCTTGCGTCGTGCATCAGCGATATGAAATCTGCAGATGCGATAGGCGGCTTCGGCATTCAATTGCTTGCGGTTCTCGGCGGGTCCATGCTGCCGCTGTACCAATTTCCGGACGTCTTGCAGTCTATATCCAAAGCGGTGCCAAATCGCTGGGCGCTTGACGGATTTCTTTCTTTAATGGAAGGGGGAGGCTGGGCTGACCTTCAAAAGCCTGTGCTTCTTTTTGCGGCGATTGGCCTTTGTTCACTTGTAATTGGTATCAGACGGCTTCATACAAGATAAGGAGGTACACTAGGGTGAAAAAAATCATAGCCATTTGCGGCATTGAGCTTTCTCTCATTTTTAAGAAGCCGCAGAACTATTTGATCATGTTTGCTGCCCCGCTTTTGCTTACCTTTGTATTTGGGAGTATGCTCGGCGGCAATGATGATAAGGTGCGGCTTGCAATCGTTGATCAGGACGATACGATTCTCTCACAGCATTATATTCGGCAGCTGAAGGCACACGATGATATGTATACATTCGAAAACGTGCCTGAAAACAAAGCGTCAGAAAAGCTGAAACAAAAGAAAATTGCCGGGATCATCGTCATTTCCCGCTCGTTCCAGACACAGCTGGAAAGAGGCAAAAAACCTGAGCTGATTTTCCGTCACGGCCCTGAGCTGTCTGAAGCGCCGATGGTCAAACAATATGCAGAAAGCACATTGGCAACGCTCAATATTCAGGTGACCGCGGCGAAAACAGCATCTCAGACAGCGGGAGAGAACTGGAAGGCGGCGTATAAAACGGTTTTCGCCAAAAAACATGAAGATACAGTTCCGGCAGTAAAACGACAGACGCTCAGTGATAAAAAAGAGGGTGCGGAAGCAAGTGACACAGCCTCCAGAGCAGCAGGTTTTTCCATCCTGTTTGTCATGCTGACCATGATGGGAGCGGCTGGAACCATTTTAGAAGCAAGAAAAAACGGCGTCTGGTCCAGATTGCTTACAGCCTCTGTCAGCCGAGCTGAAATCGGTGCTGGGTATGTGCTTTCCTTCTTTGTCATTGGCTGGATTCAATTTGGCATATTGCTTCTTTCAACCCATTGGCTGTTTGGCATCAACTGGGGGAATCCGGCTGCGGTTATTGTATTAGTGTCACTTTTTCTATTGACCGTTGTCGGCATTGGATTGATGATTGCGGCCAACGTAAGAACGCCAGAACAGCAGCTTGCGTTCGGCAACTTGTTTGTCATCGCAACATGAGTGGGCGATGAGCGGGCTGACGGAGATTATCGCTAACGGTGCCCGCGTCACAGATATTCTGGGGATCTGCGGCATCTTGCTTGCTTTTGCAGCAATCACTTTCGCAGCGGGGCTTAAGGTGCTCCGAGCCTAAAAAAAAAATCATCTGTCCCTCGGACAGATGATTTTTGCAATTATTTTGTTTCTTTTTCTGACAGCTGCAGCCTCCGTTCCAAATGCTGTTTCACGGATGGCCACTCACTGTCGATGATGCTATAAAATACCGAATTGCGGAATGTTCCGTCTTTTCTGATCATTTGGTTTCGCAATATGCCTTCTTTAATTGCCCCCAGCCGTTCAATGGCCTTTTGTGATCTGATGTTCCGCTCATCCGTTTTGAATTGCACCCGAATCGTCTTCAGCTGTTCAAAGCAATATTGTAACAGCAAATATTTGCATTCAGTGTTGACTGAGGTGCCCCACACTGAAGGGTGAAACCACGTCCAGCCGATCTCAAGGCTCCTTGAAGCGGATGACATATACAGAAACCGTGTCGTGCCGACCATTTTTCCAGTCTTACGATGAATAATCACGAATGGACATTCTGTTCCTGTTTCTTTCGTTTGCAGCGCCTCCTCAACAAAAGCCTCCGTACCACGCAGTGTTGTGATCGTTTTCGGTAAATGGGTCCAGATGTTTTCATCATTTGCCGCTTCATATAAACCTTGAATATGGCTTTTGTCCATCGGCACCACTCGAATCAGTTCCCCTGTTAATTCGTGCAATGTCACATTCATCGTTCTCCCCCCGCATTACGTATTGGAGCAGCCTGAAGGCCGCTCCCGGTTAATCCTTATCTATCATAGCTAAAATTGATTCCAGCCATGAAACGTAATTTTTCTCCCGCTCCAGCGCTTTCGTCAGCACAAGATAGTGGCCGAAGTCCGGTGAAGAAAATGACATCGGCTCTGCTGAAGCCATAAGCTTTTCATAGCTTCCCTGTAAGTCAGAAAGCTTGGCCTGGCGTTTTTGCAGCTGGTCTTTGAACAAATCAGAAGCCTCCTGGCGCGATAGACAAGAAATGAAATAAGCCTTCAGCATAAATTCATCTTTTACCGTCTCGGGTATCGGCTGGTGGCGGATCAGCCAGTCATGCAGCTCCTGCTTTCCGCTGTCTGTCAGGGTGTACATCTTTTTCTCCAGCTTTGTGCCCTGAATCGTTGTCCGAAACGTGATAAATCCTTCATCCGTCAGCTTTTTGAGCTCAGGGTAAATCTGGCTGTGCTTGGCGCTCCAAAACTGGCCGAGCTCCTCTTTAAAATAACTCGTAATATCGTATCCACTCAATTCGCCTTTTCGCAAAAGCCCTAATATGGCGTATTTTAATACTCTCATGCGATCCTCCATGTCTATGGCTGTTTCACAAAACTGATGAGCCGGTGCTCAACTGTGATTCTAACTGCCTATTCCCCTTATTATAGAAAAGGGAGGAAGGGAACACAACCGGGCCACTTTGGAAATGAAAATAAAAGGGATGTCAGAAGGTATCCGATTTATCTCCGTCAATATAAAAGAGATTTAAATTTAATTTTCAGAAAAAATAGTAACTATATTGATTTTTTATGTATAATAGGAAATTGGTGGTATCAACAATTTAAGGGGGAATAAACGTGAAAAAAGTACTTATGGCATTCATTATTTGTTTATCGCTGATTCTATCTGTTTTAGCCGCTCCGCCGTCTGGCGCAAAAGCTGAATCAGTACATAATCCTGTCGTTCTTGTTCATGGAATAAGTGGTGCATCATACAACTTTTTCGCTATTAAAAACTACTTAAATTCTCAAGGCTGGCAAAGCAACAAACTGTACGCAATTGATTTTTATGATAAAACAGGAAATAACCTAAATAACGGCCCGCAGCTTGCTTCATATGTTGACCGTGTTTTAAAAGAGACGGGGGCAAAAAAAGTAGATATTGTGGCTCATAGTATGGGAGGCGCCAATACGCTGTACTATATTAAATATTTAGGCGGGGGCAATAAGATTCAAAATGTCGTAACGCTTGGAGGGGCTAATGGTTTAGTGTCATCAACGGCGCTGCCGGGTACAGATCCTAATCAAAAGATCCTCTATACATCTATTTACAGTCTCAATGATCAAATTGTCATCAATAGCTTGTCTCGGTTACAAGGAGCGCGAAACATCCAGCTTTATGGCATCGGTCATATTGGCTTGCTCTCTAATAGCCAAGTGAACGGCTATATCAAAGAAGGGCTGAATGGCGGAGGCCTCAATACAAATTAATATCTTCATCAAAAACCTGCAGTCTCCGTTACGGCAGGTTTTTTGCATTTTTCTAGCAATCTCGTCTGAGAAAGATACACCAATAAGCCAGAGGGGTTTATGACCTTAGTCTATCATGCATACGTCAATTTATGACATCAGGCACTTTTTCAAATAGAGCGGACATGTTAAGGTACAACCATCGATTTCTATTAATTTGAAATAAAAGGAGCGCTGTTATGCAAATTAAAGAAATTTTTATGATCCGCTGCATTTCGTGCTTAAGTGTCGTCTTGCTCCATATCATTTCAATGGTCCTGATGCTTCAGGCAGAAGCTCTCGCAGATATTTCTCACACCGTAGATTCTTTCCGCACACTCCTGATGTTCAGCACGCCTGCCTTCATTTTCATCTCTGAATTTTTGCTGGCCCGTTCTTATCCTGACGGGGTGCCAAACGGTTTTTTAAAGAAGCGGGGAAAAGTGATTTTCGTTCCTTTTTTATTTATCGCGGCCATCGATGCACTGCTGATGACCAGTGCGATGGGGGGAGAGATCACCTTTCTCGCGATCGTGCAAAAGTATTTGGCGAACGTATTGTTAGGAAACTTTATCGGATACTTCATTCTCGTCATCTTTCAATTTTACATTCTGCATATGATGTTTCATGAGTATTTGAAAAAAGCATCGCCGAAATGGGTGCTGTCCATCTCATTTGTGGTGACAGCCGCCTATTTAAGCTATTTTTCAGCAGTCAGCCCGGCTCCCGCTTCAGAAGAGGGCGGTGGGTTTCCGTTCTTCTGGGTTCCGTTCGCAGGCTGGCTTTTCTACTTTTGTCTTGCCTACTATTGCGGAAAGGAGTATAAGCGCTTTTTAGCCTTGCTGAACCAATACCGCTTAGTGATATACGGCGCCGCGCTAGCTTCTGCTGCGCTGGTTGTCACTGTTTCTTATGTCGGTGAAATCGGCATGATCAGCTCAAAACGGCCTGATATCATGCTGTATTCGACAAGCATGATTTTCCTGTGCTTTCACTTGTTTTCTAAAATGAAGCATGTGCCGAAAATCATGATGTTTATCAGCAACTATTCCTTTTCGATTTATCTGCTTCATGCTTATTTTATGATCATAGGCTACGTTTTGCTTTTAAATATGCCCGGGATTCCTGCCGTACCGGCTGTTCTCCTGTTGTTTGCCGTGTGCACAGCCGGCCCGATTCTGACCTCATGGGCACTGAATAAATTCAAATACGGTTATTTATTTGTGGGGAAGATTTATCAGCCAAAACAGAAGAAAGCCACATTAGAAGTGCGTGATCACGCAGGGTGAAAACAAGCGGCAGGAGAGAGGTTCCTGCCGCATTTCTTTATTTCTCATCTACTTGCAGTACCGTTTTTAAATACAGTTTTGCAGCTTCAGCAAGTCCAGATACATCAGCCTTTTCTTCATCGAAATATAGCGCGTTCTGGATGATGCCGTCATTCATATTGAGGAAAAATTTCGCGATCGTCGCCAGAGGCTGCAGAGGCTGAAATTCCCCCTGATCGATTCCTTTTTGCAATAGCCTTGAAAACCTTGCCACAAAAAGATCATACCGATTTTCCAAATACTTCCGCCGTTCTTCATTGCGCCAAGCCGTCACTAAATATTCAAACTGCACCGGCGCCAGTGTATCCGCTGCATCACGCAGGCCTTCAGCCAGTTCATCCAAATAGCTGGAGATGGCGGCCCAAACACTTCGGTGTTCAGCTGAGTCATCAAGCTTTCGGAGCCCTTCATCTAGCCCTGCTTCAATGATTCGCCGAAACATCTCCTCGGTGCTTGAAAAATAAAGATAGACACCGCCTCGGCTGAAACCTGACTCTTCCACAACGTCCTTCATTGTCGTTAATTCGAATCCTTTTCGTTTAAAAACCGTTTTGGCAGCCTCTAAAATCTCTGCCTGCCGTTTATCCTTGTGCTCCTTTGTTACTTTCGGTGACAAGATATCGCCTGCTTTCTGCAACTTTCTTACCTACAAGTGTAATCAACCCGACCATGATCAGCAAGCAGCCACAGACAAGAAAAGCAAGTGATACACCGATCCATTCCGCCAGCACGCCCCCGCCCGCCATGCCGAGGATGGAGGCGAGGGTTGTCGCGCTCTGAATGGCGCCAAACACCCTGCCGCTGTAATCGACAGGCACTGTTGTTTGCACGAGAATTTGAAATGGAATATGGACGAGACCGAAAGCCGCTCCCATGATGAAAAAAGCGAAAATAAAAAGAGCAATGCCGGCTATTCCCATTCCGCTCAGAAATGGCATACCTCCAGTTGCTAGTCCAAGCAGAAAGGTCCCAGATGAGAAATAAAGAAAATAAGAGGTGATTCGCCGTCTGCCGGCAATTGCCGCCGTAAGGAGCATGCCGGCTCCGCTTACGGCCATGCACCAGCCTGCAAGCTCAGGCGGAGCGCCTGAAAAAGAACGGATAAGAATGATAGCCTGGGAATCACCAATCTGCAAAACAAAGAGAACGACGCAAGCTGTGAGTAAGCCTGTTAAAAGAAGCGGCATCCGTTTCAAATACTGAAGGCCTTCTTTGATAGAAGCAAGTGCTGATGTTTTTTCTTGAGGTGTATTTGCTTTTTGTAAAAAAGCATCTTTGGGGAGGAAAAACAAAATGACAGCGGAAAGAAGAAAGGCGCCGGCGTTGATATAGAAAACAGAATGTATAGAGACAGCAGCGATCAGCATGCCGCCAAGGGCAGGGCCGAAGATTTTTGCGCTGTTATCAATGATGCTGCTGACGGAAACGGCCTGCTGAATGTGTGCTTCCGGAGCCAATTCCTTAAGCTTTCCGTTTTTAGCAGGTGAAAAAAGTGAAGAAAAACAGCTCTGAAGGCATAGCAATACATAAAGCTGCCAAAGCTCACTGACATAAACGCAGCTGATAACAGTGAGGGCACGGCCGATTTCAGACAGAAACATGATCGTTTTTCTGTCAAAACGGTCGGCAAGCAGACCCGATACAGGTCCGAGTACAATGACAGGCAAAGCAAACGACATCATTAAAAGCGACATATCTAATGGTGAAGCATGAAGCTGAAAAGCGGCTAATGTTAGCACGGCCAAAATGTGAAGCCAGTCTCCAAGTGAAGAAATGGTTTGTGAGGCTAACAGTGTCATCAGTCCTTTTTGATTGCGAAACAACGGTTTTTCCATGATTCATCCTCCTGATCATTAAAATGACACTTGTGTCGTTTTTATTGTATGGGAAAAAGACACAATATACAATCTTTTTCTTGTAAAATAAAGGAGAAGATTGAACAGAAGGGAGAACATACATGACAACAGCCAATCTAAGCTATCCAATAGGAGAATACCAGCCGAGGGAATCGGTATCGAAGGAGCAAAAAGATGAATGGATTCAAGTACTTGAAGAAGTGCCGGCAAAATTGAAGCAAGCTGTAGAAGGCATGACGGACAGCCAGCTTGACACACCGTACCGGGACGGTGGATGGACCGTTCGGCAAGTTATTCATCATCTGGCTGACAGTCATATGAACAGCTATATTCGTTTTAAATTGAGCTTGACGGAAGAGACACCGGCTATCCGTCCGTATGATGAAAAAGCATGGTCGGAGCTAAAAGACTCGAAAACGGCAGATCCGAGCGGCTCACTCGCGCTTTTGCAGGAGCTTCACGGAAGATGGACGGCTCTGCTCCGCACTCTGACGGATCAGCAATTTAAGCGCGGGTTTTATCACCCTGATACAAAGGAAATCATTACCATGGAGAACGCGCTCGGCCTGTATGTCTGGCACTCACATCATCATATCGCTCATATTACGGAGCTTTCCAGACGGATGGGGTGGTCTTAACGCTTTTGCCGGCGGAACACCGGAATACTGATAGCCGCAATCACCAGAAGTGAGATCACAGCAGCCGCTGCATATAAATGATCATAGCCGCTGGCGACACTCGCATGAATGGCGTCGCTTATCGCGGTTTTGACTTCAGGAACGGGAATGTGTTCGATTTGTTCTTGTAAAGAAGAAACATCAGAACTGTCGATCTCCGGAATCATCTGCATCGCCTTTTCCGAATGTCCGCTGTCCGATAAGCGGCTGCTGATCTCATCACCTATTTGGTCAAACCCGGCTGTGATAAAACCTGCATAAAGAGTAGGCGCCAAGGTCAGTCCAATTTGCCTTACTAATGAAAGCGTGCCAAGAGCTGTACCCTTATTTGTTTTTGCCGCTTCTGATACAAGGACGTTCAGCGGAGCGCCTAACAGAAAGCCAAAACCGATCCCAGCTGCCACACTTGCGATCACAAACTCCCATTTTTCCGTTACCCAGAGCGGAAATAAAGCAAACCCCGCACATGAGATGATTCCCGAAAGAATAACGGTTTTTACAGGACCTTTTTTGTCGGTAAGCGCTCCGCCAAGCCAAGCGCCGATTCCGGAAGCCAACGCAAGCGGTGTCATCCAATAGCCTGCTTTTGCGGCAGGGACACCCAAATACTGCTCGACATATGACGGGATAAAAATGACTGCCGCCAAGAGCCCCCCGGATAACAAACCGATGATAAGCGTGCGCTGAAACATATGGTTTCGCAGCAGAGAATACGCCAAAATGGGATCGCCTCCTCGCATTTCAACTCTCTTTTCATACGAGATAAGCGCTGCAAAACAAAGCATGCCAAAAATAATACATCCATAAACCTCCGGATTCCCCAAGCTGTGTAAGAGATTTGCCCCGTCAAGGTTCGTCATGCCGTACATCACGGCTAAAATCGACAGGGATAGAAGGAAGATTCCGGCGGCATCGAGGCGCTTAGCCTCAGGTGCTTTTGTTTCCGCAATAAAACATGCGCCGAAAACAACCAATAGCACGGCAATCGGCAAATTAATCAAAAACAGCCAATGCCAAGACCCGGTCCAATCAAGCAGAAAGCTTCCGATATTTGGCCCGAGCACAGCGGCCATCCCGTTCATTGCGCCAAGCAGCCCAAGCGCCTTCCCCTGTTTTTCCTTTGGGAGGGTCGCGAGAATGTGAGAGCTTCCGATGATGAAAATCCCGCCGCCTCCAAGCGCCTGAATCAGCCGCGATATCAGAAAGAGCGGGAAGCTTTGGCTCAAAGCAACAAGCAAAGAACCAAGTCCGAACAGGCAAACCTCAATGAGAAAGAGTTTTTTTCTGCCGTAGCGGTCGGAAAGCTTTCCGACGATTGGCACACTGACGCTAAGACCGAGCGTATAAAGGGTAATGCCCCATGATCCCCAGGAAGGTGAAACGGCAAACGACTCGTTTATCGTTGTTAAAGCAGCTGAAATAATTCCGTTATCCAGCGCAGCCATAAACACACCAATCGTAAACAGGCTGATCGCCCACTTTTGGCTTTTCTGCTCTGTTAATGCTTCAGACATATTCATCAACCCCTTTTTGGTTCACTCGAAATATATTATTCATTTTAAATGAACTAAATGTCAAATAAAAAAAGCCTGCTCCCGCAGTTTGCGGATGACAGACTTACAGATTTATTCTTTTTTCGCTTTCTCTAATGCTCTTGAAAGGATAGACAGCCCTTCGGAAACAGCCTGCTTTTCTTCAGGGGACAGCAGCTCTAATGAACGCTTCAATTTCAGGTGGCCTTTTTCATACAAACCCCGGAAAATATTTTTCGCATTCTCTGTCAACTGAACAACTACAGAGCGGCGGTCCTCTTCAGAATGTGAGCGTTTGACAAATCCTGATTTTTCAAGCCGGTCAAGCAGCCCAGTTGTATTGGACAGGGAAGCCCCCATTTTTTCAGCAATGTCGCTCACTTTCAATGTTCCATGGTTGTTTAATAGCATCAGCACCTTCATTTGCGGCATGCTCATATCCAGCTTCATCCACTCGGACACATCACCGAGCCCGGCGGAAGTTAAGACTTTCATATAGAGCACCCATATTTCCCGTTCTTCCGATGAAAGAATGTTTTCGTTTAATACTGTTGTATCGTGTAAATTATATTCCATTTCATCACTTCCTCATCATTCACTCCTCTTACCATATTACTCGATTTTCATACCTGAAAGAAAGTGAGCAGAAACCGCATGCGGGACTTTGTCCGAAAAATAACGGTAGTGTATAATGAGTTGGAGATTATTGGGGGAGAGGATCGAACTAGAATATGATTGGAGAGACCATTGCTGATTAAAAAGAATGCTATATCAATATTAAAAATCGTTTTTCCTATTGCTGTTTTGCTATTTGTTATTTATCAATCGAAAAAAGAACTGACAAATCTGTCATTCAAACGTACGCTCATGGTCATCAACGGACTGGAACGAACGGACTTATTCATGCTTGTGTTGATCGGCTTGCTGGCTGTTGCGGCCATGTCGCTGTATGATTACGTCCTGAAATACTCACTGCGCCTATCGATCACAAATGGAAAAGTATTCAGGGTTTCCTGGATCGCCAACTCATTTAATAATGTGCTGGGCTTCGGCGGTTTAGCCGGAGTCGGGTTAAGAATGATGTTCTATAAGGAGCATACGAAAGACCATAAGGCACTCGTAAAAGGAATCGCCTGGCTCACATCATCTATGCTGCTCGGATTATCTGTTTTCAGCATTTTCGTCGCTGCGAGAGTGCTGCCAGTGGATGAAGTGATTCATGAAAAGCCTTGGCTATGGGCGGTCGTTATCGGTTTTGCGCTGATATTGCCGCTATCTTTGGCGGTGTCCAAAATAAAAGACCGCAAAGCTGGGGACGAAGAGAATGCGGATAAAGTGAAAAATCCGATTTTCGCATATATTGGAGCTTCAGTTGTTGAATGGCTCATGGCCGGGACCGTCATCTATTTTGCTTTGTTCGCTATGGGCATTCATGCAGATATCAGGTATGTGTTCGGGGTGTTCGTCATTGCGGCGATCGGAGGAATGATCAGCCTCGTGCCGGGCGGCTTCGGCTCGTTTGACCTTTTATTTTTGCTGGGGATGGAGCAGCTTGGCTATCATCAGGAGGCCATCGTTACTTCTATTGTGTTGTACAGGCTCGCCTATTCATTTATCCCATTTATCTTAGGACTGTTCTTTGCCGCAGGCGACCTGACGGAAAATACAATGAAGCGGCTCGAAACGAACCCGCGCATCGCACCGGCAATTGAGACGACAAACGTTCTGCTTGTTGTTCAGCGTGCGGTATTAGTGAGAATTTTGCAAGGCTCGCTTTCCCTTATTGTGTTCGTAGCAGGTCTGATTGTCCTGGCCTCAGTTTCCTTGCCGATTGACAGGCTGACGGTTATACCGCACATTCCGCGCCCGGCGCTTTTGCTGTTCAACGGCCTGTCCTTAAGCTCAGCGCTCATTCTGCTGATTTTGCCGATCGAGCTTTATAAACGGACAAAACGTTCCTATACGATGGCCATTACAGCGCTTGTCGGCGGCTTTGTGTTCAGCTTTTTAAAAGGGCTTAACATCAGCGCGATATTCGTACTGCCGATGATTATCGTATTGCTTGTGCTATTGAAAAAACAATTTGTCCGCGAACAGGCATCCTATACACTGGGACAATTGATATTCGCTGTGGCGCTGTTTACTGTGGCGCTCTTTAACTACAATCTGATCGCGGGCTTTATTTGGGACCGGATGAAGAAGGTGCTGCGTCACGAATATTTCGTCCACAGCACCTCGCATATTACACATGCAACCATCATGGCGATCATTATTGTGCCGCTGTTCTTCTTGATATTTACAGTGGTCTATCATAAGAGAACGAAACCGATCGGAGAGAAAGCTGACCCTGAGCGTCTTACTGCGTTTCTCAATGAAAAAGGCGGCAACGCGCTGAGCCATCTTGGTTTTCTTGGAGATAAGCGGTTTTATTTTTCTAGTGATGGGAATGCACTGCTTCTGTTTGGGAAAATCGCCAGAAGGCTGGTCGTGCTCGGCGATCCGTCTGGCCAAAGAGAATCATTCCCGCTCGTGCTGGAAGAATTTCTGAACGAAGCGCATCAGAAGGGATTCAGTGTTTTGTTCTATCAAATTGAACGAGAGGACATGGCGCTGTATCACGATTTTGGCTACAACTTCTTTAAACTTGGCGAGGAAGCATATGTAGATTTAAATACATTTACCTTGACTGGGAAGAAAAAAGCCGGCCTTCGGGCAATCAATAACCGCTTTGAGCGGGAGGAGTATACTTTCCATGTGGATCATCCCCCATTTTCTGATGCGTTTTTGGAGGAGCTGAAGCAAATCTCAGACGAATGGCTCGGCTCGAAAAAGGAGAAGGGATTCTCGCTCGGATTTTTTGATCCTTCTTATTTACAGAAAGCGCCGATCGCCTATATGAAAAATGCAGAGGGAGAGATCGTTGCATTCGCAAATGTCATGCCGATGTACCAGGAGGGAGAGATATCGGTTGACCTAATGCGCTATCGCGGCGACGTTCCAAATGGCATTATGGACGCATTGTTTATCCGTATGTTTTTATGGGCAAAGGAAGAGGGCTGCACGTCATTTAATATGGGGATGGCACCCTTGGCTAATGTCGGCACTGCCTTTACATCCTTCTGGTCCGAAAGGTTTGCCGCTGTCATTTTTAATAATGTCAGATACATGTACAGCTTCAGCGGCCTAAGAGCCTTTAAAGAAAAATACAAACCGGAGTGGCGAGGGAAATACTTAGCGTATCGGAAAAACAGATCTCTTTCTGTTACCATGTTCCTCGTTACACGTCTGATTGGCAAAAGCAAAAAAGACTCCGTCTAATAAGACGGAGTCTTTTTTTTATTTCGTTTTTAAGAAGTAGGTTTCAATATCATCAAGCAGATAGTTTGCGGCTTTAATTCCGCCTGCGGTTGTCCACACGACGTCATCGACTTCATGTGCATTACCTGATTTCACGGCCTTTAGGTTTTTCCATAGTGAACTGCTTGTCCACTGATTGGCCCATTTTTCATTTTCCTTTGCATTATCGGCTTTATAAGTGAAATAAAACAGCACATCAGCATCCATATCAGGAATAGATTCTTTACTGTCGGTTGAGAACGTAAATTGGTCCTTTTGTTTCTTGAACAGTTCTACTTGTTTTTCAGGGCGTTTGAAGCCAAGCTGGTCTAAAATAATCCCAGGGAATGAATCGGTATAATAGATTCTTGACTCACCGGATAAAAAGCGTACGACAGAAACGGTTTTGTTTGTCTGGTCGCCCAGCTTGTTTTTTAAATCAGAAACGCGTTTATCAAAATCGGCAATGACTTCCTTGCCTTTGTCCGCCTTATTCACCGCGTTGGCGTATAGAGTCAGGTTATCCTTCCAGTTCCCGGCCAAAGATTCAGCGAAAACAGTCGGCGCAATCGCATTTAACTGATCATAAATTTTTTCCTGGCGCACTTTGTTTCCAATAATCAAATCAGGCTTTAATTCTGCGATGGCTTCCACATTCGGTTCCGTTTCAAGACCGACGTTTTTAACACCTTTCATGTCATCTTTCAGATAGTCATACCACGGGTCGCCCTTCCATGACTTTACGGCTCCGACCGGCTTAATGCCAAGCGCTAAGAGCGCCTCTGTTCCTTCATTAGTTAAAACAACAATCCGTTTTGGATTGGCGGGAATGTTGTCTGATGTCCCCATTGCATGTTTGACCGTTCTTGTTTTGCTGCTTGACCCCTCGCTGTTACTTGAACTTTCTGAACTATTACAGGCAGAAAGTACTATAACGGCCATTAAAAATACGAATAGCATGCTGATATGCTTTTTCATCTTTTTCCTCCCAATATTGAAATTCATTATCATTTAGATCATAATAAGCAGTGTTAAGAGTGTCAATCCCTAATTGAGGATTATTCTCAAAAACAAACATTACATAGTAAATAACTAGGAGAATTAGATCATGATCTGCAAAAAGGCATCTTCAAAATGGATTGTGTTAGTATGTCTGATTTTCATTTTACTGGCGGCTGTCTGCGCAAGCGTCGTGTACGGCTATACAGGTACGTCATGGAGACAGGTCTATCAGGCGTTTACTTCCTTCAACGGAACAAATGAGCATGTCATCATCAAGGATGTCAGGCTTCCACGCGCTTTGGTTGCGACAGTCGTCGGCGCCTCGCTGGCAGCCGCGGGCGCTCTCATGCAGGCGCTCACAAAAAATCCGCTTGCGTCACCGGGGATTTTCGGAATTAACGCCGGTGCAGGTTTTTTTATTGTTGCCGGATCGTTTTTTCTGCATATTCAGTCACCTCAGGCATTAGTATGGAGCTCGTTTCTGGGGGCAGCATTTACCGCCGCGATCGTCTATGCAGCAGGCTCGCTTGGGAGGGAAGGGCTGACGCCAATCAAACTGACGCTGGCGGGAGCTGCCATGGCAGCCATGTTTTCTTCTCTGACACAGGGCTTGCTGTCTGTCAACGAACTCGAGCTTGCCCAGGTGCTTTTTTGGCTGACTGGCTCTGTGCAGGGCCGGAGTCTGGATCTGTTGATGACGATGTTTCCATATGCAGCGGCAGCGCTGGTAATCTGCTTCTTTCTCGGCCAAAAAATTAATCTCCTCGTTATGGGAGAAGATGTGGCAAAAGGACTCGGCCAAAAAACAGGCCTGCTGAAATTTGTGATGGCGCTTTGTGTTGTCATGCTTGCAGGGTCCGCTGTCGCCATTGCCGGGCCGATTTCTTTTATCGGCATCATTATTCCGCATTTTGCCCGCTTTGTCGTTGGTAATGATTATCGCTGGGTTCTGCCATTTTCCGCTGTTTTGGGTGCCATTTTGCTTGTTTGCGCGGATATCGGTGCGCGATATATCATTATGCCTCAGGAAGTTCCTGTCGGGGTCATGACCGCCATCATCGGAATGCCTGTGTTTGTGTACATCGCAAGAAGGGGGGCGAAGCTATGAAACTTCGTTTTGGCGTTACTGCGGCTGAAAAGAAAGCGTGGATCGTCTTTTTGGTTTTACTGGGGTTAACAGCTGCTGTACTCATCATAAGCGCTGGTCTCGGACAAAGGTTTATTCCTCCCTGGGATGTAGCAAAAACATTCTTTGGTGCAGGTTCCAAGCTGGATGAACTGATGATCATGTCGTTCCGCATGCCAAGAATTTTGACGGCTTTATGCGCCGGCGTCTGTCTGGCAGCGGCAGGCGCGATATTGCAGGGGCTCGTCAGAAACCCTCTCGCATCTCCGGATATTATCGGAATAACAGGAGGAGCGGCGGTAGCGGTCGTGCTTTTAATGATGTTCTTCTCAGACCGCAGCAGTTCACTTACGATCAGTCTGTCATGGCTTCCAGCAGCCGCATTTATCGGCGCATCGGCTGTCGGGCTCATCGTCTATTTACTGGCATACAAAAATGGCGCCTCCACATTTCGGCTGGTGCTTATCGGAATCGGATTTTCAATGTCGGCGCAGGCGATGACTACCCTGTTGATGATCAAAGGCCCCATTTACCGGGCATCACAAGCCAATGTGTATATCACTGGGTCAGTTTATGGGTCAAACTGGCAGCATGTAAAAATAGCTATTATCTTATCTGCCATTCTCTTATTCATTTGTTTTGTCGCGCTAAAAAATATGAATATACAGGTGCTGGGTGAAGATATTGCGGCGGGTGCGGGAAGCGCTGTGCAGCGAAATCGTTTCTTCTTGCTCCTTTTGAGTACGGCTCTTACGGGTTGTGCAGTTTCAGTTGCCGGCACAATCGGTTTTGTCGGGCTGATGGCGCCCCATATTGCAAGACGGCTTGTCGGCTCATCTTATGGCGCGCTACTCCCAGCGTCGGCACTTATTGGAGCTCTGCTCGTTTTAACAGCTGATATCGTCGGCAGAACCTTATTTGCTCCGGTGGAAGTGCCGGCCGGCGTCTTTACAGCGGCTATCGGCGCACCTTATTTTATTTATTTGCTCTATAAAACAAGAAATTCTTGATCGTTACACCCATTTTCTTAAAAAAGAAAATGGGTTTTTTTGATAATGACTGAAGATTCGTAATTATTTTTGCTATACTGACAGAGACATTGATAAAGAAAGGGCGGCAGATGAATGAAAGAAGCAGAGGTATTAAAATATGAAGCATTTACAAGCAGTCCCGGCAAAGGAAACCCCGCAGGTGTCGTATTGCAGGGAGACGATTATACGGAAGACGAGATGCAGATCATAGCTGAGCGTGCCGGGTATTCAGAAACCTCCTTTATCCGAAAAAGCGAGTCGGCCGATCTTGAACTCCGTTACTTTACACCTGGACACGAAATGAATTTGTGCGGTCATGCGACAGTTGCTTCTCTTTACGCATTATGTGAGAAAGGAATGCTGGAGAGCGGTAAAACGTACAGCATCCAAACGAAAGCGGGTATCCTGCCTGTGAAGATTTCTGAAAAAGATGGCCGTATTCATATCACGCTTGAACAGGCCTCTCCGCAATTCAAACCATTTACAGGCGATCGGAAAAAACTTGCGGACGCACTGGGTATCACCGATGAAGATTTTCATGAAGACCTTCCGATTGTGTTTGGCAGCACTGGCATATGGACAGCCATCGTTCCGCTTAAATCATTGGAGGCTTCCAAAAAAATGGTGCCAGATAACAAACAATTTCCGGAAGTGTTAGTTGATCTGCCAAAAGCTTCAGTCCATCCGTTTACCTTTGAAACCGTCCATCCCGACAGCGACCTGCACGGGCGCCACTTTTCATCCCCGTATTCGGGAACGATTGAAGACCCCGTGACCGGCACAGCATCCGGCGTGATGGGGGCTTATATGAAACATTATGGCAATGCCAAGCAGCATAAATTTATCATTGAACAAGGGCAGGAAATTGGAAAAGACGGAAAAGTGGAGATCGAAATGAACGAAGCCGGCGGCCATGTGAAAGTGAACATGACAGGAACAGCCGTTTACTCAGAAACCCGTATTCTTAAAATCTAATACGGATGATGGTTTACAAAAAGATGCACTTTCCGTTATCATTATGAAATGATAATCATTTTCAATTGCATAGGAAGGTGAGACGGTATGCCTCAAACCGAACAAATACATCAGCATTCAGCACTGCGGGACATCATACGCAGCAGAAGATCGATTCGAAAGTTTAAACAAGAGCCAGTACCTTCAGCAGTCATTCTTGACATGCTTGAAACGGCAAAATATGCGCCAAATCACAGAGTGACAGAGCCATGGAGATTTATTTACGTTTCCAGTGAGACAGGTAAAGCGAACCTCATCAATACATTTGCAGCGTTCTCTAAGAAATTCAAGCCGGATATGACAGAGGAAAAGCTTCAAAATTTCAAAAACACACTTGGGCGCGTACCGGGATTTCTCCTCGTCGTATTTCAGGAAGATGAAAACGAAAGAGCGCGGGACGACGATTTTGCGGCAACAAGCTCGTTAATTCAAAATCTTCAGCTTCTTGCTTGGGAAAAAGGAATCGGCATGGTTTGGAAAAGCGGAAAAATCCTATACGACAAAGAAGTCCATCAGGCCTTTGGTTTGCAGGATAATGAGCGTTTCGCCGCCATCATACAAACAGGTTATCCTGACGAGGCGCCGGATGTGAAAAAACGCACACCGATCCGCGACCGGTTCATTGAAATGTAAAAAACCCCTTGTCTCAAACGGAGACAAGGGGTTTTTCATTAACGAGATTTCTTTTTCGCTCTGTTGTCGGCTGCTTTCGCACGCTCTTGCGCTTCGCGATCATCTGCATCAGCAAGTTCGCTTGAATATTCTTCGTAAACGCCGTCAGTTTCCCTTTTTAATGCATCGGGAACTTGTGGAAGTTTTTGTTTGTTTTTATCACGGTTTTTGTGGATATGATTTCTGCCCATATCAAATTCCCCCTAAAAAGTGATATCAAACAAATATAGTATTTGGTTTTAAGGGGCTATGTATTCCTACTTCCGCTTAGCAGCTTTTTCCGCTTTTTTAAATTCGCCTGAATAAAGAACTTCCTGCATTTTTTTCAGGTTGGCGCCTTGCTGATGCTTCTCCCTCTTTTTTTCCATAAAAAGGACCTCCTTCAACCAAGTTATTCTTAAGGTTGACGCTTCCTGCTGTTTTTATACAGTCTTTCGATCCGCTATCAGCTGTGAGAGTGCAAATTCAAGATCTGAATATGTAAAACGAAATCCAGAGGTTATCGCTTTTTTAGGAAGAGCGCGCTGTCCTTTCACAATCAAAAGACTCATTTCACCCAATGCTTTTGATAAAAAGAATTCCGGTACGGGGAGCCAGTGCGGGCGGTGCTTCACCCGTGCAATCGTTTTTCCGAATTGCTTCATGTCCACAGGATTGGGCGCGGTGACATTCATTGGGCCTGAGATGCCGGCGTTTTCCGCCGCATATCGGATCATCTGGGCCGCATCCTCGACATGAATCCATGACAGCCACTGCCTTCCCGTTCCGATCGTTCCGCCGGCCAGAAACTTATAGGGGAGAACCATAAGCGGGAGAGCGCCTTTTTCTCCAAGCATCACGCCAAATCTCGCATAAACCGTCCGGATGCCCATCGCCTCAATATGCTGTCCTTCCTTTTCCCACAGGCGTGCAGTATGGCTGAGAAAATCCTCATCTGACGTTGCAGAATCCTCTGTGAAAGTTTTCTCAAGGCTTGTGCCGTAAATACCCACGGCACTGGCTTGGATCAATGTCTTCGGCTTCTCCTTCTGTTTCTGAATAAGCCGCTGCACTTCACGCGTCGCATTGATACGGCTGGAGAGAATGTGCTGCTTTGTTTTATTTGTCCAGCGGCCAAAAATCGATTTTCCCGCAAGGTTTATCCAGACATCAATATGAGGAAGTTCCTGCTCCGGGGAGGCTCCTTCCGTCAGCCATTGGACATATGTCATATTTTTTTGTTCAGTTTCCCTTGCGTTTCTTGATAAAATATAAACATGGTGTCCCTGGCGGGTAAGAACGCCTGTCAGATGCTGGCCGAGAAAACCGGTTCCGCCCGTCATTGCGATATTCATGAACATCTCTCCTCATCGTTCTAATAAATATACTTTACCTCATTGTAATAAAAGAAAACGTGTTTCAGGCCTGAGAAGGGAGATTAAGATGCCGTTTATTACAAAAATATCAACGCAAAAAAAGAATACGGAACGCTTCAATATTTTTCTGGATGATAAATACGCCTTCAGCGTGGACGCGGATGTGCTCGTGAAATTTGAGCTCAAGAAGGGAAAAGAACTCGATGATCTTGACATCATTGAGATTCAATACGGCGATGAAGTGAAGAAAGGCTTCAACCGTGCGCTTGACTTTTTATCCTATCGAATGCGGTCGACGAAAGAGGTCGAGGACCACTTAAAGAAAAAAGAAACCTCGCCCCCCGTCATTGCGGAAGTCATCCATAGGCTTAACGATTACAAGTACTTAAACGACCAGGAATTTGCCGCAGCCTATGTCAGCACTCACAAAAAAACAAACGGAAAAGGCCCTGATGTTTTGTTCAGAGAGCTAAGAGCGAAGGGAATTGATGACGATACAATTAAGGAGGCGCTAAGTTCCTTTTCTTTTGAAGATCAGACAAGAGAAGCGGTCAAGCATGTTGAAAAGCTTCTCAAAAAAGATAAAAAGCTTTCGACGAAAGAACTCAAACAGCGCGCCCAGCTGCAGCTTCAGCGCAAGGGCTTCTCATTTGATGTTATCAGCGCGGCGATGGATCAGATTGAATATGAAAATGATGAAGACACAGAGAAAGAAGCGCTGCGCCTTCACGCGGAAAAAGCGTTTAGAAAATACCGCTATGACGGCTCATATGAAAGCGCCATGAAGGTCAAACAATTTTTATTCCGTAAAGGATTCTCACTCGATTTAATCGAGCAATTACTGCAGGAAGAGGAGTACTGAAATGGAGAAACGATACAGTCAAATGACACCTCACGAACTCAATACCGAAATCGCATTACTTTCTGAAAAAGCAAGAAAAGCCGAACAGCATGGAATCATAAACGAACTGGCAGTGCTCGAACGGAAAATTACGATGGCAAAAGCATATTTACTGAACCCGGAAGATTACTCACCGGGAGAAACATATCGTGTGGGAGATACTGAGGACGAGTTTACCATCAGTTATTTAAATGGCGTTTTCGCATGGGGATACAGAACCTCTTCCCCTCAGCAAGAGGAAGCGCTGCCAATCTCAGTATTGAAAGAAAAAGAATAAAGCGTAACGGGGAGGCTGATTATCAGCCTCTTTTTGTTTGCAGCACATTTACACGAATTCTTAAAGAAAAAATCATTGAATTCACTTCAAAAATCTTTTAAGATGAAACTCGTTGTTTTTTAAAATCAAAGGAGGCGATGACGTTGAGTATCAAAAACCCATCTGTAAAATTTATTATATTTGTTCTTATGATTTGTACATTTTCAATCGGCTATACAGAATACGCGGTGATGGGTATTTTGACGTCGATTGCCAATGACTTTCATATACAGGTTTCATCCGCAGGGCTTCTTGTCACGGCTTATGCGGCAAGCGTTTGTTTGACAGGACCGCTCGTCACCATCATTTCCGTCAAGCTTCCGAGAAAGCCTGTGCTTCTTGGGCTGATGGCGATATTTATCCTTTCAAACCTGATGAGCGCACTGGCGCCGAATTTTGCTGTATTGGCCATTTCAAGAATTTTATCTGCGTCCATACACGGCGCTTTCTTCGCGATTGCCATGGTATTCGCAAGTGAAATGGTTCCGCCGGAAAAGCGTGCTGCAGCTGCTGCTTCAATGAACGGCGGACTGACAGTGGCTCTAATGCTTGGTGTTCCATTCGGCTCTTATCTTGGAGATGTCCTGAATTGGAGAGCGGTGTTTTCCATCATTACGGCACTTGGTGTCATCGGATTTTTAGGCCTTATGGCTGCAGTGCCGAACAGAAAACCAAAGGTGATCCCAATGCTTATGAATGAGTGGGGGGTTTTTAAACACAAACAAGTGCTGTTTTCCTTCGCGATTACCATTTTAGGCTATTCCGGTGTCTTTATCGCCTACACCTTTATCGAACCCATTTTGAGGCATTCAGCCGGATTCAGCACGGTTGGCATTACAGGTGCTCTCTTTGCGTATGGATTAGGAGGCGTTGCCGGGAATTTCTTTGCGGGAAAAGTACCGCTGCCTTTGCTGACTCGGACGATGATCGGCGTAATGATCGGTTTAATCGGTGTTCTGGCTGTATTTCCTTACATCGCCATTTACCCGGCTGCAGCCATTGTGGCAACGTTCCTATTCGGGGCATGCGCATTCGGCACGCCGCCTCTTCTGCAAACAAAGGTCATTTCCTCATCTGAGGGCGGCACAACCATTGCCGCAGCTGTCAGCGTATCAGCATTTAACCTTGCCAATGCCCTTGGTGCATGGATCGGGGGAATGATTTTAAACGGAACAGGCTCTTATTCCTGGCTGTTTGCAGGAGGTGCGCTTATGACTGCATGCGGACTTGTGCTTTCTACCTTCGCACACTTATCAGAAAAGAAGAGCGTCTACGAATATCAAGTCAATAAAGGGTAAAAACAGCTGCAGTGTATGCAGCTGTTCTTCTTTACCGTTTGCCTGAGGCTCTCATTCTTTCTTGAGGATGCTGATTGATAGATCCGTCAGCACGCTTTGAAGCATAGTCGTCCTTTGCTCTCGGTTCACCCTGAAATTTGTTTTCGTTTTCGTAAGGAAATCCTTTTTCTTTATTTCGGACCATGTCATATCCCCCTAGATTCGAGATCAAAAAGTTGCGTCTTTCCAGATGAAGACGTAAGGTTAGTATATGGAGAACACCGCGTAATAAAGCGTTATTTTTTTCCTGAAGAAAGGAGACTGCACACATGAATATGTACATTGAGAAACTGACTAATCTGCTTCTGGAAAAGAACGAGATGATCAGCTATATACAGGCAAAAACGTGGGTGGAATTGTTATGGAGCGATTTCGAAGCAACCTATGCAAAAGCCGGACACGCCTATCAAGGTGAAAAAATGACTGAAAAAATCGTCACACAATGGATTGAAAACTATGGCGGCCAGCTTCACCTTTTTCAAAGCTCCCGTAACGACGTGAATGATTACTTACATCAAAGCAGAGGCCTTTTGCATTAAAAACCTGCCGTTAACGACCGGCAGGTTTTTTCATTTTCTTAAAATTACCTTAACAGGAAGAAATCATAAACAAAACATGTTTCACCAGCCTGTCAATCAGGGAATACCACTTATATCTTGTCAAAATGCGAGGAGGAGCTTTATATGAAAAAGAAACAAGTAATGTTCGCTTTAACAGCTGCCGCAGGACTGGGTTTGACAGCACTTCATTCCGCTCCCGCAGCAAAAGCTGCGCCCCTTCATGACATATCTGTCAGCATGCCATCATCCGATTCTTACATCATAAAAACAGGAAAGCTGAATGTCCGGACTGAGCCAAATCATAAAGGTGACATTCTCGGCACTGTATCATCAGAACAAAAAGTAAAAGTCTATGGATTTGTAAATGCCGATTGGGCTCAAATTCATTTCAAAGGAAAAAAAGCGTATATTTCAACCCACTTTTTAATGAAAACCGCAAGCCAAGCGAAAACAATGAAACAGACAGCCTTCTATGCACCGACGCCCGAAAATGGAAAAGCTAAACAGCTCTCATCTGGAACAGAGGTGACAATACTTGGGTGGGGATTCAGTGAAAACGGCGGATTTGACTTCACTTGGGCGTTCGTGGATTATGGCGGAGTTAAAGGCTATATTCACACAAAGGATTTACAAATGCGATAAAAAGGCAGGCCGAGGCTTGTCTTTTTGCCTATGCATGAAACATTTCTTCTTTCTGCACGTAACAATGAGAAAGGAGATGATGATATGACGGGTTTAGTCGGCGGAGGGCTTATGATCATTGCGGGCATACTGATCAAACTGTTTCCTCCCAAATCGATCAACAGTGTGTACGGATACAGAACGAGACGCTCAATGTCAGATCAAAGATTATGGAATGAAGCGAACCGTTACAGTGCATCATTAATGATCCTGTCAGGCTTGGTGATTGCGGGAATGGGTTTGCTGCTGGGATCAAACTTGTTTATTCTTCAGCTTATCCTGCTGATTGCCGCCTGTGTCATAACATTTATGCTGACGGAGAAAAGGCTGAAAATCATGACGCACAGTCAAGGAGGAGATAGAAGTGGACGGAGTTAAATGCCAGTTTGTCAATACGAACGGAATCACGCTCCACGTTGCAGCCGCAGGACCGGAAGACGGCCCGTTAATTGTCCTGCTCCATGGATTTCCTGAGTTTTGGTACGGCTGGAAAAATCAAATCAAACCGCTTGTTGATGCGGGTTACCGGGTCATTGCTCCTGATCAGCGGGGCTACAATCTCAGTGACAAGCCGGAAGGAATTGATTCGTATCGGATTGATACATTAAGAGATGATATCATCGGGCTCATTACGCAATTCACTGATGAAAAAGCAATTGTCATCGGGCATGACTGGGGAGGGGCTGTTGCATGGCATTTGGCTTCCACACGCCCGGAGTATCTTGAAAAACTGATCGCGATCAATATCCCGCACCCGCACGTCATGAAAACCGTAACGCCGCTTTATCCGCCGCAATGGCTGAAAAGCTCGTATATCGCATACTTCCAGCTCCCCGATATACCGGAGGCATCACTAAGGGAAAATGATTATGAAACATTAGATAAAGCGATTGGATTATCCGACCGTCCCGCGCTTTTTACATCCGAGGATGTCAGCAGGTACAAAGAAGCGTGGAAACAGCCGGGCGCGCTGACAGCTATGCTGAACTGGTACAGAGCCATCAGAAAAGGAAGCTTGGCAGAGAAACCCTCTTACGAAACAGTACCTTACCGAATGATCTGGGGAATGGAAGACCGCTTTTTGAGCAGAAAGCTTGCGAAAGAGACGGAAAGGCATTGCCCGAATGGACATCTCATCTTTGTTGATGAAGCTTCCCATTGGATTAACCACGAAAAGCCAGCCATCGTCAATCAGCTGATTTTGGAATATCTTAAGAACCAATAAGCCAAAATTTCTCTCCATCCGTCTGTCATAATGGCAGACTTTTTCTGTGCGTTTTTTTCATAGTCTGTTTTAAACATGACAAAATAACATTAAAAATCATGAATGTCACCATAAAATTGTAACAAAAAACAGGTTTAAACGACTTTAAAAAAAGGAATAGCCTTACTGAAGATTTGTGTAAAACTCCCCTAAGGCAATACTTAAAAAGAATAATAAAAAGAAGGTGCCTTAATGAAGCAAGGATTAATCTCGATTATTATCCCGTCTTACAATGAAGGGTATAATGTCAAACTCATTCATGAATCTTTAAAAAAGGAATTTAAAAACATTCATTATGACTATGAAATATTCTTCATAAACGACGGAAGTGTTGATGACACGCTTCAGCAGATCAAAGACTTGGCAGCGACGTGCAGCCGGGTAAAATATATATCTTTTTCTCGAAACTTTGGAAAAGAAGCCGCAATTTTGGCGGGCTTTGAGCATGTTCAGGGCGAGGCGGTTATTGTCATGGATGCCGATCTGCAGCATCCGACATATTTGCTGAAGGAATTTATCAAAGGCTACGAAGAAGGGTATGACCAAGTCATTGCCCAAAGGAACAGAAAAGGGGACAGCTTTGTCCGCTCACTCTTATCATCTATGTATTACAAGTTCATTAATAAAGCGGTGGAGGTCGATTTGCGTGACGGTGTCGGTGACTTCAGATTGTTAAGCCGCCAAGCTGTGAATGCACTTTTGAAGCTAAGCGAAGGAAACCGCTTTTCAAAAGGCCTTTTTTGCTGGATTGGCTTTGATCAGAAAATTGTATTTTATGAAAATGTCGAACGAAAAAACGGCACCTCCAAATGGTCGTTCAGCAGTCTGTTTAACTACGGAATGGACGGCGTCGTTTCATTTAATCATAAGCCGCTGAGATTATGTTTTTATACAGGCATTTTCATCCTGCTGCTTTCCATCATTTATATCATTGCCACATTCGTTAAAATTCTGACTAACGGTATTTCTGTGCCTGGGTATTTTACCATTATCTCAGCAGTGTTATTTCTTGGCGGAGTACAGCTGTTAAGCCTCGGAATTATAGGCGAATATATCGGCCGAATCTATTATGAAACAAAAAAACGCCCGCATTATTTGATCAAAGAAGCGAATATCCCGAACAAAGACCTGCCTGAAACGAACGAATTAAAAAGCATGCGGCGTCTGACAAAAATGCACTGAAAATACCAAGCGCCATTGGCAGTGCTTTTTTTGCGTGTCTATTATCTTAAAAGCAAGACTGGAGAATTTATATGAAAAGAAAACATATCATGATCTACGCGGCCAGTCTGCTGGTGTCCGTTCTGGCACACGCTTTTTTTGTGAAAGAATGGGCGGAAGGCAGGTATATGACAGGTCCGGGTGACGGGCTTGCGCAAATGATCGTATTTAAAAAATTATTATTTGACCAATATACAAACGGGAATCTTTTCTACAATTATTCATTCGGACTTGGCGGCGGCACATTCAGTCAGCTCGGCTATTATTTTTCTGCGTCTTTTCTTTTTCTTGCTGTATCCGCCGCTGTTTGGATGCTTCAAGCCGTCCAGCTGATCGGAGAAGCGGATACGCTTTTTTGGGCTGAGTCAGCTGTTTTTATCAGTATTTTCAAATTGAGTTTGATCATCTTTACGTCCGCTTCTGTTTTTCATTATCTTCTCAAGCACAGGGCGGCATCGTTCACGGGAGCTGTGTTATACGGCGTCTCAATTATTTATTTCCGTCACGAAGCATATTGGGAATTTTTTACCGATACAATGGTTTGGCTTCCGCTGCTTGTGCTTGGCGCAGAAAAAATTATTAGAGAGCGGCGCCCGGCGTGGTTTATCGTTGCGTGTTCGCTGACGTTAATCAACAATTTTTACTTTGCATACATAAACCTTATATTCATCGGAATCTATGTGCTGTTCAGATGGCTGATCCGACTGGAACCACATGAAGAGAAAAAATGGATTCAAAGCAGATTATTTCTGGTTTCAGGCTTCATTTCTTTTGGCATCAGTGCGGCGGCGTTTGTGCCGGTGGTATACGGTTTTTTAAACAACCTGCGCCCTCCATACAGCCAGAAAATAGAGTGGCTCAATTTCGATGATAATATCTTATTTTCCAGCCGGATTATCATTGTGCCGGCCGCTTTTCTGCTGTTTTTGTTTATTATTTCTTTTTACAAAAACCGTGTGTTTCGTCTCTTTGCCGGATTGAGCCTGCTGTTTATTCTTTTTCATTTCAGTCCGTATGCGGCAAGCGTCTTTAACGGCTTTTCCGCCCCGCAAAACCGGTTTGAATATGTTCTGGCCTTTACCATTGCGGGAGCAGCTGCGGCTGGTTTGTCACAGCTGTCTGATTTGAAACGGAAAGAACTGCTCTTGGCCGCAGCTGTCGTCCTGCTTCTTTACTTGTATCATATTCAAAGGTATAAGCTCGATATATGGAAGCCTGCGAATGAAAGTATTCTATTGCTCTTACTCATGACAATCGCAGCCTTGTTTGCTGCAGCTTTTGCGAAAAAACGGGCAAAAATGGCTGTGTACGGTATAATCATTCTTTCTTCACTGTTTGTCGCCAACTCCTATCAAAAATACGCACTCTCAGAGGGCGGCGATTTGGACAGTGTGACAAAAGAATATCTTACAAGTGAGGAATACAGAGGGCGGGAATCATCTGAGCTCATTAGACGTTTACAGAAGGAAGACGATGATCCGCTCATGAGAATCGACTGGATGAACGGGGTCCGCAATAATACGCCAATCATTTACGGGTTTAATGGCTTCAGCGCGTATTCCAGCATTTTAAACAAAGATCTGCTGGCCTTCTATTGGAATGATTTAAGCATCGATATGGGCAGGGAAAGCGTCAGCCGTTACGCGTCATTGGGAGACAGGGCGAATTTATACAGCCTGCTTTACGGCAAATATTATATGACCGAAAAAACAAACGAAGCCTGCGTCCCGTACGGCTTCAAAAAGCATTTAGAAACAGAGCATTATGCAGTTTATGAGAATCAGTACATGCTTCCATTCGTCAAAACAGCCGATGCCATATACAGCGAAAGTGAGCTGGACCGATTGCCCGCTCTTGCGAAAGAACAGGCGATGCTGAAAGGAATCATATTAAAAGATCCATCAGGAAAAACGGAGCAGACACCAAAACCGTCCAATTTGATAACCAAGTCGGACATTACCGCAAAACAAGCCCAGTATCAAAACGGGCTGCTAACCGTAACTGGAGAAAACGGAGGAGAGCTGATCATCACCCCGAAACAGCCATCATCCGCTCCGGGAGACTACTATGTCAGCTTTTATTTGAAAAGCAAAGCAAAAGACAAAGGATTTACGTTAAAGGTAAATGATTATGTCACAACAAGGAAATCGAACAAATCGATATATAAAACCGGAGTAAATAATATAACGGTAAGAGTGCCTAAATCAGGACATATCTCAATCCATCTTCCGAAAGGAACCTATGAGCTGAGAAACATAGCGCTCTATGAAGAAAATTACCAAACGCTGAAAAACGCTGTAATGAAAAATAAAACAGAGAAAGCAGACAAACTGAATTGGAACAAAAATCGACTGACCTTTGCATATCATCTGTCAAAAGACCAGTACATCATGCTTCCGATCCCATATGAAAAAGGCTGGGAGCTGAAGATCAACGGAAAAACACAGAAGATCGAAAAAGCGGATTATGCTTTTATAGGCTTCAAGGCGCAAAAGGGAGACAATCACATTGAGCTGACTTACTATCCGCCATACTTCAAAATATCGGCGCTCATATCTCTTGTCAGTCTGCTGCTTGCTGTTTTCTATATAAGACGTAAAAAGCCCGGCTCTATATAGAGCCGAGCTTTAATTTTTTCTGAAGTTTTTCTTCGCTGAATATCCATCCCGTATAGGACGAACGAATCGTGAGATCATGGCCGATGTGAACAATTGCGACAAACGGATAATGGCCTTTGCTCCGATAGCGCAGGTCGATAAATCTCACCTCATAATGATCTTTAAACGTATCCACTTCCCACCGGTAAACCGGAGAAAAGGACAGAAACGCCGCGATGTTATCATCCTGCTTTGCCGCATGCATTACATCGGTTTCAGGAACAGGCACCCGATTAAATGTATCCAGAATCACGACATGTCCTTCCATGCTTCTTCCTACATAGAAAGCATGTGCTGTCGTCACTGCGATTCGCCATTGCCTGAATTTCATCGTTGGAGAAATAATAATGCTTTCGATCTCATCATGAATCATCTCATGAAGCTTCCGTTTAATTCTCAGCTGCATGATCAGGCGCACCAAGTAGTAGCCTGCCAATATGATATATAAGCTGAGAAACGTGATGCCGGGACTCCCGCCTGCATACCAAATCGCAATAGCTGCCAGATGGCTGATAAAAATAAACGGATCAAACGTATTAATCAGCCCGAGCGCAACCCATTTTTTCGAAAACGGACGAATGGCTTGTGTTCCATAGGCGTTGAATATATCAACAAAGACATGCAGAACGACTGCCAGCAGTGTCCACAGCCACAGGTGCAGAAAATCGGCCTGAGGATAAAATAAATACAGAATCGCCGGGATGATGACAGACCAAAACAAAACGGCGGGAATTGAATGGGTAAATCCTCTGTGATTCCTTATATAAACAGCATTGTTTTTAAGCTTTAACACAGTATCAATATCCGGAGCCTGAGAGCCCGCAAGCGTTGCGATCATAACAGCGTGAGCCATTGCCGGATCTGATCCGACAACAGGATCAAGCGTCGCAATACCGCCCAGTGCGATGCCCATAACGACATGTGTGCCCGTATCCATAGGTGACCTCCTTGCAGGATGATCCTGCACATTCACTTTGTAAGAAATTCCCCATTTTCATATACCCAATTTTTAAACTGATTCAATCGTTCTCATATGTTTCCGCTTTTTCTTTATTACTATTTAATGTAACATATTATCGTACTGTGCCCTTAGTGTACAACAAAAAACAGTCTAAAGAAAAGCGGGGCGCGAAAGACTGGGGAGAAACACATATGAACGTACTTGAAGACAAATTAAAACAAAAAGACATACAGCAATTTCGCGATGATTTAATCTCATGGTTTGAACGAGAGCAGCGCGTTTTGCCGTGGAGAGAGGACCAAGATCCTTATAAGGTGTGGGTATCTGAAGTGATGCTGCAGCAAACGAGAGTAGAGACAGTGATTCCTTACTTTCTCCGGTTTGTGGAACAATTCCCGACAGTGGAAGCGCTCGCTGATGCTGATGAAGAAAAGGTGCTGAAAGCATGGGAAGGGCTCGGCTATTATTCGCGAGTCAGAAACCTGCAAAGCGCGGTAAAAGAAGTGAAACAGGAATACGGCGGCATTGTCCCTCCAGACGAGAAAGATTTTGGCGGGTTAAAAGGCGTCGGCCCTTATACAAAGGGAGCGGTGCTCAGCATTGCCTACAATAAACCCATTCCCGCGGTTGACGGAAATGTGATGCGTGTCATGTCCAGAATTCTTTCTATTTGGGATGATATTGCCAAACCAAAAACAAGAACGATCTTTGAAGACGCCATACGGGCTTTTATTTCCAAAGAAAAACCATCTGAATTTAATCAGGGCTTGATGGAGCTTGGAGCCTTGATCTGTACGCCAAAATCACCCTCATGCCTGCTTTGCCCGGTTCAACAGCATTGCTCAGCATTTGAAGAAGGCACTGAACGGGAGCTTCCGGTAAAAAGCAAAAAGAAAAAGCCCGGGATCAAAACCATGGCTGCGATCGTACTGACTGATGAAGACGGACAAGTGTATATCCACAAACGGCCGTCTAAAGGTTTGCTCGCCAACCTGTGGGAATTCCCTAATCTTGAAACACAAAAAGGGATCAAAACTGAGCGTGAACAGCTCATTGCTTTCTTAGAAAACGAATATGGAATACAAGCTGATATCAGTGATCTGCAAGGTGTAGTCGAGCATGTTTTCACCCACCTGGTATGGAATATTTCAGTGTTTTTCGGTAAAGTAAAACAAGTGTCGGATACCAGCGAGCTGAAAATAGTAACGAAAGAAGAGCTCGAACAATTTGCGTTCCCGGTGTCACATCAAAAAATCTGGAAGATGGCAGTAGAAGCAGCCGCTATCTCGGCTGCTCCGTAAACCATTCTTAATCGTAAGAGACGCGCGTGCCGTGGCTGTAGTCCGCTTCATTGCGCTTCATTCCGCCGCGCGCTTCAATTTCTTGCGTTAATTCCCGGTATTTTGATTGGCCTTCTTCGTTCAAATAAGGCATAATTTGCTGAAAGGCATGATGAAAATAAGCGAGTTCACTGTTCTTCCAATCTTTTTTGGAAACCATGTTCAATTCGCTCATATCACGTCCGACATACATAACAGAAGACCCCCTTTAAAGTTCTTGCCATTATTGTTTGTGGAAATAAAAGAACTATACGCTACAAGGAGATGAGGAAAAATGGAACAAAATAAATGTGCACTCGTAACAGGAAGCAGCCGCGGTGTCGGAAAAGCGGCCGCGATCAGACTTGCTGAGAACGGCTATAACATCGTCATTAACTATGCACGCAGCAAAAAAGCAGCATTAGAAACAGCGGAAGAAATCGAAAAGCTTGGCGTTAAAGTGCTTGTCGTAAAAGCAAACGTAGGACAGCCTGCAAAAATCAAAGAAATGTTTCAGCAAATTGATGAAACGTTCGGCAGACTTGATGTTTTTGTCAATAATGCCGCTTCAGGAGTACTAAGGCCTGTCATGGAATTAGAAGAAACACACTGGGACTGGACGATGAACATTAATGCGAAAGCATTGCTTTTCTGCGCTCAGGAAGCTGCAAAGCTAATGGAGAAGAACGGAGGCGGGCATATTGTCAGCATCAGTTCATTAGGCTCTATCCGCTATCTTGAAAACTACACCACGGTCGGTGTATCAAAAGCAGCGTTAGAGGCTTTAACCCGTTATCTTGCGGTTGAGCTTTCACCAAAACAAATTATCGTCAATGCTGTTTCAGGCGGAGCGATCGACACAGATGCGCTGAAACACTTCCCGAATAGAGAAGATCTGCTTGAGGATGCGCGCCAAAACACGCCGGCGGGACGCATGGTCGAAATTAAAGACATGGTTGATACTGTTGAGTTTCTAGTGTCTTCCAAGGCTGACATGATCCGCGGACAGACAATTATCGTTGACGGCGGACGCTCACTGCTCGTTTAAAAATTTTTAAAAAAGAGGAATAGCTATACGATCACCTGCACATTCTAATGACCGTGGAGGTGATAACAATGGCTAACTCAAATAACTTCAGCAAAACAAACGCTCAACAAGTTAGAAAACAAAACCAACAATCAGCTGCTGGTCAAGGTCAATTTGGCACTGAATTTGCTAGCGAAACAAACGCTCAGCAAGTCAGAAAACAAAACCAGCAATCAGCTGGACAACAAGGTCAATTCGGCACTGAATTCGCTAGTGAAACTGACGCACAGCAGGTAAGACAGCAAAACCAATCTGCTGAACAAAACAAACAACAAAACAGCTAATCACTGAAACAGAAAAAAGCACTTCATCTTCGGGTGGAAGTGCTTTTTTCTGTTTGAAAAACGACAAAACTTGTGGAAGGTCTACAGAATGAGTCAAAGGGTTTGCTTTATGGAGATCGAAATGATTAAAGGAGGAAATGTTTATACTTTCATCAGGCTGAAGGAGGAACCGATGACGGAATTTGAAAAGCTGGTAAGTGAACAGATGAAAACGATGGATAAGCTTCTCGATCTCCAATCAGAGCTCGACCGCTGCAAACAAATTGAGGCGGAACTCCGGCATTTGGAAAGGGATGCAAGGCTGCGTGGGATACAGGCTGAAATTGCGGTAAAACGGAAACACCTTGCCGATATACAGGATATGTTTCAAAAGCAGACAGAGCAGGTCATTCGTTCATATCGCAGCTCAGAAAAGCCGTCTTCCTTTGTGTAGTGCAGGAATGTGCCATTCCCCGGCCGGAATGGCTCTTTTATTTTCATTTTTCAATTTGTAACGTTATAATAGGTAAAAGACGTTGTCGGTAAGCAAATTTGGACATACTAACTGTAGGGCTTTATAGAAAGTAGGGGAGAAATATGGGCTATCCCAAGGAAGGAGAAACCATTCAAATTCACAGCTATAAGCACAACGGGCTGATTCATAGAATTTGGAATGAGACAACAATCTTAAAAAGTACAGAAATGTGTGTCATCGGAGCCAATGACCGGACGATGGTAACCGAATCAGACGGCCGGACATGGATAACCAGAGAGCCCGCAATCTGTTATTTTCACGCAAGACAATGGTTTAATGTCATCGGGATGCTGAGGGAAGACGGGGTTCATTATTATTGCAACATCAGTTCTCCGTTTGCCTATGATGGCGAAGCAATTAAATATATTGATTATGACTTAGATGTTAAGGTTTTTCCTGACATGACCTACAATATTCTCGATGAAGACGAATATGATGATCATCGGAAAGCCATGAATTATCCAAAAGAAATCGACAGTATTTTAAGAGACTACTTAAATACGCTGCTCCATTGGATTCACCAGCGTCAGGGACCGTTTGCGCCCGAGTTTGTCGATATGTGGTATGAACGGTATTTGCGCTATACAAAATAATGGTTACGTAAAAACCTGTTGCGGGGTACAACAGGTTTTTCACATGGGCTCACACACATCATGATAAAGAGAGAGGGGGAATCAACGTGGGGGTTATGAAACGCTACATGCAATTCGTCAAACCTTATAAGAAGCAAATTTTCGTTACAGTGTTAATCGGGATCGTAAAATTTTCCATTCCGCTTGCTCTCCCATTGCTTCTGAAGTACGTAGTTGACGACATTATTCAAGGAGGCGGCACGGCCAGTGACAAAACCACGTCATTGTTCACGATTATGGCGATCATGTTCGCCTTATTTTTAATTTTGCGCCCGCCTGTTGAATATTATCGGCAATATTTTGCCCAGTGGACTGCCAGCAAGGTGCTTTATGATATAAGAGCTAAGCTGTTTGACCATATACAAAAACTGAGCCTTCGTTTTTACGCGAATACAAGAACAGGGGAAGTCATTTCCCGAGTGATTAATGATGTAGAACAAACAAAGGATTTCGTCATCACAGGGCTGATGAATATATGGCTCGATATGCTGACGATTTTGATTGTAATCTCTATCATGCTCACACTGGACGTTAAATTAATGCTGATCTCTATCGTATTATTCCCATTATACGGAATCTCAGTGAAGTATTTTTACGGCCGTTTACGAAAGCTGACAAGGGAGCGCTCACAGGCTCTTGCTCAAGTGCAGGGGCATTTGCACGAACGCATTCAAGGCATGCCTGTCATCAGAAGCTTTGCGATAGAAGATCATGAACAGGCTCAATTTAATGAGAAAAACAGCCATTTCTTAGATAAAGCCATCCGCCACACGAATTGGAACGCCAAAACCTTTGCGGTGGTCAATACCATTACAGATTTGGCGCCGCTCATCGTCATAGCGTGCGCCGGGTATTTTGTCATTAATGGACCGCTGACAGTCGGAACAATGGTCGCGTTTGTCGGATATATTGACAGAATGTACAACCCTGTTAGAAGGCTGATCAATTCCTCTACAACTTTGACACAATCAATCGCATCAATGGACAGGGTGTTTGAATTTATTGACGAGCCCTATGAACTCACTGACAAACCAAATGCGATAAAGGCCGATCAGATTCGCGGAGGAGTGGAGTTTCAAAACGTTTCGTTTCAATATGAGAAGGACAAAGAAAATATTCTTCATGATGTATCCTTAAAAGTAAATAGAGGAGAAACTGTAGCTCTCGTCGGCATGAGCGGAGGAGGAAAATCAACGCTCGTCAGCCTGATCCCAAGATTTTATGATGTAACAAGCGGCAGACTGCTGATTGATGGGACGGATATTCGCGATTATGAAGCAAGAAGCCTTCGCAACCAGGTTGGTATGGTGCTTCAGGATACCTTTTTATTTAGTGAAACGATTCGGGAAAATATCGCGATCGGCAAGCCTGATGCCACACTTGAAGAGATAATCGAAGCCGCCAAAGCTGCAAATGCCCATGAATTTATCATGAGTTTTCCAGAAGGATATGAGACCCGGGTGGGAGAACGAGGCGTTAAGCTTTCAGGCGGACAAAAGCAGCGGATCTCAATTGCGCGGGTATTCCTGAAAAATCCGCCGCTCCTCATTTTAGATGAAGCTACATCAGCTCTGGATTTGGAAAGTGAGCATTACATTCAAGAAGCGATGGACAAACTGGCGAAGGATAGAACAACTTTTGTTGTCGCCCACCGTTTATCGACAATCACCCATGCGGATAAGATTGTTGTCATGGAAAACGGCACAATCATTGAAATCGGAACCCATGATGAACTCATGGACTATGAGAGCCAGTACAAGCACTTATTTACCATTCAAAATTTGAACTAAAACATCAATCTTATATCCTTTTAACGAAGGATATAAGATTTTTTTGTATATAAAAAAACCCGGCTGTTTAACCGGGTTACTCTTCTGTTTCTATTTCGCAGTCTTTCGGATGATACGTTTGAAAACTTGTGATAAGTGTTTCCAAATGTTCAAGCTGCTCGCGATATTCTACGGCACTTGCCATAATATTAAGCATGTTGTAATCAATAAGCTCATCATCCGTATTCTGCTGATTTTTTAAAAATGACTTTGTTAAAAGCTGCTTATATCGAATGCCTTCTTCATCTGCGTCATCATGCGGCTTGATTTTGCCGACAAACCTCATCAAAATCAGTTCATGCCAGTAAAGCAGGTAATCAAGCTCTTCAGTCAGTGTTTCCTGAAACTCTTCCGGCATATGATAGATCTCGTTTTCCAAACGATGCAGTTTCTTCAATGTATCAAGCGCCCGATTTGCAGTAATAATGGCCTGTCTGAACAAGACAAGCTTTCTTGATTTTACATAAGTCGTTTTCTTAAAGTAGCTTCTCTCTTCTTTATATAGCAGATATGTCTGATCAAGCTTGATCATTTTTTCTTTCAGTTTTTCAATATCCTCTTTCAAAATCGAATGCTCTGTTGACTGCCGCATGGACAGCCTTATCCACTTCATAATTTCTTCGGTGTTTTCGACGGTATTATGAATCAGCTTTGTTTCGTACTTAGGAGGCAAAAACACAAGGTTGACGATAAAGGAAGAAAGCACCCCTAAGATCACAGTGCTTGTTCTGATCAGCGCGAACATTAAAAAGTCGTCACCGGCGGATTCTAAAATCGCAATAACTGTTACAAGAGCAATCGAAATTGTATGTTCAATTTTAAGTTTCAGCATGATTGTAATGACAATAACTGCTGTTAACCCGATCATAATCGGGCTGGGTCCGAAAATAAGGCCGAACACTGTGGCAATCACAGCTCCGATGATATTTGCCTGAACCTGGTCAATAATAATGAGAAAAGAGCGGTAAATCGACGGCTGGATCGCAAATATCGCTGCAATCCCAGCGAAAATCGGCGCGGGAAGCCCGATCCACGAAGCCAAATAAAGGGCAAGTGTAATCGCAATCCCGGTTTTGAAAATGCGGGCACCAAGTTTCATTGGTTTGTGCGTGCATTCCTTTCTATAGTAAATTGTGTAACATAGCAAATGGCTAATCCTTAAAATTCCCGGTAAGTTTATTTGCTAAACAATTAAGTAATATACAGGGATCAACACAAATATTCAAGCTATTTTTCTAGAAAAAGACCAAAATCTTACACACTGTTTGAATCCATAAAAAAACAGGAGCTCAATGCTCCTGTCCAAGTTGTCTGATTCTAGTTTTTAAGGTGTTTAAAAGCATCCTCGACCGCTGCAAGCGTGTCTTTAATATCCTGCTCTGTATGTGCTGTTGTAATAAACCAGGCTTCATATTTAGAAGGTGCTAAATTAATTCCGCGTTCCAGCATCAGTTTGAAAAACGTCGCGAACGTTTCTCCGTCACTACGTTCAGCCTGCTCGTAATTTTCGACTTTCTCATCAGAGAAATAAACCGTGAGTGCGCCTTTTAACCGGTTGACAGTAATCGTGATGCCGTGTGTTTCTGCATGCTGTAATATGCCTTCCTCCAGCATAGCGCCAAGGTGATCAAGCTTTTCATACACGCCTTCCTCTTTGAGCACTTCCAGACAAGCGATGCCTGATAGGATGGAAGCGGGGTTCCCTGCCATTGTTCCTGCCTGATAAGCAGGCCCTAGCGGAGCTACCTGCTCCATGATTTCTTGTTTGCCGCCATAGGCGCCAATTGGAAGTCCGCCGCCGATAATTTTTCCGAGTGCTGTTAAATCCGGTTTCACCTGTAAGAGATCCTGCGCGCCGCCATACATAAAGCGGAAAGCCGTAATGACTTCATCGTAAATAACGAGAGCGCCTGCATTGTGTGTCAATTCATTTACTTTTTCTAAGAAGCCCTTTTTCGGCTCGACGATACCGAAGTTGCCGACAATCGGTTCAACGAGAACCGCCGCGATTTCACTGCCCCATTTATCAAGAGCCGCTTTATAGCTATCGATATCATTAAATGGAACTGTGATCACTTCGTTTGCAATGCTTTTCGGTACACCGGCTGAGTCTGGTGTGCCGAGAGTAGACGGGCCGGAGCCTGCGGCGACAAGCACAAGGTCCGAATGCCCGTGATAGCAGCCCGCAAATTTAATGATTTTTGTCCGGCCTGTATATGCGCGAGCCACGCGGATGGTCGTCATAACGGCTTCTGTTCCCGAATTGACGAATCTTACTTTGTCCATAGCGGGAATGGCTTCTTTGAGCATCTTTGCAAATGTAACCTCATGTTTCGTTGGTGTTCCATACAATACACCGTTCTCTGCCGCTTTTTTAATCGCTTCTGTAATATGCGGGTGGGCATGTCCTGTAATAATCGGACCGTACGCCGCTAAATAATCGATGTATTTGTTGCCGTCCACATCCCAAAAATAAGCGCCGCTTGCTTTCTCCATTGCAACAGGAGAACCGCCGCCGACTGCTTTATATGATCTAGACGGGCTGTTTACACCGCCGACAATGTGCTGTAATGCCTCATTGTGAAGTTCAATTGATTTTGTATGCAAGAATAAAAACCTCCTATATCTCCATGCGTCCTTTCTATTGTAGCATGCTTCCGAACAAGAACAATGGCTTCGGGCTTCAGATTCAGCTGAGATGGTTGTAATCTGGACAAGAATTGGATACGCTTAATAAAAAAACATCCGGAGGTAACGTAATGACTATAGAAATCGGACAAAAAGCGCCTAATCTTGAGTTAAAAGGCGATCATGGGGAAACAGTAAAATTATCGGATTATAAAGGAAAGTACATCGTGCTTTATTTTTATCCAAAAGACATGACACCGGGATGTACAACTGAAGCATGCGATTTTCGGGACAGTCACGAAAGCTTCGCCGAACTGGATGCCGTCATTATCGGCGTCAGCCCGGACAGCCAGGAAAAACACGGAAAATTTAAAGAGAAGCATAACCTGCCATTTCGGCTTCTTGTTGATGACGAGCATAAGCTGGCAGAAGCGTTTGATGTGTGGAAGCTGAAGAAAAACTTCGGAAAAGAGTATATGGGAATCGAGCGTTCCACTTTTTTAATTGATAAAGAAGGCCGGGTCATTAAAGAATGGAGAAAGGTAAAAGTAAAGGACCATGTAGCCGAAGCGCTTCAAACCCTCAAAGATATGTCGGAAAAGTAAATCTCTATGAGCCTATGCTTACTTTTACCCTGATATCAATTGACAAATTATCGTAGGAAGAGTTACACTAATTATAAACATTACAATGTAAGAATTTTTTTTAGAAGAGAGGTGCATGACGGATGGCTGCACATGAACTAAAAGAAGCCTTAGAAACGTTGAAGGAAACCGGAGTTCGCATTACTCCTCAACGTCATGCGATTCTGGAATATCTCGTTAACTCTATGGCTCATCCAACAGCGGACGATATATATAAAGCTCTGGAAGGGAAATTTCCTAACATGAGCGTAGCGACAGTATATAACAATTTGCGTGTGTTCCGGGAATCAGGTTTGGTAAAAGAGCTCACATACGGTGATGCTTCCAGCAGATTCGATTTTGTGACATCCGATCACTATCACGCGATTTGCGAAAACTGCGGTAAAATTGTGGACTTCCACTACCCGGGCCTTGATGAAGTGGAACAGCTCGCTGCCCACGTCACGGGCTTCAAGGTAAGCCACCACCGTTTAGAAATTTACGGCGTCTGCCAAGAGTGTTCGAAAAAAGAAAATCATTAAAAATAAGCTGACCGCACGAAACGGTCAGCTTATTTTATTTCGACATTTTCTTTTTATTATAAGACTCATCAAATTCTTTTCCTTCTAATCCCTTATCTAAAGTCAGCGGCTCTCGGCAATGCATGCACATATCGACTCTTCCTAAAACCTTTGTCTCTTTTTCACAGCCCGGACAAATGACGCGAACCGCTTTGGTCGAAAGCATTCCGATCCAAAAGTAAACAACCGTACTGAGACCAATGGATAAAAGTCCAAGTATCATAAACAAACTAGATAGCAAAACTGACTCTTTAAAAAAGATCCCGATGTACATAATGATAAACCCAACGAAAACCAAACTTAACGCAAATGTTCTGATTTTATTAATTTTGCTGGAGTATTTCGCCATGTCCATCCCCCTCTGATTTAACTATAGCACAAACCCGATGGGATTTTCTTCATGTTTTCAGTTGAACTGGAATTTATATATGGAGAGTTACTGTGAAATTGTTTATAATAGTTCAATGTGTTTAGAAAAAAGGAATTTCGTTTTAACCATAGAATTGAATCAAATAGAGAATAAAAAAATTTGAACAATTGTATTGGAGGAATAGTGATGGAAAATCTTCTCCGTCCAATTTACCAAGAAAGAGCAAGTCATCCCAACACATTGGCTGTCATTATGATTGAGAGAAGAAACAAAACATCTTCCTTAACAGATAACTTTGATGCAGCTTTGCTGGTGATTGTAAAGGATGCTGATGAGCCAGTTTTTATAAAGCATTATGAATTTGATCATCAAACAGCTTCTTTGCATGTGGTAACAGATTCTCAGATTCAAGAATGGATTTTGCTCGGAACAAATAGAAGAATCATAGATTGGATTGTAAATGGCAGAGTTTTGTTTGACCGTAATGAATACGTAGTTGAACTGATTGACAGGCTGAATACATTTCCGTTTGCCGAACGTAAACTGAAGATCGGACTCGAATACGGCAAATTAATCAGAAGGTATGTTGAAGGGAAAGCTTTTTTTGAAGCCAATCAATTTTTAGATGCCTACAACGCCGTTGTTCATGCGCTGCATCATTTAGCACGTATTGAAGTAATCGACAGAGGATTCCATCCCGAAACCACTGTGTGGAGCCAAGTGCGCCAGATGGAGCCGCAAGTGTACAAGTTATATTCCGAGCTGATTGAAAGTCACGAGAGTCTGGAAAAAAGACTTGAATTATTATTCTTAGCAAATGATTTTCTCATCCATTCCAAAGCCGAGATCGGTTCGGCGCATCTTTTCGAAGTAATGAAAGAAAAAGACATTTGGCAATTCGGTGAGCTTCTTCAACATCATGACCTAAAGCACTTTACCCAAGATCTTGGCGTTATGCTTGATTACTTGACAGAAAAGGGACTTATCAACGTCTGCCAGATAGAAACTAAAGGACAGGCTGTCTATCACCGAGGATATTCTTTTAAAAAAGGTGTTGACTCTGATTCTTGACCATGTTATATTATTAAACGTCGCTGATGCGCTTCTGAGAAAACAAGCTCACAGCGGCGGGAAAATAAATCAAAAAAACATTTGACAAAAGAAAGTCAAAATGTTATATTAATAAAGTCGCTTCAACAAGAAGTGAAAATGATCTTTGAAAACTAAACAAGACAAAACGTACCTGTTAATTCATTTTTTATAAATCGCACAGCGATGTGCGTAGTCAGTCAAACTAGGGCCTGCACGACGCAGGTCACACAGGTGTCGCCGCAGGATGCGGTGAACTTAACCTGTGATCCATTTATCGGAGAGTTTGATCCTGGCTCAGGACGAACGCTGGCGGCGTGCCTAATACATGCAAGTCGAGCGGACAGATGGGAGCTTGCTCCCTGATGTTAGCGGCGGACGGGTGAGTAACACGTGGGTAACCTGCCTGTAAGACTGGGATAACTCCGGGAAACCGGGGCTAATACCGGATGGTTGTTTGAACCGCATGGTTCAAACATAAAAGGTGGCTTCGGCTACCACTTACAGATGGACCCGCGGCGCATTAGCTAGTTGGTGAGGTAATGGCTCACCAAGGCAACGATGCGTAGCCGACCTGAGAGGGTGATCGGCCACACTGGGACTGAGACACGGCCCAGACTCCTACGGGAGGCAGCAGTAGGGAATCTTCCGCAATGGACGAAAGTCTGACGGAGCAACGCCGCGTGAGTGATGAAGGTTTTCGGATCGTAAAGCTCTGTTGTTAGGGAAGAACAAGTACCGTTCGAATAGGGCGGTACCTTGACGGTACCTAACCAGAAAGCCACGGCTAACTACGTGCCAGCAGCCGCGGTAATACGTAGGTGGCAAGCGTTGTCCGGAATTATTGGGCGTAAAGGGCTCGCAGGCGGTTTCTTAAGTCTGATGTGAAAGCCCCCGGCTCAACCGGGGAGGGTCATTGGAAACTGGGGAACTTGAGTGCAGAAGAGGAGAGTGGAATTCCACGTGTAGCGGTGAAATGCGTAGAGATGTGGAGGAACACCAGTGGCGAAGGCGACTCTCTGGTCTGTAACTGACGCTGAGGAGCGAAAGCGTGGGGAGCGAACAGGATTAGATACCCTGGTAGTCCACGCCGTAAACGATGAGTGCTAAGTGTTAGGGGGTTTCCGCCCCTTAGTGCTGCAGCTAACGCATTAAGCACTCCGCCTGGGGAGTACGGTCGCAAGACTGAAACTCAAAGGAATTGACGGGGGCCCGCACAAGCGGTGGAGCATGTGGTTTAATTCGAAGCAACGCGAAGAACCTTACCAGGTCTTGACATCCTCTGACAATCCTAGAGATAGGACGTCCCCTTCGGGGGCAGAGTGACAGGTGGTGCATGGTTGTCGTCAGCTCGTGTCGTGAGATGTTGGGTTAAGTCCCGCAACGAGCGCAACCCTTGATCTTAGTTGCCAGCATTCAGTTGGGCACTCTAAGGTGACTGCCGGTGACAAACCGGAGGAAGGTGGGGATGACGTCAAATCATCATGCCCCTTATGACCTGGGCTACACACGTGCTACAATGGACAGAACAAAGGGCAGCGAAACCGCGAGGTTAAGCCAATCCCACAAATCTGTTCTCAGTTCGGATCGCAGTCTGCAACTCGACTGCGTGAAGCTGGAATCGCTAGTAATCGCGGATCAGCATGCCGCGGTGAATACGTTCCCGGGCCTTGTACACACCGCCCGTCACACCACGAGAGTTTGTAACACCCGAAGTCGGTGAGGTAACCTTTTAGGAGCCAGCCGCCGAAGGTGGGACAGATGATTGGGGTGAAGTCGTAACAAGGTAGCCGTATCGGAAGGTGCGGCTGGATCACCTCCTTTCTAAGGATATTATACGGAATATAAGACCTTGGGTCTTATAAACAGAACGTTCCCTGTCTTGTTTAGTTTTGAAGGATCATTCCTTCGAAACGTGTTCTTTGAAAACTAGATAACAGTAGACATCACATTCAATTAGTAACACAAGATATCACATAGTGATTCTTTTTAACGGTTAAGTTAGAAAGGGCGCACGGTGGATGCCTTGGCACTAGGAGCCGATGAAGGACGGGACGAACACCGATATGCTTCGGGGAGCTGTAAGCAAGCTTTGATCCGGAGATTTCCGAATGGGGAAACCCACCACTCGTAATGGAGTGGTATCCATATCTGAATTCATAGGATATGAGAAGGCAGACCCGGGGAACTGAAACATCTAAGTACCCGGAGGAAGAGAAAGCAAATGCGATTCCCTGAGTAGCGGCGAGCGAAACGGGATCAGCCCAAACCAAGAGGCTTGCCTCTTGGGGTTGTAGGACACTCTGTACGGAGTTACA